>CAJXUS010000010.1 GCA_913060675.1 uncultured Rhodospirillales bacterium
ACTATCCTCTTCGTCGGCAGCGTCAGATGTGTATAAGAGACAGCTTTTAAAGTAAGGGGTCTGTCATGGTCTGCCTGTTGGGCATGTTCTGTCAATCGGGAACTTTTACACCCGGACGTGCTCAGAATTGCGAGTTTCGCGGGCAGTTCTTCCGCTGCCAGGTCCAAGGCGGCACGGTCCCAGCGGGCTTGTGCGCCTTGCCTTTTAGCTGGCTTGGGCCATAGACCCATTTCCATTTCTTCCGCGAAGGCAGTATCGGTTACACGAAGATAGGCGCACACTTCATTTTTATAAAGGAAGCGCGGCCAGGTCGGAAGGTCCGACAAGGGCATTAATTTGGCGCTCATTTGGGGGCCTCTTTCTGGGTTTGCTCCACCACGTTACGCATGGCCTTTCTTTTCCATTCTGGCCAGTTTTCTACTTCATTTGATGCAAGGGTTAGAATGCCTTTAAGATTAGTTATGTCGGGGTCTAAATGTGATTTGACCAGGGTTAAATTTTCTTCAGGGATTTCATCACACCCGCCTTTATCATCGTTATTTTCAATCACGCCATAAGTGATTTTCTCCCGATTATAACCTCGATGCCAACGTGGAAATTCGACCTTAACAACGATTAAATTTTGCAAGCTTTCGTCTTGCCAATCCTGGGTCCAATCACCGTCACAGTTATCCACCACCCTTACAACATCACCCAAATTAAATTTATTTACTAAATCTGTCATTGCATGACCCAATCTAAGGCACGGGTTGCGGCGACCAGGAAGGCGGCGGCGGCAAAGAGTTGATAATTGATTGCGGTTTTAGTCATGGGGGGTGTCTTCCTTCATGGCTTCTCGCTTCGCTTTCAGGCGAGCTATTACCGCGTTTTCTGCTGCGTAAATCCCAGCAATGCGGATTTCTTCTAATAACTCTGCCCCTTCTAATGGGCGCTTTGTTTCGGGATTTGTCATTGTGCGGCCTTTTCCGCTCGTGCCCTTTTTAATGCTCCAAGGTTCTTTTCCCTGTTACTCAATTCTTCGCGTATCCATGCGGATGCGCGTTTCATTCCAGGGTGCTCAATTTCGGTTCGGTGGGCATAATCAAAATTAATATTCAATTTACTTAGCGCGATAATCTCACCGGCAATTCTTTCAATTTCGAATGCTTGGCCCAAATCGCATAACTGGCTTATTTTCTCGTTATCCTCTACGGCAGTGAGTTGAGCTTGACACAGGGAAGCGCGACGGGGCAGTGGAGAGCAGTTTGGTACTTCAATGGTGTTTGAAACTTTATCAGTCATGATTATCTTCTCTTTGGTGATGGAATTGGCCCTGGTCGGTTATCCGCGCATTTCGGACTTACTGTCCGGGTGTCGGTGCCCTTTGTTGATAAGGACACCCGACCCACCGCGACACCAACCAGGATTAACAAGGCAATATCGAAGATATTTTCCATGTCTTAGAACGGGATTTCGTCGTCCAGGTCGCTCATGTTCGGCGGGGGTCCGTCGTCACCTGGCAAGCCACCAGAAGAAGTTCCATAGTCGTCTGGGCCACCAACCGGTGGCGGGCCGCCGTTGGTTTTGCCATCCAGCATGGTCAGGACACCGTCAAAGGCAGCCAGAACCACTTCGGTGGTGTATTTTTCTACTCCGTTGTTATCGGTCCACTTTCGGGTCTGTAATTTCCCCTCCAGGTAAACTTTGGAGCCTTTGTGTAAGTATTGTTGCGCAATACCGACCAGGTGTTTATTGAAAATTACCACCCGATGCCATTCGGTGATTTCCTTCTTTTCACCTGAATTTTTGTCCTTCCAGCTTTCACTGGTGGCAATATTAAGGTTAGCCACCTGGTTGCCGTTTTGCATGGAACGGACTTCCACGTCGCGGCCCAGGTTGCCAATAATGGTTACTTTGTTAAGTGATCCAGCCATGATTTAATCCATTCCTACGGCATGTTTATAAACGTCGATAAGTTCTTCACGCTCTAGGCGCGCTTGGGTTTCCATCTTCCGAAGGGCGATAACAGCCCGCATTATGGGAACGTCAAATCCAAGGCTCTTAGCTTCTGAAAATATCTCGTTGATATCTTCACCAATGGCCTTTCTTTCTTCTTCCAAACGCTCCACTCGTTCAAAGAACCCCCGTAAACGGTCAGCGGTAACGCCAATGATTGCACCAGGTCCGGCGGCGGCTAATTCTTCAGCGGCGGCGGCGGTGTCGGGCCTTACTTCCTCAGGATCAAAAGCCTCAACCTGGTCCGGGTGGTGTTGGGTGGGTAATGAATTTTCGCTCAAGTGTTTAACTCCTAAACTCTCATTGGCATGGTGACGCACGTAAAACCGGGGTCCTGGTTATCCAGGCCCTTAAACACGATTGGACTGTGGCGGGCGTCTTCACCGAAGCCGGGCATCATGCAAATGCCTTCGGCGTCTATGTTTTTGATTGCATCCAGGGCCAGACGACCGTTAATGCCAAAGGCCGGTATATCTTCCTTAGAAAGCGCGGGGATACGGGTGTGGATATCGCCTATTTTTTCGGACCGGTGCTTTATGTCCATGCCGGTGCCGTCCGCGTGAATTTCTAAAGCCGGGAATTTCAACTTTACTGCCTGGGCCACCTTGCTGAAGGCCTTTAAAGCGCGGGTGGTTCGGGTTTTATCCAAAGATATCTGGGTCAGGCCCGCTTCATTTGGAATGACCCTTTTATAATCCGGGTAGGTGCCATCTATCAGCTTGGTGGTGATGGTGACTTCATCGGCCACAAAGAGCCTGAAATATTCCGCGCCACCCTCTTTGGACGCCAGACAATAACTGACCGTGGCATTACTACCCTGGGTGGGAAGACACGCCAGAATGGGCGCAACGGCGGAACGCGGAAGGATAAAAGGTTCAAACTCAGACGCCGCTTTGAAGGTGCCGCCGAGGTCGCTTTTATAAGTAGCCATGCGGTGGCCATCGGTGGCCACGGTGACCAGGTTATCTTCTTCACCATGGAAGTAAATTCCATTGAGGTAGTATCTTGTTTCTTCCGTCGATATGGCAAACATTACTTTATTGATATGCGTGGCCAGGTCACCGGCTGAATGACCTATGACAACCTGTTCTTTCGGGTCGGGCGGGTAGGGTAAATCGCCAAGCGGGAAGACCTCCAAAGAAACCACAATTTCAAAGTCATGGGTCGGAACCGTGGCTTCTACCTTGCCGTCACTATCTCCAAAGCCCAAAAGATTTATGGTTTTATCTTCGCCGCAATCATCAAGCAAAGCCATCAAGGGTGCGGGGTTAAACACCCGGTTGCCTGGGCTTCTAACGTCGGCCTCTATGGTCTGTTCAATCCACATATCCATATTAGTGGCAGAAAGAACAATCTGGCCTTTTAACGATCTTATTCTAATACAATTCAATACCGGAATTGTATTGCGCTTTTCTATGGCCATGGTGCAATTTTTCAGCGCCTTTTTAAGGACTTTGGCGTCAATATTGATATTCATTTTCTTCTCCTTGCTTAGCCAAACAATTCATTGAATTGCGTGTGGTTGTTAGCCTTTGCCTGGCCGCCGATAAGCAAGTCAAACTTAGCCATAAACAGTTCGGCGGCGCGGTCTTCAGGCAATGGTTTGATTACTTTTTTCAGGGGTCGATATGATCCTGGCCAGGCCGGAGTTGGGGCCAGTAGGTCCCGCTTTTCAGTAGCCAAAAGAACCATGTCGGCACATTTGATTTGCTGCTTTTGGGTCTTGGTCAGCGGCCAGGCTAGGCCCGCCTTTTCGTGGATACGTTCGTCCCAAATACCCGCCAGGTAAGCCAGACCAGCACTACCATTTGGGTTTACCTGGTCCAGTGCCCGTTTAACGGGTGACGTGGTGTCGCCTATGAAGGCTTCGTGGGCGTCGTGTAACAGGCCATAGGCTTGCAATTCTGGCGGCAAACAATCCGCAACCAGAACACTATGCTGGGCGACTGAATAAAAACTGGTGGTGTGGCCGCTGAAGCGGCAAAGCTTGGCAAGGGAAAAAGCAATATCTCGAAAGTTGATATCATGTTCCCTAGGCCTTAACAGGTTGATATCCTGGCCGCTATGGGTCTGAATAATGGGCATGTTTAATTAAGCTCCTACGCTTTGACCGGCGGCTTGATGCTGCCCGTTTCGATACCTTGCAAAAGTTGAGTGTGGAGATTTTCTATTGTCTTCAGGCCGCCGTCGTCTTTGCCGCCCATTTCACTGGTCCACTGGCCACCGGGGCCAATTGAAAAGATCATGACGCCGCGTTGGCGGGTGTGTTTTAGCAACCAGCAAACAGCGATTTTCAACGCTCTGTCTGTGAGGGTGCGCGCACTCATACCGGGCCACCCAAGACTTTGTAGACCACATATACTTCCAGGGCCTTCCAGGCGAGAACTCCAAGACAAGTCCCAATGAATATGGCGGGGAACCGGGAACACGCCTTGGCCCAGGCCAGACGGCGACGGGTGGCGGTGGTGGGGTAAAAAGTCAGGGTAATAGGTTGGTGCATTTCTTGACCCTCAGTTGTTCACTGAAAGTAAGATGACAAATAGGCATGCCGCTTGTCAATAAAAAAGTGACAAATAGGTACTTTGTCACTTTTAAACCTTAATTAGGATGATAGAAAAGAAGGCAATTAAATGAGCATAAGGAGCAAAATATTAAAAAAGATAGCTAATCATGAGGGTTTCTATCCAATAAAGCCATCTCAACAACAGCGGTGTGTAATTCTGGATGCCCTCCCTCCTTATGCTTAAGGATTTCCCTTTCCTTCCCAACCGCCATATTGGGAATACTATAGATAAATTCTTTTTGCTCTTGATTATTCATATTAGCTTTATCAAGTAATGCTTTTACTCTGATACTGGTAACCACAAGATAATTATCCCAATCTACCAATGCTTTCTGAATAGAGATATGTAAGGTAATTGCTCTATATGCAAGAAAATACCCCCCACCAAATAAAAGAGAAGAAAGAATACTTACCTTGACTTCCGCGTCATCCACTGATGGAGACTCTATATCCACACCGTTCGCAGTCATTACTATAAAGCCCATGACTATAGACCCGACAGCTGTAGCCCACGTCGGAATTAAGGTTAATTTCGACACCCTAAAGTAATTATCGTCATTTCGAAGGAGCCGTATTCTATCAAAATCTTCGATTACTTTGATAGCTTTAGCATGGGCAGCCTTTTCACTACGTCGCGCCCATTTATCTGAAAGGTATTTTTTCCAAACGAAAATCATACATGCAAGAATAAAACCGCCAATTGTTACTATAACCGCCAGCCAATTTAATAAATTTGGTACAGCCCCGGTAAAAATACTTAGAACCCAGTCCATAATGAATTGCCTTACAAGAAACTAAAGATCATTTACAACCTTAATAACACGACCAACTACTTCAGTCCCATTTTTTGGGAAAATTGTCTTATGCACCGGATCATAACTTACCGGCTCCAGCCGTGCTGGCTCGGCATTATAGCGCTTAAAAGTAGTTTCATCCTCCAGAATGACGACGTAATAGCAGCCGTCTATCAGGTCTTTATCAAGAGGATTTACCACAATATGGGAGTTGTCTGGGGCTATGGCGTTCATGGACGTACCGCGAACCTTCAGGGCAAATAAGTGGGGATTGCTTGCATTTACAACCGGGACGCGCTCACAGTCACTTAAATCAAATTCAGGGATTGCCTCAGCAAAGGCCCCTGCCTGAACCCAAGATAAAACGGGGATTTCCGTAACTTTAGGGTCGGCAGAAGACTTAGTAATTAATGTATGAGGCTGAACACCAAGAGCACTTGCAAACAACATCATATTTTTTACGGATAGATTACGCTTTCCGTTTTCTAGCCTTGTAATATAAGTCGGAGACAGACCAGTAAGCTCTGAAAGCTTATCTGAAGTCATTCCCTTTTCCTTACGAATGACCCGTATGTAATTTATTACAGTATCGTTCATTTCTCTATTTCCCAATCAACCCGGCCTTGATTATGCCTATTTGGAATTTTTTATGATAGAGCCAAATAGTCATTTTTCCTTTGACACGAAAGATGACTATTTGGTATGTTGCCTTATGAAATTAAATATCTGGTTAATCAAAGAGAACAAAACGGCGGAAGCCTTTGGGGCTGATATCGGTTTCACCGGCTCAGCTGTAACCCGTGTAATTACGGGAACCAGGCAAGCTGGCCCCAAACTTTTACAAGCAATATTTGAAGGCACGGGCGGGGAAGTGACGCCAAACGACCTTTTCAAGTTTATGCCACCAGGCCAATGGGTCCTGGATAAAGAGGTCGATTAACATGTCATTGTCCTTCAAACGCTTTCAAAAGTTTACCCTGTTTCCTTGCCAAGCTACCCGCCGGGCTAGATGGCCAGGTCTTTGCCAAGGTATCCAGGCGTTTAACCAGGTCTTTATCAACGCTTTCCCCTTTGACCGGCGGGGGTGTCTTTTTGTCGGTCATGTCTCCCAACTCCGCTTGACTTGCCAGGCCTTCATTTTGAAGGCCTGGCACCTTTTTGCAATCGGGACTTTTGGGGCCAAATTCCGAAGGGTCGAAGAATGAGCAGAAACACGACAAGAGAACAGCGCGAAACCCTCCAGGTATATTTTAAGGACCTGGTTAGCGCCAACGGCGGCACCCACCGCATTGAACACCACGATATTACCCGCGTTAAAAAATCTAACCTTTCGGATTATGGCAATATTAACCGCCCGGATATCAACGCCCCAAACGACGTTATCTTGGACCTGGAATTGGCCGCCGGTGACCCGATTGTCACCCGTGAAATTGCCAGAATGCAGGGCTACGCGCTTATGCAAATGCGCTTTAACCAGGACATAGACCCGGCGGTTGCGGGTCACCTGGCAAAAGTGGGCAAGGAAGTGGCCGACGTGTTCGCGGAAGTGGGCCACGCTATGGCTGATAACGGCCAGATAGACCCCGACGAAGCCCCCAGGATTGGCAAGGAATTGGACGAAGCAATCGACGTCCTGGTCCAGTTGCGCGGCTACGTCAAACAGATTGAAACGCCGATCAAAAAAGGGCGCATTTGATATGCGGGTTTCTGTCGTCATAGATGCGGACGGGGTCGAGGTCGATTTAACCGCCCACGAAGACTTACCCGCAATACGTCGGCGGGAAATTGAAATCTATGTGGCCAACACCGTGCAAGGCTTGGTGGTGCTTTACGACAAGCCGTACCAGGGCGAAGGGGTGGCCCATGGCTAAAAGCTTTGGTGATAAAGACCTGGCCGAAATTCGCGCCCGTGCGCCACTATCGGAAATCATCGGCCAATATGTGGATTTGCAAGCGGGTAAGCAGAACGAAATGGAAGGGCTGTGCCCGTTCCATGACGAAGCTACGCCCAGCTTTACCGTAACGGACCAGAAGAAATTTTATCACTGCTTTGGGTGTGGTGCCCACGGGGATGCCATTTTATTTTTGAAAGAAATTAATGGTTGGGACTTTCCAAAGGCAGTTAAAGAGGTTGCCTACTATGCAGGGTTGGAAGTCCGCGAAGGTGAAGCCCCCAAGCCCAAAAAACCCAAAGTGATTGTAGACAAAAAGAAGCAAAAAGCCGACCGCGACCGTAAAATCTACAACGCCAAACGCATCTGGACCGACGGCCACGCGGTAGCGGAAACCCCGGTGGAAAATTACCTATTAGGCCGGGGTCTTGATCTGGAAAAGCTCGGCGGCATTCCGCCCACCATACGGTTCCATACCAAACTACGATACACCGAAGTCATTAAAGGTAAATTGCAGGATTTTGGTTTTTTCCCGTCCATGGTCAGCCAAGTGGTTGCTATTATAGAGGGGCACCCCAGAATTGTGGGTATCCACCGCACTTTTTTATCCCGCCCGACCTTCAGTACCCACCCGCTGGTGGAAAGTGCTTTGAAGACCTTTCCACGGGCCACGGTGATGGCCGGGGAAGAATTTATCCGGGTTCCCGACCCCGTTGGAAAAGCGGAAGTGCCAGAACCCAAAAAGATGCTAGGGCCGACTTGGGGCGGTGCTATCCGCCTGGCCCCTGCTGGTCCTATTTTAGGCCTTAGTGAAGGTATAGAAACCGGCCTGGCATGTATGCAAGTGGATGGTTTGCCAGTGTGGGCGGCGGGAACGGCGGGCGCTATGGCGGCGGTTATCCTGCCCGACCTGGTCAAGGAAGTGGTGCTTTACCTCGACAATGACAACAAAAAGCCCGCCCTGGCCAAAGAGTTAAACCAACAAATTGTTAAAGCCCACGAAGACGCGGGCCGGATAGTCCACCAGGTAGAAGCCCAAAGGGGCATGGACCACCTGGACATGCTTAATGAATACGGCGACGAAAGGCGTTTCTTTGTGCCGAATAATGAGGGGGAAAAATAATGGAACACCAGGACGTTTTAAAACTACCAAAAGCGGCTGTACCCCTCTTGGACGTATTACGCGAAGACCCTGGGCAGCGATGGTCCGCCAAGGACCTGGCACAGGCGTGTGATTGCTCAAAAAATCACGCCCATAAAGTCCTAATACTACTGAAAGATAAAGGCGCGGCCCAGATCGTTGAAAAACAACAACGGGTTCTGGGCGGTACACCCACAAGCCTTTTTGCCCCCACGCCCTATGGCTTAGAGGCCGCTACCGAAGTGGTGGTCAAGAAGAAAAAGAAGCCAGGTAAACAGGACAACACACCACCAGCCCCTAAGGGCCAGGAGAAGAAAAGAACCTGCCTCCTAGGTGGCCACAAGTTCATATCAGAATGGCCAGGCGAGCGTATTTGCAAGGACTGCAAGACCACCGATGAATGGGTCGGTGGAGGTTACAGCGAACACGGCCCTGTAGATACAAGCGGTGGTCGGTAATGTCTCTATATTCAACTTATTGGGGGAAACATGACCAGAAACATACCATAGCAACCTGAGGTTTCTTTTTGTTAAAAAATACACTTGATAGCGTCATTATGATTGTATAATAACGATTGAAGGCTTCATCACTCAATTATTTACACTAATAACGAGTGGTGGGGCCGAATAAGTCCTTGCCGGGACTTTTCAACCGAGAAATGCGACAACATTCTCACATGTCCACCACTCTACCTGCACAGGTAAGTAAGGGGAGCATTTAGTTTGTTCGCTCGCAATAGTCTATTAGGCCCTAAGGCCGTCGTTTCTCAGGTTATCAGTGATTTTCCAGAAGAAACCCTTTCAATTGTACGCGCCTTGCTGGAAGAAGCTGTCATAGACACTTCTTTTGATAAGAACGCAACACCAAAACAGTGGTTAATGATGCCTCTTTCACAAGAGACGTTAGCAGCCTTGGAGTTGTTGAAGGGACATTCAAATGGAGGTAAAGAGCCATGATAAAAATGGTCAAATTCCACCAAAAAGTGCCGATATAGTCGAATTCCGACGCCGAGGGGGCGGGGGGACAGTCGCGGAAGAGTTGTCAAAGCTTCCGCGCAACGACTACGGAAATTCTCAACGGCTTATACATTATTTCGGTGACGATATTATGTATGTGCCTAATGTGGGGTGGCACGCCTGGACCGGGACGCATTGGTCTGGTGACCGAGGCGAAGAAATCGCCCATCTGCACGCCCAGGAAATCGGCTTTAAGATCAAAGATGAAGTGGACTTTCTGGTCGCCAAGGGGCCATGGAAAGACGAAGACCTAAAAGATTTTGACAAGCGTATCAAAGCCCATGCGGGTTGGGCGTCAACGTCTGGAAATTCCAACAAAATAAAGGCCATGCTGATAGAAGCAGCGGTCCAACTTGTGGTCCCGTTATCCGAGTTGAATAAGGACAAGATGGTCTACAACTGCCTGAATTGCACCCTGGAGTTACGACCACGATCACAAGGGGGGATTAACGCCCGTGACCATAGACGAGAAGACCGTATCACTAAGATTGCAAACGTCAATTATGACATAACGGCAAAAACCCAGGTCTTTGACGGATTTTTAGAGAGTATATTGCCCGATGAAGACGTCCGCATGTTCCTTATGCGTTGGTTTGGCTATTCCATGACTGCCTTGACCGGCGAACAGTGTTTGGCGTTCTTCTATGGCACTGGGTCCAATGGTAAATCTACCCTTATGGACTTCATGTCCTATATCAACGGGAGCTATGCCAGTACCTTGCCCATTAACTCATTCAAGGACGACGACCGCAAAAGCGGCGGGCAAGCCACCCCAGACCTGGCCGTCCTGCCCTCTATTCGTTACCTGTGCCCGTCGGAGCCAAAGAAAGGTTTCAAGTTCGCGGAAGACCTTATCAAGTCTATGACCGGCGGCGAAAAAATGATGATGCGTAATCTCCACCAGGGCTTCCAAGAGTTTTACCCTGAATTTAAAATCACCATAGCGGGCAACCATAAGCCGGTTATATTGGGCGGTGATGAAGGTATCTGGCGACGGATAAACCTCGTTTTGTTTAACCAGCACATACCCAAACATAAATGCGATAGGCAGCTACCTGAAAAGCTTAGGGCTGAAGCATCCGGGGTTTTGAATTGGATGATAGACGGGCTTATGATGTGGCTGGAGAGCGGCCTGGAACCCCCGGCGGCGATCACGGAAGCAACCGACGAGTACAGGATGGACAGTGACCCTGTGGGGCAGTTCCTTGAAGCTTGCACAGAAGAAGACGACATGGCCGAGGCTTCCGCTTCTGATCTTTACCACCTCTATACCGCTTGGTGTTCGATCTTCTCTTCAGAGCCTATGTCTATGCGCTATTTCGGTTTCAAGTTGAGTGACAAGGGATTGAACAAACGCAAGCGCGGTTCGTACTATTATCAGGGCCTGAAAGTGGTGGAAACCGTTGAAAGTCTTAAACAAAATGTAGGTGAAGACTATGGCGAAGAAGACAATATCTAGTGGACCTTGCTGGACCTTAATTTCACAAGGTCCAGATATGTATCCTTTATATACCAACGGTCTTGGACCTTATGGACCTTAGGGAGCTTATTTACACTATTTTATATATTCGCACACATGCACACGCACACATCAATTTTAAAAAAAACATGGAGATAAGGTCCTATGGTCCACAGAAAAGGGCTAAGCAAAGGAAATAAAACGACTTTTTGCCATTCGGCAAGGTCCAAACCAAGGTCCCCTAAGGTCCACAAGGTCCAGAACCCCGACAATCAAAACAGTCTTAAACGCCAACAACCTAACGAAATCATAGGGTTATTGCAATGGGTCTATGAACATCACCAGGCCCACATAGGCTTGCGCCGGGGCGATGGCCTGGAAGATATCGAGAAACAGGTCGACGGTATCCAGGTGTTTAAATCAAGCGCGGACGGTATCGTGTCGATTGAACGCATTGGGCTTTTGGGTGTGAAGATAGACTATTCCGGCCCAGGCCATCATGGCTTGCCTGAAGCATGCGAGATTGTACACGGGGAAGTCACGGCCCTGGATGGCATGATCGCCGGGTTCGTCATGTCCCACGCCATAGCCGGGACCACACCCGATTGGATGCCAGGTGCGCGCCCGCTAATGGGGCCGGTGATCAATCCAAAGAACGGGCGACCGCTGAAGATATGGGACAACAAGGGAAACGATAAGGGAACACACGTTGAACCCAAACTGACCGTGGACAACATCAAGGCCGCCCGGCGCATATACCATGGCTGGTGGCTGACACTGGAACGCCTGGCCGAAACCCTGACCCGTTCCGGTCTGGAAGTGGCTGGCCCCGCCGCCGAATACGAACCCTGGATTATAAATTCAATGCTCGGCGCGATGGGGCGTGCAATTTCTCCACACAAAATATCCAATGATATCAATCACCTGACTTTTTACGGTTGACTTTTTACGATCAAACGTTGACAGTAAGCACCAGCAACAGAACCAAGCGAAGCACCAAGAACATAGCCCCGGCTCGAAAGAGCGCGGGGTTTTCTTTTGCCAAACTATAGCGATCCACGGGTCCTTCCCAGGCAATAACCATCGCGGGTGGCCTGGGCGCTGTCTTTCTTTAGTTTTTATGAGTTTTCAAAGCCTAAAGAACTAAACAACAAACTAAAGTAGGCCCTAAAGTAGAGCCTAAATTCAAGACAATTTGGGGGTGATCATGACTTCAGAAATGGAAGGTCTGGTCACCAAAGGCGCGTTTGCTGGAATGTGTAACGTTTCACCTGGGCGCGTGTCGCAATGGATTTCCGAACAAAAGATCCATGGACCGGCGATTGTCGGACAAGGACGAAAAGCAAAAATCCACGCGGTCACCGCCCAGGCCCAATTGAATAACACCCTTGATATCTCGCAAAGATTTGGCAACGGTCTAACCACCAACCTGGACCAGGTACAATCCCAACCAGCTTTGGAACCAACGCCCAGAATTGAAAGCCAGGCCCCAGAATTTAATCAACCTCTTTCCTTGCCAAGCGAACCTGAAAACAAACCAACGCCACCGCCTGAAAATAAAATCCCCACCGCTCCAACTATCGAAGACAAGATCAAAGAGGCCAAACTTTTTGAGATTGAAACCCGGAACCGTCGCGCCAAGGAAGAAGAACGCGCAAGACAAGGGCGCTATATCGAAGCGACCACGGCCCGCGCGGAAATGTCCCGCATAGCTGGAAGCATGTTGAAAGTTTTTGAAGGCGGCCTGACCGATATTGCCGGGGCGATTGCTTCAAAATTTGAAATACCCCACCGCGACGTCACCCACCTGATGCGCCAGGAATTCTTGGCCGTTCGGGCGAAGGCGTCTGAAACCTACAACCGGACAGCGGAAAACTTCCCCGCCCTGGTCGAGGATGAAGAGGACGCCGCCGCAAATGGAAATCATGTTGAGCAATCCGCCGAGGATGGCAAATGAAATCCTGGGGGAAATTCTAACCCCGCCGCCGCCGGTCGATCTTGAACAATGGGCGGTTGATAATATCGAATTTTCAGAACGTGAAAGCCCCTTCCCTGGTCCCTACAACAAGGACCAGTTCTCAATGTTCTCTGAAATATTGAAAGCCCTGGGGCCAGATGATCCTTGCCGGACAGTGACCTTAATAAAATCCGCTCAAATCGGCGGCACTGTTTTGGGAAATATATTCACCCTGGGGTCGCTCCACCTCGACCCTTGTGATTTTCTTTTCGTGCACCCGACCGAAGATAACGGCAAGCGTTGGTCGCGGATGAAACTCGCGCCGATGCTGAAGAATACCACCGCCTTGCGGGCGCTTTTTCCTGGTAAGACCAGGGATGCTTCTGACAGTTTGATGTATAAAGAACGGCTGGACGGTCGCGGTGCGATCCAAATATCCGGGGCCAACTCGCCGTCGTCGCTTTCCCAGGTTTCCATGCGCCGCCAGGTCCAGGACGATTTGGCAAAGTGGGATACCAACGCGGCGGGCGATCCAGAAAAACAAGCTGACAGCCGGTCGCGCGCGTTTGAATTTGCCAAGATATTCAAGGCGTCCACGCCGTTGATTGCACCGGGGTGCCGGATCACCCGAAACTTTGACGCGGGTTCACAAGAACATTTGGAAGTCCCCTGCCCGGAATGTGGACACTACCACGCCCTGGAATGGGAAAATCTCCTGGCCAACCTGGACGATGAATTCCCGGACAAGGTTTTCTTTTCCTGCCCAGAATGCGGCGCGGTTATTGAAGAACACCACCGCGACGCTATGCGCCGACAAGGTAATTGGGTGGCGAAAAATCCCAAAGCCAGAAGCAAACATCGGTCTTTTTATCTTTGGTCAGCTTATTCCAGCTTGCAAAGCTGGCAACGGATTGCCGACGAATGGCGCGACGCTGAAGGCGACCCCGCCGCCGAACAAGTTTTCCTAAACGACACCGTGGGCAAAGCTTACCGCACCAAAGGTGAGGCCCCGCCCTGGGAAACCTTGCGCGACCGCGCCGAAGAAACTGGCCACGTCCGGGGGACAATCCCCGCCGGTGCCGTGTTGCTGACCGTTGGGGTCGATTGTCAGAAAGACCGAGTGGAATGGCACTTGGTTGGCTGGGGTCGAGACTTGCGCCGGTGGGTCATAGATTACGGGGTGATATCTGAACACATTGCAGAAAAGGGCTGCCAAGAGGGCCTAGCGGATTTATTGAAATCGAGTTGGCGCAATGTTGTGGGCCGGTCGATTGAAATTGATCTCATGGCCATTGATGGCAACGCCTGGACAGAAGACGTTTGGTCCTTTGCCAAAAAGCACCGCGCCACCGACGTTATTATGGTCAGGGGTGCAAACTCAGACAACGCCCCGCTTTTTGCCCAGGTGAAAAAGGAACGCAACAAGGCCGGGAAACTGCTGAAGTATTCCAGGCGGTTCTATAACTTTGGGTCGTCGGTCATGAAAATGGCCTTTTATCGCAACCTAAAAAAAGTAGACCCCTTGGTCCGTGGTTATGTCGGCCTACCCAAGGGCATGGAAGACGAATATTACCGCCAGATAACAGCGGAACGCCGGGTCCCGTCCAAAAATAAAAACGGTTATACCACTTACAAATGGGACAAGGACGCCAACCAGGCCAATGAAGGCCTGGACACCATGTTACAAGCGGAAAGCGCGGCCATGAAATTGGGCGTTCGTTCTATGCCAGATAGTGTTTGGTCCAGGTACGAAGAACGCGAAAAGCCCCTGGAAGAAGAACAAATGGACCTAGAAGACATTCTTCTGGCCCCAGCAACACCCGAAACCGTGAAGATTAAAACCCCCGCGCAAAAGGCGGCGGCTTCTTCTGATGAAAAAGACAAAGGCCGGGACCGCAAGACTTCGAAGAAACGAAGACCCAAGCGGGCCAGGGCCAAAACTTCCTGGTGATTTGAATGACAATTTATTTAGAAGAACTCAACGCCGGGGACACTTGGTCCTGGGTGGTTTCTGACCTGGTCGATACTTACCCGGCCAGTGACGGATGGGTCCTGTCCTATGTGCTGATATCAGGTACAGAAAAGATAACTTTTTCCGCATTGGATAACGGTGACAAATTCCAGGTGTTGGTGCCCGCCGCAACCACTGCCAGTTATGTGGATGGCAAGTATGGTTGGGCGGCTTTTGTCTTAAAAGATGGCGACCGGTTCGGGGTTGGAAGCGGCAATATGGAAGTGTTGCCCGATCTAGTAGCGGCAACCAATGCGGATACCCGAAGCCATGCCAGCAAAACCCTGGAAGCTATTGAAGCGGTTATCCAAAAGCGCGCCAGTAAGGACCAAAACTCCTACGAGATTGACGGGCGCAAGTTGGAGCGAATGTCCTTGCCCGACCTCCTGACCTTTCGCAAAACCTACCGCCGCGAAGTCTACCTGGAAGACCTGAAGAACAAGGGGAAATCCCCGGTTCGTTATATCAAACTGCAATACTAGGGGGCGCTTATGAAATTACCATCACTCTTTGGGCGCAATCAAACCCCACCAACTAACCGGCGTACCCCGCCTCGCTTTTCCAAGCGGGCCTATGACGCCGCCACCAAGGACCGCCAGACCTTTAGTTGGGAATTGTCCCACAAAAATGCCGACGGTGAAATCCGTATGGTGTTACCAATCCTTCGCAATGCGTCACGGGAGTTGGAGAGAAACGACGGCTACGCCAGAAGTTACCTTGGCCGCCTTACCCGCAATGTAGTGGGGCCTAAAGGCATACTATTACAAGCCCGCTCCAAAGGCTTGGACGGCGAACTGGATAAAGCAGACAACGCCGCTATAGAGAAGGCCTACAAGAAATGGGGTAACAAAAAGAACTGTACAGTAGCGGGCACCCTGTCTTGGTTATCGGTTCAACAAGCCCTGATCCGTACCGTTGCCCGCGACGGTGAAGCCATTATCCGAATGATTAAGGGTAAGGGGGCCGGAAATCCTTTTCACTTTGCCTTGCAAATTTTCGAAGCCGACCACCTGGACGAAACCTATTGCGAAGATTTGAGAAACGGCAACCGTATTTGGATGGGTGTTGAATATAACTCCTATGGAAAGCCATTATTCTACCATTTACTTGCCCAGCATCCCGGCGCGGATACCTATAACCGGGGTGGACGAAGATATATAAAAATTCCCGCTGAGGAAATCTTGCACCCCTTTGTGGTCGAGCGTTTCTCGCAATCGCGTGGTGTGCCCTGGATGACAGCGGCGGCCAAAAAACTGCATATGCTTTCGGCATATGAACGCGCCGAACTGGTCGCGGCCAGGACCGCCGCTATCAAGATGGGCTTTTATGAAGCCACCGACCCCGAAGCCATGCCAGATGGTTTTGGCCAAGCAGCCGACGAAGGCGAATTTATAGACCGTGCCGAGGAAGGCACCTTCGAGATTGTGCCCCAGGGTTACAGCCTTAAAACCTTTGATCCCCAGCACCCTAATTCGGCCTTTCCCGATTTTAGAAAATCCATGTTACGGGGCGCGTCGGCGGGCCTTCAGGTTTCCTATAATGGCCTTGGTGCCGATCTGGAAAACGTCAACTATTCCAGCTTGCGCCAAGGTGCCCTGGATGAACGTGACGAATGGCGCTTATTGCAACATTGGATGATTGAAAACGTACACCAGGAAATTTATGAAAACTGGTTATCCATGGCGCTTTTAACTCCAGCCCTTCCCCTGCCCTTTTCCAAATTTGAAAAATTTTTGGAAGTCGAGTGGCAACCGCGCGGCTGGTCCTGGGTTGATCCATTGAAAGAAGTTCAAGCCGGTTTGATGGCCGTCAATGGCGGGATTGAAACCCTCCGCAATATCGTGGCCGAACGCGGCGGCGACCTAGAAGAAAACTTCAAAATAACCAAAGCAGACAACGACCTGGCCAAATCTTACGGCCTGAATTTTGACGAAAGGAAAGCCGATGCCAAAGGAAGTGGACCCCCAGGCAAGCCAGACCAAGACGAAGACTGAAGAAATCCAAAAGACCGGCACCCAATTTCGGGCCGGTGAAGTCATTATGGGCCGCGCTCCAGGCGACGGCGAAGAAGACGACCGCCGGGTGGAAGTTTCTTTTTCCTCTGATGCTCACATACCCCGCTGGTTTGGTGACGAAATCTTGGACCATGCCGCCGGGTCTATTCGCTCAGATTTCATTTTGAGCGGACGCGCCCCATTGCTGATGGACCACGACCCCCGCGACCAAATCGGGGTAGTTGAAAAAGTCCAGTTTGGTAATGACGGCAAAGGCCGCGCAACCGTTCGCCTGGGCAAGACGGCCCGCGCTGATGATGAACTATTACAAATTCGTGACGGCATACGCCAGAACGTTTCCGTGGGTTACCGCGTCCATAAATACGTCCGTGAAGAAATGGACGGCGACGGGGATAACTCGGTCTACAGGGCAACCGATTGGGAACCCTTTGAAATCAGCCTAGTAAGCGTTCCGGCGGATACGTCGGTCGGGGTTGGACGCTCGAACGAACAGACAATCGACACTATTTTCCAAAGGGATAACGTAATGCCACAAAAAACAGCACCTACAACAGCACCAGCAACAACAGAAACAGTTGTCACCGACGCCGCCCAGGTTCGTAATGCCGAACTTTTACGGATGCGTAATATTGAAGCCATGGTCAAAGAACATAAGCTGGAAGCGGCTATGGGGGAACGCGCCATCCAGGATGGCACGTCTTCAAATGAATTTGCGATCCAGGCCTTGAACGAAATTGCCAAGACCCGACCAAGCCAGGTTCGCCACGCGGAGGAACCAGATATCGGTTTGGATGAAAAGGAAATTAAATCCTATTCTTTCTTGCGCGCCATGAATGCCCTGGCCAACCCAAAAAACCAGGCCTTGCAAGACTTGGCGGGGTTTGAAATTGAAGCATCACGCGCCGCCGAACAGAAAACAGGCCAGGCCGCAAAGGGTATCCTGGTTCCCGCTGAAATCATGAAACGGGCAATCAGTCCTCTTGATATCCGCGCGCCTATGAACGTGGGCACACCAACCGCCGGGGGTAACCTGGTGGATACCACTCTGATGACGTCCAGCTTTATTGAATTGCTGCGCGCCAAAGAAATACTGTCCAAACTTGGGGCCTTCTATCTTACGGGCCTAAACGGTAACCTGGCCATTCCAAAACAAACTGGCGGCGCGGCTGCTTTTTGGGTTTCAACGGAAGGTGGTGACGTTAGCGAAACCGCAGCAACGATCGGCCAGGTTCCTTTGGCTCCAAAAACATTGGGTGCCTTTACTGACCTAACCCGCCAATTCCTGATGCAATCTTCCATGGATGCCGAGGCCTTCGCCCGTAACCAGTTGGTTACAGCCCTAAGCTTAGAAATTAGCAAAAAATCGCTTTATGGCACCGGGGCTGCTGGTGAAATTAAAGGGGTGGCGAACCAAACCGGCATTAATACCACCACCTTTGGGGCGGCGGACCCGACCTTCGCGGAAGTGGTCGCCATGGAAACCGAAATCGCCGCCGATGATGCCGACGTGGACACCATGGGTTATGCCTTTGATGCCCGGATGCGCGGCCACTTGAAGACCAAAGAAAAATTTGCCAGCACAGGCAAGACCATTTGGGAAGAAGGTGGGTCAGTGAATGGCTATGTCCCTGGTGTTTCCAATCAAATTACCCAGGGCGATATGTTCTTCGGTAACTGGGCAAGTTTGATTGTGGGTATGTGGGGCGGTCTTGATCTCCTGGTTGATCCTTACACCAACTCAAAATCTGGCACCATTCGTGTAGTCGCACACCAGTCAATTGATACGGCGGTCCGCCACCCGGAAAGCTTCTGCCACTCAAATGACGGCGTTTAATTAACCAAAGCCTATAGCGGGTAAACTTATGGGGACGGCCTGGCCGCCCCCTTTTTCTTTGAGAAAGGGACAGCAATGTCTAAAAAAATAGGCGTGATCCTAAAGGACACCGTGGCCGATGGCGGACGGGTCAAAAAAGACGACGTGGTAGAAATCGGCACCGACGATTTTAATTTGTTAAAAAGCCTGGGTCGTATCCGCAAAGCCGATAAGGACGAAGCCAAGTTGGTGGGCAAAAACTTGGGCGATAACCCCGGCAAGGAAAAGAAGGAACTTCCCCCAGCCCCTACTAAGAACCCAACACCACCAAACAACGCCCCCGCAAAAGGCGCGGAAAAAACTGACTAATGGCCTTTGAAGACCCCGAAGACTTGGACGGGTTTTTCGATCCTGAAGAATTCGGGGTCGAAGCCCGTTACCGCGCCGACAACCTGGGGGACGGCGTTTTAATTCCAGTAATGTATTCGTCTGGGGACCAATTAGCCGACGTTCTGGGCGGCTCTATCCTGGCAGACAATTTACAAATAACCCTGCCTATTCACCTTCTCCCTGGCCTTAAAGAGGGGGATAGCTTTGAAATTGACGGGGTCGTCATGGTGTTAGATGAAGACCCGCGAAAAACCAAAACCTCTTCCCTTTGGCAAGCCCTTTTAGCAAAGGCGGACGAATGACTATAAGAGCGGCAATAGAAGGCAATTTGTCAGCCCATATAAAAGACCAATGGTCCATGGTGGGCAAGGCAACCAGCCGGGGCTTTCGTGAAGCTGGCAAGGGTATGGTGGGAGACCTCAAACAGGATGCAACGTCCGCCCGCTTGGGCAAGCTTGGTAAGGCCTGGAAGTTTCGCACTTATCGAAGCCGCAAAAGCCCTTTTGAAAATGTGGCCTTTGTCTATGCCAAGGGCGGGGAGAGAACGCGCGGGGCACTTAGGGCCTTTTCCTATGGCGCGGAAGTCCGATCCCAGAAGGGGCGATTTCTGCTTATCCCTACTGGCTTTAATTTAAAAAAAGGACGTCGGGGTGGCCGGGTGCTTTATCAACCCAACGAGCTAACCGGGGCCTTTGTTCGCAAGTCGGCAAACGGTCAACTCTTGTTATTTGCGCCAGTGCAAAAAGGCTCTAGGAAGGTCAACGGTAAAATCCGCGAACAGGCTTATGTTAATGACAAGTTATTGGGGTCAGGTCGGATTAAGCGGTCGCGGGAAATCCTTAAACACCGCGCCGTGCCCATGTTTATTTTGGTGCCAAAGACTTCCATAAAAAAACGTCTAAACACCAACCAGATAGCCCAGAAATGGCAGACAAAAGCCGTGGGCCTGGTGATTAAGTATTGGAACCAATTGGATGGCTGACAGCACACGCGAAACCGCCTTAAAGGCCTTACTGGTTTTATTGAAAACAATACCTGGTCCAGACGTGACCAGGAACAGCCCCGAACCAAAAAAAATACCAAACGCTGGCTGGATAAATTTAGACGATGGCGACCCCGGCGAACCCGACGTCCTGTTGTCCCCAACCCTTTACGAATTTGACCACGAAGTAGAAATACAGGTCATTGTCAAAGGCGTTGACCCGGAAAAACGAGACTTGGCTTTTGATGTTATTTTGCAAGCGATTTCAGCGGCCATTCTGGGTGACGAAACCCTGGGCGGCGCGGTTGATTACATGAGCGTCACCGCCATGGAATTCAACACCAACGACATAGAAGGCGCGGCGACAATAAAGGCCGGTCTGATTTCTTTATCCCTACAATATACAAGCCCTTCCCCGCTGGGGTAACGGCCTAATAGGAGTTTTACAACATGGCGAAAACACGCGCTTATGGGTCGGACGTTCAATGCCTTGCCGCCTTCGAAGCCACCTATGGCACCGCACCAAATGGTGGTGGTGGCGGGGTCTATACCAAGGTTTCTTTTTCTTCCGCTGATATTGGGGCAGAAAAGCCCCTGGGCTATTCTCCTTTGCTGGGCCAGGGGCGTGACGCGCAAGACCCCTTTTATGATGCCACAAACGTGGAAGGCTCCATCAAGGTGCCGCTAGAACTCCGCGCCATTGGCTTCTGGTTAAAGGGTGTATTGGGTGCACCGGCTACCGTGGATAATACCGGCGGTAAATATACCCACACCTTTAAATCCGGGGGGGATTTGCTTTCTCTGGCGCTCGAATTTGGCCACACAAAGCTGGCCACACAAAAGCACTTTCTAAACACCGGTGCAAAACTGGATACCTTGTCTTTTCCGATGCAACGCACCGGCGCGGCGGAAGCTGATTTGGGCGTCATTGCCCAGGGGGAAACATCAGGCCCTACAGCCCAGGATGCCAGCCCCCTATCTTATGCCCTAAAGCGTTTCAATAACGGCAAAGGCTCTATTAAGGTAGCGGGCGGACAGCTTGCCAACGTTACCGCTGGGCAATTCTCTTTTTCCAATAACATGGAAAAGGTTGAAACAATCCGCGACGATGGCCTGATAGACGGGGCCGACGAAACCGAAGCCACCGCCACCGGCACCATTGACGTGCGCTTTTCAACCGATACCACCCTGGCGGATGCAATCGACGCGGAAACACCAGTGGCCTTGGAATATGGTTTCACCATACCAGGTGGGGCGGGCCATGCTCTGACCTTTAAGCTTCCGCGCGTCTTCTTACCCCGCAAGAAACTACCCATTTCCGGGCCTGGCGGCATTTCGGTGACTTACGATTGGCAAGCGGCTTTCGATAGTGTCGAAGGCCATATGTTGGAAGTTATTTTGGTCAACGACGTGGCCAGCTACTAAACGGGGTTTTCATGCTTAGACTATCACTTCCCACCAAACCCTATTGGATTAATCTATCCAATGGGGTCAAGTTACAAGTGCGCCCTCTTAACACGGCGATTTATGAAGCGGCCAAGGTCAAGGGCTTCCGCCTGGCAGCCCAGGCCACCCAGGAACATGGCAACGTCACAGAAGCGGGCGGCGAAGTTTCCGGCCTTCCAGACCTGGACGACGAAGACGGACGCCAGGGACTTTCCCAATTCCTCTTCACCGTGGCCCTGGCGCAATCCGCTGTGATCGCCTGGAAAGGGGTTTTACCTCCGAAGGGTAAAAGGGCCTTAAAAATATCACCTGAAGGTTTGCGGGCGCTTATGTCGGTGAACACCATGGCCGAAGACTTCCTGATCGAATACACCCGCCCGCACAAGGAAATGATTTCCGAGGGAAACGGTTAAAGGCCCTGTCCGAATGGCATTTCGGGCAAGGCCCTAAATATTGCGAAGGGTGCCAGGCTGAAGGGACACCCTGTTCCAAGGGGCTTAGAAACCCCGACGGCTCCAGGTGTACCTACGTAGAGCAAGAACCCCGCACCCTGGAAGGCGCTGAGGTTTGGGACTTGGTTTTAAAGTCGACCGGCCAATTAAACGTGGTTGGCATGGGTGGGACCGTCGGACTTAATTTTCCGGCGGTTTTTTCTTTGGCGGACGCCCTGGACTACAACCGGCGCACCCTTGCCGAATTATTGCCCTGGGCCGAACGCGGCCTGGTCGTGGCCATAAATACGAAAGACGGTGAAAACGATGGCGAAGTCTAAAAACCTTTCCATTAGGCTTTCCCTGAAAGACCAGGCCGTGGTTGAACGCGCTTTGGTTCAATTGGGTG
This sequence comes from uncultured Rhodospirillales bacterium, assembly GCA_913060675.1. GTDB lineage: Bacteria > Pseudomonadota > Alphaproteobacteria > Kiloniellales > Kiloniellaceae > Kiloniella. The sequence continues at coordinate 22,315 of CAJXUS010000010.1, forward strand.
ACCGGGGCCAAAACGCCTTAAAACGTATTGAACGCGCTTCACGCCCTGCGTCAAAAGGTCTATTGGCCGTGGGTGCTGTGGGCCGTGAAGTCCGGGGCGGCTTAGAAGGTCTTGCCTTACAATCTGGGGCAGCAGGCGCAGGGCTTACCGCCTTGGGTCCTGCTGGCCTAGCGGCGGCGGCGGCCATTGGCGCGGTTATTCTGGCCGTGCGGGGTCTAGTCCAAGCGTCCAGGCAATCCCTGGATTTTGCCGCCAATATCAAAGCCCAGGCGGAAACCGCCGGTCTGGCGGTGGAAGCATACCAGGAACTTACCTTCGCGGCTGAAAAATATAACGTCACCCAAGACGCCCTTACCGACGGCATGAAAGAGTTAATCCTACGCGCCGATGAATATGTGGTCACCGCCAAGGGACCGGCTGAAGAAGCCTTCCGACGCCTAGGGTTTACCCAGGACGAATTGAAGGGAAAACTTAAAAACACTTCCGCGCTATTTTCTGAAGTTATCGAACGAATGGAAGGCCTGGACCGGGCCGCCCAAATTAGGGTCGCGGATGAAATTTTCGGCGGCACCGCTGGTGAACAGTTTGTCCGTTTTTTGGATGAAGGCGCGGCGGGGATTGAAAAATTCCGCCAGGAAGCCCGTGACCTTGGCGTGGTGATGGATGCGTCCTTGATCGAAAAAGGCGACCAGGCGCGCGATAAAATGGTGGCATTGGAAAAGGTCATTTCTGTGCAGATGAATTCTGCCCTGGTGGATATGGCCCCGCTGTTAACGTTCGTTACCCAGGCTTTTGCCGATATGGCCGCCGGTATCCAGATAACCATTGATAAAATGAAGGACCTGGAGAACCAAAGCACCGGGCGAGTTAGTCAAAGATTGGACGAACTGGACGTAGAATTGGCGGGACAAACCGACCGCTTGCAACGCGCCAAAAAGGATTTAGACAAGGCCCGTGCGATCCTGGACGACCCCGCCGCAAATCCGGCGCATAAAAAAATTGCTACGGTTGAACTTTCGGGGATAGAGGCCCGTTTTCAAAAGGAAAAAGAGGCCTACGAACGTTTGTTCCAAGAACGGGAAGAAGCCCTGGAAATTCTTTTAACCAAGGCGGAACCCAAGACAACCAGCAAACCGGTAAAACTCGGTTTTAATAATATTGAGCTTCCCGATACTTCCGCCCTGGAACGAACGGTGGAAAATCTAAAGTTTCAAAAAGATCAATTGGAGCGAACCGATTTTGGCCAGGCTTTTAACACCGCTTTAAAGTCAGCGGCTTCCGCCGGTGAAGTAATCACCCCAGAAGTAAAACAGCAAATCCACGATTATGTCCTGGCTATACAAACTCTGAAGGCAGAAGAGGAAGAACGCAAACGCCTGACCCGTGAACGCGCCACCCTGGAGCAGGAAGGAGAAAGAACTACCGAACGGCTGCGGACCGCTTCTGAAGCCTACGGCTTTGCCCTGAGCGAAATCAACGGCCTGTTAGCAAAAGGCGTCATAAACGAAGAAACCGCCACCCGCGCACGGGATGAAGCCACCCTGGCTTTTGAAGATGCCGAACGGCGCAAGCTCGACGCCAGTAAACAAGGCGCGGATGGTATCCGTCGCGCTTTGCAAACTTATTCCGACGATGCGGGCGACGCGGCCAAGCAAACCGAACAAGCCACCTTACGGTCCTTGACGTCCATAGAAGACGCTTTTGTGGCTATGGCCACGGGGTCAAAAGTGACCTTTGGAGACATGGTCAATTCAATAGTGGCTGACCTGGCAAGAATTACCATTCGAAAAACCATAACCGAACCGCTGGCCAATAGCTTCCTGGACTTCCTGCCCTTTAAAAATGGCGCGGCATTTTCTGGGGGCAATGTTGTGCCCTTTGCCAATGGGGCCGCCTTTCGCGGGGGCCGGGTTAATGCCTTCGCAAATGGCACCGTGGTGACCCAGCCAACCTTTTTTCCCATGGCCGGTAATGAAACCGGGGTAATGGGTGAAGCCGGTGACGAAGCTATCATGCCGCTAAGGCGCGGACCTGGTGGTCGCCTGGGCGTGGACGCCTCCGGGATGGGCGGCGGGGGTTCTGCCATGTCAGTGCACATTGAAACCAATGTTTCTGTAGAGGGTGGCAGCCAAGGCGGCGAAGCGGACGGCGAATTGGCCCAACGTATTGGCCAGGCCGTGGAAGGCCGGGTCACCCAGATTGTGGACCGACGCTTAATGCAACAAATGAAAAACGGCGGCATGTTAAACCCGCGTGGCACAAGGATGGCCTAATCTATGGATACCCTCCCCGATATTCCGGTCCAGGTAGGATCTTCGCTCCAAGAAAAAGCCAAAGTCTATAGCGCCGGTTTTGAAGGCGGATACCGGCAACGCTCTGGTGACGATATAAATTCGATACGTGGCACCGCCACCGCCACCTGGGGCAACATAACCAAGGCTCAAAAAGACACCCTGGTCGCGTTCTTCAAGGATAAAAAAGGCGTCACCGCTTTCCTTTGGCAAGCCCCCTATGAAGACAGCCCCAGAAAATGGACCTGTGAAAGCTGGCAACCCAAGCCAAAACTAGCCGGTAGATTTTCTATGACCGCAAGCTTTACCGAAGAATTCGACCTATAAACCAGGGGGACGATATGACGACAACAACGGCTTCCCCGAAGGTAAAAGAAGAAAGCCAAAAACTTTCCCTGGACACCAGAATAACCCTGTACCAACTGGACGCCACGGGGTTGGGTGGGGAAGTCCACCCTTTTACGACAACGTCCTATGGCGATAAGCCGGTCAGCTTTGACGGCCAACTTTACCCGCCCCAGGATATCCAGGTCGAAGGCTTTGAATATTCCGCTGAAGGGGCCTTGCCCCAACCGCTGGTCCGAATTGGCAACGTCACATCTGTGGGCACCGGGCTGGTCATAGCCTACGGGGATTTACTCGGGGCGGTCTTTCGTCGCATTCGCACCTATAAAAGGTTCCTGGACGGTGAAGTGGACGCGGACCCGACAGCGACCTTTCAACACGACGTTTTTGTGGTGTCGCGAAAATCAGCACAAAACCAAAAGCTGGTCGAATTTGAATTGCGCGCCGCCATGGACCAACAAGGCGTCCGCCTTCCCCGCCGCCAGGTTATGAAAAACGTATGTCCCCTGAAATATCGCCGCCCCGACGGCTCCGGCGGTTTCGATTACACCAAGGCAACTTGCCCCTATGCGGGGGAAAATTCTTACGACAAAAACGGCACCCCGGTGGCCGCCTCCAATGACGTATGCGCCAAACACCTGGCCGCTTGCCGGTTGCGTTTTGGTGACCATGCCGAAATCCCTTTCGGGGGGTTTCCTGGTATCGCCCAGGTTAGATAATTCTAGGATTAAATCATGTTTGAACAATCTGTGATCGCGGCCGCCCAGGCCCACGCCGTGGCCGAGTACCCGCGCGAAAGCTGTGGCCTGGTGGTGGACGGTAAATACACCCCTTATAAAAACATTCACCCCAAACCGGAACAAGCCTTCAAGATGGCGACAAACGCCTGGTTATCCGCCCACAAGCGCGGGGAAATCCAAGCGGTTATCCATAGCCACCCGGATGGCCCGGACTGCCCGTCCGCCGACGATATGCAAGGTCAAGTAGATACCGCCATCCCTTGGGGTATTATCTGCACCGATGGCAAGGACTGTCTACCCACAACCTGGTTTGGCGACGCAGTGCCGACCCCCACCCTTACGGGTCGGGGTTTTCGCCACGGGGTAACAGACTGTTACAGCCTTATTCGCGATTATTACAAAACCCAGCGCGGTATTTTATTGCCTGAATTTCCAAGGAATTGGGAGTGGTGGACCGAAGACGACGGCGACCTTTACGGCCAGGGATTTAAACAGGCGGGCTTTGTCAAAATCACGCCTGAAGAAGTCCGACCAGGTGACGTCTTCCTGGCGCAAATAATGTCCAAGGTGCCTAACCACGGCGGGGTCCTTTTGGAAGGCGGCCTGGCTTTGCACCACCTATCGGCAAAATTACCGGTCGATATGGCGCGCCTGTCCCGCCGCGAACCTCTTAACCGTTGGCGAAATCACGTCACCCATTGGTTACGATACGAGGGTTAAAATGTGCGAAATCGTTTTACATGGCGGCCTTGCTCAATTCGGCGGGCCTTTTTCTTTGTCTGTGGCCAGCCCGGCGGAAGCCATCCGCGCCTTGTGCATCCAGATAAAGGGTTTTCGAGACGCGCTAAAAACCGGTCATTACCGCCTGGTACGCGACGACCAGGACGACGGCTTCCACTACCAGGAAGAAACCCTAAATCTGGGCCTGGGTCAGGCCAAGTCTTTGCACATCGTACCCGAAATAATAGGGGCAAAATCCAAGGGTCTAGGTAAGGCGATTATGGGAATTGCCCTAATCGGTGCCGCCTTTTTCTTTGCCCCGGCGGCGGGTCCAGCCTTTGGGGCTGGTGCGGCGGATGGTGTGGCGGCGGCGGGTTTTGCCGCTGAAGCTTTTAGCGTGGGTTCCTTTTCGGTGTCCTGGGGCCAGATTGCCCTATCCGGTTTGACCTGGGGCCTTCAGGGCATTTCTCAAATGCTGGCCCCTTCTCCACCTGGTGGGGACGTCAACCAGCTAGAAGCCCCCGAACAACGCGCCTCTTCTCTTTTTAATGGACCGGTCAACGTTGCCGAACAAGGCCAAGTCAGGCCGGTGGTTTATGGCGAAGTCCGCGCCGGGTCCGTTGTTATTTCTTCCGGCCTGGACGCCGAACAACTCTAAGGGTTTGATATGGCTGGATTGCTTGAAAAAAGAAACGCCCTGGCAATTCAGGGCCGTAAAGGCGGCGGTAAAGCGGGCGGCGGCGGTTCTGGCCGTGTGGCCAAAGAAGACCCGAACACGCTTGAAAGTTCGGCCACCGCGCGGGTACTGGATTTTGTTTCCGAAGGTCCAATCGTCGGCCTGGTTGATGGCTTGAAGTCGGTTTACCTGGATGGCACCCCGGTGCAAAACAACGATGGGAGTTACAATTTTGAAGGGGTAGAACTCGACACCCGCGAAGGACTGCCAGACCAACCTTATATCCCCGGCTACCCGGACGTAGAGCGCGAAGAAAGCGTTGGAGCGGAAGTAAAGCAGGACACCCCTGTGGTGCGTACTGTGAGCGATTTAAACGCCAATGCTCTAAGAATAAAAGTTCGCCTTCCTGCCTTGACAAGCCAAGACACCAAAACCGGCGACGTGCACGGCACATCGGTACAAATCGCCATAGACGTAAAACCTTTCGGCGGGGTCTATACCGAGTTTACCACCGACACCATTAACGGCAAAACCACCAGCCCTTATGAGCGCGCCTATCGGGTTGCGCTTCCCGCTGGCGGGGCACCCTGGGACGTCCGTGTCCGTCGGATCACCGTTGACAGCGAAACGCTGGCGCTAAGAAATCAAACCTATTTTTCTGCCTACACCGTCCTCATTGACGCCAAACTGACTTACCCCGATTGCGCCATTATGGCCTTGAACGTGGATAGTAAATTATTTGGCACCGACATACCGGGCCGGGGCTATCACATACGCGGGCGCATTGTTCGGGTGCCGGATAATTACGCCCCGGACACCAGGGTTTACACCGGGCTTTGGTCTGGGGAATTTAAACTGGCCTGGACCCAAAACCCGGCCTGGGTGTTCTATGATATGGCAACCCACCAGGCTTATGGCCTGGGTGAATTCGTTGACGACCAGGCAGTGGACAAATGGGGTCTTTACCAAATCGCCCAATACTGTGATGAACTGGTCCCAGATGGCCTTGGCGGCACGGAACCCCGGTTTACTTTCAATTGGCAGTTTAACGCCCAGGAAGAAGCCTTCACGGTTTTAAACTCTATCGCCTCCACCTTTCGCGGCATGCTCTATTGGGCAAGTGCGGCCATGTTTGCAGTCCAGGACGCCCCGGCGGATGCTGTAAAACTGGTCACCCATGCCAACACCATAGACGGCGATTTCAATTATGAAGGCACCGCCCTGGAAAGTCGGCATTCTACGGTAATTGTTTGGTGGAATAACCCAGACGATGAATACCGCCGCACCCCTGAAGTTGTCGAAGACGCCGACCTGGTCCACAAGCTGGGCTATAGGCCGATGGAAGTAACCGCCTTCGGTTGCACTTCCCGTGGCCAGGCTTACCGGATGGGATTGTGGGCGCTCTATTCAGAACAGTCCGAAACCCAACAAGTAACCTACCGCGCAGGCATGGACCACGCCGACTTATTCCCCGGTCAAATCGTCGCCCTGGCAGATAAATACTGGTCGGCAGTGCGCTTTGGCGGAAGGCTCAAGGGCATAGACGGCACGGCGGTGACATTGGACCAGGCGGTCACGCTTGCAAGTGGTCATGAATACAAGCTTTCCCTGGTCATGCCGGGCGGTGAACTGGTGGAAAAGACGGTGACGTCTAACCCCGGTTCCCATTCGGTTTTAACCGTGGATAGCATCTACCCGGACACGCCCGTGGCCGCCGGTCTTTGGGTGTTATCTGGCACCGACGTGAAACCCCGATTATTTCGGGTTCGTTCGGTCAACGAAGTAGAAGGGCATTTATTTGAAGTCAAAGCCCTGGAACACAACCCCGGCAAGTTCGCGCTTATTGAAGACGGCCTGGCCCTGGAGCCTATAGCCACGTCACGCTATCCCACCGGTGCTCTGGCTCCGGCGTCCGATCTGACCATTGAAGAAGGTTTGTACAAGCTCGGCTCTGAAGTCAAAACCAGGGCTACCTTTTCCTGGACCGCGTCTGCTGATATCAGGGCGGTACTTTATGAAACCCAGGTCCGGCGTTTTGGGGAGCCTTCCTGGCAAGCTTCTGGGGCAACCACTGGCCATTCCATAGATATACCGGATATTGTCCGGGGGGAATATTCCTTCCGGGTTCGTCCGTTGACCAATACCGGACGCCCAGGTCCTTGGACCGAAATATCCAAAGACCTGTTATCTTATTGGGCACCCCCTGATGTGGTAACCGGCTTTGAAATTCAGGTCATTGACGGCCAGGCCTATTTATCTTGGGATGCTCACCCGGCCCTGGATTTATCGCACTACGAAGTCCGCTACTTTGCAGGGTCACCAGACGTTGCGGTCTGGGGCGGTGCCATCACCCTGCTGGTAAAAGTCACCGGCACCACTGCCACGGTCCCGGCCTTGCCTGGGACCTACCTGATTAAGGCCGTGGATTTAACCGACGTGGAAAGCGAAACCGCCGCCCTGGTGGGGTCGTCCATAGTTTCGGCTCAGGGAAGAAACGTGGTTGAAGTTATCGACCAGGTAGGCTTCCCTGGCGTTGTAAACAACTGTGGATTTGATGCTGGTTTGGGTGGTTTGCGCCTGGATAGTGCCGATAACATTTTCGATTTTCCAAATTTCCTGGCCGTTGAAAATATCTTCCTGGGTCCCGCTGGTCTGGTGACTTCGGGTGAATATGAATTTGACCGGATATTTAACGCCGGGCGGATAGATACGTCGCGGGTCACAGCGGTGATTTCCCTATCCGGCACCAAGGTGGACGACAACGTCCTGGACGATCCTGACTTCCTGGGGCTTTCAAATATCTTTGGGGTTGGGGAAAGCGACTATTCGGTTGAATTGCAAATCAGCACTACCCAGGACGACCCCAACGGGGCACCGACCTGGTCCGCCTGGTCGCGTTTTGTGGTCGGAGATTATGCCGCCTGGGGCCTGAAGTTCCGGCTTGTTCTACGCGGTCATTCCTGGGGTTGTACCCCGGTGGTGCAAACCCTGGCCGTTACCATTGATATGACCGACCGGGTGGAAACCAGTCAAGACCTGGTCTGCCCGGTTGAAGGGTTGCGGATTACTTACCAAAACCCCTTCCAGGCCCGGCCCTGGTTGTCAGTAGATGGCCAAGGGCTGGCCCAAGGGGACCGCCCCATTATTACCAATGCGGACAGTACCGGCTTTAACCTGGTTTGGCATGACAGTCTGGACCAGCCGGTGGCCCGTTCGTTTGATTACTACGCCAAGGGATATGGCAAAGGGATATAACAATGTCACAAGTTGCAACTAATCAGCTACCCACCACCGGGACCCTTGGCGGGTTGGCTTTTGTCAATCTGATGAACCCCATGTTATTGGCGCTCTTTTCCCAGAATAAAGGTGCCACGGCCCCCGATAATCCGGTGGAAGGCATGGTCTGGTGTGATGATAGCGCCGGGGCTATCTGGTCGTTTAAAGTTTATGACGGTGACCAGTGGGTCAAGTTCATGGAATTGAACAGCACCACCCACACCATTGATATGTCGTTCGCGGTCAAAGACGCCACCACGGCCATAAAAGGGGTGGTGGAAAAGGCCTTGGCTTCTGAAATGACAGCCGGGACAGCGAACAAGTTCCCAGACGCCACGGTTATTAAAAACTGGCTTATCGGGGAAAACCACACCTTCACCAAGGGCCAAGGGGTTGGGTCCTACGAAATTGGTTTGGCGGTATCTGGCACCGTTGCCGTTGATATTGAAAACGGCAACAAACAACACATGACCATGACCGGGGCGGTGACCCTGGAAGCCCCCACGAATGGTTTTGAAAGCTGGGTTGATATTGAAATCACCGTGGGCGGTGCTGGTGGCTTCCCCTTCGTTTATACCGGCTTTGAAGCGGAAGTGGTCGGCACCTTTGACGATACCGCCGGGGCGGTGACTATCGTGCAAATCGACAAATCAAAAAACAAAACCACTATTCAATTTAGAAAGGCGGCCTGATATGAGCCAATTATGTTTGTGGAACAATGGTGCGCCTAAAATTGTTCGTCAAAATCAACGTGTACCCGTGCCAGGTGGGAAAATGGATATAGGGTCCAGACCTTACCCAGAATTAGACCTATACTGGTACAAGGAAACCACGGTCGCCCTGGGCCGTTTTCAGACCAAGGGAAACCTGGTTTATTCCAAAGAAGGCGACACCGTCACCGCAACCCAGGAACCCAGCTATAAAACACCCCAGCAAATCGGCCAGGCGCTAAAACAAGACGCCAAGCGTTTACGCGACGATATTATGGACGGCGGATTAAAATTTACCCCGGATGGTGAAAATTACTATGTGGTGCAAACAGACAAAGATAGCCGGGATAATATAGGTAACGAAATCACCTATATGAACGACAGCGGCGACCCTTCCATCCAATGGCGAATGCAAAGCGAAGACCCCGCCGCCGATGATCCAAATCCCGAACTAACAATGGCTGAATTTAAAGATATGAGCCTGGCGGTTCGCGCCCTGGTAAAGGCTTGTTACACCCGCCTGGCCCAGATTGAAGGCCTTATCTCTTTAACGGTTGTCGGTGCAAAAGACGATGCGGCAGCGGTCCAGGCACTTCTAGACATTGACCTGGAAGCGGGTTGGCCAGAAAAATATCAGGCTGAAGGGGGCCGCTAATGTTTTCAACACGTCCTTACAGGCCCATAAGTACGGCATGGAAACCACCTTATGAAAATTCCTGTGTTGGCCGGGGTTCCGGTTATCGTATGAACCATACAGGCATTGCCGCAGCAGATCAGACAAAACTTACAATTCATTTCGCGATGACGCGGGTTAAGTTCGGTGCAACTCAATCAATTTTTGGCGTTGCTGCGGGTGGTAAGACTTTCTTTTGTTCGTTGCAATCTGATGACACGCTGTTTGTTGGTGGTGGCGGTGGTGATATCGGTGGTAAATGGATATCTACACGCAAGTTTCGTGACGTTCACGCCTATCCCGTCACCATTCAATATGACGCGGGTAACGCAACAGCCGAAGACCGCTTGAAGGTGTTCATCGGGCGGGCACAGGAAACAGAATTTAATACGGGAAATCATGCGGTTGTTACTTTAAATAACACTAATCCTATGATGTTTTCCGGGGCCAATAATTACTGGTTTTCTGCAAGCGGTGGAGGATTCCCTTTCGAAGGTTTATTGCATAACGTCCACTTTATGCCGGGGCAGATTGTAAGTCCGAGCGAGTTTTTAGAAGATGTATCAAAAGTCGGGCGCGATATCGAAGCAATTAAAAAATCATCTAGCCTTTCATATGCAGAAGGTGGTTTTCACTGCACCTTTGGTAATAGCGGCAATCTTGGCGAAAACTCGGAAGGCGTTACAGATTTAACGGTTGCGGGCATGACCAGCGATGATCAAATTATCTCTGTGCCGGGCGATCCATTCCCTGTTATGAATGCGCTTAATACTCAATCGACTAATATCATAAGTAACGGTGGTTTAACCTCCACCTATTCGGGAGGGTCTGTAACCTCTAGCGGCATGGTTACAATGCCATTTCCTCAAACGGGGGCATGGTACTATGAACATACTTGCGATATTGTTGGTGGAGATTTTCGGGTTGGTATCGCCCCACCGCAAGCCATGTCAAAAAGCGGGGTTAATATTATTCCCGGTAGTGCAGCAGGACAATTCACCTATAGGCATACTGGTGTAAAAGACCTTAACAATGTGCAATCCGCTTATGGGGCCTCCTACTCAGCAGGACATACAATTGGTATTTTGTATGATGGGGACGCCGGGACAATTGAATTCTTTGACGATACAGGTGCCTCTCAAGGTGTAATCTCTGGCTTATCTGGGGAGTATGCTGCAATCTGGAATACTTATGTTGGCGGTAAAGCTACGCTTAACTTTGGGCAGCGTTCTTTTAAGCATATGCAGCCTGCGGGGTCTAATGTCCTTAGAGCCTCTAATCTGCCAACACCAAGCGCCCCGGCTGATCCTGATACCGGAAGTTTTACAGGGAATGCTGCCACGGATGGGAGTTACGTTCATTTGGGCTATGCGCCTAGCTATGACGACGCGCTAACAATCAACGGTAACGCGGTTACTTGGGGAACCCATGCAGACCCTACGGCAAGCGGCTTCAAGCTTCGCGCGTCCTCAAGTTCTTACAATTCATCCGGCACCAACACTTATTCACTCGTAACAGCCAACGCCGAATACGGCGGGGGGGATGCGCCTTATCCATTAGCAAAGTAACTCAATCAAACAGGTCTTTTAATCCGCCGCCTTTTGGGCGGTTTTTTTGTGTGTGGGGGAACTATGCCTGGAAATACTTTACCACCTTCTGGCGGGTCCGGTTGGTGGGAAATCATCTACATAACTCTGGCCGCTATTTTGGGGCGCGCGTCCTGGCATGCCTATGAAGTCCAGCAAAAAAACCGGCGCTTTCTGTCCTGGTTGTTGATTACGGACCTCATTATCGCGGCAGCCATGGCCATGGTGGGGGCTGGGGTTTGCGACTATTACGGCCTGGAAGGTCAGGTCAAATATGCCGTTATCGGGGTCTTGGCTCACCTAGGGCCAGGTGGTTGCCATCATCTTGCTAAGCCTTTTTTAAAGCGTTGGTCAAAAGGGGGTACTGGCAATGTGTAAACTAACTTTTCCTTTTGCTCTTTCCCACATTTCTACCTGGGAAGGTGGCTTCTCTCTTCACAAGTGGGACCCAGGCGGGGCCACTAACCACGGCATTACCAGGAAGACCTTGTCCGCCTGGCGTGGGTACAAGGTAAGCGTGGAAGAAGTGCGCGCCCTGACCCCAGAAGAAGCTGGAGAAATCTACCGCAAAAACTATTGGGACCGGTGCCGGTGTCACAGTCTCCCCCCTGCCCTGGCCTTTGCCGTCTTTGATAGCGCGGTCAACCAAGGCACCGGTGGCGCGTCCAAATGCCTACAAAAGGCTGTTGGAGCAAAGGTGGACGGGCAAATCGGCCCTAAAACAATCAACCTGGTCCAGGCGGCTATTCACTCCCGTGGCGAAGAAGACGTGTTGTTATCTTTCTGTGCCCGGCGTGGGGTTCGTTATTCCTGGTCTTCAATCTTCAAAATTGCCGGTTTCGGCTGGTTGCGTCGCCTCCTGGATACTCACCAGAAGGCACATACTCTCCTGAAAGGATAATCACTTGCAGTTATTTTCTATGTTACGTCTTCGCGCAGTCGCCATCTTGTTTGGTTGCGTGGCCGTTCTCTTCCTGGCCGGTTGCGCGGGGTCGCTTCCTGGTATCAGCAAACAGGGCAAACAGGGAGGCACGGAAGCGGCGGTCTTCTATAACGATGATGGCACCCTGAAAGAGGCCCGAATATCCGACTACAAGGATAAACAGTCCGTTGAACTCTCGATAGAGAAACCCGACGGCACCAAGGTGGTTTATAAGGCGTCCGGGGTTACTGGATCGAAACAAGCTGAAGTACGCGGCGACGTTGAAAAGGCTATTTCTGGCGACGTAAAGGACGCGGTGCCCACCGTGGGCAAAATTATAACTGATATTGTAGGGAGTGCGCCTTGACGGTTAAGAGAAAAGCTAAAGCTTCAGGGGTCAGCTTTGTTAGATACTCGACCACCAACCCAAGTTTAACTTGGTGTACCTTGAAGCGGGTGTGGGTTCTTAAGGAACCCATTACCATTTGGTTTGTTACAGATAGTGGGGACCGGTTAACTTTCACCGTGCCCGTCGGCTTTGAAACTGACCTGGCGTCTATCCCCCGCCTTTGCCGATCTTTCATTCCCCAGGTTGGTGCCCATATTCTTGCCGCTATCGTCCATGACTGGTGTTATCGTAACCCGTCCATGATCTGGATGGCCAAAGAGGACGCGGACTTATTGTTTCGCAAGGGTATGGAACAGGCCGGGGTTGGCCGCCTGAAAAGGTCCCTAATGTATGGGGGGGTTAAGTATTTTGGGGCAAGTTCTTACCAACCTGGCATCGTCCAACTTGTCAGGTTGTAAGTGAATAATGAAAGTGGGGGACGATCCCCCACTTGACCTTTTTGGGGTGCTTATTTGTCAACCGTTGGTTTAGTGTAAACAAGGGTGGTAAAGTTAATACTCTTTCCTTCTTCTGTTTGCCTAATGCCTTTTTCAATACCTATAACCTCAAACAAAGACCCTCCTTCCAAATCAGCAAACCCTGGCGTTCTTCCAAGGCGAGTGTCAATTACATCACCAATATTGAAAAACGAAATTGGTTCGTCTGCGTCTATATAATACAACATAGCGTCGGAACCTTTCGGCCCAGCAAACACTTGTAAATTGTATTCTGCGTCTGTCTCTTTCCAAATGTTGGATTGTGAGGATTGCCCTCTTTTTTCAATTTTCATGATCGCAACTTTCAATAATAAATTAAATATGTTCTCTATTTTAGGTAAAGTTCGCCCCCAAAAACAAGATGTAGATCATATCCTTCATAAAATAAAATTACTCTTGTTTCCAAATTGACAAACATGTCAATTTGTTCTTTATTTGTTCTCATGAAAATATCGAAAATGAAAACCTCATTACCGCGCCGTGACGAATACCTGGTCACCCTCTATGATGGACATAGCGTTCTGGTTCGAGCCCATAATCTTGGCAAGATAGAAAAGAAAGAAGACGCTATGCGCCAGGCCCGTGGTGTACTTTGTGACTACCTAGAACAGGGCCAGCACCAGGCTGGCATGGTCGATCTTATGGGTAAGGGTTTTATGCTCACCATATGCAAGAACCCAGGCGACATTGACCTGGCAGAAGTAGACCGCTATCAAAGTGATATAATTTACTAAGTATCCAGGGTCCAAAATCATGTATAAGAAATTCATACTTATTCTTTTGGTCCTGCTGTTTTCTTACCCCTCTTTATCCGAAGGCCTCACCGTTCCAGCCACGGTTATTTCCGTTTATGATGGTGATACTTTCACAATTGAAGCGGAAACCTGGCCAGGTCAGTGGGTGCGTAAAAAGATACGGGTTAATGGCATAGACACGCCTGAAATCAGAACCAAGTGTAAATCAGAAAAAGCTTTGGGTTATAAAGCCAGAGATTTCGCGGTCGATTTGCTTGGTGAAAAAGTGATTTTAAAAAACATTTCAGATGGTAAATTCGCCGGTCGAAACTTAGCCGATGTTTATTTGTCAGATGGTCGGAACTTCAGTGAAATTATGATTAGTAGCGGCTTGGCCCGAATATATAACGGCGGCAAACGATCAGGCTGGTGTTAATATTTTTGCCCTGGATAATATTATCACTTGCTTTGCGGGTGCTTTATACCTGAATATTCCCGGTAAAAGGGAGGTGACGTTTTGACTGATTACGCACAATATCACGCAAGAAGTAAATCGCTTGGGGCTGCAATATTTCTCTGGATTTTATTTGGCGGCTTAGGTGCACACCGTTTTTATCTTAAAAGCGCCCTTGGTGTTTTCTATATAGTACTGCAAGTCTGTGCATTTTCCTTCCTATTTAATGGCCACCCGGACGTGGCGGTGGTGCTTTGGGGGCTGCTTTTATGCCTGGGGTTATTTGATTTTTTCTGGCTCTTTGGAAGTGTCAGTAAATACAATCAAAATATAGCTTCTGAATTGACGCCAAAAACACGATAAGTAGTTCTAGATTTTTATGGTTGCCACTTAGGGTAAAACAGTAACTACCATTGGACCCTTATTCCATTTGTCCAGAATCATACTAAAATAATCTTTATTCTCTGAAGAACCACAAATTTCAAACAACTCTGCTCCGGCTTGTGTGAACCAAGCTTTTCCAATTGCTAATTGGTTTTCTTTATCGTTATCAAAGGTTAAAATAACCTCTTTATTATAATAAGTAAGTAAAACTGATTTCTTAATATTCAATAAGTGTAAATTTTGGTGTGGATCAAACTTGATTAACCCTATTGCGTCCAAATGATTTAGAGTTTGAAAATTTATACCTTCATTATTATAAATTTCATCTTCAATATTCATGACCATAGGCGTAGCTTGATGAGCCATCCACACAAACTGCCCGAAATTGGTAAAAAGTTCCGCATCTTTTTTGTCTAAAGTAGAAGTTATTTCTAATGCTCTCTTAGAAATAGTTCCCGATTTTGTTGCTTCCCTTAAAAGTATCCTTGACCACAAAGTTTGCATTTTTTCATCAGAAATATTTTCACATTTATTGAAAAAATTGGCCACCCAATCTTCTTCCAAATTGTCTACATCAGAATATTCTGGTAATTGCTCTAGTACCGGAATAGCAATAGCTTCAATGTTTTCTTGTTTCCGGGTTTCTTTATGTACAAACCGTCGAACTGCTCTTTGTTGCAGATCATTCGCGCCTTCCGACAATATGATATCGACTTGGACCTTACTTTCTGCTGCAATTTTTGCAGCTTCGGCTTGAGCTTTTGCATTCTTCTTTGTCATATGCGGCTCGATTAAGACGCCAGCACCAGTCGCTAACTTCTTTAAAAAAGTATCAATTGGCTTAGATAATTTACCAAGTCCAGTTACATCATTAATTTCCATAACAAGTCTCACAATATGTATTGATAGTTTTTCAGCCAAAAGTAGTTATTACAAATAACCCCACCAAAAGCAAAAGGTTGGGTGTGATTAGAAAATTTGGATTTTAAAGTCAGTTAAAAAGTTATAGACTTTTAAAATAATACGGCGGTTTTCTACCAGTTTTTCCGGGCATAAATAGCCCCTTAAAAGTCTACACAAGCCCGGAGTACAGCCGTTCTATATGACATTGGTAATGACGGGGTCGGCGGTTCAATTCCGCCTCACGGCACCATTTCTACCTAACATTCTCAACATGTTATATAACTCATCGTATTTCTTAAAATTCGAGTCTCTGGACAAAATTATCAAAAATTCCTGAAAACCCCAAATAGTGACTTACAGAGTATCTTTTCTGAGAGTTAAGCCTTTCGAAGCCAGGCCCTATAAAAGGTTCTAGTTCTAGTTCGAGTAAAGTTTGAAACGTACCTTTCCGGGGCGTCGTGCAAGAATACCATCATCGGATATTAATCTTTTTTTCCAATTGGTTAGTATTACTAAGACATAATATTGTGTTTCTTCGTAGGGCGGGACACCGTTGTATTTTTCTACAATTTCGGGTCCGGCGTTATAAGCTGCCAGAGCCAACTTCCACGATTTAAATTTTTGATATTGAGCGGCGAGATACCGTGCGCCGCCATCAATATTCAGTATGGGAATTTTAGGATTTATTCTTAAACCTTTCGCAGTCTCAGGCATTAACTGGGTAAGTCCGATTGCTCCTTTTGGGGAGATGGCATTGATGTTGAAGTTACTTTCTTGTTGTATGAGGGCTATAAATAGCTTTGGTGGGATCTTATGGTAACGCGCAGCTTTTCTTGCTTGCTGAATAATCGCACTTTTACTCCACTTAACCTGCCGTTCTCTTGAGAGTTCAAAGGAGTACAGTTTGCGGAATGCATCGCTCATAGGTATAGGGGTAATTATGGTGCCATTCGGATAGTACTCAATAACCTGAGCAACGGCAGCATGCCTTAATGCCGCAGATAAAGTAATAGATATAACAATTATAATGAATAATCGTTTTAGACTTAATTCCTTGAATTGAAAAATTTCAAATTTCATTGTTCTAAGGGAATTTTATGACATATTTATGATAAATTCTATCAGTTATAAATTTACAATTATTTAGCTAAGAACAAATTAATCTCACGACATATAGCCTTTGCTGAATATAATTGAATAACACACAACAATTGGCATTATGTTCAACGTTTAGACGCACCTTAATCACGCAGGCACAATGTCCACGGCAGGGAAATTCATGAAAAATTTATTGGTTACAGGTGGGGCTGGTTATATCGGCTCTCATAATGTGAAATTTCTATTAGAAAAAGGATTTCAGGTCGTTGTGCTCGATGATCTAAGCGGTGGTTTTTTGGATGCAGTGCAAAATGAAGCTATTTTTGTTGAGGGCAATATCGGGAGTGTTGAAATACTCGATGCGTTGTTTGAAAAATACAATTTTGATGCGGTATTAAATTTTGCTTCATTTATCGAAGTCGGAGAATCTGTCCAAAATCCATCCAAATATTATTTAAATAATGTGGCTAATACCCTTGTTCTTCTGGACGCAATGGTGCGACACAAGATTAAGAAGTTCATTTTCTCATCTACTGCAGCCATTTTCGGCATTCCCGATCACGTACCTATTGACGAAACCCAACCTAAGCACCCCATCAACGCATACGGGCGCAGTAAGCTGATGATAGAACAACTATTGCCCGATTATTCAAAGGCATATGGTCTACAGAGCGTCTGTTTGCGTTATTTTAATGCGGCCGGGGCTGATCCAAAGGGTCACTTAGGAGAAAGGCATGATCCTGAAACTCATCTTATTCCTCTTGTCTTACAAGTAGCTTCAGACACGCGAGACAGTATTACTATTTTTGGGAACGATTATGATACTCCCGACGGCACATGTGTTCGTGACTACGTCCACGTTCAAGATCTCGCCCAAGCGCACTGGTTGGCGCTAAATTATCTTGAGAAACACAAGCAAAGTGCTGAGTTTAATTTAGGCAACGGAAGTGGTTATTCCATACACGAGGTTATTAACAGTGTTCGTGAAGTAACTGGCCACAACATTCCCGTAGAGATAGGAGCAAGACGTGAGGGGGACCCTGCAAGACTTGTCGCCGACAGTCGGTTGGCAAAGGAACAGTTGGCGTGGGCTCCCGAATTTAGCGGATTAAATGAAATCGTCCGCCACGCTTGGAATTGGGAACAGCAGAATAAAACCTAGCTCTCTATATGGTTTCGAACAAGCTGCACGGCCTCTTATGATTATCGGCCTTAAATATAAATGATATTACTGTTGCAGCTCTCAACTAATTCAAAAAAAATACCTTAATCATAAAAATAGCATCTTTGTCTTTAGGATAAGTTTAAGGTTGCCCCAGTAATACCATTTAGGTTTTATACTGGGAGAGATAAGGAAAAGTTAGTTAAGTCAAACCAAACAAGATTTTTTGCCGATCATTTGGCTTACTTGGCATTTGGTAATAAAGAGATGGCCAAATTTACGGCTTCATTGTTCGCGATAAACCGCAAAATGGCATCATATCTTCAAATCAACAACCTACTTTACTAGGCGCTTTCTACTATAATTTAGCTAGATCGTGCCGAACCACGCCTTGCACCACCAAAATTACCGTGATTGGCATTCATAGTAGGGCCTTTAATCGAATTAGCTTTGCGGTCGAAATGGCTCTCCTGCTTTTGTTCTTCAGTTTGTTCAGACAGATCAGAACTATGGTCTTGCTTTTTGGGCTTAGCTGCTCTCGCTTTAGCTCGTTCTCGCGCTCTGGCTTTCGTCATGACATCTCGCCTTCTAATGATGGGTTGAGAAGTGCAGGCAAATCAAATATCCAGATAAAATATGATCTCAGGATAAAGATAACTGTGATACAGGTCACGGAGAAGAGCGTGCGTAAACAGTGTTTGTTGCCATAGCCTCTTAGGAAAATTATTAAGAGTGACAACTACAGTGAACGCCTTATTCGATTGTTTGTAAAGGATTTTTAATAAAAACGTTGGTACTTTCAGCCCTCGATCAGGGCATTCGACACAGTCTGAAAAAGGAAAATGGGTGGCTCAATTTGAGCTTATATTCGGTCCTGCCGTGACTTCATCCGCGTGAACCAGGTTTGCTGTGAAAGCCCCCAACAGAGGGATTGCTCCGACGAGGAATGTCAGCAAAATAAGGATTTTCAAAGAGTTTGTTAACATCACACACATTCCTTGCCCGATCACCCAATGCAACGCTAATCCCAACAGGATTAGCTTAAGCATCAAGAGATACTGATCAGCAGATTTCATTCTCAAAATTAAAATAAAGCAAAAGATCAAACGATGTTCGACATCGACCTAATGAAGTCTTTTCTCTTGCTTCTTAGGGAAGATGGGGGGAGTGCGCCAACCTGCAATGGCCTGCGACATTATGGCACAGGCCTCATAACACAGGCTTCGACAATATTCACAATCGCGTGGGGCTGGATAATTTCACTGCAAGCACCTAGGCAGATGTACTACCTTGAGTTCTAAAGTTTCTATTCAACATTTCTGGCTGCTATTTCTTGTCCTACATAAGGTTCATTTCGATGGTACGCAAAAGCCTATTAATTAGTTCAATTGGCTTAAGAAGAGTAAGTGATCCTTTGAGGAGTACAAGGTTTGGGAGTTTTAGCGTGCAAGGAACAAAAGTACTTTCCCTTGGCTTGATGATCTCTCTATCGGTTATTGCACTATCAAGTAACGCTGGTCAGGCTGAAGATATCCAGAGTACCAGCCAATTTTGCGGTGCTATCGATGATCCCTGCAAGGTTCCATTAGGTGAATACAATGTCTCGCTTCCTAACAATGCATCCACAGCAGAAAAAATTCCTGCAGTCGTATTTTTCCATGGTGCCGGACGTTCAGGTGGGGATACGCTGAAAAACACCCGTATGACCAAAACCATGAACGATCGTGGATACGCCGTCATTGCTCCCAGTGGTCTTAAACGTCCCAACTCTCGCTTTGGTCCTGGGTGGTCCTTTATTCCAGGCCGCAAGAAAATGCGTGATGAACTCGCTTTTACCCGAGAGTTACTAGACGATGCATCCCAACGTTTTGCCGTTGATCGCAATCGGGTTCTTATGAGCGGCTTTTCAATTGGCGGGTCACTCGTTTGGTATCTCGCCTGTCAAGATGCCTCCATAGCCGCAGCCTATGCCCCTGTTGCCGGAGCATTTTGGCGCCCTCACCCAAGCGCAGAAGATTGCGCAGCCCCTGTAAAGCTCATGCACACACACGGTTGGCGTGACAAGACGGTTCCACTGGAAGGGCGCCCCCTTGGCGGAGGAGCTATCTATCAAGGCGATGTTTTCCAGGGCATGCAAGTTATGCGCAAACTAAACGGCTGTGAAGGATTACGTGCAGATGAATTTGACACCACATCCGTAAAAGGTGCAAAGGATCCTTTTTGGCAGCGCTGGTGGACCCGATGTACGCCGGGCAGCAACCTTCGTCTGGTCCTGCATGCAGGGGGGCATAGTGTTCCCAAGGGCTGGACAACGATGGCTTTAGATTGGTTTGAACGGGTAACGCCTGGAAAGACCGAATTGAACTAATCAATAAGGACCTAAAAGATCAAATAAGCTCGGGAACAAAGTCCGCTCTATTGCTTTCCTTCAGATTATTATTCCCTGCTTCGCGATAAACATAGTGAGTGACACCTTTACCACGCAATTCAGCAACGCCAGCGTCATGCCCTTGTTCGAGGTATTCCAGCAGAATATTACGAGACATATGTATAGCTTCAGATCTTGTGCGTGTGCCGAATAATTCGAGTGAACGAACCTGTACATTTCCTGGAGCAAAGACGGTTACCCGAAAAAAATCTGATGCATAGGATGCTGATGTTTTCGAAGAAAATTTCATAGAACAAAATAAGAACATTTGTGTTAATAAAGTCTTACATTTGAAACTCAAATCACATTTTTTTTACGCACTCTTCTTACTTATTAACTTCAACAACCTATCCATTAGCAATTAATCCGGCCCCGACAATCGTCAAGGCAGCCCCAACCCATGCAGGTAACAACGGACACTGTTTTGTTCGCCACCAAATCATAGGTAAAAGCATCACTGGTGCTGTAGATCCCAAGACGGCAACCACGCCTGTTTCGTAGTTATTCAGTGCGTAGAGGAGCATCGATACAGCACAAACGTACCCCATAAAACCGGGTAAAATGGTCCAGCCTAATAATTTGCACGAAATTTTAGTTGTAGATGCCCCCGTAGCTTTCGTTTTAAGCATCAGCAAAGGAGATACAATCAACAACACAATAGCTGCGCCACCTGTTCTTATAAACGACGCCGCCAGTGGGTCGGTTCCCGCGAGCATAACTGGTTTAATCGCGATTAACCCAATAGCCTGGCACGAAGCGGATAGAAGCCCGAAGATAACGACCCAAGCAATAGGTCCCTGAACAGTTTCAAAGTTTCCCAGACCAATCTTGCCCCTCCCCAATTGCCTCCCTTCAATAAGAGGCACCTTGGAATGGCTCCCATAAAGTATGGCGAGAACAACGCCAACAAGAGCCAACAAACACCCAAAAGACATTTGCAAAGAAAGCGTCTCTCCAAAAAAGACATATCCCAGGACCGCAGCCATTGGCGCATTAAGAGCAAACAAGAGCTGCATACGGCGCGGACCACCTCGCCTTAGGCAAGCAACCATAAATAAATTACCAAGGACGACACTAACCAAGATACTCACGGTTAATTCTGGCCAATAATCCCATGCTATTGTTCCCCAAGTACCTGCAAAATAAACAATAAGCCCAAGCAATAAAGAAGATGCAATGAGTTGGATGCGGGTAAAATGAAGCACCCCTAATGTGCGCGCAGGGAAGTGAGCAATAAGGGAGGCGGCAGCCCAAACCAAAGCCGCACCCAAAGCAGCTATCAAGGCAAGAAAAGGCATGGATTTTTCCTTCAAAATCTATATGCTATGTTTTTAGTAGCAATCGATTTATCACACCTAAAACTTGAACGCTACTGTTTTAGTAGCAAAAATATTAGTAGAAAATATATGACTTCAATACCGACACCTGGCACTCCCGTTCGCGGCTCAAAGTCTGGCGATCCAATAATGGCCCTTTTTGACCTTCTGGGTCGAAGGTGGGCGATGGGTATTCTCTGGACGCTCTGTAAAACAGGCCCTTGCACATTCAGAGAACTCCAAGCTAATTGCGGATCCATTTCTCCAACCGTCCTAAATACCCGCCTTAAAGAGCTACGCCTCGCCCTACTTATTGATCACAAAGACGACGGCTATCAGGCAACACCCATGGGGAAAGAGCTCTATAATCTACTCTTGCCTATTGGTGGCTGGTCAGGTCAATGGGCCGATGTTTTGGCTGAAAGCAATGATTAAAGGCGTAATGCACAAGGCAATAGCGATATGATAAGAATAGCTCAACCAAGTGATGCCCGTAACTTGAGCGTTCTTTCAATCCATGTCTGGCTCCAGACATATGCCAAAACCGGCATCATCTCCGCCTATTCAGATTATTTACTACAACACTTCACCGAAAATAATTTCTTGGATGCAATTTCAAATTCTGATCAGGAGATTTGGATTTATGAAACCAACTCTGCCCTTCAAGGTTTTCTGGTTGTTAAAAAGATGTCTCCCTGCCCTGAGCAAGAAAGCTGTTTGACCGAGATCGATAGCTTTTATGTCTACAGCCACGTTGCCCGAAAAGGTATCGGTACTGCCTTATTAAATCAGGTCTTTAAATCCTGCGGGGAGAAAGGTATTCCACAGGTATGGCTCTCGGTTCATCACGAAAATAACATTGCTCTCAATTTTTACACAAAACACAACTTTAAAAACATCGGTTCTCTTATGTTTGAGCTGGAAGGCGGCCAACACAAAAATAACGTTCTATTTAAAGATCTGACACTTTCTCCTTAGGCCTTAATTACCACCACCTAAATTATTACATGCAATCTGAAAATTGATCTATCCAATCAGTTCGAAATAGAGCTAGGCTAGACGTTCAATAATACGATGTCTTTTTTTGGGAACTTTTCTAAATTCATTTTTTACAGGCAGCCTCATGATTGTTCGTACTTATATTTTTCTTCTGATGGCGTTCACGTTGGCCGCCTGTGCACAAACAAAACACCGTGGTTCTCTGAGTAAATATGAAAAATCTGTAGAGTTTGTAGAAAGCATCATCACAGATGCCTCGATAGAAGATGGTCTTTACCAAGCACTAATAGAATATAAAAAGGAAAACGAGACCGCTCCCAAACGCCTATCAGATGAGGCCCTTGATGAAATCAATGTCTTGCTTACCCGGGAAATGATCAACAATCGAATCAGGTTAATATCAAAGATCGCGATTCTATTAACCGCCGAATTGACGGATAATGAAATAGTTACCCTCCATAGCATAAAAGATATCGAAGCACTTAAGAGTGCACAGAAAAAGATAAAGCAAAATTCAGGTCGCTCCAATGTCGGATCTTATTTAACCCAAGCAGAAATTAAGGCAATCAAGAGCCTTAAAAACGTCGAGAACTTCGCGACATTACTCCCCAAGTTTCAAGCTCTTGAGCCTAAAATAAAAGAAACCGGAAAAGAGTTTTCAGAAGAAATTATTATCAGAGTTTTTCCTGAGCTGTTGAAAATCATCATCAAGTACGAACCCCTGGTAAGTGCGTCCCTATTCCATCAAAGTCAGATACCTACAAATGCCTATGACAGCCAGTAATACAGCCTTACCAAAGACGGAACGTCTGGAGCTAAGACTATTACATCCCGATGATGCCACTGAAGTATCAAAAATAATGACGCCCAGTGTGAGCAAGTGGCTCTCTAGTTGGCCAGAATACATTTCCGAACAAGACGCGCGCAGAAAAATAGCCAAATATCAGAAAAACACCGAAGATAAAAAGGCCCTAACCGTCGCAATTTATCGCCAAGAAGATAATCTCTTTATCGGTTCTTTGAGTGTAGGTGTGAAACCGAATTCCCCAAGTGTTGGTATCATTGGATATTGGGTCGGCGAAGAATACCAAGGCAAGGGATATCTAGGCGAAATCCTAAACGACTTTGTTAATCTTGCCTTCACATACCTTGGCATTACAACTCTTGAAGCTGGCGCACAAATAGAAAACCATGCTTCCTTTGCCATCATGAAGAAAATGGGGATGAAGCCGATTGGCAAAAAATCCATTTACGTATCTTCTCGTGATCGGGATGAAGAAGTCCTCTTCTATGGTATGACGCGCTCAAAGCACTGTACATAAACTCTCCCCTACCTTTCATATCTTATCGGTAAATACATCATGCTGCTCGATCAAAAAACTCTCGACAAACTCATCTCTTTTCGGCGTGAATTACATCAATTTCCGGAAGTCTCTGGGGAAGAGTTAAAAACCAGTACCCGCGTTGCTACCTTCTTAAAACAATATGCTCCTGATGACATCATCCATAGTTTAGGGGGCCACGGCCTTGCGGCTGTTTATAACGGTTTGGAAACGGGGCCCACGGTATTAATCCGTTGTGAACTCGACGGCCTTCCAATTCATGAAACGGGAGAGGCTTCCTACAAGTCAGCAATTGCGGGCAAAGGCCATTTGTGTGGTCACGATGGTCATATGGTAATGGTCGCAGGTCTCGCCACACTTCTAAATCGAACGCGCCCAGCTAAAGGACGTGTGGTTTTATTGTTTCAACCAGCCGAAGAAACCGGTGCAGGTGCCAAAGCTGTCATTGCAGATCCAGCCTTTGCAGATATAAAGCCCGACTATGCTTTTTCACTACACAATCTCCCAGGCCACCCCCTTCATGAAGTTGGCTTGAAATCAGGGCCGTTCAATTGTGCGTCTCAAGGCCTTTGGGTCACACTAGAGGGAAAAACCTCTCATGCTTCGCATCCTGAAAATGGCTGTAGTCCAGCAAATGCAATGTGTGAACTGGTTACCAAAATGGCTGAGCTTCCCAAATCATCAGAATTTTCTAATGACTTCTCTTTAGTAACCATTGTCCATGCCCGTTTGGGTGAAGAAGCTTTTGGCATAAGCCCTGGATTTACCAAGGTTATGGTTACCTTGCGCAGTCAAACAGATGATATCATGACAAAACTACGCGAAAAGTCAGAGACATTAATAAATGAAATTGCCCAACGCCATCAGCTAAAGGTAAATTTTGGATATGAGGATATTTTTGCGGCATCTGTGAACAATCCAGAGGCAACTGAAATCCTCCAACAGGCTTTAACTGATGAATCCATAACTCAATCCGAGATGTTATCCCCGATGCGGTGGTCCGAAGATTTTGGCCAATTTGGTCTTGTCAGTAATAGTGCCATGTTCACTCTTGGCTCTGGCACGAACCAACCACAATTACACAACCCTGACTTCGACTTCCCAGACGAACTTATCGAAACAGGTACCAAAATATTTCATCGCGTAATAAGAAATATTTTGGGGCCAAGGAATTAAGGAAAAATCAATTTATCCGACACGAGGCTTCCTCCTTCAGCGAAGACAATCCACGCCCATCAAATTAATCCCTTTTTTCTGGAATTTCTATGCAGCAACATACCAAAGCAATGAGCACTTGTTTACTTACGGCCCTATTCGCGGGCTTTGTGACACAACTAATGACAATTGGTGGATTTATCCGTTGGTCTGCAGTCAAAGGAAATGATTATTCTAATGAGTTTTGGAACCTTGTTGCCACCTCTTGGGCTGAAGATGGATTAACAATGTTTTTAATATGGGGTGCAATAAGTCTTGCTGTCTATTTTATTCTTATTCGGCTAACCAAGGAGAAAGAGACTGCAGAGAAAATCACCGTAAGAATCTCTATTATCTTAACTGTGCTTTACGCTATATTCATGTACCCAAATTTTAGAGATTATTTATAAAAGCTCTCATCCAAACGCTGGAACATCACGTTTTAGATCTGGATTGTTATGAATGAAGGTTAAGGTTACCTGACCCCGTAAATCGCCTTCTTTCCCCTGTGGGATATCACCATCAACATCTGGCTGAAAAGAGAATTCTTCCAGGTGCGAGAGAAAATTTTTAACTTGGGCATAAGGAAGCTCAAAGTTAAGGGTAGCTGCTACATTGGAAAGTAAAGTGTGATTAACAATCCACCCTCCACTGTTACTAATCGCACCGCTTACTTTGGATATAGCTTCATTACGCTCCATAGAAGTCATAATTGAAACCCGAAAAAATTTCACAGCTCTGGCCTTCTGATAAAGATAACTTGCGGGACAATTTTTTGGGTCAGTCGCACTCACTAACCGCGAAGTGCCTGCTCGATATCCTCAATTAGATCATCAATATTTTCAATCCCAATCGAAAACCGAAGCAAGTCATCAGGTACAGGACTGTTTTCACCTTCAACAAGGGCGCGATGCTCTACCAGGCTCTCTACGCCTCCAAGGGACGTGGCGCGAACGAAACGTTTCATGCGCCCCATGATTTTAGCCGCAGCTTCTCTACCGCCCTCAAAGCGAATGGAAAGCATGCCCCCAAACCCTCCTGTCATCTGTCTGGCAGCTATTTCATGATGGGGGTGTGAAGCAAGGCCCGGGTAAAGAACCTCCCTGACACCAGAATAACCTTCAAAATGTTGAGCGATACGCATGGCGTTTTCACAAGCGCGTTCAACACGAATGTGCATGGTGCGCATCCCTCGGAGCAAAAGCCAACTTTCGAAGGTGCCAAGTATTCCACCATGTTGTGCACGTACCTTACAAAGGCGTTCCCAACGCATATCTTGTTTGGCTGTAATCACCGCACCGGCGACGACATCACTGTGGCCATTAATATACTTGGTGGCAGAATGGAAAACATAATCCGCGCCAAGCTCGATAGGTTTGGTCAACAGAGGCGTTGAAACCGTAGAATCTGCGACCAGTTGGGCACCAACTGAATGCGCCAACTCGGCAGCCTTGGCAATATCAACCACTTCCCAGGTTGGGTTAGCCGGGGTTTCAATCCAAAGCATTTGGGTCGGTGCAGATTTTACCACAGCAACCATATCCTCTTCATCACATGGATCATAGAATGCGAGTTCCACATTCCAGTCTTCGCAATATGTGATCAGCCAGGCACGTAAAGACCAATACATGATCCTTGGTGCCACAATACGTTCTCCCGGCCTTAAGGTTTGCACCAAGGCGGTTGCAGCAGCCATTCCTGAAGCAAAAAGTTTGCAAGAAGCACCGCCTTCTAGTTCATTGAGAATAACCTCGGCCATCTCGGCATTGACGCTATGGTCACGCGCATAAATTCGATTTTCGTCATAGAGGTTACCCTGCTCATCACGGGCAAAAGTCGTGGAAGGCTGGATGGGTGGCACAACCGATCCGGTTTCACAGTCTAAATAATGTCCTGCCTGCGCAAGGAGTGTTTCCACTTTACCTGCATTCCCCATCTTCTACTCCCTTTAACATATTAAATATTAGAATTTGATCAGGAGTTTAGGAGGCATAAACTATTAAATAAACTCTAGATTCAAAAAAGGACCGCAAAAGCTGTCCTTTTCAAAATTCATATTCAAATGCTCAATGTTTTTCGTACTGAGCATTACCGAAATAATTCTCCCGCATCTCATCGGTAATAGGTCCCGTTACCCGTTTATCTTCAAGTACCTGAAGACCTCGTTTTACAGCAGGACGCGCAGAAATATCTTCAAACCAGCGGTTAACGTTTGGATAATTGGTCATATCGACCCCCTTACGATCAGGATTTCTGATCCAGGGGAAAGTTGCCATATCTGCAATGGTATAGTCGTCTCCTGCGAGATATTTACTTTCGGCTAGACGACGGTCCAACACCCCGTACAAACGGTTGGCTTCGTTTGTATAGCGTTCAATGCCATATTCAATTTTCTCTGGCGCATACATCCGAAAGTGATGTGCTTGCCCCAACATCGGCCCCACACCGCCCATTTGGAACATTAGCCATTTCATGACCTCATATCTTCCTCTTGAATTTGCAGGCATAAATTTACCCGTTTTTTCTGCGAGATAGAAAAGAATGGCACCGGATTCAAACAAACTAATTGGATCTCCGTCAGGCCCGTCAGGATCAACAAGAGCTGGCATTTTATTATTTGGACTGATCTTTAAGAACTCTGGTTCAAACTGATCACCAGCACCAATATCTATCGGATGCACATGGTAGTTCAGCCCAAGTTCTTCGAGCATGATATGGACCTTATGCCCATTAGGTGTCGCCCAAGTATAAAGATCTAACATGTTGCCTCTTTCAAATATTGAAAAATCATAACCACTCTGACAGGTTTTTGATCAGAAGGATGTTGCTCTAATTGACTTAAGAAGCAGGAACGATAATCGCAACCCGTGTTCACATAATATTAACGCCAATGACTATCGCTCCCATATTTCTATTCATTTATTTTTACGAAAGTATGGTAAACTTAATTAAACCGGAAGAGTAGCGGTGCGGTTATTTTTAAAGTGTGCCCTAAAAGTACATGGAAAACTTGGAGGTTATAATGCACCTTACCCGCCGTGAATTAATGACATCCCTTGTCGCCTTGACCTGTACAACACAGATTACCCCCGGTTTCGCGTCCGAGAAACAACAAAATAAGCGCTCAGACCAGGATCGTGATGGTAACGATCTTGGGGATAATTGGAGTAACCCAGGCTTTATTAGGTTGCGTACAATTACCACACTTATTCAGATTAATAATCTCATTATGATAACCGCTTTTGCTATCTATTTTGTGCGATTTCTTAGCCTTGGACATCGCTTAAAACGGTACAATGAAAACAGGGTGACGATCCCCAAATCCGTACCCCTATTCGGAAGCCTTTTCAAAGAATCTTACGAACCAGATGATTTTGCTTCCAGCAAAAAAATCGGCATTGCATACACTTATGACAATTCTCTTATTCTCGACCTTGTTCCCAATCGCCCCCAAACAGGAGAAGATCATCACTCGGATCTGGACCTCAATACAATTCTCACTGATCTGGGTAATTTAATTACGCCTGTCGGAGATAATTTTGCCATCAAAATAGGGACAAAGACTTATTCAAGCGAACGCTTGGACCTACTGAACGACGACTTTAGTTACCGGGTACCAACCATGGAAATCAAGGCATTATCCGGGGACAAACATCCCCTTGCATCACTTCATAAAATCCCTCTCATATCGAGCCTATTCAATAATAGAGTGGGTGAGGTGTACGATGCGAAAAATCTACTCGTGCTACTGCGCCCTTCAATCGTTGCAGATAATTAAAGGCCATAAAAAAACCGTACAATTTAAATTATGCGAATCTCAAGCACGCCCCGATTGAGCCCCATCCACAAATAGTCTATCGCCTTGCTCGTCAATAATCTGACGGCCTTTCCGTAAAGAAAAGTCCACAGCCTCTTCACGTGAAGGAAAGGTGTCTGCCCTCAGATAGAAACGTTCCATATCGCTGTCATCTTCCTTCTCTGCGACCTTCACAATATAGCCGGAAAGACGCCATTGACCGTTATCCACTTTTCCAGGCTCTACACGAATTTCAAAGCCCTTGTAAAAGACAGGCTCTTCCGGCAGCGGAGCATCAGGTTCCATTGATTTTGAACCACCAAACAGTTTTGAAAAGAAGGACATATTATTTCCATTTGAAATGTAACTTATTATAGAGCTTATACCGGAAACGTAACTTATATCAAAAACGAAGTAGCCTATCATCCACAGGGACCGTACTTCAAAATTAACGTTTTATTACGCTATTTTATATAGTTTTAAGATAATAATACCCAAAATAAAAAGTAACAATGGTGTCGAAATATAAATACGAAGTACTCGATTATTATCCGATAACAAGCGAAGCTGACCTTGATGGAGAGAGCAACCGTGCCCTTCTCAAATGGTGGCTATCATTCTCTCCTCTGGTACCAAAAAAAACTGACTTTGATATTATTGATCACCTAATATTGGCCCCGGACATATTTCTCGTCGAACGAAAAAGCAAAACCACTTTTGAGTTCAAACTTCATGGAGAAACTGCCAATAATATTTTTGACGATAGTACGGGAAAAATAATTAGAACCAATGGTCCTACAAATACGGATCAAGCGCGTGAAGAAGTAAGATTGGCACATTATTATAACGAAATCATTGAAAATCCAGTTTGTATGAAAAACGTTGGCAACCTTTTCCTTGTTGAGAAACACTACAAGAAGTTCGAGTCAATTGATTGCCCACTTGTTGATAGCGCATCAAACGTGACCCACATTATTGGAACGATTACGGCTCTGGAATGATCCTAGAGCGTATCGACAAGCTATTATTTCTTTAGTATTTTCTCACAAAAAAGGGAGCCAAACGGCCCCCTTTTCACATTATACTTTGATATCAACCCTTTGATATCAGCCGGCCAGCTTTTTCTTAAGAAGCTGGTTGACCATACCCGGGTTCGCTTTTCCGCCCGTAGCTTTCATCGTTTGACCGACAAACCAACCAATCAGTTTTTCATTACCGCCTCTAAAGGCTTCTACCTGACTAGGATTGGCCGCCATAATCTCATCAATCGCGGCTTCAATTGGACCGGTATCAGAAATCTGCTTGAGGCCTTTTTCTTCAACAATGGTATCAGCGTCTTTACTGGTTTCCCACATTGCTTCGAAAACTTCCTTAGCCGTACGACCAGAAATCGTATTGTCCTTAATCAAGGCAATCAGGCCCCCAAGCTGCTTTGCAGAAACGGGCGTTTCAGCCAAGGTCAAACCACTTTTATTCAAAGCGCCAAAGAAATCTCCTGTGACCCAGTTAGCGGCCACTTTGGGATCGCCACCCTTAGTAACTTCTTCGTAAAAATCAGCACGGTCCCTATCAATGACAAGTATACCAGCGTCGTAGGACGAAAGACCAAAGTCCTTAATAAAGCGCTCTTTCTTCTCATCCGGTAGTTCTGGAATAGAGGCTTTGATTTCCTCAACCCATTTTGGATCAAGCACCAATGGCAGTAAATCAGGATCAGGGAAGTAACGATAATCGTGTGCTTCTTCCTTACTGCGCAAAGAACGTGTTGACCCATTGCTCGGATCAAACTGACGGGTTTCCTGAACAATCTCGCCACCATCTTCAAGGACTTTCACCTGTCGTTTGGCTTCAAACTCGACTGCTTGCATAACGTAACGGATAGAGTTGACGTTTTTGGTTTCCGTACGAGTACCGAGCTCGTCACCAGGCTTACGCACTGATACGTTGACATCTGCACGCATGGAGCCTTCGTCCATGTTGCCATCGCAGGTGCCGAGATAGCGGAGGATTGAGCGCATCTTACGCAGATATGCACCGGCCTCTTCCGGAGAACGAAGATCTGGATCTGAAACAACTTCCATCAACGCAACACCGGTACGGTTCAAATCGATATAGGACTGTGTTGGGTGCTGATCATGAATTGACTTACCAGCATCTTGTTCCAAGTGCATACGTTCAATACCGACAACACGCGTTTCCCCGCCTTCGAGATCAAGGGTAAGGTTTCCTTTACCCACGATTGGCTCAAGAAACTGAGAAATCTGATAGCCTTGCGGTAAATCGGCATAAAAATAATTTTTACGCTCGAAAACAGACTTCAGATTGATCTGAGCACGAAGTCCCAAGCCGGTACGAATACCCTGTTCAACAACTTGCTTGTTGAGAACAGGCAACATGCCAGGCATTGCAGCATCAACCAACGAAACTTGGTCGTTTGGATCTGCACCAAATTTCGTAGATGCCCCAGAAAAGAGCTTTGATTTTGAAATAACCTGAGCGTGGACTTCAAGCCCGATGACAACTTCCCACTCGCCGGTGTTCCCTTTAACACGATAACTCATATTACTTACCTCCCGCCATTAGCTGCGGAAGTGCAGAGAAACCTGCTGCTTCTTCCATCACACCAGCGACTTTCAGAACTGTCTCTTCATCAAATGCTTTACCGAGAAGCTGTAAACCGAGTGGTGTCCCTTCATTGGATAAGCCAGTCGGAATGGAAATCCCCGGTAACCCAGCCAAGCTTGCAGGAACTGTAAAGACATCGTTCAGGTACATGGCAATAGGATCATCCATCTTCTCACCAATTCCGAACGCCGGGCTTGGTGCAGTTGGTGTGAGGATCACATCGACGGTTTCATATGCTTTTTTGAAATCATTGGCGATTAGTGTACGTACGCGGCGCGCCTTATTATAAAAGGCATCATAATAGCCCGCAGATAAAACATACGTTCCAATAAGAATACGTCGTTTAACTTCGTCACCAAAGCCTTCAGCACGTGTTCTTTCATACATGTCATCTAGGCTTTCGCCATCAACACGAAGACCATAACGGACACCGTCATAACGTGCGAGATTAGATGAGCATTCAGCAGGGGCAATGATGTAATAAGCAGGCAACGCGTACTTTGTATGCGGAAGGCTGATCTCTACGGGTTCAGCACCAGCTGCTTTTACCCATTCGATACCGCGTTCCCAAGCCTGGTCAATTTCAGCGGGAGTTCCATCAATTCGATACTCTTTAGGAATACCAACTTTCAAACCACGGATATCACCAGTGAGAGCTTTTTGATAAGAAGGAACGCCGATATTTACAGAAGTCGAATCTTTCTCATCATAACTAGCCATTGCTTCGAGCATAATTGCAGCATCGCGAACAGATCTCGTCATAGGACCGGCCTGATCGAGAGAAGAAGCAAAGGCGACAACTCCCCAACGTGAACAGCGACCATAAGTTGGCTTCAACCCGACGATGCCAGAAAATGCCGCAGGCTGACGGATCGAACCACCAGTATCAGTTCCTGTTGCCGCCATCGCCGCACGTGCAGCAACTGTTGCCGCAGAGCCACCGGAAGATCCACCTGGTGTTAACGGGGCGGTACTGCCTTCGCGCTGCCAAGGGTTGATCACATTACCGAAATAGGACGTGATGTTTGCTGAGCCCATCGCAAACTGATCGAGGTTGGATTTACCAAGCATAACCGCACCAGCGTTCCAGAGATTACCTGAAACTGTTGATTCGTAAGTTGGTACAAAACCCTCAAGAATGTGTGATGCAGCAGTTGTCTGGGTCCCTTTTGTACAAAAGAGATCCTTCATTGCGATCGGAATCCCCTCCATGATGCCAACTTCTCCAGCGGCGCGACGCTTATCAGACGCATCAGCCATGTCGAGGGCGATTTCAGGGGTTTCAACGATATAGGCATTGAGTTCGCGGGTTTCTTCCATCGCGTTGACGTGAGCTTGGGTCAATTCGCGTGCGGTAAAGTCACCCTTATTCATGCCATCAAGGGCATCAGAAATATTAAGATGTGTGAGGTTACTCATTATTCGATCACCTTGGGAACAGCAAAGAAACCATGGGCAGATTCAGGTGCATTTTTTGTCACCTGATCAACATAATGCCCGTCATTAACTACGTCTTCACGTAGAGGCTGGGTCATTGAGACAACGGATGTCATAGGCTCAACACCCTCAGTATCTAATTCTGAGAGTTGTTCAATCCAGCCAAGGATCTGATTGAGTTCACCTGACAGTGCTTCTTGTTGCTCTTCATCAACCCGGATGCGTGCCAATTTGGCAATCTTCGCGACCGTTTTTTTGTCGACAGACATACTGCGTTCCAATCTTCTATGAATATCGAAAGTACACACGTACTAATTTCGTGCGGAAAGTAGCATCCAGTCGCCTAGGCTGCAACGCCCGCTACAGGCATTTTTGTACTGAGAAACATCTTTTTTTAAGGAAGAAACAGAGATTAGAAATTTATTCCAATAATTTCTTCAAGAAAATGAGAGTATTTGTGTTTTTCTACGGTGTTTTTCTACGGTGTTTTTCAGGGCGGTTTTACGCGGGGAGAATTTTAATCGAAACAAATGTTATTTAGGAACCTTTACGGGTCGAACACTTGGACATCGGATTATGAAAAAAGCGACGCAGGATAGGCTTATCCCAACAATAATAAGGCCCCATAACGGCAAAACACCCTTATAAGCGATTAATGCTAGGCTGGCGCTCATCATAGTAATAGCGAGAATCTTGGCCTTCTTCGGGATAACATGAAACCGATCCCAATCTTGGACCATCGGCCCGAGGTACTTATGCGTATAAAGCCAATTATGAAAACGTATTGAGGAATGGGAAAAAGCCCAAAGAGCGACTAACAAAAAAGGAGTCGTTGGCAACAAAGGTAAAACAATGCCAAGTACCCCGAGAAGAATGCATGTCCACCCCAGCACGATCAAACATAATCGGCGAAAACCCGTTTTACCAACCTTTGTTTGCCCTGTGAACTCCGGTTGAGACATAACGAGTAAGCATCCATAAATTTTGACAAAGAAATTAATATCACAAAAGTAAGGACAACACTTACCCCACCAATGAGTACCGAACTTACGTTGCTATTGTAAAAATTCAAGAGACAAGATGTCACCCCATTCAATTTGTCCAATCGACCTTAAGCGGCAAGCTGTAAAATCTCAATAACGGAAAGAAAGTTTGAGACCTTTGTCTCTAGTAAAAGCCAGAAAGAGGACTTACCCCGAGTAAAATAGGGTGGAGATATATCGCCACTGCAAAAAGCATAAGCCCTACAAATAAGGAATAGCCATCCTTTAACGTTGGTCGACAATTCCCCCCAAGAAACAATCCCACAAAGGGTATATTCGATGTTCCCTTGGAGAGATCTTTCCAAACCTCGGTACCGAGAATACGCTTTTTACGGCGATCAACAATAAGCATCCCAGCAAGCGATAAAACCAACAAGCCGCCAAAAAAGAGAACTTCTGCCAAACTTCCATTGGCAAACAAATGCGCACCTGCCCAGAGAGCAAAACCCCAAAGTGCAGGGTGTCGAACGATGCCAACAAACCCTTGCCGGGTTTTATCAAATCCATGACTGGGTCCAATGGAAAGAGGATTAGATCTCAAAAATCCAGCCATAAAAACGATTGTTGCCAATGGCATGACATGTGCGGTTGTTCGAGCCGCCCAAGCTTCATAAGGCCAGATTTCCACATAAGGTGCTGCCCAGACTTCCCTTATCAGCCAAACCAAAACGGCGAGAGAGACAATAGAGTAGCTGAAATAATACCCCCTCTTGCCGAGAACAGAGATCAGGTATCCCTTCACGCTTTGCATTGGAGGTATGGAATGTAATATCAAAAACACGACAAATGCTGCGATTAGATTGCCAAAACCACCAAACATATTAATTTCCGCCATATTCAGCTAAAGTAGTTACAAAGGATTTTATGACAATCAAAACGGCACCTTGCCAGATGACAGACTGTCGCGCATGATCTCGCACCTTCGTCACATATCCTTAGCGGTTACAAACCGTTTGTAGGTTTTAAAAGCAGTAAACCTTGAATTAAAGTAGTTAGCGAGCACAAAGTGCAAGATCTCAATATACATGACTTCCCCGATCTTCTTGATCGCAATCAACGTCTTATTGGGCTTGATCCTGGAACAAAAACCATTGGAATGGCTGTATCAGATAGAAATTTCACTGTCGCCTCTCCTATCGGCACGATCAAAAGAACCAAATTCAAGAAAGATGCTGAAGAACTAAAAGCGATCTGCCTGGACAAAAATATCGGCGGCATCGTAATGGGCCTTCCTGTAAACATGGATGGTACTGAGGGACCACGCTGTCAATCTGTACGCACTCTTGCAGAAAATATTCAAACAATAGCCGGATTAGACCTGCCAATCGCCTTTTGGGATGAGCGGATGTCAACGTCTGCGGTCGAACGGTTTCTAATCGGTGAAGCAGATATGACACGTAAAAGAAGGGCTGAAGTCGTCGATAAGGCTGCAGCGGCCTACATACTCCAAGGCGCATTGGATGCAATTCAGCGGCAGCTAAACTTGTAACCTCGTTACTCAATTAATTAGTAATATTCAAAATAATCACACCTGCCATTCCTCAAAAGCACATGAGGAAATAATCCAAACCATATCCCTCCCAATGGCAACATTAAATTACAAGCACACCACCAGGTTGCGCAACTTCACAACATTCAGCTTTTGTACACAGAACAAATTCGCTCTGTTCTCTTGATTTTCAAGTCCGAATAATCATTTTCTGTATTGCCCTGCGTATTTATACGAATGTTTACATTCCCCTTTACCGTGTAAACATTCACACAATAGATAACGACAATTATGTCAAAATACCGCATGCAAGACAGCTAAGGAAACACGACTATGTTTAGCCTGGAAACCGGCAGCATAATTGGTATAGCCCTATTAATTATTGATCTATGGGCAATCACCAAAATTTTTCATAGTAACGAAGGGATTGCTGTAAGGGTCTTATGGATTATCACTGTCGCCTTGATACCTTTTTTCGGTTTTACCTTTTGGTATTTTATAGGCCCTCGAAAAGAGAAAATCGACAAAGAACAATTACATACTTCCCTATAATTCATCATCCCTATCCGTAATCATACCAATACACAGCCTCTTCAAGCTCCTGTATCCTTTAATCAACTTGTTACACAGGATTTATTTATTGAGTTGAGAAGGGATCTAAAAATGTTTGGTTTAGAAATCGGGGGAATTTTTGGGCTGCTTATCCTCATCGCGGATGTTTGGGCGATTATTAAAATTTTTCAAAGCAATGCAACAACAGGATCCAAAGTACTTTGGATTGTCATTATATTACTCTTACCTATCATTGGTTTAATACTTTGGTATCTGATGGGGCCTAAATAGCCCACTTATACAGAAAAAATTATCGAGTAATGTTGCCAGAAATGCCAGATAACACCACATAACGTCAGCTAACAGCAGCCAATGAATTGCTGGCAGCATTACTCGTATCAATATCTTTTGCATAGGGCCAGTTAAGAGTAAAAAGAGTCCCTTTTCCAGGCTCACTCTTTACCTCAACAAAGCCGCCTTGCATTTCACACAGGCTTTTAGAGATAAATAATCCCAATCCAGAGCCGCCATACTTTTTGCTGATTGAACTGTCTCCTTGGTAGAACGCTTCGCCTATTTTTTCCAAGTGCTCACTCGCAATACCCACACCAAAATCTTCTATTTCTATAATCGCCATCCCATTTCGGCCCGGCTTGGTGCGTACGATAATTTCTCCACCTACGTGAGAAAACTTTACAGCATTAGACAAAAAATTCAGCAAAACCTGCTTTAATGCCCGTTGGTCAGCAAATACAGGCAAAAGATCTTCTTCAAACTGCGAGATAAGAGAGATTTTTTTCTCTCCAACGCGAGGGATCATTAATCGGACGACCGAGGATGACAACTCGTTTAAATCGGTAGCCTCACACGCGAGACGATAGCTACGGGCTTCAATTTTTGAAATATCAAGAATATCAGATATCAAGCTCAACAAGTGCGCTCCGCTTGCGTGAATATCATCGGCATAATCACGGTACTTCGGCGGTGAAATCGGACCGATCAGTTCTTTTTTTATGATATCCGAAAACCCGATGATGGCATTTAAAGGTGTTCTCAATTCATGGCTCATATTCGCCAAAAACTCAGATTTCGCTTTATTTGCGGCAACGGCTTCATCTTTCGCAAGAACAAGGTTTTTCTCAACTAGGTGGCGCTCTCTCTTTTCCAGCATCAGTGAAAGAAGGTTTGATACAGATTCAACAAAAGTAATCTCTTCCACTGGCCATTCTTCATTTAACCCCTCACGCTCAATGGTCAAGATTCCCCAAAGGATGTCTTTTTGGAAAATTCCAACACTTAAAGCGCTATGCACGTCATAGCGGCCAAGTAAAAAGTTCTTCAAGGTAATAAGGGCGTGTCCCCTTTTTGATAAAGAGGATGATGCCACCTGTTCCTTACTCAAAACATCAATCAGTTCTTGAAAAACAGTTTTGGGAAGTGGCTGCAAATTAGGCCCATGTAGTCCCAATGAGGCCACAAATCGATTGTGGCATATTGCGTTATCCCCCGCATCTTCCAGCACCCAAATCGTTGCCTCGCCAGCACCTAATGCGCCACACGACACAGAAGTCGCAAGACGGAATATCTCTTCACCTGCTTTATCTCCGTATAAATTTTCCTGCACCAAAACCTTCAAAGCCTGGGCCTGCTTTTCAAGCTTTTCTCTTTTCATGGCACGCACAGAGTTATCATCAGAAAGCATAGAGATCACACGGTGACCGCGCTTGATAATCAGCCATACAATAAAGGCAACAAGAACGAGAACCAATGCAATCCACAAAATGCTGTCTTGAAAGAGATTGCTTCCCTTAAGGGTAATAGACCAGTCAACAATACCAATCGGGGTTCCGGATTTCCCAAAAACAACAAACCCATTATCGAGTTCTGACGGAGCCGGTAGCCCCGAGAAAGTGAGATTGTTCAACCCAAGATACTTCACAAGAGGGCTAATACCCGTGAAGTCCATGTTCTTTATAAGTAAAAGATATCCGATACCTTCCTCATCCGCAGAAGGAGTGAGTTCATAACTATCGGGATAAATTCCCCCTACAGATATTGCAAACAATTGCCCTTGATGAACAAAAAAGCTTCCCGAAGTTGCCGTTTCAGGCTGCCTGCGTCCTACCTGTTCTATGAGAAGATTGATTTCTCGCATCAACAAAGAATTCTTATTATCAAGGTGAAAGATTTTTTGCGAACGAAGCTTGTTATTGGAGGAGGCATATAAGGGTTGGAAATCCCCATTCAGAACAATGATTTCATTAAGTTTATTGTCTTCGAGAAAGTTTTGTCCCCAATGGTTATTTGCCCAGTCAAAATCTCTTTCCATCACCAGTTTTTCAAAACTGCGATCCCAATAACTATTGGCATTGGTAAGGTAAACCAACTCATCCAAATCTTCAGCTAAAGACCTCTCGATAAGCTCGGCATAATTATGTTGTATGATATTATCCTGTTGATAAACAGCATACCAAAGGACACCCAAAGTGAGTGAAATCGTCAGACCGATAGCACAGGCTACTTGCGCATAAAGACCATAGACAACTGCGTGTCGTTTGTTACTCAAAGATAGATTCCCACCGAAGACATTGCGAATGATAATCTATCTTAATTAAAATTTACAAAATATTAAACACCTGATTTAAATGCATTTACCTAGGGCCCGGACCTATCATTTATATTTATGGCTCTAACCAATAGGGATTACCCCTCTTCTGTACCGAAAAGAATATTCTCTTAAATAATCCGTGATTAGCTATTATCGGTATTGCATGGTGTATGGGTGCTTTCTACACTTCAGATCAACTGAGAATCTAATAGACATCTTCGGATAGTTGTATCGACAAAAGGACACTCTTATGGCCAATTCTACAGGGACCAGCTCTACAGGAACCAACTCAACAGGTGCCAGTTCCACAGGCCCTCTATCAGGATTGCGTGTCTTTGATCTCTCTCGGATTATGGCGGGTCCAAGCTGTACCCAAATGCTCGGTGATATGGGCGCGGACGTCATCAAGGTAGAACGTCCCGGCCAAGGTGATGACACCCGCAAATGGGGTCCCCCTTTTCTAAAAGACAAAGCAGGTGAGGATACAG
This sequence comes from uncultured Rhodospirillales bacterium, assembly GCA_913060675.1. Classification (GTDB taxonomy): domain Bacteria; phylum Pseudomonadota; class Alphaproteobacteria; order Kiloniellales; family Kiloniellaceae; genus Kiloniella. The sequence goes on from CAJXUS010000010.1 coordinate 61,192, forward strand.
ATGAAAGCGCTTATTATCTCTCTGCGAACAGAAACAAACGTTCAATCAGCTTGGATATCTCAAAACCAGAGGGACAAAAACTTGCCAGAAAGATGATCGCCAAGAGCGATATTCTGGTAGAAAACTTCAAAGTCGGTGGCCTTGCAAAATACGGTCTCTCTTATGAAGACCTCAAAGAAGATTTTCCAAACCTGATCTATTGCTCGATCACAGGTTTTGGACAGACGGGCCCCTATGCCCCCCAAGCTGGATACGATTTCCTTATTCAGGGCATGGGCGGGATTATGAGTTTGACAGGAGAACCAGATGGCCAACCTATGAAAGTAGGTGTCGCCATCGTAGATCTAATGTGTGGCATGTATGCCAGTAATGCCATCCTCGCCGCACTCCATCATCGCAACAATACCGGACAGGGACAGTTTATTGACGTTTCCCTACTTGATACTCAAATCGCATGGCTCGCCAATCAGGGTCTTTACTACCTCACCTCAGGCGAACTTCCTCCGCGTCTTGGTAACGGTCATCCCAACATTGTCCCTTACAATGTTTTTCCATCCTCGGATGGTCACTTCATTCTCGCCATTGGTAACGATGGTCAGTACCGTAAATTCTGTGAGTTCTCAAAATGTATGGAACTCTTCGAAGATCAACGTTTTAATACCAACCAGAACCGTATTCGAAACCGTGATGAACTCACGCCATTGATGGGTGAAGTGACTAAAACACAATCGTCGTCTTACTGGATTGAGAACCTTCCTCCACTAGGCGTTCCTTGTGGTCCGGTCAATGACATGGAAGGTGTTTTCTCTCACCCGCAAACCGTGGCTCGAGAAATGAAAATATCCATGCCTCACCCAGAATCCAATGGAGAGTCGGTAGATCTCATTGGAAGCCCGATGAAGTTTTCAAAAACGCCGGTGGATTACCGCAAAGCCCCCCCAAGAATGGGCGAACACACCGAGGAAGTTTTGGAAGAGCTTCTTGATCCAACGGACTATGATTTGAGCGATCTTAAGAATAGAGGGATAGCATAAGCTTTTCCAGCTCATTCAACACTAGGCTTGCTCAAATCAATCAACTCTTGAATTTCCGCAACGGTAAGATCGAGAGGGGCAAAAGAGTGATTACCGATTTCTCGGAAATACTTATCACTATCTTCCATGCGGATTGAGTTTTCAAAATAATTTGAATTCGCGCCTTCGCTAAGCGGCTCTTCCTCTACTTCACCAGATTGAGGAGCTGCCTTTAAAGCTGGTCTCATTCTCGGGGCAGGATTAACTGAGTGCGGTATCCTCAAACTGGTTAAATCTACATCAGACGGGACAAAAAAGGTTTGCGGGGTTTCATTTAAAAAATTATCTGGAAGATCAAAATCATGGAGAATAAGTCGGTAATTCTCTGGTACGTACAAAAATTGATCTTTGATTTCAGCAGATAAATTGTCCGTTGTTGGTTTGTTAGAAGCCGTCAATATTTTAAGAGCTTCCCGGTAGTCAATCCGCACTATCGCACCAGTCTTTTCCACCTCTTCAACATGGAGAAGAATGTAAGGTTCTTTGCCAACAATCATATCGACAGGGGAATATATTTTCCTGGCATCTAATCGTGAGATACCTTGGGCCGGGGCTTCAATTCCTTTTATCACAAAGAGACTTTCGCTTTGACTGCGAAGTACGCGATCAGGCTTGCGGCCAAGATAGCTAATCATTTCATCCTCTGAAGGGAAACTTCTAAATAGCGGACAGATGGCATTCTTGTTACGTTCAAATGTCGTTACTAGTTTTTCAGTACCTTCTGGCACATTTGCAATTGCAGAAGGCAGCAACGATGCAGTGACAACCCCTTCAACAACGACATCATCCGGTATGTTCAGGTTCCAAACGACATCCGTATTGGATTGAAGAAAGAGAAAAACAGGCTCATTAACATGCCCAACACTCACATTAATTAGTTTCGTTGCGATGGGCCACTGTGCACCATTTTCGATTTGAACTGGGGAGACAAAATCACTGGACATCGTATTAATCCAAATAATCTTAGCTTCTTTTGACGGTGGTGATATTTGGCACAGAGAAGATTGACTGGAAGACGATAAAAATTCAGCATGCGTAACTTCTGGGATAATTCCCATTGCCATACCAATAGTATCCCAAAAAGTCATGGTTTCTGATGTGCCTGACTTTGAAGGTATATCTATGGCTGTCTCTAAATCTTGATCATTATTAGTGGCATAAAAAATTCCAAAAAAACCGACAAATCCAATAACAAAAACAATTAAAGCAAACCTAAAATCTCTCATATACCGGAACCAAAAATCACATAAAATAAATTTAAGACAATACACCGACTACACGATAAAGTTGAATAGACTCTTAACATTAACTCAAATTTGATACATTGCATTAACTCCACTTCAATGGTTTATTGCGGTTTTAATGACTACTTATGCTGAAACGATCGCTGCTGGCCTAACGGGCCACGGGCACCTGCTAGGAATAGAGGGCCTGAGAGCGGACCAGATTTCCGATTTGCTTGACCTAGCCGATGGCTACGTTGACCAGAACAGAGCCGTTAAAAAGACCACGGATTTACTCGAGGGTCGAACGGTTATCAATCTCTTCTTTGAGAATTCCACCAGAACCCGCACTTCGTTTGAGCTTGCTGCAAAGCGGCTGGGTGCGGATGTTATCAACATGACCGTGGCATCAAGCTCCATCAAAAAAGGGGAAACCCTGGTCGATACCGCCATGACCCTCAATGCCATGCACCCCGATGTCATGGTCGTACGCCATTCAGATTCAGGGGCGGTAAAACTCCTCTCTGAAAAGGTCAACGGTTCTGTGATTAATGCCGGTGACGGCAGTCATGAACACCCAACCCAGGCCTTGCTGGATGCATTGACTATTCGCCGACGTAAAGGTGATCTTTATGGGTTGCGCGTTGCCATCTGTGGCGATGTTGCCCACAGCCGTGTGGCACGGTCCAACATTCACCTTCTCAATACCATGGGTGCAGAAGTCAGACTTATTGCCCCTCCAACCCTGCTGCCATCTGCTGTTGATCGCATGGGCGTAGAAACCTTCCACAACATGAAAGAAGGTTTGGAAGGCTGTGATATCGTCATGATGCTTCGCCTTCAACTGGAACGCATGCAAGGCAGTTTTGTTCCCTCCATCAGAGAATATTTCCGCTACTTCGGGCTTGATCAAGAGAAGCTCGCAATGGCCAAACCTGACGCATTGGTGATGCACCCCGGACCAATGAACCGCGGCGTTGAAATCGATAGTGAGCTTGCCGACGATTTGGATCGCTCTCTTATTCGCACCCAAGTAGAAATGGGCGTCGCTGTTCGTATGGCCTGCCTACACGCCTTGACACAAGGCACCCTTGCCGGGGACGTAAATTCTGGGGGAGCAAAATCATGAGCCAACGGGATAACAAAACAAAACGCGCCTATATCAATGCCCGTATCATAGACCCCGCCAGTGGGTTGGATGTTAAAGGCGCCCTTCTTACCGAAGGCATTCATATTGTTGACTTTGGGCCAAAACTCTTCAAAGACGGTGTTCCCCAAGGCATTGAGGTCATTAACTGCGAAGGCAATTGCCTCGCACCTGGTCTGGTCGATATGCGCGTACACCTACGCGAACCCGGTGACGAACACAAAGAGACCATCCTGACAGCTGGCCAAGCCGCTGCAGCGGGTGGAATAACTGCGATTGCCGCCCTTCCTGATTCCAGACCAATACTGGATGACGTCTCTGGCGTAGAATACGTCGCCCGTCGCGCCCGTGAAGCTAAAATGGTGAAAATCTTCCCTTATGGGGCCATCACAAGAGGCATGGAAGGCAAAGAGCTCACAGAATTTGGGCTGTTATCAGAATTTGGTGCCGTCGCATTTACCGACAGCACCAAAGCCGTCGCCAACGCGCAAACCATGCGCCGTGCGCTTAGCTATGCCAAAACCTTCAACGCTCTTATTGTTCAACACCCAGAAGAGCCAACCTTGGCTGGCGGAGTGATGAACGGCGGAGAAATTTCAACCCGCATGGGGCTCTCTGGCATTCCTAATCACGCTGAGATCATTATGGTCGAACGCGATATGCGTCTCGTTGAAATGACGGGGAGCCGTTACCATGCAGCTCACCTTTCAACCGCAGGAGCGATCGACGTCATTCGTCAGGCGAAAGCCCGAGGCTTGCCCGTTACTTGCGATACAGCACCACACTATTTCTGCTTAAACGAAAATTCTGTGCTGGATTATCGTACCTTTGCCAAGGTCTCTCCGCCCTTACGCTCAGAAGCAGACCGAGAAGCAGTGTTTGAAGGTCTTGCAGATGGCACTATTGATGCGATCGCAAGTGACCACAGTCCACATGATCAGGATTCAAAAAGACTTCCCTTTGCACAAGCTGAATTTGGTATTGTTGGCCTAGAAACTCTGTTCCCTCTGGCGCTACAGCTCTATCACAAAAAAGCCCTTAGTCTGATTGACGCCTTATCTTTGGTGACAAATAAACCTGCCGATATCCTTGGACTTTCGGTGGGACGTATTGCCAAAGGCGGTACCGCAGACCTTGTAATCTTTAACCCAGACAGCCCCTTCTTCATCGACCCTGAAAAATTCCGCAGCAAATCTAAAAACTCGCCTTTTACCGGCTTTCCAGCCCAAGGAAAAGTTTTAAGAACAGTTGTGGATGGTCGCACGATTTATGATAGAACAGCTGCCTAACTAGTTATTTAATTACCTGAGGAACAGTATCCCAATGCCAGACCCGATATCCTGGAGCCACGTGGCGCCTTATTATCTGATCGCATTTTTTTGCAGCTACCTATTGGGGTCTGTTCCTTTTGGTCTGGTTATCACTCGCCTGTTCGGGCTTGGCGACATTCGTAAAATCGGATCGGGTAACATTGGTGCCACCAATGTACTGCGTACTGGTCGAAAAGGATTAGCGCTCGCGACCCTAATTTGTGATAGTGGCAAAGGGGCTGCGGCAATCTTAATCGCATCTCTTTGGGGGCCTGACACGGCGTTAATCGCTGCCCTGGGATCGGTTCTAGGCCACCTTTTCCCCGTTTGGCTTAAGTTCAAAGGGGGCAAGGGTGTTGCCACAACGCTTGGCGTTGTCCTCGCTCTTTCTTGGCAAGTTGGCATCATTGCCTGTCTAACTTGGTTTGTCACAGCCATCACACTAAGAATTTCTTCCCTGTCAGCCTTAATGGCAATGCTTGCGACCCCGATTGCGGTTTGGTTCCTACACGGAGACCTTCAGATGGTTGAATTAACAGCGATGTTAGCTGTACTCGTGTGGATCAGGCATCACGAGAATATTCGGCGCCTGCTTAAAGGCCAGGAGCCTAAAATTGGAAAAAAGAAGTAATTTTTCTTATTATAGCAAAAACTTAACAACATTCTCGGCTCATACTTCTAAACAAATTCAATCCCTAAAAACATCCAAGGGTTGACTAAACCTTCATTAATCTCCCAAATTAATAGCATGTCTAATGTTATTATACCTCCTGCAAATTTTGATGAAAAACTCGATTGGCTCCAGCTCATTCGATCAAAAAATGTTGGCCCAATTACATTTTACAAGCTGCTACAGCACTTTGGCTCCGCAAAAGCAGCCCTTAATGCCCTTTCCCAAAAGGCGCGTAAAAGCGGTAAAGCCAATCCTGTCTTTCCCCGAAAAAAAGCAGAAGAAGAGTTTGCAAGGATAGAAGCCTTTGGGGCGCAACTTGTTGCACTTGGAGAAAAAAACTACCCCCCGCTTCTGGCCCACATTGAAGATGCCCCACCATTGCTTCAAGTTTTGGGTAACGAAAAATTTCTCAAAAAACGTACTGTCGCAATCGTTGGAGCTCGCAATGCCTCATCGAACGGACAAAGCCTGGCAAAAGAGCTTGCTCAAGATCTCGGTCAGTACGGCTTTCTTATCGCATCAGGGCTGGCCCGCGGGATTGATACAGCAGCCCATCAAGGCGCCTTAAATACAGGAACAATAGCTGCAATTGCAGGTGGCCTTGATGTCATATACCCACCAGAAAACCGCCCCTTGCAAGAAGCGATAATGGCCAAGGGCGTACTCATTTCTGAAATGCCTCTGGGTAGTAAACCCCAAGCTCGACATTTTCCACGGCGTAATCGCTTGGTATCGGGCCTCAGTAGAGGTGTCGTCGTTATAGAGGCATCCTTAAAGTCTGGATCCATGATTACGGCGCGTCTCGCTCAAGAACAAGGCAGGGAAACCATGGCCCTGCCCGGAAGTCCACAAGATCCCAGGAGCAAAGGCGGGAATTTCCTCATCAAACAGGGCGCCACACTTGTGGAATGTGCAGAGGATATAATGGAAACGTTAGAAAGACCCTTTGATCCTCCGCCGCAAAAAAAGCATTTGAACCTCCCTGATACCCCTTTATTTGAAAGAGACCCAAAGAAAAAAATTACTGTAAATGCGGATGATGCTCGACTTTCTGTAAAAGAGTTGTTAGGTCCTAGCGCAGTATATGTTGATGACCTGCTTCGGCAGTGTCAGTTATCGCCTACAGAATTAAACAGTATCTTGTTAGAATTTGAACTGGCAGGACAGATCGAATGGCAACCCGGAAACAGAGTTGCCCTGATCTCTTAAGACCGGCTGTTATACTAAATTGTAGGCATTAGTTAATATTGAGACCTTGGGATATTTCCCGTAGGTAATTTACTTAAATTAGACGTAGGTAGCACCTGAAGCCATGAACATTGTCGTTGTTGAATCACCTGCCAAGGCCAAAACAATCAACAAGTATCTGGGAGAGGATTATCATGTCCTTGCCAGTTATGGTCATGTACGCGATCTCCCGCCAAAGGATGGATCCGTCAATCCCGACGAAGACTTTGCGATGTCATGGCAGGTCGATAGTGGCTCTGAAAAACGTCTAAAAGACATTATTGCCGCTCTTAAAGATGCCGATCAGCTCATTCTCGCAACCGATCCGGATCGCGAAGGGGAAGCCATTTCATGGCACCTTGCCGAAGAACTTCAAAGGCGTAAGAAACTCAAAGGTAAAACAGTTTCTCGTGTTGTCTTCAATGAAGTAACCAAGTCCGCCATTCAGCTCGCTTTCTCTCAACCGAGAGAAATCAACATGGAGCTGGTTGAAGCATACCTAGCGCGTCGTGCTCTTGATTACCTCTTTGGGTTTACGCTTTCTCCAGTCTTGTGGCGCAAACTCCCGGGTAGCCGTTCCGCGGGACGCGTTCAATCCGTTGCGTTGCGTCTGATCTGCGATAGAGAATCCGAAATCGAGATATTCAAACCACAGGAATATTGGACTGTTGATGCGAAACTCAGCACGCCTGATGGACAGAAGTACCCCGCACGCCTAACCCAACTAGACGGTAAAAAACTCGATAAGTTTGATCTTGGTGATGCAAAAGCTGCAGCTCATGGCGTACAAGTATTAGAAGACGCCACGAGTTTTACGGTAAAAACGGTTGAGAAAAAGCAATCTCGGCGAAATCCACACCCTCCATTTACAACCTCAACACTGCAGCAAGAAGCTTCTCGTAAGCTAGGCTTTGGTGCGTCTCGTACCATGCAAATCGCGCAGAAACTTTATGAGGGTATTGATCTCGGTGGTGAAACCGTCGGCCTTATTACCTATATGCGTACAGACGGTGTCAGTTTATCCTCAGAAGCAATTGCTTCCGGCCGAGATCTTATTGCCAACCAATATGGACAAGATTATCTGCCTGAAAACCCGCGCGTTTATAAAAGTAAAGCAAAGAACGCGCAGGAAGCTCACGAAGCGATCCGTCCGACAAATTTGACCCTTCTTCCTAAAGAAGCTGCTGCTCATCTGAGCGATGAAGCCCGGAAGCTATATGAGCTTATTTGGAACCGGACTGTCGCCAGTCAGATGGAAAGCGCTATTCTCGACCAAGTTGCAGTTGATATCGAGGTTGGCCAGGGCAGTGCTGTACTTCGTGCCAATGGGTCTGTGCTTCGCTTTGATGGCTTCTTAAAGCTATACAAAGAAGACAAAGACGATGCCAAAGATGATCAGGATGATGATCGTCGTCTGCCAAAGCTGACAGAAGGTGACGTTGCCAAGCGTGAAGAAATCAACCAAGAACAGCACTTCACACAACCTCCACCACGGTATTCAGAAGCCAGCCTGGTTAAAAAGATGGAAGAACTTGGCATCGGCCGCCCATCGACTTACGCCTCTATTATCCAAGTTCTTCAAGACAGAGACTATGTTGTCCTTGAGAAAAAACGTTTCACGCCAGAAGATCGTGGCCGCATAGTCGTCACCTTCTTGCGAAACTTCTTTGCACGCTATGTAGAGTTTAACTTTACGGCTGACCTAGAAACTCAGCTAGATGATATCTCGGCGGGTAACGCCGAGTGGAAAAATGTACTTCGCGGTTTCTGGGATTCTTTCCATGTTGCCGTTGATGAAACTAAGGGCTTAACAATTACCGAGGTTATTGAAGCTCTGGACGCTGACCTCAGCGACCACTTCTTCCCAACACCTGAAGATGCAGAAACAAAACACCCACGTGAATGTCAGAGCTGTGATGACGGACGTCTTGGTATTAAGCTCGGAAAAACAGGTGGCTTCATCGGCTGTTCAAATTATCCTGATTGCCGCTATACGCGACAACTCTCCCTTCCTGATGGGGAAGGTGGAGAGAATGATCTTAGCCAGCCAAGAGAGTTGGGAATTGATCCTGCAACAGAGCTCGCAATTACCCTGCGCAAAGGCCCTTATGGCGTTTATATCCAGCTTGGTGAGCCTGTTGAGAAGAAGAAACCAAAAAGGGTTTCCATTCCCAAAGGCACTGCGATCAGCGATGTGACTTTTGAGCTTGCTCAAGGATTGCTTTCCTTGCCTCGTGATATTGGTGCTCATCCTGATGATGGCGAAATGATCATTGCCGGGATCGGGAGATTTGGACCTTATGTCAAACACAACGCGACTTTTAAATCCCTGACAAGTGATGACGATGTTCTCTTCGTTGGCCTTAACCGGGCTGTTGCTCTCATCGCAGAAGCCCCTAAAAGAGGCCCATCAACAGCTCTTCGCACCATTGGCGCGCACCCAGAAGATAGCGTTGATATAACCGTTCACTCTGGACGATATGGCCCTTACTTGAAGTGGAACAAGGTGAACGCGTCACTTCCAAAAGACAAGGAAGTCGAAACCGTAACACTTGAAGAAGCTGTTGAGATTCTAAATATACAGATCGAGAAAAAGGGACTAAAGAAAAAGGCCCCTGCCAAGAAGAAAGCTGCGGCTAAAAAGCCTGCTGCAAAGAAAACAACAGCCAAGAAGACAACGGCGAAAAAACCCGCCGCTAAAAAAGCCGCACCAAAAAAAGCTGCTGCGAAGAAAACAACTGCGAAAAAAGCTCCTGTAAAGAAGGCAGCTGAAAAAGCAGATCCCGAAGAGAAATAGTAGATAGGATAAGGGCGTGAGTTCTGATCGCAATTCCCCGCCCTTTCCAACGAAAGAAGCGGTACTCGACTTTATTGAACAATCTCCTACAGCCGTTGGCAAAAGAGAGATCGCTAGAGCATTTAATTTGCGTGGTAATGATAAAATACCTCTCAAACAACTGCTCAAGGAATTAAAGGACGAGGGCCGGTTTGGGCGCGAAGCTCGCCGAAAGAAAAACAATCTCGATGGGAGATTACCCCCTGTTCAGGTTATTGAGATCACACGCCTAGACAGCGATGGAGAGCTTATCGCGGTCCCTGCGGCTTGGGAAGAAGAACAAGCTGCACCAATGATCTATGTTCTCCCAGATCGGAAAAGTAAATTTGATCTCGTGGTTGGGGATAGAGTCTTAGCCAAACTTAAACGCCTGGATAACAAAAGCTATCAGGGCATTCCTATTCGTAAACTAGAGGCAGCTCAGCTTAAAATCCTTGGCATTTATCAAATCACCGAAGAAGGTGGTTTTGTTAAACCCGTGGATAAAAAAGCCAAAAAAGACTTCATCTTAAATCCTGAATATGCAAAAGACGCAAAACAAGATGAGTTGGTGCTTTGTGAAATCCGCAAAGGCCGATCTCGAAAAGGTCTCAAAGAGGTCCGGGTTATTGAAACACTTGGTGCCATCAATAACCCCCGAGCGTTAAGCCTTGTTGCCATACACGAAAGAGGCATTCCAAACGTCTTTCCTGAAGAAGTTCTTGAAGAAGCAGAGGATGCCAAGCCGACAAAACTCGGTAAACGTACTGATTTACGAGACCTTGCCCTGGTAACTATCGATGGAGCAGATGCACGCGACTTTGATGATGCGGTCTGGGCCCAACCTGATCCAGACAATGAAGGCGGTTGGCACATTATGGTCGCCATTGCCGATGTTGCTCATTACGTCCGTTCAAGCAGCCCCTTGGATAACGAAGCTCAAACACGCGGTAATTCAACCTATTTTGCCGACCGCGTCGTTCCTATGTTGCCAGAGAAATTGTCCAATGGATGGTGCTCTCTCAAGCCCAACGAAGACCGTCCGTGCCTGGTGGCTGAGATGTGGCTTGATAGTGATGGCGATCTCGTAAAACACAAGTTCATCCGCGGCCTGATGAGATCCCAAGCAAGATTAACCTACGAGCAGGTACAAGACGCTTTAAACGGATCTCCTGACGACACCACATCTAAACTGCTAGACACCGTTATCAAGCCCCTTAAAGGCGCTTATGATGCAATGCTCAAAGCACGGCATGAACGGGGAACATTAGAACTTGAAATCCCAGAATTTCAAGTAAAGATGGATGAACAAGGTGAAGTCACCGACATCGTCAAGCGTGATCGCCTCGATAGCCACAAACTCATCGAAGAGTTTATGATCATGGCCAACGTCGCAGCAGCCATTGAGCTTGAAAGTCGTCAACTCCCTTGTATGTACCGCGTCCATGAAGCACCGGACCCCGTAAAAATCGAAGGTCTTGCGGATAGCTTACACGGTATGGGGATTAAATTTGCCAAAGGGCAAGTCATTCGCCCTAAAGTACTTACTCAAGTCCTTGAGCGGATTTCTGAACTACCAGAAGCCAAGCTTGTAAATGAGCTTATTCTACGAGCGCAAAGCCAAGCGCGATATGATCCAACAAATCAAGGGCATTTTGGCCTCGCCCTAACCAGGTATGCTCACTTTACTTCTCCTATTCGTCGTTATTCAGACTTAATGGTTCATCGGGCTCTCATCCGCGGGCTTAAACTAGGCAACGACGGCCTCACAAGTGCAGAAGAAACAAAGTTTAACGACATTGCAGAACATATATCTGCAACGGAAAGACGCTCAGCTGCTGCCGAGCGCGATACAATCAATCGGTTCACGGCGTCTTTCTTATCTCACAAAATTGGTACGATTTTCCCTGGTAAAATCAATGGTGTCCACCGCGCGGGCCTTTTCATCACTCTGGATGAAACCGGGGCTGATGGCTTGGTGCCCATGAGCCACCTGCCGGATGATTATTATATCCATGATGAAAAAAACCACACTCTAACCGGGCGCCGATGGGGCCGTGAATTTCACCTTGGCGAAAAGGTGATGGTTAGAATTATGGAATCTAATCCCGTTTCTGGTGGCGTAGCCCTTCGCATTGTCGAAGGCGATGACGACGGTGAATTACTCCCTCCAAAAAGAGATAATAGGCGAGATCGATCAAGTAATTTTAAAAAGAGACCTAGTGGTAAAAAACCAGGGACTTCATCAGAGCGGTCACGAAATAAACGACCAGCGCGGAAATAAAGCACTTTACCCGGGTTCACTAAATATAAGATATTTTGAAAAGTAATCTTGCGGTTTGATATAATTAAGAAATATGCTGTTACAATAGTTTATCTGGGCAAGTAGCTCGTAAATATTTATTGGTAAAAATCACGATAGGAGAAAGGGTAGATGCCCTTATGCTCAACTCAGCATCTGCGCCACCTCAACCAAAGACTTGTCTTGAAGGCAGGAACATTACTTCTCCTGCTTCTCCTAACAGCCTGCGGGGGCTCCAATCCTGCTCAATACCGTACTACCTACAATCAAAACGCTGAATACAATCAGCAAGCGGCTGCTCGGGTCTTCTCAGAAGGTTTTGAGCACGTTACAGAGTTTTACATTGAAGAAATAGATGCTTCACGGCTCGCGTTAGCTGCGATGGATAATCTTGCAACAATTGATCCCGAAATTGAGATTATCGATAACGGCGATTCTCTGACTCTTAATTATGCCGGCGAATCAATATCTCGCCACGGATATCCATCGACTCTCAGCAGTAAAGCTTGGGCTATGTTAACTGCTTCTGTAATTACAGAAGCAAGGGGATTATCAAGCGATTTCAATAATGCCAGTGGGGAGAGAATATACCAGGCTGCATTTGATGGTATCGCCGGGGAATTAGATAGATTTTCTCGTTACTCAAAGCCCGATATAGCAAGTACAGATCGAGACAATAGAAATGGATTTTTTGGACTCGGCATCCGCTACATAAAAGTTCCAAGTGGTGCCAAAGTGCTTTCGGTAATGGAAAACACCCCTGCTGAGGCCGTCGGACTACAAAAAGACGATATCATAACCAAAGTGGACAACAGGGACATAAGACAGCTCTCTGAAACAGTGATCACCCGTTTAATGAAGGGGCCGGAAAATTCTCGGGTCAGAATTACGGTTGTGCGTCACCCAAAAAAAACAGTCATTTTAAATTTTGAAATAATACGAAAGAAAATTACCGTACAGACGGTAAGCTATTCAGTACACGACGACATTGTTTTCCTTCAGATATCGAGCTTTAACAAATATACGGCTTCGAGTATGAGAAGTAATGTACGTAAGGCCCAAAAGGAACTCGGGGACAATCTCAAGGGTTATATTATTGATTTACGGGATAATGGTGGAGGATTATTGGGCACTGCAATCAAAACTGCTGATCTGTTTATTTCCAGCGGCACTATTATTTCCACAAGAGGAAGACACCCAGACAGTCACAACAACAACTCTGCAGATAGCCAAGACATTGCCAAGGGCTTACCTATCATTGTTTTAATAAACTCAAATTCCGCATCCTCATCAGAAATTCTCACCGCGGGTTTACAAGATTCGGGTAGAGCAATCGTAATTGGAAGTAATTCCTTTGGAAAAGGTACTGTTCAAAGGTTGGCAGACCTCTCAAATGGCGCAGAGATGCGCGTAACTTGGGCACGGTTTCATGCCCCCTCTGGTTACGCCATACACAAGCGAGGAATTATTCCTGACATATGCACAACAATGGGTAACACAGAAACAGTTGACGATATCATTTCACTGCTGAAATCTGGGTCCCTTCCTATCTCGGATGAAATAAAATCATCCTCTCCTTCTTTGGATGATGAAATTGCCTTGGACAATATCAAAGCCACTTGCCCTCAAAGTAACGAGCCCTCAGAACTAGATAATGACATCGCAGAGTTACTGTTGATTACCCCATCGTTGCTAGACCTTGCCAAAGGCCGTTCTGAGCCGACAACTTCTGAAGTGATCGAGCTTGACTCCAGCCTGTAAAACAGTACTTTCTAGCTCCAGATATATTAAGCAAATAAAATGTTATTTCAGGGCTTGACTTGGGGGCTCAAAACGTTATGTTTCGCCCCTGTAATATTCAATACTAGCGCGATGAGGATTTCGCAATGGCTAAGCCGGCTACACAACTAATTCGCATGGTAAGCACCGCGGACACTGGCTACTTTTATGTAGCTAAGAAAAACCCGCGCACACTTACTGAAAAACTTGAGCTTCGCAAGTACGACCCAGTCGCACGCAAGCACGTTGTTTTCAAAGAAGCGAAAATGAAATAATGCTCTTTGAGCAGACAATAAAATAGGCCGCTTTATGCGGCCTTTTTTATTGTCTGCTCCATAACCATAAAGAACAAACGCACGATAATTTTTAGAGTGAGCCCCAGCTACTAAAACAAAAAATGGGTTAGTTATCTGGCACCCCCCCCAGAAAGCTTATACGGTAGCTATATGCCCAGGGCGTCCCTGCCCCGAGGTTTCTATACAGACACGATTTCTGCCCATTGCTTTCGCTTCATATAAAGCCGTATCAGCTCTATCTAATAGACTATCTGCAATTTCCATTGGATCAGAGGTCGTCGCAACCCCTACTGAAATCGTAATTGTAAGTGCCTCAGCGGATCCCGGCACCTCAATCGGCTTGTCACCAACGCGCATACGCAACCTTTCAGCAACCGTAAAGGCTTGCTCTGTGGTCGCACTAGGCATCACGACGACAAACTCTTCCCCGCCATATCGGGCCAACATATCAAAATCTCGAATTGCATCCGTCACGCGCTTTGCAAGGACCTTAAGCACCTCATCACCACTCGCATGACCAAAGGTATCATTGACCTGCTTAAAGTGATCTATATCCAACATCAAAGTAGAAACCGGTTTTGCCGTCTCAGCAATTTCCATGATTGCTCTATCAAGGTGAGCGTTCATATAACGGCGATTAAATACCCCGGTAAGAGGATCCGTATAGGCAAGAGCCACACTCTTTTTGAGCATATCAGTCAGTCGATCATGATATCTACGGCGTTTGATTTGAGTTTTACAGCGCGCCCTTAGTTCATTTGGATCAATAGGCTTCACTAAATAATCGGTAACCCCAATATCCAACCCTTTTGCGAGCTGGGAAAGGTTTTCCTCTTCCAAAACAAGTAGGATAGGAACATGACGTGTTTGTTCATGCGCTCTTAATTGAGAGCAAAGGCGAAGGCCATCCTCCCCCCCTAAATCCAGAGCAACAATGAACAGATCATAACTGCTTTCTTGACCAAGATCGAGTACAGACCGAGAATCACGTGCATGATCAACGCTATGATCTAATTCTGTTAGGAAATTAATTATTTTACTGGCGGTAAGATCATTGGTCTCAGCTAATAAGATTTTGGCATTCGCAATTTCATCTTCTTCATCTGGTTCATTTGAACCAATGGAGGCGAAACGAGAAGATGCACCTTGCCGGACACGAAGCTCATCAGTCATCATCTTAAGACGAACAAGCGATCTCACTCTGGCAAACAGGGCGACATCATTTAAGGGTTTTGTTAAAAAGTCGTCTGCACCAACTTCCAGCCCTCGAACGCGATCGCTAACTTCGCTTAGTGCCGTCACCATGACAACGGGAATATGCCGCATCTTTGGATTGCTTTTGAGGAGACTACAGACCTCATAACCATCCATACCAGGCATCATGACATCCAAAAGGATGATGTCAGGCATTTCCTTTTCAGCGATATCAAGAGCAGATTGACCATCTGAAGCTGTTATAACTTCAAAATATTCTGCCATAAGTTTGGCTTCGAGAAGTCGAACGTTAGCAGGTATGTCGTCTACGACCAGTATCCTTGCCGCCATTGATGCTGCACTCTTTCAATAAGTTTGACGCAATCCTAGCTTAAGAATCGCTCAACGGTCTCTAGAAATTTCGTTACTGAAATGGGTTTTGGGATATAGGCTTCACAGCCCCCTTCGCGAATTTTCTCTTCGTCTCCCTTCATCGCAAAAGCTGTAACAGCGATTACGGGGATAGCGCGAAGATTGTCATCCTCTTTCAGCCACTTTGTTACCTCAAGCCCGGACACTTCAGGTAACTGAATGTCCATTAAAATGAGATCTGGCTTATGTGTACGCGCAATAGAGAGCGCTTCCATTCCATCTTTCGATTGGAGGATATTATATCCTTGAGCTTCCAACAAATCGTGGAAAAGCTTCATATTGAGTTCGTTATCTTCGACAACAAGAACGGTTTTTTCGCTATTAGCCTTCATAAATGAATCCTGCCGATGCCTTCTGAAAAACCTACGGGGCCCCGTAGGTTTTGTAAAATGTCTCAGATGGTTAACCATAATACACTGAAACAATACCCTTGAATGTCACACTACTCAACTTTAGTTAACATAAGGTAACGGAAATATTGATTTAATTTTTATCCATTGCAAAAATGTCATTAAATAAAATGCGTTAAGACCACTTTTAAATTCCCCCATTTCAATCAGTAAAACCTAAAACTCAGCCCTAACTAACGTCCAAAGAAGTCCTCCTCTAAGAACCAATTATTGCACATACCAGAACAAACAGGATATAAAAAGAGAACATTTATTAAACGTGATAAACCATGCCCTTACTCTGCAGAGATTGCTTTCATTGGCAAAAGGAAATTATTGCCTCAGCCCCTCACCTTAAGCGGTGCCCTAGCTGTCAATCTCCTCGCATTTTAAGTCACCCTGAACTAGGTGATTTAACAATGGCACACATTGATTGCGATGCTTTTTACGCAAGCGTTGAAAAACGAGATAATCCCGAGCTCCGTGATAAGCCTGTTATTATAGGGGGCGGCCAACGTGGTGTTGTCTCTACGGCATGCTATCTGGCGAGGCTCTACGGTGTTCGGTCAGCCATGCCCATGTTTAAAGCACTGCAGGCCTGTCCAAAGGCAATTGTCGTAAAACCCACCATGAAAAAATACAAAGAAGCGGGCCTCAAAGTCAGATCTATGATGCAAGAACTCACCCCTCTGGTAGAACCCCTATCCATCGACGAAGCATTTCTCGATCTGTCCGGGACCAGGCGACTACACGGACATTGCCCAGCAATAACTTTAGCTAAGCTCATAAAAAAAATTGAAACAGAGGTTGGGATCACCGCATCGGTAGGCCTAAGTTACAATAAATCCATGGCCAAAATAGCCTCTGACCTGGATAAACCACGTGGTTTTTCTGTACTCGGGAAAAGTAACACTCAGGATTTTTTAAAGGAACAACCTGTGCGTCTTATATGGGGGGTGGGTAAGAGTTTGGAAAGAAGCCTCCACCGCGACGGATTACGTCAGATCAAAGACCTCCTTCCCTACAGTGAGGAAGAACTCATGAAAAAGTACGGGATCATGGGCAAGAGGCTATATCATTTTATCCGTGGTGAAGATGGTCGCTCGGTTAATCCAACATCTCCCACCAAAAGTATTTCAAACGAGACCACTTTTAACCAAGACATCAGCGACTTTAAAAAATTATCCGATATACTTTGGTCTCTGAGCGAAAGTGTTTCCGCGAGCCTAAAAAAGAAAAAATATGCCGCGAGAACAATTAACCTCAAACTGAAAACCGGAGATTTCAAACAAATTTCACGTAGCCGCAAACCTTTTTCACCAACACAGTTGGCTGAAGAAATTTATCAAATAACCTTACCGCTCCTCAAAGAGCAGTGTAACGGGCAAAGATTTCGCTTAATTGGCGTTGGTGGGAGTGATTTGGTTTCTGACGAGCTAGCCGATCCCGATGATTTTCTTGATCCACAAAAGGAGAAAAGAAAAAAAATTGAAAGCGCCCTTGATGCAGTACGCAACAAACTCGGCCAGGAAAGTATTATCAAAGGACGCTCTTACAAGGGTCCCGTTAAAAAGAAAGAATAGTCCAACCGCTATTCGCAAACAGGTTTCTTTGTCGCCTCAAATTCAATGAGGTCCCCTGCGACTGTAAAGTTTCCAAAATCGAGCTCAATCTCCGTAACAACCCCATTTTCATACAAAAGAAGTGACTGTTCTTGAACAGGTACGGTACTGCCATCCTTTTGTTCGTAAAACGCGAGGAAAACACGCCAGGCGTTGAGTTCCTCCATTTCAGGAAATATACTCTTTGCTTCGACAGGAAGGATAACAGCTGACACATTAAAGGCCTCAAGCTCAGTTGTGCCGTCGAATACAGGGTAGTTAATTGTCATTTTGCCAGTTTGAGCTGCCGATATGATCTCGGATAAAAAAGCAGTCGGGAAAAGGGCATTTTTTAATTCAGCCGTTTTTTGTTCAGGTGCCGTGATATCCACAGTGACGATGTCTTTTGCTTCATCGCGTAAAGCCCGCCCCAGAAAATTAGACGGCCCTGAAACACTATCGCCTTGGTGCACAGCAAAACGATACCGGGAACCATCTTGAGCCTCCCAAGTGCTAAAACGAAGTGCCATTTGAATCGATTGACCATTGCTGTAGGCAACATTCATATCGAGTTCATTCTTCACAACCCATCCCTTACAATCACTTGTCCAATCATAAACGATGTGGCCATTCATATTGTTTATCGCTCCTTGATGAGAAGCTTTCAGATCTAAACTGTAGACGGCTTTGTGTGGAAGTAAATCAACACCAACTGAAGCAGCATTTGCAACATTCTGGGCCGCGCTACAAACGTTAACAACCCCAAACACCGCAAGGCAAAGTACGCCGATAAAAGGATTAAGTCGCTTCTTTTTAATATTGGGCATGAATATTTTTTTCCGATCAAGGACCAAAGAACTCCCGTCAAATCATGACATCATCTCTTATTAATAAACACAATAGATTGCGACAATTATGGCTTTAAGATGATTGATCAAAGAATTTTCATTAAGAAGAGTCATCTGCCCCAAAATACAAAGGCGCATTTTTTGCCGACTAATCCCCAATTGAACCTGTATTCTAAGAATAATTTGCATGTCCAAGATATGTGAGGACATCGAAAACTGTTTTTTACCTTTAAAAACAAAGCACTTTGAAAATCAATAACCTTGGCATCCAATTTGCATATTTAGCTTCGTTATCTACAACTGTAATGGTGGTGAACGTGACATATACGGATGCATTTGACAGGCTTGATACACTTTGCCCTGTGACTTTTGAGAAAAACGATGAAGTCAAAATATCAGCTGACAGAGACAATCTGATGTTTCGGCTCAGACGTATTGCCTACGCGCACCCAAATGACAGCAAACGAATATCTGATAAACAGGTTATCGAATTGTTAGAGGCAGCAGCTCTTGCTGAACAAACTCTTTCAGAGCAACAAGACCGTATCCGCTATTTGGAGACCCTCTCTATTACAGATGAGTTAACAGGACTCTTAAATCGCAGAGGCTTTCAGCAAGAACTCGATCGCACGTTAAACAGAGCCACGAGAACTGGCGACCAAGGCGTTCTTGTTATTTGCGATATGAACCATTTTAAATCAATTAATGATACCTATGGTCACCTCGCAGGGGATAACGTCCTTAAAGAAGTCGCAAAGGCCCTTCAAAACCATTGCCGAAAAAGTGATTATGTTGCTCGTTTAAGCGGTGATGAATTTGCCGTACTAATGCCGAACACTTCGCCTGGAAAGGTCACGGCGATTGTTAACAAGCTAAACAAAGTACTCAACCTACTTGTTGTACGCTGGGGTAAGCATGAAATTCCCGTCTCTGTCAGTGTCGGTCATGAAAAATACACATCCTCTAGTTCTGCCAACCAGCTTCTCCATTCAGCCGATAAGGCCATGTACCATAGCAAGGGCAGTAAGCTGACATGCGCAGGTTCAAATAATATTTACCTAGAAAGAAGGTCATCCTGAGTTCTCAGCACTTCGTTCTCAATAATTGGCTCCTACCTTTATCGTGATAACGAGTGCACAACCACAGGCTCCTAATCAGCAGAACCAGCACCTTCAAAAAAACAGCCCCTAGTTTCTCACTGGGGCTGTTTTTTATCTTCTTAATACTTAAATTCTTGGGAACCGAATTAGGAGGTTATCCGCCAAAACCAGCAGGATTTACGCCGTCTGCTAAATAATCCTCGCCTTCGAAAATCTCCGCTATTTGGTCATCAAATTCGGCAACCTCAACAGCAAGGTGATTTGTTCTTGCATCAATTGCCGCAATTTCTTGAGAATAAGCAGAGATCACATTGGGATCTACTGCTCCCAATTGTGCGTCTTCGGAAAAATAACTAACTGAGCTGTCAATATTAGAAACTTGTGCAAACTCAATTTCATCAACAGGAGAGAGAGGCTCAAGCACAGTATCCGCAACTTCAAAGTCCGCGTATTCTTCACACAACTCACCTTGCATAACTCTGATCAGTGCACAGTCCTGTTGCGCTACCGCAGAAATACCGTGGTCGGTGAGAGTTTTACCACTAAAAAAATAACTGGCAACATCAACAGCAAGGGAAGCAACTCCAATTGCAGGAGGCAGAGCACAACCCGATAATGTCAATGCAAGTGTCGAAGCGACAAGTATACGCTGCATGGTATTCCCCCCAGGAATATGCTTAACCTAATTGAAATCATGAGTCATTTTCACTCCAAGCACAAGTGAAAACATGGTTAAGCATAAAATTTTATATAGATTTCGACTCCAGCGGGAAAGACTTCTCCTTCATCCCCACTGGGGCGAGTCAAAGCCGCCCTACCTATGACAGCAGAGCGGTTTTGATATTGTGAAATGCAAAATACCCCGTAACAGGGTCTCCAGTAAGTAAGAATACAGACTTATTCTGCCTCTTCTAATGGCAAGTCCAACTTAATGTGCAATTCACGAAGACGCTCTTCGCCAACTTCAGCTGGAGCCTTCATCAAGAGATCTTCTGCTTTGCCGTTCATAGGAAAAGCAATTATTTCACGGATGTTTGGCTCATCAGCAAGCATCATGACCATACGGTCAACGCCTGGTGCAGAACCACCGTGGGGAGGAGCACCAAATTTAAAGGCAGACAACATACCGCCAAAGCTCTCTTCAACATCGGTATTGCTATAACCAGCAACCTCGAAAGCCTTGTACATGATATCTGCGCGGTGATTACGAATAGCACCAGATGATAGCTCGATACCATTACAAACAATATCGTACTGATAGGCGTTGATCGTCAAAGGATCTTGGTTTTCTAGTGCATCCATTCCACCCTGAGGCATTGAGAATGGGTTGTGACTAAAATCAATCTTGCCTGTAGTTTCATCCAATTCGTACATTGGGAAATCAACAATCCAGCAGAACTTAAAGACTTTCTTATCCAGAAGATCCAGATCCGTTCCAAGCTTGTTACGAACCTGACCAGCGAACTTAGCTGCAGCAAGCTCTTTATCACAGGCAAAGAAAACTGCGTCGCCATTGTTAAGACCTGCAACTTCTTTAATCTGAGCCAGACGCTCTTCATCAAGATTTTTTGCAATCGGTCCTTTAGGAACACCATCTTTATCAAAAATCACATAACCAAGACCGGCGGCGCCTTCTTTACGTGCCCAATCATTGAACTTATCAAAGAAGCTACGTGGGTTCGCAGCAGTACCCGGTGCAGGTATAGCGCGAACGACAGATCCGCCCTCAATTGCACGGGCAAAAATGCCAAACGTAGAACCGCGGAAGGCTTCTGTTACATCATTGATGATAATAGGGTTACGCAGATCAGGCTTATCTGAACCATATTTCGCCATAGATTCCGCGTAAGGAATACGCTGGAATGGATAAGGCGAAACTTCACGGCCATCTGCAAACTCTTCAAAGACCCCATGAAGAACAGGCTCAATCGCGTTAAAGACATCATCCTGTGTCACGTAACTCATCTCAAAGTCGAGCTGATAAAATTCACCAGGAGAGCGATCAGCACGGCTATCTTCATCACGGAAACAAGGAGCAACCTGGAAGTAACGATCAACGCCACCAACCATCAAAAGCTGCTTAAACATCTGAGGTGCTTGCGGCAGTGCATAGAATTTACCAGGGTGAATACGACTAGGCACGAGGAAGTCACGTGCACCTTCAGGGCTAGAAGCCGTCAAGATCGGCGTCTGGATTTCCATGAAATCCTGTTCGATCATGCGACGACGAAGAGAAGAGATAACTCCTGAACGAAGCTTGAGTTTCTTCACCATTTTTTCGCGGCGCAAATCGAGATAGCGATATCTTAGTCGTGTGTCTTCACCAGCATCTTCATCAGAGTTCACCTGAAGAGGTAGAACATCAGCACGAGATTGAATTTCAAGTTCACGAACGCGAATTTCAATCTCACCCGTTGGTAATGTTGGATTTATCGTTTCCGCAGTACGGCTAACAACTTCACCTGTTACAGTAATGACTGATTCTACACGGGTATTCTCTAACTCTTGAAAGAGAGGGCTAGAGACATCAACCACGCACTGCGTAATACCAAAGCTGTCACGCAGATCAACAAAAAGAAGTTGTCCGTGATCACGTTTACGGTGGACCCAACCAGATAGGCGAACTTCCTGACCTTCGTCTGAAAGGCGCAGTTCAGCACATTTATGGGAACGATACGGATGCATAGTATTTCCTTTGGCATTTTAGCTGTCTAGGTCCAGCAAGAATGCGTAGCTTCCAATCTTAAAAGGCAAGAGCCTTGGCCCAAAATTTATTGCCTGACAGATTGAATCGTACACTTTGCCAAAACCATCAAATATTCCGTTGGAAAAAGGCATTCAAACGCTCTTTTGTCAAGGTTTAGAGCCTCAAGTTTGATCAAACTAATAGAAAAAAAACACTCCCGACACTTTTTGGGATATAATTAAAGGAAATTACAGGTTTTCCACATTGCTCTTTCTAAGCTGGGATCTGCCAAGTATAGTCCCGCCATGACATTGATTACATCTAGTAAAGAACTATCGGATCTCTGCCAGGAATTGGCCAAATCTGACGTCGTAACTGTTGATACAGAATTCCTTCGTGAATCCACGTATTGGCCGAAACTCTGTCTTGTTCAGGTTGCTGACGTCAATCGCTTTGCTGCGATTGATGTTCTGGCGCCTGATATTGATCTCACACCGCTATTTGATTTGATGAAGAAGCAGGATGTCTTGAAAGTCTTCCATTCTGCACGTCAGGATTTGGAAATATTTCATCTACTCATGGACGAAGTTCCCTATCCGCTCTTTGACACTCAAGTTGCCGCTATGGTTTGCGGGTTTGGTGATTCAATCGGCTATGATAATCTTGCCCGTAGATTAGTGAACGTAGAAATTGATAAATCAGCACGCTTTGCCGATTGGTCTCGTCGCCCATTAACTCCAAAACAGATATCCTATGCCTTATCAGATGTAACCCATTTGCGTGACATCTATACAAAGTTGCGAGAGCAAATTGATAAAAGTGGTCGTGAGCACTGGCTTAACGAAGAGATGGCAATCCTCGAAAACCCAGAGACTTACAGGCAAGATCCAGAGACATCCTGGTTAAGATTAAAGACGCGCTCAAATGATCGTCAGTATTTGGCAATCCTAAAAGAGTTGGCTGCCTGGCGTGAGCTAGAAGCACAGCGTCGGGACTCTCCTAGAGGTCGGGTGATCAAAGACGAGCAACTATATGATATTGCCTCTAACCGACCTGTAGATTCAAAAGAATTATCAAAAACCCGCGGCGTATCTGTGGATATGGCGGATGGCCGCCTAGGGAAAGAGATTCTCGTTGCTGTTAAAAGGGCAATGGATCTCCCCAAAAAGGATTGCCCTGCCCCTAAAGAACGCACCATCCCGAATAATGGATTAGGCGCCATTATGGATTTGCTCCGGGTCTTGTTAAAACAGTCATGTGATGAGTACGAAGTTGCCCAAAAACTGATTGCTAACAGCAGCGATTTAGAAAAAATTGCAGCAGATGATAACGCTGATGTAAAAGCTCTCTCTGGATGGCGTCGCGAAGTGTTTGGCGAAAAAGCTCTCCGCCTCAAAAAAGGGTTAATCGCCCTTAGCATCAAGAATGGCAAACTTGTTGTGGAGGATCTCGATTAATTTCCGGCTGGGTAATTTATCTCACCATATATTAAGTATTGCAGCCGGACTTTTTCTTATGTCTGGCATAACGGTATGGGCTGAATCTGAGCCCCCGGCAGCGCCCCTGCTTGCCTTCCCTGTTGTTTGTGACACCTCAAGCGATTGCTTTATTCAACATTACTTTGATTACGCCCCTGGCCCTGAGGCCCTTGATCACACTTGCGGTATCCTCACATACAACGGCCATAAGGGGATCGATATTCGGGTCAGCTCTCCTAAATGGAAAGGTGCTGGCTTCCCGGTAATTTCAGCAGCCAGAGGCGAAATTGAGATAATCAAGGATGGCATTCCTGATCGAGCCCTAAACCAAGATGAGATCAAATCAGCAAGAGGCTTAGCTCCAAAACCAAGTAATTCTGTTGTCATAAATCACGGTAACGGGTGGCGAACTCATTACGGACATTTGAGACAGGGAAGCGTTATCGTTAAACCCGGCCAAGAAGTCGCTAGGGGATCTTTATTAGGGCTAGTAGGCTTATCAGGCTCAACAAGCTTTCCTCATTTACATTTTCACCTTTCATACAAAGGACAAAATATTGATCCTTTTACCGGGATGAAGGGGAATGAGGGCTGTGAAGTCGCTGCCACGGGCAGATCATATTGGTCCGCAGATGCCAATGCCAAACTAGGTTATCGTAACGGTGGTGTCTTCAGGACCGGCTTTTCTGATCACTTTCCCAGCTTTGATGAACTAGAAATCAGCGATATCGATATAAAAATCTATAAACCGGGTACGACGGAAATCTACTTTTGGGTAAACCTATGGGGAATACGCAAAGGGGACCAAGAAGAACTGCAAATTTATAAACCGGATGGAACCGTATATAAAAGAAGTAGCACAGCAGTAACAAGTTCCGTCGTAGGCTTGAGAAGTTTCCATCACGCCAGTAGCTTGCCCTTTCCCCCAGGTACCTACCAGATAAATTACAAGCTAAGAAGACAAGTGAAAAACAAGCGCTCTGAAGTGATAATTAATGTTGATAGCACAATGGAAATACTTCCCCAGAAGGAAATATTTACGTCGCCGGAAAACTAAATCAAAGCCCTAACGTAATAAAGACAACGATCAGCGCAACCGCTTAAGCCTAGGTGTAGCGCGTTTATCCTTCAATGCCGCTCCACGACCAGATAAGGAAGGGTTTGTCATAAAATAATTATGCGCCGAGAAATTATCTTCACATAACTCATCCCGAATATAAGTGCCATCAGCGCTCAAATTCCAGGATTGCGCGGTATCATTTAATGTCGCAATCATGACCTGCTCCAGTACCTGCTGATGCACAGTCGGGTTTTCAATCGGCACAAAACTCTCAACACGACGGTCAAGATTTCGCGGCATCCAATCCGCGGATGATATAAAGACCCTATTTTCACGTGATGGAATTGAGTGGCCATCGCCAAAAACAACAATCCTGCCGTGCTCTAAAAAGCGTCCGACGATACTTTTGACTCGAATGTTTTCTGATAACCCAGGAACCCCTGGACGGAGGCAGCAAATCCCCCTCACCACCAAATCGATAGAAACACCAGCCTGTGAAGCTATATAAAGATGATCAATGACTTCCCGATCAACCAGCGCATTCATTTTCGCCCATATGGTTGCTGGTTTTCCTTCCTTGGCAAGTTCGGTTTCCCGATTAATATGGCTAAGCAGCCGTTCCCGAAATGTCAGAGGCGCATACTCAATCTTTTCCATGGGGAGCGGCTTTGCGTAACCCGTAATATAGTTGAACAGCTTAGCTGTATCTCGACAAAGGGCGGGATCAATACTGAAGAAAGAAAGGTCAGTGTATACCTTGGCCGTAATTGGGTGATAATTCCCTGTACCGTAGTGAACATAGGACTTTAATTTTTTACCTTCTCGGCGAACAACAAGGGAGAGTTTGGCGTGGGTTTTTAATTGAATAAAACCATAGATAACCTGAACACCGGCGCGCTCCATATTTCGCGCCCAGCGAATATTTCTCTCTTCATCAAATCGGGCTTTCAGCTCAACCAAAGCTGTAACGGTTTTCCCTCTCTCAGCAGCTTCAATCAGTGCCTTAACAATAGGGGAATCTTCACTGGTTCGGTAAAGCGTCTGTTTGATTGAAACAACGGCCGGATCACTCGCGGCTTGTCGAATAAACTGTACAACAACATCAAAGCTTTCATACGGATGATGAACCAGTAAATCCTTTTCGCGGATCGCGGCAAAACAGTCCCCACCAAACTCACGAATACGCTCGGGAAACCGGGGTGTATAAGGTGGAAACACAAGATCAGAGCGGTCTTTAACGATCAGCTTACGGGTATCGACTAACCCGAGAAGACCTTCAAGAACAAACACTCGGCCCTGATCGACATCGAGTTCCCGCGTAACAAAAGCGCGAAGGTTGTCTGACATCTTGGCGTCAATAGAAAGACGAATACAACTCCCTCTTCGGCGCCGTTTTAGGGCGCTTTCAAAAACCCTGACAAGATCTTCGGCTTCCTCTTCTATTTCGATATCACTGTCACGTAACAACCGAAAATGGCCGACACTCTTTACTTTAAAGCCTGGGAATAATTGGGATATATGAAGTCGGATAATCTGCTCTAGACGAATAAATCTGTGATGATCTCCAGGGAGCCTGACAAACCGGTCGAGCTGATGTGGCATCGCAATCAAGCCATTGATAAACTTATCCTCGGCTTCATCTTCCAATTCCAAAACCATACAGAACCCATGGTTAGGTATAAACGGAAAAGGATGAGCAGGATCGATGGCAATAGGTGTCAATATGGGGAAAACTTGATCTTGAAAATACTCCGCTATCCAGCCTTGATCCTCAGCGCTAAGGTCTGTTGTCTTAAGCAGATCAAACCCCGTTTCCCCAAGTTCACGACTTAAACTTGACCATATCTTCTGTTGCCGATGCATCAACATAGCCGCTTTTTCATCAATAGCTTTAAGTTGTCGTTCCGGGGACAAACCATCTTGACTTCGGCTACTCACACCTGCGTTAACCTGCCCCATAAGCCCAGCAACACGAACCATATAAAACTCATCAAGGTTTCCAGAGGAAATCGATAAAAACCTTATTCGTTCCAACAATGGATGTGCGGGATTATAAGCTTCCTCAAGAACTCGCTCGTTAAAGGCAATCCAGGAAAGTTCCCGGTTGATAAAACGATTAGGAGAATCTGCGGCAATAGACAAAACTTCAGTTTTGTCCTCGGCACGATTTCCTATAGAAATATCCTGAGCAACCTTAGAAGGCATAAAATTCTCCACGTTATTGAACTTTAAGACTAATATATAAAAACAATGAAAATATATATAAGCGTGATTAATATCCGTTTAGTATAGAGCCTGCCTCCCAGAAGACTAGATCCAAATATGAGTGTGAGTTGAAATGAAAACAATTTATATAGCCCGCCATGCGTCAACAAAACCAGCTTTGGAAAATCAACACGATTCAGAACGCCCCCTTACTTTAAAGGGGCAAAGTGAAGCTCAATGGCTTGGGCAGTTCCTTCGCGATCAACCGCGCCCATCTCAAATTGTGACATCTTCTGCAATTCGTGCCCGAGAAACATCAAATATTGTAAAAGAAACCCTCGGCTCAGAACTCCCTATCGAGGTCTATCCAGAGCTTTACCTTGCTCCCTCACTTCAAATTTTCAAGATTTTAAAAAACTTACCAAATACCCCCGGATCTCTCGCTTTGATCGGGCATAACCCAGGATTGAGCCAATTTTTACTGGATATCAGCGGTCATGGCTCGAATGAAACAGCCGTAAAGCGGATCTATCGTGGTTTGCCCCCTGCTGGATTAGCGATTTTAGAGAGCCAGATAGATCGTTGGCAGGATATCTCGCAAGAAAATACAACGCTTTTAAATATAGTTCACCCCGGTGAATAAGGAGCCTGGTTCCTAATTGGGAGAATGGAATTTGTGTAATATTGCTTTTGCAAAGGGGATTGTGATTTCGCGTTGTGAAGCCAGAGATGCCTGATCTAGATCTGATACAATTTCACGAGCGGCTTCAAAAGATCTATCCAATCTTGGGACAAGAAAACGCAATACTTCTTTGCTAATGGTAAGTTGGCGATCATAAAATAACTTTACCAACAGTGCCTCAAATAGAAAGTCATCTGGCGACCCCATTTCAAATGAGGGGACCGCCGATAAACGAGAAGCTAAATCCGGTAAAGATATCGCCCATCTGGCAGGGGCTTCTTGCCCCGTAAAGAGTATCGTCCCACCTTCTTCCCTAACGAAATTATACAGATGAAAGAGCTTGCGCTGTAATTCTGATGAAGACACTAACTCCTGCTCAAGACCATCTAGAATACAATTGCTTTGTACGCTCAGCAGTTCGTCAGCTTCGCGTGACAACAGATCGTCGGCTGTGATTGCAACCGCAGCACTTTCCGTTTGCCAAACATGGGCAAGATGTGTTTTCCCGCAACCTGAAGGCCCATAAAAGGCCAAGGCATGCCCTGGCCAGTCCGGCCAACGATCTATCCACGCAACAGCCACCTCATTGCAAGGAGCGATAAGAAAATCGTCTCGGCCAAGCGCTGGGCGATGGCCAAGATCAAGAGGTAGTTGGGAACTATCCATTTACAAAACGACTGTCTTAAATTCAGTTTCTTAAAGGTTTTAAGAATCTTCGGATTTTGTTGCCTGGGATTCTATGGGACGATTGATACCATAATAATACCGACTGTCCATATATTCGCTTAGGGCAAATCGGACCCCGACGCCGATTACCGCGGCAACAGGCACAGCAAGTAGCATTCCAACAAACCCAAACAGTGCACCCCCGGCTAAAAGACCAAAAATAACCCAAACCGGATGGAGCCCAATTTTTTCCCCGACAAGCTTTGGCGTAAGAACATTTCCTTCAAGAAATTGTCCTGCAAAAAAGATCAAAGCGATAACAATGACGGGCGTCCAGCTATCAAATTGGAAAAAGGCCAAGCCGACGGAAAGAACCAGACCAATACCAGAGCCAACAAAGGGAATAAAAGAAAGCAACCCTGCAATCATGCCCAGCACCAAACCAAATTTCAAACCTGCTAAGCTCAATCCTATGGCATAGAAGCAACCAAGTACCAAACAGACGGTCCCCTGACCGCGGATAAATCCAGCGAGCGTGTCATCAACCTGCTTTGCCAATTCACGGATTGTTTCCAGCTGTGGGCGTGGAAGCCAATTGTCCACCCGGGAAACAATTTTATCCCAGTCTCGTAAGAGATAAAAAGTGACGACCGGAGTGATCACCAGCAGAGACAACAAATTCGCAAAAGCAACACCACCATCCACAAGACCACCAGCCAATTGTGTGAGCCATTTGGCAGTCGTTTTAAGGCTATCCCCTAGAGCTTGCTTTAGATTGACCAGA
The DNA here is from genome assembly GCA_913060675.1 of uncultured Rhodospirillales bacterium. Lineage (GTDB taxonomy): Bacteria > Pseudomonadota > Alphaproteobacteria > Kiloniellales > Kiloniellaceae > Kiloniella. Next base: position 90,162 of record CAJXUS010000010.1, read on the forward strand.
CTCTCTCCATCTACTCTATTTTCAATGACAGCGAGGATTTTACTAATCTGCCCTCGCACAGCTTCCATCAGTTTAGGCAGGCTTTCGATGAGATCAATAACCTGTCCAATAAGAGCAGGCACAAGTAAAACCAGCGCCAGAACCAAAGTCAGAATGAACACAACGGTAACAAGTGTTGTGGCAAGAGTCCTCGATAGTCCCATCTCCTCCATCTTGTCACAAACGGGGTCCAGAAAATAGGCAATGGCCATTCCAGCTACAAAAGGAAGAAGAACCGAGCGTAAAAAATAAACTGATACTAAAAAAAATAATAACCCGATTAACCAAAAGCGTATCTGTCGTTCTGCCGTCATCTTTTCCCCCTTAATAAACAAATTCCCTTATACAACACAAACCAAGTGCTTATTCAGGAGTGACATCTTCTTTGTTCCCGCCGAGATCAACTTCTTGTGCTGGAACAGCGAGCTCATCCACAACAGTCTCTTGGACATTGCCTTGTACCTCATCCTGAGCAGGTAAGGTTAGGACAGAAGAAGAAGCTGGTCGGTTTAACAATCGTAATTCCCAATTACTATTTTCATTAAGTGACATCGCCAAATCTTTTTGAGCAAGCGCAAGAGAGAGCTGGCGCTCATCCCCTGAGAAATAAACATCCAGATTCACCTGAGACCGGTTTATGGAACGGGTATTTAATCGGTTAATCGCAGGAACACCTTGAAGCCGATTATTGATCAGCACCCAATCCTGTAATCCCGAGATCGGCACTTGAACGAGTATCCAACGCTCAACACCAAATTGGAGCAAATTTGCTTGTTTCCAGGCTTGCTGGAGGGAACGATTAAGAGAATTAGCACCGCGTTCCAGCATTCCTGCCGTCGATTCTTCAGCGGCTTTAACCACCTTCAAACGATACGTTCTGCCATCACCAAACTTTCCGGTACGAACCGCCATTAACTGTGCTGAACTTCCATCATTTGCGATATTCGCAATTGAAAGGAACACATCATTGCTTCCATATTTGGACGCCAACTTCCATAAACCAGCCTCACCCGCCAAAGCCCCTTTGGCATCCACAGAGCTGATATCTTCCAAATCACCTAAAGGCATGGTCAGGGGAACGAGGCCGTTCGTCGCCCCGAGATTGCTCCAGGCTGCACGCCATTGGTTGGATTCGCCCCAAAGAATGGAATTTTCGCCGGCTTTTTGAATCGGCAACACAAGAACAGGCTTGCTGATTAACTCAGCCAAAGCAGCACCTGTATTTCGAAAATAACGTCGAGTCTGCGATTCTTTAAACCGAACAGTCATTTTCGCGATATAGCGAACCGATGATGAGCGTTCAGAGGACAAAGAAATATCGAGCACATAACCTAAGGCGTCTTTAGCGGTCAAAAGCGGAACTTTACCGTGGTCCTGTTGTGGTACAATGCGTTCAACCAAAGCTTTAAAAGCTCTTTCATACCCTTGATTTAAAGCAAGTTTCTTTGCTTCTGTCACGGATTCTGCGGTTGCATCTATCGGTATATTTGTAACCGTATACACATGACTTTCTGCATATGCGGGCGCCAAAGAATGCTGACCGGCCAAAGCAAAAAAGGTGACTAGAAGTGCTGTTCTATTGAAAAAGCGGCGAAACCGCATTGCAAACCATCCCGGATTAAGTATCTTCCCAAGTTATAGAGCCTGACGCCAGAGGCGTTAGGTAATGCCTGAACCTGATAATAACCCTGAACTGTGACCTTTATGAGGATCATCCATAAGGATACCTCTTTAAAGCAGCTAGGCAGTTAACCGGCTAGAAATGATCCGGGATTATTATCAGGTTCAGACACTTGAGTACATTAATACTCGAAGTTACAGGAGGATACCATAAGTACCATCCCTAATAATCCTGAGTCCTTGAGCTACAAGGATGCTGGAGTTGATATCGATGCAGGAAATGCACTGGTAGAGGCGATTAAGCCGCTTGCAAAATCAACGACTCGTTCAGGCACCATGGCTGGTCTTGGTGGCTTTGGCGCTTTTTTTGATCCCAGAGCAGCTGGCTTTACTGATCCACTGTTGATCGCCTGTAATGATGGTGTCGGCACAAAACTCAAAGTCGCTATCGAAGCTAACAAGCATGATACTGTTGGTATTGATCTCGTAGCCATGTGCGTCAATGATCTTGTTGTCCAAGGCGGCGAACCCTTATTCTTCCTCGATTACTACGCAACGGGTAAGCTCAGCGTTGAAGCCGGACGTGACATTATTGCAGGAATTGCAGAGGGCTGTATCCAATCTTCTTGCGCCCTAATCGGTGGTGAAACTGCTGAAATGCCTGGCATGTACAGCGACAACGACTATGACCTTGCTGGTTTTTCCGTCGGCGCAGTTGAACGTGGTCAGGCTCTTACTGGTGATCTCGTCAAAGACGGCGATGTTGTCCTCGGCCTAGCCTCCAGTGGTCCTCATTCCAACGGATATTCTCTTATTCGTAAAATTGTTGAACTTTCTGGATTAGCCTATAGCGACCCGGCTCCTTTCCAAGAAGACGCAACCCTTGGTGAAGCCCTTCTAACCCCAACACGTATCTATGTGAAAAGTTGTCTCGAAGCGATCCGCGCTTTTGGACCTCACGGAGAAGGCGTTAAAGCTTTCGCTCACATCACAGGCGGTGGTTTTACAGAGAACCTGCCCCGCGTGTTACCGAAAGGCCTTGGCGTGACCATTGATGGCATCACATGGCCTGTTCCACCGGTATTTAGCTGGCTCAGAAAAGTTGGCGGCATTGATCCGCACGAAATGATGCGCACCTTTAACTGCGGTATCGGCATGGCCGTTGTTGTTGCAGCTGACAAAGTTGAAGCCGTTACAGGTATTCTTCAAGCTCAGGGTGAAACAGTTGTTTCTCTCGGTACAATCCAAGCTCGTTCAGAAGGTGAAGAAGCCGTTCAAATCGAAAGGCTCGCAGAAACGTGGCCCGCTTAAAAGTTGGCGTCCTGATCTCTGGCAGGGGAAGTAACCTGCAAGCATTGCTTGATGCCGCCGCAGATCCATCTTTTCCTGCTGAAATCGTCTTGGTTGCCTCAAACGTGCCAGGTGTCGCAGGGCTTGAACGCGCTGAAAAAGCAGGCATTGCCACAGCCACGGTTAACCACCGTGATTATGAGAACCGAGCAAGCTTTGATACGGCGATCACGCAAACGCTGGAAACCGCTGGAGTTGAATTCGTTTGTCTCGCTGGCTTTATGCGTCTTGTGACCAAAGAGTTCGTTGAGCACTGGCACAACCGGATGATCAATATCCACCCGGCTCTGCTCCCCCTCTTCCCTGGCCTTGATACCCATCAACGCGCTTTGGATGAAGGCTGTAAACTCCACGGCTGCACAGTGCATTATGTCCGTCATGAAATGGACAGCGGCCCGATCGTTGGACAAGCAGCCGTACCTGTCCTGTCAGGTGATACCGAAAGTAGCCTTGCTGCCCGTGTCCTCACGGCTGAGCATAAACTCTACCCTCAATGTCTAAGACTGATTGCTGAGGGTAAGGTGACCATTGAGGGGAATGAACTGACCTCACCAGTTAGTTTTCCAGAAGTCGGAATGATTTGTAATCCCGATTAATCTTGTCAGCTTATTTTAGAATGCAAGGCAGCTTTCCATCGGCTGCCTTTTTCTTTTTCTCAAAACCGATCAATAACGACCACGCCACTTGGGGATGCATTTGACATCTCCATCAAGACATCGGCGCCTTCTTTCAGACCCACCGTTCTGTCGATGAGTTTTTCAGGTTCCAATTCGCCCTTGATGATCATATCCAGCATCTGACCATACTTATGGCCCTGCATGCCATGGCTGCCATAAATATCCAGCTCCCGGCCAATTACCAAGTTCATAGGGATCTTCATGTCTTTGTTATCACCAGCAGCAAGGCCGATCTGAACATGGCGTCCACGCTTTGCCAGACAAGCAATTGAATTATAAGCCGTGATAGGTGACCCCAAAGCATCGAGAGATACGTGCGCCCCGCCACCTGTAATGGACATAATCGTCTCGACGACATCATCGACTTTACTGCCATTAACAACATACTCTGCTCCAAGAGTTTTAGCCTGAGCCAAAGTGGTATCATTAACATCAATGGCTACGATTCTTGCCCCAAAGGCCTTGGCTATCATAAGCGCACTTTGACCGACCCCGCCACAGCCATGAACCGCGACCCACTGTCCAGGTTTCACGCCTCCTCTGTTCACGACACCGCGAAAGGCGGTCATGAAACGACAACCTAGACTGGCCGCAACGGTATGAGTTATTTGTTCAGGAAGAGCGACCAGATTAACATCCGCGTATTCTACTGCCATATACTGGGCAAAAGCGCCCCAACCCGAAAAGCCCGGTTGGAAATCATCATCGCAAATATGCTCGTTACCATCTTTACAGGTCGGGCAATTGCCACAGCCACAGCTAAAAGGCACAATAACCTCATCCCCTTTATTCCAACGCCGAACATCTTTACCCACCGCAACAATCGTTCCGGCACATTCATGACCGGGCACATGGGGAAAAGTTGAGATCGCCCCGTCGTGACCAACCCAACCATGCCAATCGCTACGACATACACCGTTGGCTTTGACTTCAATAACAACACCGCCGGCTGGTGGTTCCGGGTCGTTCAGGTTACCAACTTTGATGTCACCATTGAATTTTTCATAAAAGGCAGCGCGCATGGGTCTTAGTCTTTCTTCTCTGGTGATTGGGCAGAATTTATCATGAACCTAGCCCGAAATATTTCACTTTGAAAACAAAAGGCTGAAATACTTTTGGCAACTGACCGCACATAGCTTTACTCAGCAAAAAGATAACACCCTTGAAAAGGTGCTGTTGTCTGATAAAGTCGCCCCGAGTTTGGCCTCTGGCCAAGATATTATCTAATCGTGGGACAGAGGAATTTATCACCATGACGAATGAAGAATTAACGGTTGAACGTCAGCTTGGCTGGGAAAGATTCACCAAAGTAACAATGTATTCCGTAGTTATCATTGCCGCCATTCTTTTACTTATGGCCGTAACTCTCGTTTAATTTAACTGACGAGCTTTGCGCTAAAGGAGGCTTTTCAGCCTCCTCAGACTGCTGACAAAGGTCTCGCCATTGCGAGGCCTTTGTGATTCACTGTGTTATGCTAAAAAAACGGGGATCAGTTCAGACGGAACTTGAGATGGTGACTTTAGAG
>CAJXUS010000011.1 GCA_913060675.1 uncultured Rhodospirillales bacterium
AATGAACCAGACAGATTCAAAATCAACCCCATCCAGCAAACGCCGGGACTAAACAGCTAGTGTAATTGACACCCGATCACCTCTTCATATCATCCTGGCTTGTGGCTGAAAGCTGCGCCAGTTTGATAACACCATCGCCCATGCACTGCCGAAGCTCCTTACCCCATTCAATCGCTTCTTCTTTAGTATCGACACTGATGACGGTATATCCTGGGATCAACTCTTTTCCCTCTATAAAGGGTCCATCGGATATTGAGAATTCCCCTTTGTCTAACTCGATTTCTGTAACTTGCCTTGGAAGCCTTCCCGTTGAGACAATCATTCCTGACTCAAAGGATTTTTCCATAAACTTCCCCATTTTAGCCATACCTTCGGCAGATGGCGGGTTCATGGGTTTTCCTTCAGACATTGTGAAATAAACAAAAAATTGCATACTTTTTCTCCTTTGTTGAAGAGAGGTATATCAAACCCCTCATCCATTAATTGCTTTAACACCTTATAGTCGAATGGCTCTTCTCAACGGGGACATGAAAAATAAAATTATTCCAAGATATTTTTAATCTGCTGTTTTAAATAATTAATTTCTGATTCTTCTGACGCTCGCTCAATTGCCTTTTGATAAGCTTCAACTGCTTCATCGTTTAAACCAAGTCTTTTTGAAAACTCTGCCAGAGTTGAATAGAGGATATGGTAGGAAGATAGTTTTGGATTTTTTTGTAAGGGCTTTATGAGCTTTATAGCAGCTTTTGGACCTTCATGCATCCCAACCGCGATGGCCCTATTTAACTCTATGACTGGGGAGTTATTGATGGATAGAAGCATATCATAATACCCGATGATCAACTCCCACTGGGTATTTTGAACGCAATCAGAAACCGCATGGACCGACGCAATAGCCGCCTGCAAACTGTAATTCCCCAAACGTCCTGACATCACGGCTTGATGAATTAACTGAAGCCCTTCTGCTATTAATTTTTGATCCCATAATGATCGATCTTGGTCATCAAGCGGAATGATGTCTCCTTCTTTGGTAACCCGTGCATATTTCCGGGATTCCTGTATGAGACAAAGTGCCAACAACCCAAAGCCTTCTGAGCTTGGAAGCAACTCTACCAATCTCCGACACAGGTATATGGCCTGAGTAGAAAGCTCTCGGCGGATACGGTCTTCTCCCGTAGTGGCGGAATAACCTTCGTTATAGATCAAGTAAATGACCTGCATTACAGGATCTAGGCGTTGAAGCAATTCCTCCTTTGTCGGTATTTCATAAGGGATGCTCTGCTCTTTTATTAGAGTTTTAGCTCTGGAAATTCTTCTCTTGGTGTTTTCATAAGATGTTAGATAAGCACGGGAAATTTCTTTCGTACTCAACCCACAAATCTCCCGAAGCGACAAGGCTATCCTTGAATCCATTGGCAGCAAAGGGTGACAACAATAAAAAATCAGACGGAGTTGGTCGTCTTCAACAAGATGTTTTTCAACATACTGCTCCTCAACTGAGCTCTGACTATCTTCTATCTTTTCAAAGGGGTAGTTTTCAGCAACGAGTTCTTTTCCCCGCTCAGATCTTCTAATGGCGTCAGTTGCCTTGAATTTCCCGACTGACACCAACCAGGCATAGGGATTTTTTGGCAAGCCTTCTACGGGCCACTTTTCTAGAGCAACAGAAAAAGCGTCCTGCAATGCTTCCTCGGCGAGATCAAGATCGCCCAAAATCCGTATCAAGCTCGCCAACACACGACCTGTCTCTGATTTGAATATCTTTTCGATTTCTTTTTTTATCGGATTTTGCATGCGGCGCTTGGCAAAGAGACTTACCTATAGAATGTGTATGCATTGTATAACCGTTTATCCTGAAACCAAGTTTTACTTAAAACTTATTTCAGGACGGAGCACTCAACGAAAAAGGCAGCCCTTATGGGCCGCCTTTCAGGTTGTTTATAAACCCCACCATAAAGCTGCGGGGTTTTGTTTCGTCTTAAGAGTTCAGAAGCTTTTAAACATTACTTCATGACGATCAAATTCTAGACAACATCCAAGCTATCATGATCCAGCAGTGAATTGATTACGTCCGCTTCAGAAGAACCAAATCCTGCGGAATTGAGAACAATCGTCGTCGTATCGCCACCGCCGCTGATACCGTCTTGATCAACAGTAATCGTCGTTTTACCACCAGAAACTGAAATATTAAGGTAATCATCAAGTGCCTGAGCCAACTCAGTATCATCGCTCGCACTTGCAAGAGAATCATTGTCGATCAAAAGATCACTGAGATCGAGAATATCACCCTGAGCCGTGCTAAAGCCCTCAATCGTATCTGTTCCGCCAATATCATCTGCAGAGAACTTATAAGTATCGGCTCCTGAACCACCGTTTAGAGTATCATTACCCGCACCACCAATCAGGATGTCATCTCCGCTCTCGCCATTAAGAATATCATTGCCAATACCGCCAATTAGCGTGTCTTCACCATCACCGGTCCACATTTTGTCGTTGCCAGAACCACCATCAACGGTGTCATTGCCAGAGCCATTATAACGATCATCGAAAGTATCATTGCCACCTCCAAGAGAAATCTGGTTATCAGCCGCGCTGCCATAAACGTAGTCACCGAAGTCTGTGGCAACCAGATCATCAACACCTTCCAAGCTGTCATCGCTGACGAGTTCTTTGGAAAGACCTACTTTTCCTTTGATTTCTGCATTATTCCTGCCACCTGCTGGGGCATTGGCACCACCAACAGGACCTGCATCGTAGTCGAGAAATGCTTGAATACCAGCTGTTGCAGTTGAATAGTCCGCGCTGGAACCATCAACGGTCAGGCTCAATGTGCTTGTTGCCGTATCACCGTCCCCATCGGTTATCTGATAGGTAAAGATATCGGTTCCCGCGCCCTCTTCCTCAGTAGTGAAAGTCACCTGACGGACAAAATAATCAGACGAATCACTTCTGTGACTGCCGCCATTGGCATAGCCCGTGGCATCCATAACCAGATATTGGAATTTAGCACCACCTGTATCAATCGTCGCGGTCCCGACATTACTACCGCTATAGGAAATCGTTGTATCGTTGAGCAATCCAGTTGCTACCGCATTACCCTCTGAATCATAGGCCGTCCAGCGGCCCTGCTCGCCAGTGTTTTCTGTTTTGAAAAGGTTGGAAACACGTACCGTGGCAGAGGTTGCATCTTCTTGAAGGTCAATGACCAGCTTTTCGCTATTGCCGCTCACGGCATCGTGGTTGATTTGGGTCGGTGCAGGAGAGCCTCCAGTTACCCCGATACCACGGCTGCCAAAGGTAACATTTGCCCCAGTATTTGCCAGAGCGTCAAAATCTGGCGTGTCGTTCATACCATAGGCATAGAGCTCTACATCGCTCCAATCGCTCGCCTTACCTCGTGTGCCTGAACGACCCACAGAATGGTCTTCAGCAGCTTGATAACCAGAAGCCGTATAGCTGTAAGAACCGTCCGCAAAAATTTGCAACGTTCCATTTTCACCGATAATTTCAGTCACACCATCGCCAGCAACAGCGTGTTCCTTGCCGTCAAATGTAATAGAGATCACCTTGGCGCCATCTGCACCAACACCATCATTATCGAGTACGTTACCTGTCACTGTTGTATCTGTACCTGTCCCGGCCACACTTGCGCTATCGGCAAGGGCCAAAGGAACATCGTCTTCGATGGTTACTGTCACCGCAGTTTCCAAGACAACTTCGTCACCATCGGTGTCAAAAGCTTTAAAAGCACCCGAAATATCAAGATCAAATGACTGGCCATCATCATTGGCTGGTGTGTTAGGTGTGTGGTCGATTTGATCTTTAAGTGCGAAGTTAAAATCATCACCATCTTTGGTCAACTCAAACACCACACGTTCACCATCACCAGAACCCGCAACGCCCTGTATAGCAATAACCGCACCCGTGCCGTCAGTAATCACGTTATAACTAACGGCCCCACCCTGGGATGTAACACCCGTGTCACCACTTACATTTTCATTAAAATCAAATCCACCAAGACCATCAGCGCCCGCATCAACTGTTGCAGTCAATGCCTCGGCCGTAATGCTGATTTCTGTAATCTGTGTTTCGCCTGCTTCGGCATTCGCGCCTTTAAGGGCATCTTCATGAACCTTAACATTCACAGGTGCCGCAGCATTATTAACTGGCGCGTCGTCAAGCACAGCCAAAGTCTCATCATCAGCGTCCGCCAAAAGATTGAAACCAAGCTCTGTACCACCCAAAACATCCTGGGCTTCCAGAAGATCTACGAGGTCACCCGTTTCATCATCATAAGTACTGCCGCCACCGCCTTGTGGCCCAGCCCCGGCACCAGCAGCTGTTTCCAGGGTTTCCCCAGCGTTAAGTGCCTGCGCTTGACCAATAAGAAGACCTGCAGAAAGTTCAATGCCACCAATAACCAGAACGGGAGCATCCGCGCCTTGGGATGCTTCAACCAGGTTCTCGAAAACAATCCGGCTGTCGGCAGAGCCATCGCCATTATTATCAAAGGTCAGAACAAAGTGGTTGCCTTCAATAACAGGAGTTGCTCCTGTCGCATCAAAATTAAGATTAGCTGTCTGGCCTTTATCAAGGACGACATTGATGGTTTCGCCAGCTGCGGGTGCGGTAACGTCTAAAGTAGAAGCCGCCTGACCAACTATCTGGTTTTGGCCCAATTCGCCAGAAAGCTCATTTGAAGCACTTTCATTAGCAACTTGTGTCAATACTTCCACCATAACCTCAATCCGTTTCGTTTGCTCTTAACTTGGGTCGTCGTCTCAGTGACTAAGTCACCCCAACAAACAAAGAGCCTGTTTTTCATACTCCTTACCTTACCGGAAAACACATTTTCAAAATAGAAGTATTTTCATAAAAACAGCACAATTATGTATGATATAAATTTTGTAATTATTCTATATTTACCTTTAATTTTATATAGTTATAAAAATAAGAGCGATTAATAAAATTTGATGTAAATACGTATTTAATATGTGTAAAAATCATTAAAAATTTACAACAAATGCCCCCCGCCCAAAGGCATATAAAAGTGAGTAGGCACGTTTGAAGATTTCCTCAATACCTAATAACCGAAACATCAAAAAACCACAGTCCTGTTAGGATAAAACAAAACCCCGCCAATTTTGACGGGGTTTGTCAGTATTCTGAAAGGCAGCCCTTGCGGACTGCCTTTTCGGTAAAAATGAAACCCTGCTTTATGCAGCGTCGTTCATTAGGTTACGTAGTACGTAGTGCAAGATACCACCGTGACGGAAGTACTCGACCTCATCAGCAGTATCGATACGGCACATCAGTTTAATTTCTTCAACTGATCCGTCTGGACGGCTGATACGGCAGTCCACATCCATTCCAGGAGTGATACCGTTTTCAATGCCAGAGATATCGATAGTCTCATCACCCGTAATGCCAAGAGATTCACGTGTCACGCCATCTTTAAACACCAGTGGTAAGACACCCATGAACACCAGGTTTGAACGGTGAATACGCTCAAAGCTTTCAACGATCACGGCTTTAACACCAAGTAAACGAGTCCCTTTGGCAGCCCAGTCACGGGATGAGCCCATGCCGTACTCTTTACCGCCAAAGACCACCAATGGTGTGCCATCATCAATGTATTTCATCGCAGCGTCATAGACTGGCATCACTTCCCCTTTATATTTGGAGAGACCGCCTTCGGTGCCTGGAACCATTTCGTTCTTGATACGAATGTTGGCAAAAGTACCACGCATCATAACTTCGTGGTTACCACGTCGAGATCCGTAGGAGTTGAAATCCACCGGGCGAACCTGATGACCTGTTAGATATTCGCCGCCTGGGCTATCAGCCTTGATCGCTCCAGCTGGAGAAATATGGTCGGTGGTGATGTTATCAGCCAAGACCAATAGAGGGCGCGCGCCAGCAACATCACTGAGCTCACCAGCTTCTTTACTCATACCCTGGAAGAACGGTGGGTACTGAACATACGTACTCTGATCATTCCAGTCGTAAGTTAAGCCTGTAGCCGTTTCGATCTTTTTCCACTCCTCTGGACCTTCAAAGACGTTTTCATAACGGTCTTTGAACATCTGAGGTGTCACGGCATAACCAGAAATTTCAGCAATTTCATGGGAAGAAGGCCAGATATCTTTTAGATAGACATCCTTCCCATCTTTGCCTTGTCCGATTGGATCGTTGAGAAGATCAATCGTCACATTACCTGCAAGAGCATAAGCAACAACAAGTGGAGGTGATGCCAGATAGTTCAAGCGTGTCTGAGGGCTCACACGGCCTTCAAAATTACGGTTTCCAGAAAGAACTGCCGCAACCTGGAGCTCTTCTTTGTCAATCGCGTCAATATGCTCATCAGAAAGAGGACCAGAGTTACCGATACAAGTGGTACACCCATAACCCACGAGGTCAAAACCAAGGGTATTAAGATGCTCTTGGAGACCCGCTTTTTCGAGATAATCAGTTACAACCTGTGACCCTGGCGCTAACGAGGTTTTAACCCAAGGCTTAACCTGGAGGCCAAGTTCAACGGCTTTTTTCGCAACAAGGCCAGCGCCAATAAGAACAGATGGGTTAGACGTGTTGGTACAGCTGGTAATCGCTGCAATCATCACATCACCATGGCTCAGATCGTAGTCTTTACCTTCAACCGCAGCGCTTGTATTTGCTTTGTCGCCAACAGCTTCTTTAATCAGCTCAACTGATCTAGGCGCAAGATTACTCAGAGAAATACGATCTTGTGGGCGCTTAGGCCCGGCCAGACTTGGTTCAACAGTTGATAAATCGAGCTCAAGGGAAGACGTAAATACAGGATCAGGCGTATCAGTATCACGCCACATACCCTGAGCCTTCGCGTAAGCTTCAACCAAGGCCACACGATCGGCATCACGGCTGGTGAAGGTCAAATAGCGAATGGTTTCAGCATCGATCGGGAAGAAACCACATGTCGCACCATATTCTGGGGCCATGTTGGCAATCGTTGCTTGGTCAGCAAGGGTAAGGTTATCCAAACCAGGACCATAAAACTCAACAAACTTGCCAACAACACCATGTGCACGGAGGATCTCAGTAATGGTTAGGACCAAATCCGTCGCTGTTGTGCCTTCTGTCATCTTGCCTGTCAGCTTCATACCGACAACTTCCGGGATCACCATGGAAACAGGCTGACCCAGCATTGCGGCCTCGGCTTCGATACCACCAACACCCCAACCAAGAACGGAAAGGCCGTTTACCATGGTTGTGTGTGAATCAGTACCAACAAGAGTATCTGGATAAGCAGTGGTTACGCCGTCTTCTTCTTTGGTCCAGACAACTTGTGCCAGATTTTCAACGTTCACCTGATGACAAATACCTGTTCCAGGCGGAACAACACGGAAGTTATCAAAGGCCGTTTGCCCCCAACGCAAGAAAGCATAACGCTCTCCGTTGCGCTCAAATTCCAGGTCAACGTTCTTCTGGAATGAGTCTGGGCCACCGTAAGAATCGACCATCACAGAGTGGTCGATCACGAGATCAACAGGGGAAAGTGGGTTAATTTTCTTTGGATCGCCCCCCATTTCCACCATAGCTTCACGCATTGCAGCGAGATCAACAACGGCTGGGACGCCGGTGAAATCCTGCATCAAAACACGTGCGGGACGATAAGCTATTTCACTGTCTGACTTACGGTCTTTCAACCAACCAGCCATCGCTTTAATATCGTCAACCTTAACGCTTCGACCATCTTCATAACGCAAAAGGTTTTCCAATAGAACTTTCAAGGAAAATGGTAGACGCGAAATATCACCAAGCGTTTTAGAGGCTTCTACTAGACTGTAATAGTCATAAGTTTTGCCATTCGCGGTGAGCTGACGGCGGGTATTCAGTGTATCCTTACCAAGAGCCAATTTAGTCTCCTTTGACTGGTATGCTTCTCTCCAGATGGGCCTTTCCCGTTTTAAAAGAAATCTTTTTTGACTTCTACGGTGTTAGGGCCTTCTCATCTCTCTAATTCTTGGGGTTAAAATACCCCTTTAATAAGAAAAATCAATATATGCTGCATTGCAAAAATTAGATTTATTTAACATTACAATTAGCAATCGCTTATCTTAACGGTCGTATTTACCTCTTGAGCTTCCCCCAACTGGAAGAGTTATGGTCTCTCCTATAAGTAGCTTAACACTCAAGTAGGTAAGAACGATATGGCACAGACAAAATGGACCCGGAAAACCGTGCTGTCCGGAATCCTGATAACAGGAGTCGCAACCTTAGCGGCTACTTACTTTATAATTGATTACAATGGATCAAATGTCGAGAAAGAGGACAGCAAAAATCCAGAGCTGATTTTTCCCTACCCTGATCCGAGCAATGAGCAACAGGTCGAATTGGGCCGACAACTCTACGCGCATGAATGCGCCTCTTGTCACGGCGCAAATCTAGAAGGAGAACCCAATTGGCGTTCACCCCTTCAAGACGGCGGTTTACCGGCCCCTCCCCATGATCAAAGTGGGCACACTTGGCATCATCCAGATGGCGTCCTGCTTCAAATTACAAAATACGGCGGCGCATCCGTTGCTCCTGAGGGGTTCATCAGCCGAATGCCCGCTTTTGATCAAATTTTGAGTAACGAAGACATTTCAGCAACTCTCGCTTTTATAAAAAGCCAATGGCCCAAGGATATTCGAATGCGGCAACAACAAATCACGGCTAAAGTTGACAAAGCGGGCCGGAAATAAATCTAGAATTGTCTCGATCATTTTAACACCCGTATTTTAACACCCACATTTCAAGCTCCCTTGACATAAATCAAGGCTCCGAGTGTTTCACTCGGGTATTCATCGAGTATGAAAACAGAGACTATACAAAAATATGACAAAGGGGTTCCTCGTTATACGAGCTATCCTACTGCGCACCTTTTCAAACCGGACTTCACCCCAGAAACATATTGTGACTGGTTAAAGGCCGTTCCAAAAGACATGCCACTGTCTCTTTATTCGCATATTCCTTATTGCGATAGTCTCTGTTGGTTCTGTGGGTGTCACACCAAGATCACCCAAAAATACAAACCTATTCACGACTATCTCAATTCACTTCGAAAAGAGATCGCCATGACAGCTGAAGTCATGGGGAGAGGGCGGCCTGTCAGTCACATGCATTTCGGTGGCGGAAGTCCGACCATTCTTATACCTGACGATGTCCGAGATCTGTTTAAGACTTTCAACGAGGCCTTTACTTTCACAAGTGATGCAGAAATAGCGGTCGAAATAGATCCCAGGGATATGAGCCAAGAGGCAATTCAGGCCTGGGCAGCAGGCGGCGTGAATAGAGCCAGTCTTGGCGTTCAGGACGTTCAGGAAAAAGTACAAATCGCCATAAACCGTATTCAGTCAATCGAGCAAACCGCTCAAGTAGCTAACTGGCTCCACGAAAGTGGTGTTCACGGTATAAATATGGATCTCATGTACGGGTTGCCTTATCAAACGGTTGAATCCGTCTTGGAGACTATTCATCGTGTGATGGATATGGCACCTGAAAGGATCGCTCTTTTTGGCTACGCCCACATTCCAACTCTGAAACCTCACCAGAGATTACTGCCCGAAGAAATTCTTCCTGACTTTAATGAGAGATTTGAACAACAAGAATCTGCGGCAGAACTCCTTGGCACATACGGCTTTGTCCGTATTGGTCTTGATCATTTCGCCAAGCCAGAAGATCCGCTGGCCATAGCCTTCAAAAATGGCTCTCTACGAAGAAATTTCCAGGGTTACACAACGGATAAAGCCGAAGCCATGATTGGTTTTGGCGCATCATCTATTGGCTCCCTGCCCAATGGACACATCCAGAACATCGTCCCCATCCGGAACTATCGCGCTGCTATTGATAGCGGAACCTTTGCTGTCGCAAAGTCTATTCCATTTAAGGGACAAGACAAAATTCGTGCCGCGATCATCGAACAGCTTATGTGCTATCACAAAGTAGATCTCAACGTAATTTGCAAGGAGTTCGGTGCAACTCTTGGTGACTTTGAGTATGAGATAGAAGCCATAGAGACTTTTGTAAGTGATGGCATCGCCACTTATGGGGAAGGTATTATTACTATACGCCACGAAGCCAGAGCATTGGTCAGAGCTGTAAGTGCTCTCTTTGATGAATATCACGGGCAACGCGAACAACTCTACTCACAGGCCGTATAGTTCTGATCTAACGGGTATGTCAGCTGTAAAAGGATGACATACCTTTGACCAAAACTTTGGGGTACTTAGATCAGAACCCTGCGCTTTACTGACGCATTTTCATTAAGATGCAAACAATATACATCTTAATGAAAAATTGAGATGAAGAACAGATCACAAGGAAGTAACAATGAGCTCAGATATCCCAGCTTTCTGGCGCGCAGGATTCAGGCCCTTCTTCTTATCCGGTGCTTTTTACGCACTATTGGTATTATGCCTATGGATCTTGAGCCTTACCGGTCATCTGGAATATGATACCTTCATTGCCCCTTCTCTTATTCATGGACACGAGATGCTCTATGGTTTTGGCGTTGCTGCTATAGCCGGGTTTATTCTCACCGCCATGCCAAATTGGACGAACACACCTCCCCTCTCAGGGCTTCCCCTCGCCGGCCTCTATTCCCTCTGGTTGTTAGGGAGAATCTCCCTGTGGGCAGGAACGTCAATTCCCTTTGTCGCCCTTGCAACGATTGATCTGCTTTTCCTACCCACTCTAGCGTTAATGACCGCGCGGGTTCTTTATAAAGCGGGCAATAAAAAAAACCTGATGTTACCCGGCGTATTCATGGTACTCGCTGTTTTTAACTTGGCCTTTTACCTATCAGAGATGGATATTCTCGATATTTCATCGCGGACAATTCTCGAAGCTTCAATTTCAGTTCTGATTTTATTAATAACCATTATTGGTGGCCGTATCGTTCCGGCTTTCACGCGTAATGCCTTGCGCAGTCAAGGTGTAATGGTCGAGGTATCCGCCCCGAGTAAGCTAAGCATGTTCTGCATTATCGGAACGTTTGGTATGGTCCTTGGGGACCTGTTTGTTTCCGTTAACTGGCCTGAAACTTTCTCGGCCTTTTGTCTCATCCTAGCGATAGTTCAGCTCGCCAGATTATCTTACTGGAAGGGGTGGTTAACTATCAACGATCCCTTGTTGTGGTCCATGCACTTAGGATATCTCTGGATTCCAGTTGGCCTGCTCCTAAAATCATATGGCCTCTATCAATATGGATATTTTTGGGAAGGCGCATTACACGCACTGACCACAGGCGCCATTGCCACTATGGTGTTGGTTGTTATGATCCGAGCAGGCTTAGGGCATTCTGGAAGCCCGCTACAAAGTAGTTTCCTTCTCACCTCTGCTCTTATCGCCGTCACCTTCGCCGCTATTTTCCGGGTAGCACAAAGCGTTTACGAAGGGCCGCTTTCTGTACCTATTCTCCACATATCTGGACTGCTATGGACCATCGCATTTGGGTTCTACGTCATACATTTTCTGCCAATAATGCTTAAACCAAGGTTAGATGGAAAACCGGGATAGACAGTATAAATTGGAAATCATGCTTGAGCGATATTTCTAAATTACCGGTGCTTGTTTCTCTTGAGCTTGTTTCTCTGTGGCCTGTAGCTGACGAAGTTCCTTAAAACCACGGATAACAGCGACGACAAAAAGCGAAAGAATGACTGGAAAACCGATCTGGACATGGAAGTTCTGACCAATCCCTGCAAGGAACAAGGGAGCAATAAAAGCGAGAACCACAATCACTTTCTCCCACTTCTTTCCTCCTCTTTTCGCGATGTCTGTCGCAAGGATCGCAATCGGGATTGCAAGAAGTGTCATCTCATAATCAAAGATATAAGGCAGTACGATAAGCATGGCCGGAACTAAAGCGGCCAGGGCCAACTTACTTGGGCCACCAAAGTACCAAAGGCGCAGTAACACTGCCACGGTAATGACCGCTGCCCCCCAGTGAGCCACATAGGCATATACTTCCGATACCCCCATCATCCTCAAGGTAATGTAGAGGCTGGGCATTTTATCCCAGTGAAGCAACCCGCGCCCCATGACGTCATTAACCAGTGAGGCATTCTCAAAAAAGGTGATCCATAATTCTACACCATAGACTGCCACTGAGACCCCAATGAAAAGGAGCGTGGTCGTTGCTGCAGACAAAAAGGCCACCCACTGTCTGCTCGCAATCAGAACCAAGGGCAGGAGTAATCCGAGTTGAGGTTTAAACGCTAAAAGCCCGATAAACACTCCGGCTATAATTGGTCGAGGCCCCAGACAGAGAAAAGCACAGGCAAGCAGAGCTGTACTTAACATCGAGTTTTGACCATGAGCTATTGATAGAAATGTCCCAGGATAAGCAATGATTAAAAGCAATGCATAGGGTTGTTCTAAAAACTTACGAACTGCTGCGCCATAAAAAACAAAACTGCCGCCAGCAAACAATACATATGAAGCTAGATATGGAATGCTGGCCAGTACTGCCGCCAACAACATGAAAGTTGGCGGATAATGCCACAAAAATATAGTATCACTTCCGGGAACGGCAAGGCGTTGAGCCTCATATATCAACTCTCGAACAAACGCCGCTTCGGGGCGTCCTTCCAACGCCAGATGCCCCGCAGACCAAAAGGTAATGAAATCATTTCCAATAGGCTTGCCCTGAAGATCTACCCAATTAGTCGACGACGAAATCAACCAATAAAATCTGACAAGGCAAATTCCCAAAATACCCAATGCATATAAACGCAATCGGCTTGCATTAAAAATTGCAGGAGTATCTTTGGGCATCCTAAAAACTCTCAGACAGAAGCGATAAAGAAGTGATGGTCAACTTCGAAACTGTCGATGAGTTTATATTACTAAAATAAAACCAATACTTAACGAGAGGATGAATTTGATAACACGTAAGCTACAATTTTATCCTCGCCCCAAATATCAGATGGAAGCTAGGCCACAATTGATAAAACATATCATCAAAGATCATCTAGCTTTTATTAATCGGTACAGAATTCGCGTTTTGGTTATCTATTGCGAATTCAAGAAGAGGATCACCCTGTGGCTTCTCTACTGTTTTTTTTGACCAGTCCGAACGCCGGCGCACAAGCTCTGCGGCTCCGACATTTTTTTCCCCCATCAAAGGATTCTGTAAACGCACATAGGTAACCCCATCGACATGAGATTTATAAACGTCCGTAACCACCCAGTCCTGCAGGAAACGCGTTCGTTTGGAATAAACTTCCCCAACGACAGGCAACTTGACGGTATTGTTTTCCTTCATAAGACACACCTCTGATTTGAATAAATAATTATTTAAGTTGATCAGAAATTATGGAGTCTCAAAGGCCACATCAAGACCCTCTAAAGGCGTTAGGGGCCTTAACATATCTTTATCATCTAGCTGACACAAAACTGCCCCGCCAAGCTTGTTGGCTCTGGAGATGTCTCAGCATCAAGGGCTGGAAATTTTAATATAGGTAACTCTAGGTCAGAAAGCGTATATCCACGTCCCAAAGACAAAAATAAAACCCGCAGCTGAACTACGGGTTTATTCATATATCTCTTATCGAAAAGAGTTTAGCTTTGAGCAGGGGCTTTGCGTAACCAATCAGACCCACGTCTGGTCAACTCAACAGCACTGACGGACTTATCGCCAATGTCCTTGTTCCGGAGTCGGGTGTATTGAATACCGTCGATCGTCGATTTATAGACCTCAACAACGACCCAATCCTGATATGAAGCGTGCCTTTTAGAAAAAATATCACCAATCTCAGGCATGCGTTCTGACTCTTTCATTAATCACTCTCAATTTAGCTCTCAGGATTTCTATCGTTTTGATACTCCGAGGACCACTTTCAATCAATCTATTAGATCATATTTATCTAAAAAAATAGAAATCAATCTTCCGAGACCCTCAGAAATTCTGAAATTGCCCAAAAAAGGACTAACATTCGATTATGTGAGCAATATACTAAACCACAACCTAAGGCCCCCTTATGACCCTTTCAAGTCATTAAGAATATATCTTTTTTATCTCACTTTTAACGCGCTACACTTTTTATTGTGGTTAGCATGAAATTACATAACTTAACCAACTCCAAAGATGGTCGGCTACTCAAATATCGAATACCCAAGCAGCCGAGCTAACCTTTATCTTATCTCTCGGACACAGTTCAAACTATCTTCAAACCGGGAGAGAAACTCATCACAAATCGCACGATCATGGGCAATGGATAGATAAAGCTTGGTTCCCATTGGATTCAAAAATATGCCTCTTTTGAACAACTCGAGCATCATTGCCCGACCCTTCTTTTTATTTCCCTGAGCTGAAGAGCGGTAATTAAAAACAGGTTGATCCGTAAAGACAATTTGGGCCAGTGGACCATCACCGATCACCTGTGCAACCTCTCCAACGTCACCGATAATTTTCCTTAAGCCCGTTCGCAAGTACTCTCCCAAGCCATAAAGATTCTCATACACACCCTCTTGACGGTACACAGACAAAGCAGCGTTCGCGGCGCAGGTCGAAATTGGATTCCCACCCAAGGTAGAAGCCATCCAAACATAATTATCCTGACCGATATAATGTTCGCTCACATGATCCATAATATCAGCACGTCCCCCAAATGCGCCGATAGGATAGCCTCCGCCCAAAGCTTTTCCATACGCAACCAGATCAGGAATGACACCGTATTTTTCCTGAGCACCGCCATAAGCGAGCCGGAACCCCGTGACTACTTCATCAAAAATAAGCGGGATATCGTATTTATCACAAAGTGCCCTCACCCCCTCGAGAAAACCCGGTATTGGCGGGGTACAACGCTGAAGAGGCTCCATAAGAACGCCAGCAATATCACCCTTGTTTGCGGCAATAATCTCTGCCGTTTTTGCCAATTCGTTATAGGGTGCCACGAGCAAATTTTCTCGAGCCATGGGCGTTCCAGCTGATGTCAGTTCTGGTATTGGAAACTCTAAGTTTTGACTTGGAAATAAGGAAGTCACACCAGCTTCATTAGCGCCGTGATATGCCCCTTCAAATTTCAGAATTTTTGCCTTGCCTGTGAAGGCCCGGGCAAGACGTTGGCAGTACATGGTTGCCTCGGTCCCTGAAGCACAAAAGCGTAAACGATCGACAGCGGGAGAAACTCTTTGAATTTCCTCTCCAAGTTTCAAGGCATGCGTATTGAGATAAGAGAAATTTGATCCCTTTTCTGCCTGCTTGGTTACGGCTTCGACGACTTCTTCTCTGGCGTGACCAACGAGACAAGATCCCCAACCGATGGAAAAATCGAGATACTCTTTACCATCCGTATCCCAAAGGCGGGCGCCTTTCCCCCGATCTAAAGCGATAAGTGTTTCAGGAGGAAAACCAAACTCTCCGTTTGAAATACCCGCTGTAAATACACCCAAAGCCCTTTTCTGGACTTGATTTACAGCATTGCTATCCACTTTTGTCATATTGCTTCCCTCTCCAAAAAACCTAGATCTCAATTTGTCATCGCTGTGCAACCATCTGAAGACATAGCGCGGTCAAATCATCTACCCGGTTTAGAACTTGGTCGAAGGCACAACAATTTAATAAACTTAGAGTTTGTTCCAAGAAAAATTAACTTCGCAACAAATTGAACGTAAAAGGCTTTGGGATAAACGTTTTTCCCTTATCATGATTTCTCAATATAAACGCCCGATTAAGCCCGATAAGATTTGGAGAGTTACAGATGTATTTCCCTAAGCTTAGATATCTAGCGATATTGGTAATTCTTATTCAGGGATGTTCCGCTCTATCCTTATCTGGAGCCTTATCTAGAGCGGCAAATGCGAACGAAATCATCGGACAGTTTGAGAGTGAAAAAGCGAATTTTGACTTAATCCTTCTTGCCGACGACCTCGATCACCCCTGGGGGATGACATTTTTACCCGATGAACGCCTTCTCATCACCGAACGAGACGGTAAATTAAAGGTATTCGCCAAAGGTAAACTCAGAGAAATACCTCTAACGGGATTTCCAGAGCTTCATGCCAAAGGGCAAGGCGGGCTTTTAGATATTACTCCGCACCCGGATTTTGCAACGAACGGGTTTATTTATTTCACCTATAGCCACGCCCTTTCCAGAGGGTCAACCACAGCTTTGGCACGGGCGAAGCTTCAGGGAGATCTTTTATCAGGGATCGAAACTCTTTTTATCGCCAAAACCCAATCCACCACCAGTCATCACTATGGTTCACGTATCAGGTTTGATACCCACGGGTTTCTCTTTATGACAGTTGGAGACCGCGGCCAGCGCCATAGTGCCCAACGCTTAGACCTCCATGCCGGGAAGGTTCTGCGTTTAACGGATGATGGCCAGCCCGCAAAGGGAAACCCCTTTATCGGTACTCCCGATGCTCTTCCCGAAATTTATTCTTATGGCCACAGAAACCCCCAAGGACTTTCTCTAAATCCTTCTACAGGTGATATGTGGGTAAGTGAGCACGGCCCCAGAGGTGGAGATGAGATTAACCTTATAAAACCGGGAGTAAACTACGGTTGGCCGATTATTACTTATGGTAAAGAATATATCGGGGGATCAATCGGGGCAGGAACTCACCATCCTGATATGGCCCAGCCCTTACACCAATGGACTCCTTCAATAGCCCCCTCAGGTATCACCTTTTACACAGGTAAGGCTTTTCCTAACTGGCAAGGCGATCTCTTTACAACAGCATTGAAGTATGAACTTCTGGTCCGGCAGGAAGTTAAAAACAACAGAATTGTTCATGAAGAACGGTTGGTCGAAGAAGAAGTTGGGAGGATCAGGGCGGTTACGCAAGGGCCAGACGACTTGCTTTACCTCCTTACCGATGAAAATGATGGGGCCTTGTATCGGCTTCGGCCCAAATGATACCCCCGGTTAAATCAGGCTAAATCAGGCTAAATATCTGTGAGACTAATACCCTTGTCCCAATAGGGTTCGCGACCAAACTTGCTTTCAAGGAATTCGATAAAAGACCTTGTCTTAGCGGGAAGGTGTTCTCTGTTGGGATAAAGTGCATAAACCGCGGCGCTCGGAAGTTCAAACTCCCTGAGGATCGGAATTAATTCACCTGCTTTCAGCTCATCTGCAATATCCCAAGTCGACTTTATCGCAATGCCTATCCCAGCTTTGGTAGCATCGCGTAAAATTTCACCATTATTGGTTTCAAGATTTCCCTTCACCTTGACGTCGATTTGCCCTTCAGGTCCCTTAAAATGCCAATGGTCATGAACACCTCCGGGGTATCCAAGGACCAAACAGTTATGATGTAAAAGATCACTTGGATGTTCAGGAACACCTTCCTTAGCAAGGTATTCCCGCGAAGCACAAATTACTCTTCGCGCAGGACTTAGTTTTCTCGCAATAAGGCTACTGTCTTGCAACTCCCCCGTACGTATTGCCAAATCAAAACCGGCCTGAATCATATCGACAATCTGGTCCGTAAGACTGACCTGGATAGAGACATCGGGATATTGTTTGAGGAACTCAGGAAGAAGACGAGAGATGTGTTTACGCCCAAAAGAAGATGGAGCGGTTATCTTAAGTGTCCCTTTTACATGTCCAGCCAGACCAGAAAGCGCAGCTTCGGCATCAGCGATATCCTCAAGAATCGCCTTGCAGCGTGTAAAGTAGCCCGCGCCATCGTCAGTCAGACTTAATCTTCTGGTCGTACGATTAAGTAACCGAACATCAAGGCGCTCTTCAAGGTTAGCAATACGTTTACTCACGACTGCCGCTGAAAGGTTGAGATTGCGCCCTGCTGCGGTCATTCCCCCAGCAGTGGCGACCTCAACAAATACTGTCATATCATTGATTACATCCATAGCATTATCAAAATAAACGAAACAATCATTATACAACAAGCCCTATTATCATTTTCGAAAAAAAGCGCATATTAGCGACAAGAGAACAAAACTAGAGGATTAATCTTATGGAACGCCAAAGCGCCAGTACGACTATTTTTGACTTACAAGTTGCGGATGTTGATTACCACTTCCAAACAGCTCGTCGGATGAGATCCGCCGAAGCACATAAAATTTTTGGCAAGCTTTTACGCAGTTTATTCTCACCTTTCCATAATTTAAAAACCCATTATTTTCTTGCCCTCACCAGAACAGCCTAAGTCACCTATTTTTCGACTTTTTTAGAGGATGTAAAATGGCATCCTCTTGGTGGTAAGAGAGTTGATTTTCGAGTACCAAGCTTCCCTCAAAAGTAAAATTAATCTTTCCTTAAGCGAATCACTATTTAATACAATCATAAATTGATTCGCAGGTGGATAGCATGACACTCCGATTGAAATCATCTCTTCTAAACAGCCCGAAAGCTTGGGACTGCTCCAGAATGGAAGATGGTATTTCAGTGGATGAGAGTTCTTCACACCTCGTGCCACGTAACTCACAATCTAATTTGAAGACTGTGTTCAGCGCCGTTCATTTCAACACAAAAGCTTTGGCTGCAAATTCAGACTTCACACAAGCGCATCTTACCCCGATGCTCATTGGTGCCGAGACGCTATCTATTCGACCTTAGCATCTTCCCCTAAGTCTCCGCACCCTACTTGCCAACCGGATCCCCCCTCCGGTTGGCAATTTTTTTTACCCATCCACAAGTCCCTACCAATACGTGTATCCATATATAAACTTGCTATTATTTAGGCTCCTACGCATAATTGTTTGAAAAATATCCGTTGTAGCAACTACTCGTAACGCTTGGCATATAATTTCCAATTGTGTCGCAAAGTTGCAACACTTTCAGTATCAAATTGTTTTTACTTGGGTGACAAGGAAACCTTCTCTGCTCAATACTTTCCAGTCCCCTTTTAGAGCCCGTGTAAAAAGCAATCTCTGGAAGAAAACGAAGATATTTAGCCATTAGACAGGTAAGCAACTATGCAGATGGAAGGCCAGCAACTTATCCCCGCGCCTCAGGAAAAAGTATGGGAAGCGTTAAACGACCCTGAAATTCTGAGACAATCCATCCCTGGCTGTGAAACCGTAGAAAAGAGTTCTGACACCGAATTTAGAGCTAGTCTGACAGCAAAATTTGGGCCCGTTAAAGCAAAGTTCAAAGGGCATGTTACGTTATCTGATTTAGATCCACCAAATGGATACACTCTCACGGGCGAGGGTAAAGGTGGGGCTGCAGGTTTTGGAAAAGGTGAGGCGAAAGTTTCCCTTGAAGAACAAGCGGGGCAAACTCTTTTAACCTATTCTGTGAACGCAAAAGTCGGTGGAAAACTTGCCCAGATAGGCTCGAGACTGGTCGATTCAGCGGCAAAGAAAATGGCCGCCGATTTTTTCAAAGCCTTTTCCGAAAACGTGGCGCCATCAGATCAAAACACATCTTCAGAAGAAACCCTTTCTGATACCAATGCGCCTGCTTCAACGAACCTAAACGCAACGACAACACCTCAAAAATCACCAAAAAATCGCCTTCTTTACATAGGCGGTGCCTTCGCTCTTGTCCTACTCGCCGTGTATATTTTGAATTAACGGCCAGTCACTTATCAAATCCTGGCAACACTGGGATTGTAACGAGCAGGACCAAATATATTGCCTGCTTCAAGTAACAAAACATATCAACATTCTTATAAAAATAATGAGTAAATTTCAGATTGTGTTGCACGACACGTTACCACGGTAAGCAATGCTAAATCGCCCTCCCGGGCAAGCAGACCCAAAAGCAGTAATGCAAAAAAAACAAAAGGGCTGCGACACCACGAACAGGAGAAAACCGATGCCAACGGTATCTATGACAGTAAATGGCAAACAAGTATCGGCCGATGTCGAGCCGAATACCTTGCTTGTCACTTTTATCCGAGAAAATTTGAGACTAACCGGCACCCATGTAGGTTGTGATACGAGCCAGTGTGGCGCTTGCGTTGTCCATGTTGACGGCAACAGCGCAAAATCCTGTACCATGCTCGCCGTTCAGGCTGAAGGTGCCGAGATTACAACAATTGAAGGCCTTGCAAAGGGCAGTGATCTGCACCCAATGCAGAAATCCTTCCAAGAAAACCACGGTTTACAGTGTGGCTTTTGTACCACGGGCATGATTATGACTGCCGTTGATATGGTCAACAAACAAGACAATCTGGACGATGCCTCCATTCGCAAAGGCCTGGAAGGTAATATCTGTCGCTGCACTGGATATCAAAACATCGTCAAGTCGGTAAAAGCCGCTGCACAAGAAATGGAGGGCTGATCATGACCACAGAAACTGGAATTGGCGCATCCGTTCGCCGCAAAGAAGACAAACGCTTTATTATTGGTAAGGGCCGCTACCTCGACGACATTACCAAACCTGGGCAAACTTATGGGTACTTTGTTCGTTCCCCGCATGCACATGCAAAAATCAACAACTTTGATGCAACCGAGGCCTTAAATGCACCTGGCGTTGTTGCTGTCTTAACTGGTCCTGATCTCGAGGCAGATGGCATTGGCCCCATTATTTGTGGCTGGGGCATTACCTCCAAGGATGGCACCCCTCATAAGGCTCCAGCTCATCCGGCACTGGCGATTGGACATGTTCGTTATGTAGGCCATCAGGTTGCGCTAGTTGTTGGCGAGACCTTGCAAGAAGCTAAAAACGCAGCTGAACTGGTTGAAATCGATTATGAAGAACTCCCTCATGTCGTAGAAGTCGGAGACGCTCTCGCTGAAGGTGCCCCGCAAATTCATGCTGATGTGCCAGGTAACCTTTCTTTCGATTGGGAACTCGGCGATAAAGCTGCAGCCGAACAGGCAATATCAAATGCCCACCATGTCACGCGTATGGATCTACGCAATAACCGCGTAATTCCCAATGCGATGGAACCTCGTGCGGCCCTTAGCGAATACGACATGGGTACCGATGAGATTACACTCTATACCACAAGTCAAAACCCCCACGTTCACAGGCTGGTCTTATCTGCTTTTAATGGCGTAGCGCCGGAACATAAGCTACGGGTTATAGCGCCTGATGTTGGCGGCGGTTTTGGATCTAAAATTTTCATTTACTCCGAAGAAACCGTCTGTGCCTGGGCAACCAAGAAACTAAATCGTCCTATCAAATGGACCGCTGAACGTTCCGAAGCTTTCCTCAGTGATGCTCATGGACGTGACCATGAAACGCACGCGGAAATGGCTTTTGATTCCTATGGTAAAATTCTAGGCCTGAAAGTATCAACAAAAGCCAATGTCGGCTGTTATCTCTCCACTTTTGCATCAGCAGTTCCAACCTATCTCTACGGAACATTGCTAAATGGTCAGTACACCATGCCTGCAATATATGTAGAGGTGCAGGCAGGCTTTACCAATACGGCACCAGTGGATGCCTATCGTGGCGCAGGGCGTCCGGAAGCAACCTATGTCGTTGAGCGCATGATCGAGATTGGTGCCCGAGAAATGGGTATCGATCCCGGAGAAATCCGAAAGCGAAATTTCATTGCGCCGGATGCTTACCCTTATGAAACCCCTGTGATCATGACTTATGACAGTGGGAACTATGCTCTGGCGATGGACAAAGCACAGGAAGCTATTGAGTATCAGGGCTTTGAAGCTCGCAAAGCGGAATCTGCACAACGCGGCAAGCTGCGTGGTATAGGCTATTCGTCCTTTATCGAAGCTTGTGGCATTGCGCCTTCCGCAGCCGTTGGCTCTCTTGGAGCTGGCGTAGGCCTTTGGGAATCCGCACAGGTTCGTTTTAATCCAACCGGTAGTGTGACCGTCTTTACCGGCAGTCACTCTCATGGTCAGGGACATGAAACTACCTTTGCTCAAATTATTTCCGATCAACTCGGGGTTCCTATTGATCAAGTCGAAATATCGCACGGTGATACTGGCAAGGTTCCATTTGGCATGGGTACTTATGGTTCTCGTTCCCTCGCTGTCGGAGGATCTGCAATCGTTAAAGCCGTCGATAAAATCGTAGAAAAGAGCAAAAAAATTGCGGCTCATACTCTGGAAGCATCAGTTGAAGATATCGAACATGCTCACGGTGTGTTCTCTGTTGCCGGGACCGATAAAAAAATGACGATGGCAGAAATCGCTTTCTCGGCCTATGTCCCTCATAACTATCCCGCAGACGTTGAACCCGGCATGGATGAAACGGCTTTTTATGATCCTCTCAACTTTACCTTCCCCGCAGGCACGCATATTGCCGAAGTTGAGATTGACCCGGAAACAGGAACCACAGAGATCCTTGATTGGGTTGCCGTGGATGATTTCGGAAATGTCATCAACCCGATGATTGTTGAAGGGCAAGTACATGGCGGACTTGCTCAGGGCATTGGACAAGCGCTCCTTGAAAACTGTGTTTATGACAAGGAAAGTGGTCAGCTCTTAACAGGCTCCTACATGGACTACTGTATGCCTCGTGCAGATGATCTGCCGACTTTCCGGGTCCAAACCATCAACACGCCTTGCACAACCAATCCGTTGGGCGTGAAAGGTTGCGGTGAAGCCGGTGCCATCGCTGCTCCTGCAGCATTGATGAACGCCATCACCAACGCCCTTGGCAAGGAAATTGACATGCCAGCCACACCTGAAAAGGTATGGCGTGCGGCACAGGACCTTTAAGGGAGGAATGCATTATGTATGATTTTGATTACAAACGTCCAAGTACCCTGGACGAAGCAGCGTCCCTCATAAATGAGGACTCTGTATTGTTGGCCGGTGGCCATACTCTGCTGCCAACGCTCAAACAACGCCTCGCTCAACCAGAAACCCTTGTTGATCTCAGCGCCATTGATTCACTGCGCGGGGTTTGTCCCGATGGCGATAAATTGGCGATAGGTGCAATGACCACCCATGCAGAAGTTGCAAACAAGGCAACTATTCCTGCTCTTGCCTCTCTTGCTGGCGGAATCGGCGATCCACAAGTCCGTAATCGCGGAACCATTGGAGGTTCCGTCGCCAACAACGACCCCGCCGCAGATTATCCTGCGGCTGTCGTTGGATTAAACGCAGTGGTAAACACCAACAAACGGGCAATATCGGCAGATGATTTTTTCGTAGATCTCTTCGAGACTGCTTTGGATGAAGGCGAAATTATTACTAATGTCACCTTCCCAACCCCAGATGCTGCTGCTTACATGAAGTTTGACAATCCCGCATCTCGTTACGCCATTGTTGGTGTAATGGTGGCAAAAACTTCTGGCGGCGTGAGAGTGGCTGTGACAGGGGCTGGCCCTTGCGTCTTCAGACAATCTGAAATGGAAGCGGCTCTTTCTGGAGATTTCTCACCCCGAGCTCTTGAGAACATCAACGTTTCAGCTGATGGCCTTAACAGTGACATTCATGCTTCTGCGGAATATCGTGCAAACCTGATCAAGGTTCTTGCCAAACGCGCCGTTGCCCAAATCAACGGCTAATATATCTGGCCACTTTCGGTTATAAATCCTGAAAGTGGCCATATTTTTGGTATCCAAATAATTTGGTATCTAAATAAACTGGAGCACGTCATGCCCACCCTAACTCAAATTCCTCAGTCAGTTGATGACGTCCTTCAATATCTTTCAAAAGGCAAATACGTTGCCGATCGATCCCTTGCAACGATCATTTTCCTAGCTTTAAAAATGCAGCGTCCTCTTTTTTTAGAAGGAGAAGCCGGTGTTGGTAAAACTGAAATTGCAAAGGTTTTATCCGCAACTTTGGATCGCCCCCTCGTCCGGCTTCAATGTTATGAAGGCTTGGATGTGAACACAGCCGTTTATGAGTGGAACTACACCCGGCAAATGGTTGAAATACGTATTGCAGAGGCTGCAGGCGAAATTGATCGCACCCGTTTGACAAAAGATATTTTCACTCAAGAATTTCTGATCAAGCGCCCTCTTCTCGAAGCTTTAGAGAGTACAAATGGCAAGAGCCCGGTCTTGTTGATTGATGAGCTTGATCGCGCGGATGAAGCCTTTGAAGCCTACCTGCTTGAAGTCCTCTCTGATTACCAGATTACCATCCCGGAACTGGGTACTATTAAAGCGCAAGAGCCACCGATTGTTATCATCACATCAAATCGGACGCGGGAAATCCATGACGCTTTGAAACGTCGATGTCTTTATCATTGGGTCGATTACCCCGATGCGTTGAGAGAATTGGAAATACTCAAAATCAAGGCACCCAATGCGGCCGAAAAATTGAGTAAAGAAGTTGTTTTCTTTGTTCAGGAGTTACGTAAAAATCCGGAAATATTTAAGCAACCCGGTATAGCCGAAACCATTGATTGGACCAACGCCCTAACACAACTGGATTGCGTCTCTCTCGCACCCGAAGCCGTTAGTGATACATTGGGGGTCCTCTTAAAATATCAAGACGACATTGGACGTATCCAAGGAAGTGAAGCGTCACAGATGCTACACAACATCCAAAGTGAAATGGACCAGGCCGGGGTTTAGTCTATTGAGATCTTCTCCATCTAAAAATGAACCTCTTAAAGAAGGGTATCTGGCTCAAAACCTTCTCCATTTCGCGAGAACTCTGAGAAAGGCAGGCCTCAAGGTTCCTTCATCCAAAATTATTGATGCCGTTGATGCCATTGAGATAACAGGTCTGGCGCGCAGAGACGAGTTGCACGCGACCCTCGGCTGTCTCTTTGTCACGAGTAGGGATCAACAGGAAGTTTTTGATCAGTGCTTCTATATTTTTTGGCGAAATCCAGAATTGTTGGAACGCGCTATGTCCATGCTTTTGCCAACAACCTTTTTGGAAAATGCACCCCAAGACGAAAAAGACAAAGCCTTAAAACGCGTCAGCGAGGCCTTTACTCCCGAGCAAGAAAAACCGCGTCCTCCAGAAGAGGAAGAAGAAAAGAACGAAGTAGAGTTCGACGCCCGTATGACAATCTCGGATGAAGAGGTTCTGAGATACAAAGACTTCGAACAAATGAGTTCTCAAGAACAACAAAATGCCCTTCGCCTGATAAAGCGATTAAAGCTGCCCTCTGAAAATATCATTACCAGACGCTTTTCTCCGACGCTCCGTAGACACAGAGTAGACATGAGACGGAGCATGCAGGCATCGATGCGAAACGGGGGGGATATAATTGATCTTCGACACAAATCACGTCAGCACAAGAGAGCTCCCCTTGTCGTCCTATGCGATATATCCGGATCAATGAGCCACTACAGCAGAATGTTGCTACACTTTATCCACACCCTCAGTGGGGCCCGGGACAGAATACATAGCTTTGTCTTTGGCACCCGTTTGCACAATATCACCCGGCAAATGTGTAACACGGATGTAGACGAGGCCTTGGAGGCGGTTGGCAAACAAGTTGACGACTGGTCTGGAGGTACAAGAATAGCAACAGCCCTTCATGATTTTAACAAAGATTGGTCCCGTCGTGTCCTAGGCCAAGGGGCCAATGTTCTTCTGATTACGGATGGCTTGGAACGTGAAAGCGATCAGGATCTTTCTTTAGAGATGGACAGACTACACAGATCTTGTCGAAAATTAATTTGGCTTAACCCTCTACTTCGCTACGATGCTTTTGAAGCAAAAGCACGGGGCATTAAGTTGATGCTACCGCATGTTGATGAATTTCGAAGTGCGCATAATTTGGAAAGTTTGGAAGGACTGGTTGAAAGCTTGCAATCCAATCCCCTCATTAAACATACAAAGCAATAAAAAATAGACGGTAAAGTTCAAAAGGAGCTCACAATTGAAGCTCATAAAAGGACTATCGCACCAGGACCTGGGAGAGAAAACGCCGTGAGTACACTTAGTGATCAAGAAATATCTGCCAGCGATTTATTAATGACCGCTGCACGTTGGCATGACGACGGCAAAAAAGTTGCTCTGGCAACTGTGATCCAAACCTGGGGATCATCTCCCCGTCAAGCTGGTAGCATTATGATTGTTGATGAAGATATGACCATGCTCGGATCCGTCAGTGGAGGCTGCATTGAAGGCGCCGTCATACAAGAAGCGCTTGAAATCATGAACCACGGTGAAGCTAAAATTCTTGAATTTGGTGTCGGGGATGAGCAAGCCTGGGATGTCGGTCTTGCCTGCGGCGGTACTATTCAGGTTTATGTTGAGCGATTGGACACAGCATGAAACGCACTTTACTGGATCAGCTCAATCAAGCCCGGAATGAGAAAAAAACATCCGTTTTGCTCACAAACTTGGACGATGGCACTCAAGAATTAATTTTCCCGCTTACCCCAGATCAGGATCACCCCTTACTGTCGGACATCCAATTACTGCCGGACATAAAAAAAGCTGTTCGGGATGATCGGTCTTACGTGCGCGAAGAAGACGGATCTAAAACCTTTATCCAAGTGTTTAACCCGCCTTTGAGAATGATCATTGTTGGCGCCGTTCATATTTCTCAGTTTCTAGTTCCTATGGCTCAGCTCGCGGGGTATGAGGTCATACTTGTTGATCCGCGAAGCGCTTTTGGCAATTCAACCCGTTTTCCGAGTTGTACGATTAGTAACGAATGGCCTGATGATGCCATGCAGGAACTAAAGCCCGATCACCGAACAGCGGTGGTTATTCTGACACACGACCCAAAACTTGACGATCCTGCCTTAGAAACCACCCTTAAATCAGATGCCTTTTACATCGGCGCCTTAGGTAGTAAACGCACGCATGCGAAGCGGGTGGAAAGACTTAAAAACCTCGAAGGCTTAGGGCGTATCGAAGGCCCAATTGGCCTAGATATTGGGTCTAAAAACCCTGCCGAGATTGCCGTCTCTATTCTTGCAGCTATTACTAATGCTCTGAGAAATGGGTCCATCAAGTGATTTATGCTGAGATCGACACACAACAGGCAGAAGGTACATACCTTGCCCACTCTCTTAAAAGTCGATCGGGTCGGCTCGGAAAAGGACACAAAATTACGGCCCAGGATATCGATGATCTCCTCGCGACAGATATCAAACGGATCACTTCTATCAGAATGGAAGATGGTGATGTTCACGAAGATCAAGCCGCGTCTCGCCTGGGAAACGCTCTATCGAAAGTAGGTGTTTCGCCGAGTAAATCCTTTACAGGGCGCTGTAACGTGCACAGTACTGTTCATGGATTGTTATGTGTAAATCCAAGCGAAATTGATGATCTAAACAGTGTCGATGAGGCAATTACCCTCGCCACCTTGGCTCCCTATAGTGTGGTTTATCCTGGCCAACTGGTTGCCACTGTAAAAATAATTCCTTTGGCGGCTCCCGCTCAAAGCCTCGCTATTGCCGAGCAAAAAACCCATCTTGTTGCCCACCCCTTTAAGCAACACAAAATTGGCTTGATCCTAACCCGCCTCCCCCAAACCAAAGACTCTGTTCTTGAAAAAACACAAACCGTCGTAAACCAACGCCTAAAAAGCTGTGACAATGAGGTCCACACCACCCTGAAGGTTGCCCACAAAGATATTGCGATTGCCAACGCAATTGAAAATCTTAAATCTGAAAATCACGATCTCATTTTGATATTTGGTGCTTCCGCAATCGTCGATCGCCAGGACTCCTTGCCAGCTGGACTTGTCCTTGCTGGTGGCACGATCGAACATTTTGGTATGCCCGTTGATCCCGGCAACCTGTTACTGTTTGGCGAACATTCTGGGACGACAGTTATCGGCTTACCTGGATGTGCGAGGTCTCCAAAGCTGAATGGTTTTGACTGGGTCTTACAGCGGGTTTTGGCTAAAATCCCCGTTACAAAAAAAGATTTAACCTCCATGGGGTGTGGCGGACTGCTATCAGAGATCACCACAAGGCCTCAGCCGAGAGAGAAAATGACATCCGACGACACCCCGCACCGCCCCAAAGTATCCGCCCTTCTATTGGCCGCAGGACAATCACGTCGTATGGGACCTGAAAATAAACTCCTCCAAGAGTGGAACGGCAAAGCCTTGGTAAAGTGGGTTGCTGACAGTCTGGAAGCCAGCTCCGTTGATCAGACCATCGTTGTTACCGGGCACGAAGCTGAGCGGGTTCGGGATTGCTTGTCAGAACTGGATCTTGAATTTGTTCATAATCCTGACTTTGATGATGGTCTCAGTACATCCCTCATCAAAGGATTGGTGGCTGTGCCTGCTGATAGTGATGCTGTCCTCATTTGCCTGGGTGACATGCCAACGATTTCTAGAGATCAACTCAACACCCTTATCAATGCCTTCGATCCAGAAAATGCAGCGGCCATCTGTATCCCAACCTTCCAAGGAAAAAGAGGAAACCCTGTTCTCTGGAGTAGAAGTTTTATGCCTGAGATGATGAATTTAAAAGGTGACAGTGGTGCCAGACATTTAATCGGTATCTACACTGGCGATGTTTGTGAGGTCCCGATGTCTGATACGGCCATACTCTCTGATATCGACACACCCGAAGCCCTCCAAGCACTTAGAAATGACAGCACCAATGCAAAGTGACGACCTATACAACAAAGAACTTTTGAAGCTGGCCAGTAAAGGGGATTGCAGCCTCGAACAACCGGATTTATCGATTACACATGACAATCCACTTTGTGGTGATCGCATCACGATCGACCTTACAATGGAAGAAAAAGTGATCAAAGATATCGGCTACAAAGCTCGGTCCTGCGCTCTGTGTAAAGCTTCGGCACAACTTCTAAAAGAAATGGCTCCGGGGCATGATTTATCCTTCTTACAAGATTTTCATAAAAAACTAAAAACCCACCTGAAAGAGAATCAACCTCTAAAATTTACAAAAGAGGGCGAATCTTACAATATATTCCAACCAGTTAGCCCCATAAAGAATCGACACACCTGTATTTTGCTTCCTTTTGAAGCACTCGCCAAGATAGAAAGAAAATATTAAAACAATTGATTGTATAATCCTGTTGATCAATCATTGCAGTTTCGCTGTCTTGCCTTCAAAATTGGCCAAACTGTGTCATGCCAAACTGTGTCATGTTAGAGGGGTTCAGCAACAGGATGTCTATCCAAGGAAAAATTGGTTCGCTCGTTGCCGCATTATTCCTGATGCTGATTATTTTCAGCGTCGGAATACTTTATGTAATC
This sequence comes from uncultured Rhodospirillales bacterium, assembly GCA_913060675.1. Taxonomy (GTDB): domain Bacteria; phylum Pseudomonadota; class Alphaproteobacteria; order Kiloniellales; family Kiloniellaceae; genus Kiloniella. The sequence continues at coordinate 28,980 of CAJXUS010000011.1, forward strand.
GTGATCCCTGAATTTGAAAATTTGGATCGTGAGAACACAATCCACCGCGCCCAACAAATTCAAAACACTCTCCATGATGAGCTCGAAGATCTCGTGGTCTATTCAAGCGATTGGGGAATTTGGGATGATACTTATGAATATATGGAAAGCCGTGATCCTGACTTCATAACCTCGAGTGCCCCTGATGACACCTTTGAGATTACAGATATCCACCTCATGGCGTTCTTTAACATGGACAAAGAACTTGTTTGGGGCAGGTGGCTCGACAAGGAAGTAGAAGGCTACTCCGATCTTGATATTTCTTTTGTCGACGGCAAAACGGCTGCTCTACTCTCACCAGAGACTATCGTTGCAAACGGTTCTTTGTCAGGATTCGTTCAGACCAGCCGCGGCCCCATGCTCATCGCAGCCTACCCGATTTTAAAAAGTAATCAGGAAGGTCCTGCGAGAGGTATTGCTTTGACCGGGCGATACTTGGATGAAAACCGTATGGGTCAAATTGCGGAGGATCTTAATGCCAAGTTTGACACAGTTATCGACGGAAAAGTGATCGGGAAGCAAAGCGCCATGATTCCTGATGAAGTCATTCAGGACGCCTTAACCGAAAATGGCATTGGCCTCTTTAACGATCCAAATGCTGACATAATGTATTCTTACATTGATATCATCGCCATGAACGAAGTCACTTTGATGAGACTAGTGCATCCGCACCCGATGGCGATCCTTGAAAAAGGCCAGTTTGCCATTACAACAGCCCTGCAATTGTTCGCAGCTTTCTTTGCCATTGCCCTTTTCTTCATCGTCATGTCTTTACATCGGATTGTTGTGACCCCTCTTGCGACACTTCGAAACAAGATCACATCTCTCGCTTCAAAAGACACTCTGCCTGCTGAAAAAATATCCCAAAGCCAGTCCAATGAACTCCTACTTGCTCTTGAAAGCTTTGATGTAATGGAAGAAGAAATTCGTCAGCATCAAAGTGAACTTGAAGACAAAGTCCGCGATAGAACCCACTGGCTTCAGGAAACCAACGATCGGCTTGAAAGTGAAGTCGAAGAAAGACAACGCACAGAGCAACATCTCCTGACTGCAAAGGTCGAAGCGGAGCAAGCCAGCAGAAGTAAATCAGAGTTTCTAGCCACCGTCAGTCATGAAATTCGCACTCCGATGAACGGGGTGGTTGGAATGACCAACCTGTTACTCGAAAGCCCCTTGGACGATGAACAGCTTGAATACACTCAGTCCATTCGAAATTCTGCAGATCATCTATTGCTCTTAATCAACGATATTCTTGATATCTCAAAGCTTGAGGCCGGAGTTAGTCGTCTAGAGGTCAACAGCTTTAACCTGCCAGATTTAATAACATCTGTAACAAGTGTTCAAAAGCCCAAAGCGACGTCAAAAGGGCTGGAACTCAAAACAGAAATTGACCCTCAATTACCGGAGTGGGTCAGAAGCGACCCAACAAGATTGCGTCAAATTCTTTTCAATCTGATTGGGAACGCGATTAAATTTACCGACGAAGGGCACATCAAAATATCCGTCGCACCGCTAATGCCACGCGAAGGAACAACTCAATGGATCAAATGTTCTGTAGAGGACACAGGCATCGGGGTCAGCGTTGAGGATCAAGAGCGCATTTTTGACCGATTTACCCAGGCTGACGGATCAGCATCACGTAAACATGGTGGTGTTGGTCTCGGACTTTCCATCGCGAAACGTTTAAGCAAACAGATGGACGGTGAGATCGGCCTGGAAAGTACGCCCGAAAACGGAAGCCTGTTCTGGTTTACCATTCCGCTTGAGGTGGCAAAATCAGCCCCGGCTCCTGAGATGACAACCATCTCGTCCGACCACGATAAAACCGCACCCACTTACCCCGATATAAGTGAAACACCACTCCATATACTGGTCGCCGAAGACAACAAGATCAATCAAATGCTCTTGTTAAAATTCCTTACCAAACGCGGGCACCGAACGGAGATCGCCATAAATGGTATAGAGGCTTTGAATTACGTGGAAAATAATTCTCCCGATATCATTCTGATGGATATTCAAATGCCTGAAATGGACGGAATTGAAGCAACCAAAGCCATTCGGGCGCTGGATGGTCACAAGGCCAAAATTCCCATTATCGCCGTGACCGCAAACGCCATGAAGGGTGATCGCGATAGCTACATTGCAGCTGGTATGAACGACTACGTTGCCAAGCCGGTGGACTTTAAAAAGCTTATGGAAGTCATAAAGACCTATGCCCCGAGCCAATATTCAGAAGCTATTCTTGAAGCTTCGGAAAATTGAGCCCACTCGTGTTCTATAAGTAGATACCCGTTTATAACCTCGTTTATAGGTCCCCATTACAGGCTGTAACCTTAACCACACCAGAAGTTACACGCCTAGAATACGACCTCCAAAAAAAGATGACACGCCAACGATTGTCACCCATTTCCAGGTGACAATCGTTCAGAGCTCTTGTGTGATTTGCCCCAAGTTTCTAAGCTCTGCGCAATTCAATCACTCTTTGGGCGATAAGATTGTCTTTTAAATTATCCCCAAATTACCCAGAAAGACGAGGAGCAGAAAATGGCGAAGGTTGCGTTTATTGGTTTGGGAGTTATGGGCTATCCAATGGCGGGGCATTTGGCTGCCAAAGGTCATGACGTTAGGGTATATAACCGTACAGGAGCCAAGTCAGAGGCTTGGGTCAAGGAACACGGTGGCAGTAAGGGCGATACTCCACGCGCTGCTTGCGAAGGTGCCGAAATTATTTTTTGCTGCGTAGGTAACGACGACGATTTACGTTCTGTTGTTCTTGGAGATGACGGCATCTTCGCCGGTATGTCCGCCGATGCCGTTCTTGTTGATCACACCACAGCTTCTGCTGATGTCGCTCGCGAACTCGGTGCCATTGCCACGGATAAAGGCCTTCACTTTATCGATGCTCCGGTTTCCGGTGGTCAGGCTGGTGCTGAAAACGGTGTTCTGACCGTCATGTGTGGTGGAGAACAAGCTGCCTTTGATCGTATTCAGCCTGTGGCAGATTGCTTTTCGCGCGCCGTTACTCTTATGGGGCCTGTTGGTTCTGGTCAGCTAACCAAGATGGTCAACCAGATCGCCATCGCCGGGGTGGTTCAGGGCCTAAGTGAAGCCATGAACTTTGGCCAAAAAGCCGACCTTGATATGGAAAAAGTTATCGACGTGATTTCAAAGGGTGCCGCCGGTTCCTGGCAGATGGAAAACCGTGGATCGACCATGTGTAAGGGCGAGTTCGAATTTGGCTTTGCCGTAGACTGGATGCGTAAAGATCTCGGTATTTGCTTTGACGAATCAAAACGCAATGGCGCCCGTCTGCCGGTTACCCATCTTGTTGATCAATTCTATGCTCAGGTTCAAGGCCGCGGCGGCAAACGCTGGGATACGTCCAGTCTGGTACACCTGCTTCAAAACGACTAATTCGAGAACTACGAAATCAGCAGTATGGCGTTAAGCTGTGCTGCTGATTTATATTCTGAATATTAGCTCTATTGCCCCCAGAGCTGAAGACCTGCTTCTTCCGAGGACGCAATACCACAAAGCACCGTGGTATCCAGCTTGAGACCACATCTTTCGACCATCCGTTGAGATATTTTATTTTCTGCGGATACCTGTTCGTAAAAACTATTGGCACCGAGCTTGGTAATACAACTCCGCACCATCTCTGCATTGACCTGTACGCCTAGCCCGTTTCCACGGTGGTTAGCATCAACCGCAACCAGACCGCCCCATCCCGTATTACTATGTTCACTGTGGTCGTTATGAGCAAAATAACCATAGGCCATAGCAACAATTTCACCACAAGATTTACGCACCACCTTGGTACAGGCATCTACGGACTGACCAGAAAGCATCAAACCAGATACTGGGGGGATACCATTGTTTGATAAAAAGGTTTGGACTTCTTTGATAAGTTCCGGATTGTGGAGCTCTTCTTCAGGGATAAACGAGAGTTCTTCTGGTAATATCTTGCGAACAAGAGGTTCGGTGGCTTTCAAGATATCTGTTGCGGACCCTGTAAACACATTCCAAAAGTTAATTCCAAAACCCTCTGCAGATAACTTATCACGTACCGCTTCTATGGTGTTGGCTGGTATCATGCGAAAACCAAATCGGCCATCACGCTTTAGATGCGCAAAGATAACATCCCAACCAAGCACATCTGGATCATCACACCCCAAGCATCGTCCAGGATGACACGCGCCCGCCGTCGAATACATCCAGTTGGTGTATTCGTCAGCTTTGCGCTGCAGTCGCACTTGTATGTCCGTGCCGAAATATTGTTCCATAACACCCCTATGACAAGAACAGTCTATCAATAGATTGTGAAGGAAACCTTGGTGGCCTGCAAATACCTAATGCAGCCTTGCTCCGGCCTTATGCTACCGTCATGATGGCACAAATTTCAATTTTGCGGCCAAAAGAGAAAGAACCCCATGTTTCATAGCTTTTTTAAATCAAAAAAATGGGCGCGGTGGGCCTATGGTGGAGGCTCAGTTCTTATCCTGTCGCTATGGATACAGGTTCAATTCACTGTTGCCATCAATGTTTGGTACAAAGGATTTTACGACCTATTACAAAATGCCAAGGACTACTACGAAAAATCAGATGAAGGTATCACCCTTTTTTATGATAAATTAGTTGGTATCGATTATGTTTTAAATGGGTTTGAAGGAGAGCCTTCATTTTTAACTCTCGCATTTCCATACATAATTATTGCAACAATTACTGGATGGTTCACAAGAGTTTATACGTTACAATGGCGTGAAGCGATTACCTTTAACTTTATCCCCCGGTGGCGCTCTGTAGAAGAGGAAATCGAAGGTGCCTCACAGCGAATTCAGGAAGATTGTTACAAATTTGCAGATATAGTTCAAAGCCTTGGATTACAGGTTGTTCGTGCTATAATGACCTTAATTGCTTTTATACCAATACTTTGGAGCCTAAGTGATAAAGTTGACATCCCTATTTTAAGAGACATAGAGGGATCTTTAGTATGGCTGGCCTTTTTAGTTTCCTTAGGTGGATTAGTAATTTCATGGGTTGTGGGTAGCAAACTACCTGGCTTGGAATACAACAATCAAAAAGTAGAAGCTGCTTTTAGAAAAGACCTCGTTCTTGGAGAAGATAATAAAGCCCAATATGCACAACCCGAAACTTTGTTTGAACTTTTTACAGGCATACGATTTAACTATCGGCGTCTATTTTGGCACTACGGGTATTTTGATCTTTGGGCTATTTTCTACGATCAGTTTATGTCAATCGCACCATACCTAATAATGGGCCCAAGCTTATTTACAGGAAAAATTTTACTTGGAGTTATGATTCAAGTTTCCAACGCGTTTGCTAAAGTACATGGAAGCTTCTCTCTTTTCCTCCACAATTGGACAAGAATAACTGAATTAAGATCTATTTACCGACGGATCCATGAATTTGAACACAACTTACGTAAGTATGAGAAACCACAACCAAATTCAGCCCTCCCTATTCCTGGAGAATAATTCAACCTATGTCATTGATAAAAGCAGCAGGGAAACTTGCTGCTTTTTCACATTCTTGCGGTAAACACCCCACCACCTGTCATCAGGCTTTGCGCCGCGAAATCTCTCATGATTAACTCTCCGTAAATTCAATAATACAAAGAATTACCCGGAGAAGACCATGACAAATAAAGATCTCCTGACCGTTGGCTTAGCCCAGATCACCCCAGTTTGGCTCAACCGTGAGGCCACTTTGGTAAAGATCGCGGACTATATAAATCAAGCCGCCGATCAAGGCTGTGATCTCGTCGGTTTTGGTGAGGCTTTGGCGCCCGGGTATCCTTTCTGGCTCGATCGCACCGATGGCGCACGTTTTAACAACGACATCCAAAAAGAAATCCACGCCAAGTACCTCGACGAGGGCGTCTGCATTGAACGTGGTGATCTCACAAGTATCTGTGAGCTAGCAAAGGCGCGCTCAATCGCAGTTTATGTCGGCATCATGGAACGTCCCTTGGATCGTGCAGGACATAGCCTCTATTGCACACTGGTTTATATCGACAAACTGGGCGAGATCGGCTCCGTCCACCGTAAGTTAATGCCAACTTACGAAGAACGTCTCGCCTGGGCACCGGGGGATGGCCACGGCCTTCGCACGCATCCGATTGGCGAATTCACCGTCGGTGGCCTGAACTGTTGGGAAAACTGGATGCCGCTGGCGCGTGCTTCGCTCTATGCTCAAGGCGAAGATCTACATTTTTCCTGTTGGCCTGGGGGCGATCACAACACCCACGACCTTCCCGGTTTTATCGCTAAAGAATCCCGCTCTTACACCATGTTTGTCTGTGGCCTGATGCGTATCGAAGATATTGCCAACGATATTCCATACGCAGATTTGATCAGAGCAGGTGAAAGTACAGGGTTCCTTGCCAATGGCGGATCGTGCCTAATGGGACCTGACGGAAAGTGGGTGATTGAGCCGATAGTCGGTGAAGAACGTCTCGCTGTTGCGACCATCGACCACAAACTGGTCCGGCGTGAACGGCAGAATTTTGATCCTGCAGGGCACTATTCTCGCCCGGATGTGACACAGCTAACCGTTAACAGAGCTCGTCAATCCACAGTAATTTTAAAAGACTAGGATCAAATTTTAGTACAGGGATTGAACACCCGGTTTAGTTCCTGCTTTTCCTACGTCAGTAATTTTCTCGGGCTTATTCGACAAAACCTTCTTGTCTATTACCCGCGTACTTGGAAGCCTGATGTGTACGGATGTCCCTTCGTCCAATTGGCTTTCGATTTGGACAGTCCCCCCATGTAGGTCAACCAAGGACTTTACGATATGGAGGCCGAGCCCGGTTCCATCATGACTTCGCGTAAGAGCTTCACCGGCTTGATGGAATGGCTCCATAACAAGGACGAGATCTTCCGGGCTTATTCCAATCCCTCGGTCAACAACATCGAAGCACATATCACCACTATCAGATAGTGATATGGATGCAGAGACTTTTCCGCCTGCAGTCGAGAATTTCACGGCGTTTGAAAGTACGTTTATCAATATCTGTTTAATCCGCCGCGGATCGCCATAAAGGTAAGGTAAATCTTCAGGCAAGTCCAAATTGAAAGAGATATTTTGGCTCTCTGCCCGATACACAATCATTTTGTAGCTCGAATTCATGAGATCGATGAGGTCGATCTCACATTCTCTCAGATCTATCTCTCCGGTTTCTAACTTTGATACATCAAGAACATCATTGAGAACTTCAAGCAGGTGTACACCCGCATCATTTATATCAACCGAATAATCGCGATACCTTTCTTGTCCAAGAGGACCAAAGGCTTCATTTTTCAACAATTCAGAAAACCCGATAATACAGTTTAGCGGCGTACGTAATTCATGGCTCATATTGGCAAGGAACTCCGTTTTGGCCCGACTTGCCACTTGCTCCTTGCCCATAGCTTTTGTTAACCGCTCTTCCGTTTCTATCCTGTGAAGCAGCTCAGCCTGCAGTTCAACCGTGCGTAAACCAACCCGTTTTTCGAGACTTTTATTCGCTTCTTCTAGCGCTTCAGCCGCTTTTTTTCGGGCTGTAACATCGGTGTAGGTGGTAACAAATCCATCTTGAACAGGATTACCATTAACAGCAACGACGCTTCCATTTTTTCGAGTTCGTTCTAGATAATGCGGCTCGAACTTATAAGACAGTGCCATTCTCTCGTTGACCTGTTCCTCAACGTTGCCATGGCCATATTCGCCTTTTTCAGCATTATATCTAAATAAATCAGCAAGTGGCGTTCCTGGTTTTCCCAATTCTCGCGGAAAATCCATCAGCTCTAGAAAGCGATCATTGCAAAGAACCAGATTACAATTACGATCAAACAGAGAAATCCCTTGAGTGATGCTCTCAACAACAGTTTGTAACTGCCCTGCAATTGCCGTAAGCCCTCCGACAAGACAAGAAGAAGCATCACTTACAATGAGCGACAAACCACCGTCGGTCATCTGAGCTGTTCGCAATTGTATCAGCAACTGGTTAGATTTTTGGAAAACCACGGGTTGACCAAGACCAAGAAAGTAGAGCCATTCATCGAGAACCTGATTATTTTTTTCTTCAGGCTTGGCTTGTTGATCTTGTTCGACACACGATAATAAAATCTGTGAGAGTGGCGTATTTGGTTTAACCAAGTCACTTGCCAGACCCAAAATTTCTTGAAAATCTGCATCACACGCTATGAGCGCATGATTGGCATTAAAGAAAGCAACCGCTTGCTTTGGTAGATAAAGTGGACTTGTTGGATGAGTATTCCCCATCTCATTATGGTGCTTTTTTTTTCCCATACATTCGACCTCAGGTGTGTTTATCGGCTTGTTTACCAGCCTTGGTCGAAAAGAGTAGCGACCAAATCCTTAAAAATTGGTTGCACCACAATACAAACCTTGACCTCATCCCCTCAAAGGTCGTTAGATATTTCACAATAGACGTTCAACACTCTGCCCCTTCATCGACTATTTCCTCGTCGTCAAAAGCAAAATTAACAATGATTGGGAATTTTCAAATAGGTATGACAACAGTATGACAACACTTGATCTCGACTTTGTGCGTTCTCACTTTTCAGCTTTTGATGAACCCTCCCTCAAAGGGTGGTCATTTTTTGAAAATGCCGGCGGATCTTATGCCTGTAATCAGGTCATTGACCGTCTCACCAACTATTATCGTAAAACCAAGCTTCAACCCTATCATCCTTTCCCAGCTTCTGAACAAGCTGGCCGGGAAATGGATGAAGCTATGGTTAACCTTGCGGCCTATTTGAACGTTGACGAAGATGAGATCGATCTCGGCCCGTCCACCAGCCAAAACACCTATGTTCTTGCGCAGGCTTTTCGCTCCATAATGCAGGCTGGTGATGAAATTATCGTCACCAATCAGGATCACGAAGCTAATTCTGGTGCATGGCGGCGTTTGGCAGACAGCGGCATTATTGTTCGAGAATGGCGTGTTGATCCTGAAACGGGTTACCTTGATCTAGCTGAGCTCGACAATCTTCTCAATGACAAAACTCGGCTAGTCACCTTTCCGCATTGTTCAAACATCATTGCCCATGTGAACCCCGTGGCTGAAATTTCAGCCAAAGCTCACGCGGTTGGCGCCAGAGTTGTTGTCGATGGCGTCTCTTATGCAGGTCACGGTTTTCCTGACGTTGATGCGCTAGGTGCTGATATCTATCTGTTCTCTCTCTATAAAACCTATGGCCCCCATCAAGGGTTGATGGTTGTACGTAATGACACCCGAGAGGCTTTGGGCTATCAGGGACACTTTTTTAATAAGGATCTCGCCCACAAAAGACTGGTTCCAGCCGGACCAGATCATGCCCAGGTCGCGGCATCCAGTGGTGTTACCGAGTATTTTGATGCGATCCATGCCCATCACTTTGGGGCTCATACTGATGCCAACAAACGCGGCCATGACATCCATGATCTTTTTCAAGCTCACGAACAAGCGTTGATGGCACCGCTATTGGAATACATTCGAAGCCGCAATGATGTCAGGTTACTCGGACCGGAAAACCCAGAGGAACGCGCACCGACAATCTCTATGGTCACCAACCTCGATGGACGCTCGGTAGCAGCAGATCTATCCAAGCACGGTATAATGGCTGCGGGCGGACATTTTTATTCGTACCGCTTGTTCCAGGGGTTAAATCTTGATCCTGAAGCGGGTGCTCTTCGGGTATCTTTTGTGCACTACACGAGCCCTGATGATATAGAGAAACTCCTCAAAGCGATGGATGCAGTGCTCTAACCTTATTGTTATGCTCAATATCTATGATATTTAAATTTGTCAAAATGAAGCCAATGATCACCGTGAGATCGTTGGCTTCATTGACTTATACGTTCATAAACCGTCATAAACCCAGCATCCGTTGAGTATAAACTTTTGGTATAAACCCCGGTTTATAAGCCAAAGTTCAATAGATTAATTCTCAACCCGACGCCAAGTTCAGTTCATCGATCAATACACCCACCAACAAGATTGGATGAACACATGAAAACTTTAAAGCAAACAATCGTACTTTCTTCTATCGGTATTTTCACGCTCGCTGGGGTCGCTTTGGCACACAGCCTTGATGGATCTTATGCCGGGAAATCAAAAACCGAAATCACCACGTTATTGCAAGACCAGGGCTATGAAGTTCGGGATATAGAAGTCGAAGATGATCTCCTTGAAGCCTACGCAATGAAAGACGGCATGCGTTTTGAGATCTATGTCGATCCGAATACTGGCAACATCGTAAAAGTTGAAGAAGACGACTAATCGAATTTTGATTTAATCAAGTCACATCTCAATTTATTTTTTCACCAGAAGCAAAGAGCATCGTGTAGGCCTCCTACACAAGCGATGTCGCGACGCAGTGAAAAATTTAAATGGGATGTGACGCCACCGGGTGGCTGTGATGCTACCCAACTTCCCAGCCCTCTTAAGGAGAAACCCCATGCAAGATGTCAAAGTATGGGACTTATTTGTCCGCCTATTTCACGCCAGTACCGCCCTCGTATTCCTACTAAATTATTTTATCACAGAAGACAGCAGCGCTCTGCACAGCTATCTTGGCTATGGCTTACTTGCCCTGTTGGGACTACGCGTTATCTGGGGTTTCATTGGGGGATATCACGCCCGTTTTAAAAACTTCATGCCCACAGTGGATGGCGTTAAAGAACACATCAGCGCAATGTTTTTTGGCGAAAAAGATGATCACCTTGGCCACAACCCGCTAGGCGCTTTGATGGTTTTTAACCTGTTGGGTTCACTGGCACTACTTTGCACTTCAGGTATTTTGGCCGAAACCGATATGTTCTGGGGCATGAAATGGATGGAAGACGTCCACGAATTTCTGGCAAACTATGTTTTGATTTCGGTCGCCCTACACCTTCTTGGAGTTGCCTTTGAGACCAAGCGTTCAAAAATCAACTTGGTAAAAGCCATGATTACAGGCAAAAAGAACATGCCTCTCAATTAAAATCACGACACCTGAACGAGAAAACACATGACCAGCACTCCCCCAAAGACTTCCAGCCCCAAACAGAATAAGAGCGCGATGCTGTGGGGCCTGCTGGTTATTCAAATTGTCTGTACCTTGTTTTTTCTCACCGACGCCCTTGGTGATATGATCCTCGCAGAGGAAATACTCGCAGGCTTCAGCCATGACATTTTGGAATCCATGGTCGTCCTTGCCATGAGCCTGAGCATTGTTTTCACCATCACTGAAATTAGACGCATGCTGCATCGCCAACGCCGTATGGAAGATCAGATCAAAATCGCTTCAGGGGCTTTTGTCTCCATGCTCAATCAATATTTTGATAGCTGGAAACTCACACCTTCAGAACGAGATGTAGCCCTCTTCCTCATCAAAGGTATGTCATTCTCAGATATTGCTAAAATGAGAAACACCAAAGAAGGCACGGTCAAAGCCCAATGCAACGCAATCTATAACAAATCCGACGTCACCGGCCGTGCCCAACTTCTCAGCTTTTTTATCGAAGAACTCCTCAGCGAAGAGCTTATTCCTGAAGTCAATGATGTGTGAAACATATTTAATTCAGACCACAAGAATACTTATCTCACTTTGCAAAATACAATTTTCAGGAAATAAAGCCTATACTTGTGATTTGATAGACCTTAAAGCCTATGTTTGAAATAATAAAATAAAAATGGTTATTGAGGTAGAACATGAACAAGGCTCAGAGAAATATAGCTGTCGTACTAGCAGGCATTTCACTTTTGGCAATAAGTGGCTGCGTTACGACTGAAAGAAAACCAAATGAGCTTGTCGTTGTATCATGGGGGGGAACATATGGCGTCAGTCAACAAAAAGCATATGTAGAACCTTTCAAAAAAATAAAGCCCGGACTAGATATTCAGTTAACTCAAGATAGTGATATAGCTTTGAAGTCCCTTCGAAGGCAAGCGCGTCGCAATGATATCAAATGGGATGTTGTCGACATGCTATTTGGACATGCCAAAATAGCTTGTGATGAAGGTCTTTTGGAAGAAATTGATCCAGAAAGCAACCTGGCACCAGCTCCAGATGGTACCCCCGCAAATTTAGATTTTTACGAAATTCTCTTTCCAAATAACAGTGGGAAAAACTGCTTCGCCCCTCTCATTAGCTATTCTACGCACTTTGCATACCCAACAAACCAATGGGGTGACAAAACACCGACGAGGTTAAAGGACATTTTTGATCTTAAAACTTTTCCTGGGAAACGAGGATTAGAGAAAACCCCTGAAAACAATTTAGAATGGGCTTTACTTGCAGACGGCGTTCCAATGGATCAGGTATACACAGTGCTCTCCACAAAAGAAGGACAAAACCGTGCCTTCGCAAAGCTTGATACGATCAAGGATCGTATTATCTGGTGGGAAGCTGGTGTTGAACCTATTACTCTACTTGGGAAAAACCGGGTCGCAATTACATCCCTTTACAATGGCAGAAGCTACGAAGCTGAATTCAGCCACAAATTAGACATTTCTCTCATGTGGGACTGGCAAGCACTTGGTGTTGATGGCTGGGTTATACCCAAGGGAACCCCCAACACAGAACTCGCTAAAGAGTTTGTGAAATACTCTTCAAACACCTCACAACTTGCAAAACAGGCCAGCTACATAGCCTATGGACCTGCGAGACGATCATCTATTCCTCTAGTTGGAAGCAATTATGAGAATGGGCATAATATGCGCCCTTATATGACCACATCGCCTGAGCGTATGCTTCACGCTTTTGTTCCAGACCCTACATGGTGGAAAAAGAATGGTGATAGGATGGAGCGTTTATTTAAAAAATGGCTTTAAAAGCCTAAATCTCCGTATGCATTCGATACCCTGGGGCGTAGGCCAGGCGCACCACGGTGACCGGGATGTCTCCGTTCCAGGTTGTACGGTCGATCACAAAAATTGCGGCCCCAACACTCGCCTCTAACAACTCGGCTTCCTGCGCGGTTGCGTTTGCCGCTGAAAAGGAAATATCCCCTCGGGTGAAGGTGGCGTTTTGCACCAGCCATTCGTTGGCATCAATGGTTTGAAAACTGACATCACAAATGCCTTTAACAGCTGAGATATTGACCCAGCGATCTTCGTACAAAAAGGGGTGGCTGTTGGCGTAGTGCAAACTACGTACGTGCAACATAGGCGTATCAACAGGTAGACCTAGTCTACTTGCCACAACGACAGGCGCGACGCTCTCTTCACGCTCTAAAATAGCATGCCGCCAAATCCATCCCCGTTGCTCAACCTCGAGCCGGGTAATCGGTATTTCAAGCGTGGCTTTTCGAGTGGGGTTAAGGGCCACCCGGGTGCCCGCTTTGCGGCGGCGCTCCAACAACCCTGCATCGGCAAGATCGCGCATGGCCCGGTTTACCGTTGCCCGCGCGACACCAAATTCCTCGGCAAGATCAACTTCGTTGGGAACGAGATCACCCGGCAGCCAGATACGTTCGACAATGCGACGCATCACTTCGGCTTTCACTGACTGCCAGCTATTGATCTCTGTTACCTTCAAATTCTGTCCTTCAGCGACATCATGGTTTTCTTGTAGCGAGAGACAATAGCCTCGTGCTTGGCGTGTTTGCCATCTTTTACCAGATGACGGCCAGCAGACCAGACATCAGTGATCATTTTATCATCCCCGGTAAAGATATAACTATCGAGTACCGCGTCACCTTCTTTACCCATAAGATCAACCGCGTTGGAATCCAGAGCAAAGAGATCCGCCATCTTACCGACTTCAATTGCACCGGCATTCCTTTGTCCGGCTTGGGCCCCGCCCTGAACCACACCATCTATAAGAACGCGACCCGTTGATTTCTCACGTGTTGCCAAAGCAGCACGGCTGCGATCTCTCAAACGTTGAGAGTATTCCAAAGTACGAAGTTCTTCAGAGAGCGTGATACGAATATTGGAATCAGAACCTACACCAAATTTCCCACCCGCTGCCAGATACCGCACCCCATCAAAGATACCATCGCCTAGACTTGATTCTGTAATAGGGCACAGTCCCGCAACGGCACCTGACTTGGCTAGTCCTTCGGTTTCGTGATGCTCCATATGGGTACAGTGAATAAGACACCAGCGACTATCTACGTTGTGGTTTTCAAGCAACCATTCCATTGGACGTTTGCCCCAGGCAGCCTTGATCTCTTCTATCTCTGCGGTCTGTTCAGCAATATGCAAATGGATCGGTGCGTTAGGCGCAAGCTTGGTGGCGAAGACCATGCCTTCTTGGCTAACAGCACGCAAAGAATGCGGTGCGACCCCAAGCCTTGTATCACTTGGTAGAATTTTGAGCGCTTTGTCTGCGGCCTCGAACAGTTTTTGGAACCGATCCGGCGTGTTTCCAAAGCGAATTTGGCCCGGGCCAAGTGTTCTGCCGTCACAACCTCCGTGTTCATAGAGAACAGGCAATAGAGTCAGACCAATACCGGTTTCATTTGCTGCCGCAATAACCCGGTTGGATAATTCACCAATGTCGTCATAACTGGCGCCACCGGGTTGATGGTGCAGATAGTGAAATTCACATACGGCTGAATAACCTGCTTCCAACATTTCCATCTGCATGAAAGCGGCAATGGCTTCGATATCATCAGGGGTTAAATGATCCAAAAAGCGATACATCAATTTGCGCCAGGTCCAGAAACTATCGCGTGGATCATCGCCACGGGTTTCTGTCATCCCAGCCATAGCACGTTGGAAAGCATGGCTATGTAAATTTGTAGGAGACGGCAACAAAATGCCAAGCTTTTCACCCTGTGCAGCACTGCCCGCTTCAACACCTGTAATCTGACCATCATCACTGATGGTAACAAGTACATCCTTTTGCCAACCCTTACTCGTCAGCGCCTGTTCAGCCCACAAATGTCTCACTTTTGTTCTCCTAGCCATAGCTTGACAAAGTATTATGTACATACATAATACAATAAAGTCAGATCTAATCAAGTCACGAAAAGAGCGATTCTGTCATGCCCTCCTCAAGCACATCTTCTACGACTTCACAATCAACAGACATGCCTCCTGTCACCATCACCCCTGGCAACAGCCCGATCGTACTGGGTATGCCGCATACAGGAACCTGGTTGCCCACAGATGTATTTGAGAAGCTCAACGATAACGGCCAAAAACTTGCCGATACAGACTGGCACATCGACCAGCTCTATGATGGCTTGCTTCCCGATGCGACAATCGTAAAAGCCAACTTTCATCGCTACGCCATTGATGCCAACCGCGATCCATCCGGCGTAAGTTTATACCCCGGCCAAAATACGACGAGCCTCTGCCCGCTTATAGATTTTGATAATGTCCCGATATACCTCGAAGGCCGCGAGCCAGACGAGGCGGAGATCGAACAACGACGCCTTTCTTTCCATGCTTCTTATCACGCGGCACTTAAAGCAGAGTTAGAGCGTGTTCGACAAATCCACGGTGTAGCCATTCTTTATGACTGCCACTCGATCCGTTCCCACATCTCTTTTCTCTTCGAGGGAAAGCTCCCCGATTTCAGTATCGGCACGAACAATGGAGAGACTTGTGCAGCCAGCATTGAAAAGGCTGTCGAGGATGTATGCGTTGCTGCCGAAGGCTATAGTACAGTCCTAAACGGCCGATTCAAAGGCGGCTGGACGACACGGCATTATGGACAGCCTGAAACGGGAATCCACGCGATCCAAATGGAGCTCACACAGTCTGCTTATCTGGCGACAGAAGAGCTGCCTTTCTCATACGCTCCTGAAAAATCTGCTGGATTACGCGTTCACTTAAAAAGCCTACTGGAAAACATTAGCATCCTAGCCTTAAATGGATCTCTCTCATCTTAAGTAGGGTAAGACCTTTAAACAAATGAGCTGCAAGAAATAACCCTCTTGCAGCTCATCGAATAATTACAGGGTATGCCTAGGAGCAGGCCCCTAAAGAGTATACTGCCAGCTGGACTGATAATAACTGTAACGATCCCCATCACGAGCAACGTGACCAAGGCCTGGGAACTCCAAATGGCTTCCGAGTACTGCTAACTTATCCGCACTGACACGATCCAGCATTTTTCGACGTGTCTTTTCGGCCAGTTCCATATCTGAATCGAAAACAATACTCCACTCAGGATGGGCAAACTGAAGAGCTGTAAAGTGCACAACATCGCCCCAAATCAAGAGCTCCTGCCCCTCAGATCTTAAAATAAAGCCGGTATGGCCAGGGGTATGCCCCGGCATGGCAACAGCTTCAATACCTGGCAGGATCTCTTTGTCTTCCTCAACCAAAGTAAGACGTTTGAGATAAGGTGCCGACATCGCCCGAGCATTAACAAAGTTGCTCTTCATAAAATCACCCGCTTGAGACATAAAGCCATCGTCGTGCCAATAATCCCAGTCTTCTTTATGAACAATCAGCTCGGCATTCGGGAATAAAGCTTTCCCCTCCTTAGAGGTTATCCCTGAAATGTGGTCCACATGCATGTGGGTCAGCACTATGGCATCAACGGATTCAGGTGTAACGCCTGCTGCTTTTAAGTTATTCGTAAATTGTCCCAGTGTTGGCCCCATATTATCGGCAGTACCAGAATCAATCAGAATGATTTTCTCACCTGTATTAATAACAAATGAGTTGATCGGAATTCTGATTTTATCCGCGAGGGGTGGGCGAAACTGATCTTGATACAGCTGGGCAGCTTTTGGACCATCAAAACTCGGTATCAATGTTGGGTCGGCATCAATATAACCGTCTAGCAAGGCTGTGACTTCAAATTTTCCAACTGAAAATCGGTACGCACCTGGTGTTTGAATCTGGGCTTTTGGGGCTGCAGCAAAACCAGCGCTTGAAATTGGAAGCCCCGCCAAAGAAGCCATGACCCCTGCTCCCCCAGTGAGAAGTGATCCGCGCAATAATTCCCGTCTTGAAAGTGTCATGTCTCTTATCCCGATATATCTATTTGACCATTTGCCATAAGCGTTCTCTCAATATCGGGATAAATTACTGGAAAAGCAGAGGCCTCTTGCCTATATTCGATATAACTAATGCTTATACCCAAGAGTTTATTGGTACCCAGAAAACTTAGTGACCGGACACTTCAATGGATAGACTGCAGCTCTTTCAATCTTTTATCACCGCAATTGATCGCGGGTCTCTTTCAGGTGCCGCAAAAGAGCTCGGTATCAGCCAGCCAGCCGTGAGCCAACAGATTACACAACTGGAAAGTATCCTGCGCAAAGAACTCCTTTTTCGAACATCGCGAGGCGTTCAGGCTACCGAAGCTGGACTGCTTGTTTATCAAGGCGCCCACAAGATACTCGATCAGGTAAACTCTCTAGAAGAAGACCTGAACAATCTAGATCACAGCTTGTCAGGGCCGCTTCGCTTAACCGCTCCTCTGGCTATTGGGCAAAGCCTCGTCGCGCCAATCGTTTTTGATATGCAAAGCAAGTATCCGGAGCTCGATATCTCGCTTAAACTTAGCGATCTTCTTGCTGACCTGGTCAAGGACCGAATAGACTTGGCAATTCGTGTCGGTTCTCTCGGAAAATCGGATGCTCTTGCCAGAAAAATCGGAGATCTGGAACTTGTACTCATTGCATCTCCCGAGTTTCTCGATAAGCAAGGCCGCCCAAAATTGCCTGAAGACCTCTCCAGTTTGCCTATGATCCAATACCGGGATGATAAAAAGAAACCTGAACAGGTTTTGATCAAGGAGGGTCACGAGAACACAGTGGCTATTCAGGCTGCTTATACCTTCGATAATCCTGATGTTATTCTCAATGCGTTAGCGAGAGGAATTGGCTATACAAAATTCCCCTATCTTTTGGTAAAAGAGCAGCTAAAAAATGGTAAATTAGAACAAGTACTTCCAGACTATACCGTGCCATCGAAGCCAATTTATTTACTCTATCCGTCTCGCCAATCGCTCACCAGAAGAGCAGAAGTGTTCATAGATCACCTTCTATCCACTATTATAACCCTAGATGGCGTAACACCTGCGCGTGGTGGAAAGTGGCGCGCAACGATCAATCAACCCAATGAACGCCTTATCAACGTAGCTTGAGGCTTCGCTTAATCAGTTCTCTTTAATTCGATCCGCCCTGTTAATTAGATCTGGGGCCGAAGAGAATTATGAGCGCCCCGACAACACAAATTGCCGTGCCAATTAGATCCCATCTGTCAGGACGGTTGCCTTCGACAATCCACATCCAGCCAAGAGAGGACATGATATAAACCCCGCCATAGGCTGCGTAAGCGCGTCCGGCAAAATCACTATCGATTTTTGTCAGCAGGAAAGCAAAAATAGCGAGGCTCGCCATACCCGGAACAAGCCAATAGGGACTTTTATCCAACCGCAACCAGGCCCAGAAAGCAAAACAGCCCCCAATTTCAGCAACCGCAGCTAACATATAAATTGGGAAACTCAGATATCGCAAATTTTTGCTCCAGATCACGTTAACTCGAGATCATGCTACGCGATAACACTGGGTGCAACACGACAAAACGCTCAAATATGAAATGGATTGTTTCTAGGATTTAAGGGGGAGATAAGACAAAACCCACCGCTTTAGGCAGTGGGTTTTGATGGTGGAGCCAAGGAGGATCGAACTCCTGACCTCTTCGCTGCCAGCGAAGCGCTCTCCCAGCTGAGCTATGGCCCCAATATTCCGCCGCAAAAGAGCAGATGCGGCGGAAAGTATGACGTCTTTTCCTAATTGGCAAGAGAAAAATTCTCTCCATAAAAGAAAAATCATATCAGCTTTAAGACAGCTTAATTATTCGCTGTGGGCACCGCTCGCACTCGCGCTGACAGATTGAAGATCTTCATCATCGTCGGGATCAATATCATCCGAATCATCTATATGTACCAACTCTTCTTCATCAGGAAATTCGTTGGTACTATCAAGATCATCAATCTTTTCTTCCACAGCCTTCATTTCAACTACGTTAGACTCTGAAGCCACTTTTTTACGACCTTCACCCGCGTTTGCGTCAAACACGGCCCCACATTTTGGGCAGGTAACAGGCGACTTCAAGAAATCATAGTACTTAGCCTTACAGCTTTGACAGGTATGTTTACTACCCCATTCCGGCTTAGTCACAGCCAGTTCCTCCAGTCAGAAATTGTATCAAATACAATTATAGTTTCGGTTACGATCACGAAAAAAACTGCAAATGCCATGATCGCTCCAGACTGTCAACAAAGGGTGAATGACAATTTAAATTTATTCAAAAAAATTCGATTAATCTTTGCTAGTCACCAACATTCCCGATTTTATTCTCTTTATCAAACTCAGGATCAATCTCTGGTAAAAGCAATATTTCCTATGTAAAAGAAACAGTAACCATCCCTTACAGGAATATAGCGACTGCATTTAAAACATACTGTGCAGCGGATTCAGCTTTTTGAATAAATTACGAGCGAATCTGAGCAAACAAGAATACGGATTTAAAAATGACCAGTGACACATCTTTGTCCTCCGCCCCAAGTGACGCACTCAAAGGAACAGTGAAAGTTCCTGGTGACAAGTCCATCTCTCACCGCTCGCTCATGTTTGGTGCACTCGCCATTGGCAAGACCAATGTTTTTGGGATGCTCGAGGGTGAAGACGTTCTTGCGACTGCTAAGGCCATGCGTGCACTCGGCGCCAAAGTAGAGCGTGATGATAGCGGTGTTTGGCACGTTGAGGGCCGTGGTATTGGCGGGTTATGTGAGCCAGAAGATGTGCTGGATATGGGAAACTCCGGGACATCTGCTCGCCTATTGATGGGTATTTTGGGCAGCCATCCCATTACGACATTTTTAACCGGCGATGCCTCGTTACGTAAACGCCCCATGGGCCGTGTTGCAAACCCTATTACGGAAATGGGGGCGCAGGTCCACTGTCGATCCGGGCAAAGGCTCCCCCTTCTGGTCCAAGGCGCTGAGACACCGATGCCAATTCGATACAAGCTCCCGATGGCTTCCGCCCAGGTTAAATCTTGTATCCTTTTGGCTGGCCTCAACACACCAGGAGAGACCACGGTTATCGAAACGGAACACACCAGGGATCACACCGAACTTATGCTCCGCCACTTTGGAGCCGAAGTCAGAGTAGTACAAACCGATGAGGGGCGCGAGACCACCATTGTTGGCCAACCGGAACTGAAGGCAGCAGAC
This sequence comes from uncultured Rhodospirillales bacterium, assembly GCA_913060675.1. GTDB lineage: Bacteria > Pseudomonadota > Alphaproteobacteria > Kiloniellales > Kiloniellaceae > Kiloniella. The sequence goes on from CAJXUS010000011.1 coordinate 49,166, forward strand.
GTGCATGTGCCATCTGACCCTTCATCAGCAGCCTTTCCAACGGTAGCAGCCCTTATCAAACCCGGGTCAGAGCTAACGTTACCAGGGATTGGCATGAACCCGCACCGCAATGGTATCTATATCACCCTGAAGGAAATGGGCGCAGATATAACCCTGATAAATGAGCGGGAAGAAGCGGGCGAACCGGTTGCTGATCTTGTTATTCGCGCAAGTAAACTAAAAGGCATCACCGTTCCTGCCGAACGCGCCCCCTCGATGATTGATGAATACCCGATCCTGGCTGTTGCCGCCTCATTTGCGGAGGGAAAAACGGTCATGGAAGGGCTCGGTGAACTTAGGGTGAAAGAAAGTGATCGCCTGTCCGCTGTTGCCAACGGCTTGAAGGCCTGCGGTGTAACTTGTGAAGAAGGGGATGATTATCTCATTGTTGAAGGCTCCAGCACAGCCCCACAAGGCGGTGGCACCATCACGACCCACTTTGATCATCGTATTGCCATGAGCTTCTTGGTCATGGGCATGGCCTCCCAAGAACCTGTGAAGGTACTTGATGCTGAGGCAATTGATACCAGTTTCCCTGATTTTGCCAAACTTATGAACGGTCTTGGCGCCAAGGTCGGTTAATCGATCTGCTCTAATTTGTACTAAAGGAATATACCTTGCCCGTAATCGCTATTGATGGCCCTGTCGCATCCGGAAAAGGAACCCTTGCCCGTCGCCTGGCCAAAGCGCTTGATTTTGCTTATCTCGATACCGGATCTTTGTACCGCGCGGTCGCTTCTCTCGTTTTAGCACGTGGCAGTGATCCCAACGACTCCGTACTCGCCGCAAAGGTTGCAGATGGCTTTACTGCTGCAGATATTGATCGAGACGATTTACGTGCAGAAAAAGTTGGACAGGCAGCATCCATCGTTGCAGCCAACCACGAAGTTAGAAAATCTCTTCTGGTATTTCAACGTAACTTTGCAAAGGCCCCACCAAACAATCACTTAGGTGCTATTTTGGATGGAAGAGACATCGGGACTGTTGTTTGTCCAGAGGCCAAAATAAAGCTCTTCATTTCTGCAACACCAGAAGTCCGCGCCGAGCGCAGGCATAAAGAGTTGCTAGGACGCGGTGATCAGTCTATATACGCCCGCGTACTGGAAGACTTGCGTGAACGCGATGAGCGCGATCGTAACCGTGACACAGCTCCTCTTAGAGCAGCTGATGACGCAGTAGTTCTTGATACCAGTGATATGGATGCTGACAAGGCGTTTTTACTAGCGAAGAAACTCATCGATGAGCGTCTTTCCATCTAGTTCTTGTTCGTATCTTACATCACGGATTTAAGAGCTTTTCTGTCAGTATATTATGACTAGCCCGGGATGGTCCTGGGTAGACCGCCGGAAAAACCGGCCGGCCTGTATAGTGCGAACCTGTTGAAAGGAATTATTAACCATGGCTGAAGCAGCTGTAGAAAGCTTTGCCGACCTACTAGACGAATCCCTCGGTCAATCCGATCGTCTTGAAGGTAATGTACTTAAAGGTATAATCGTTGCCATTGAAGGCGACGTTGCCCTTATTGATGTAGGCCTCAAATCTGAAGGCCGCGTTCCACTTAGAGAATTTGCTGACGCTGGTCAGGCTCCCGAAATGAAAATCGGGGATGAGGTAGAAGTTTACCTCGAGCGCATGGAAAGCAAAACCGGGGATGTTATGATCTCCCGTGATAAAGCTAAGCGTGAAGAAGCCTGGACACAGCTCGAAAAATCCTTTGGCGACAACGAGCGCGTTAACGGCGTTATCTTTGGTCGCGTTAAAGGTGGCTTCACTGTTGATCTTTCCGGCGCCGTTGCATTCTTGCCAGGCAGCCAAGTCGACATCCGTCCCGTACGTGACGTTTCCCCATTGATGGGCAACCCTCAGCCGTTCCAGATCCTGAAAATGGATCGCGCACGTGGCAACATCGTTGTTTCACGTCGTGCCGTTCTCGAAGAGACTCGTGCTGAACAGCGTTCAGAGTTGATCCAGAACCTCACAGAAGGTCAGGTTCTTCAGGGTGTTGTTAAAAACATCACTGATTACGGTGCCTTCGTTGATCTCGGCGGCGTAGACGGTCTGTTGCACGTTACCGACATCTCTTGGAAGCGTATCAACCACCCAAGCGAAAAACTGACTATTGGCCAGCAGGTCGACGTTCAGGTTATCCGCTTCAACGCAGAAACACAGCGTATCAGCCTCGGCATGAAACAGCTTGAAACTGACCCATGGGATGGCGTTGCCGCTAAATACCCAGTTGGTGCGAAGCTTGAAGGCCGCGTAACTAATATCACTGACTACGGTGCCTTTGTTGAGCTCGAAGCTGGTATTGAAGGTCTGGTTCACGTTTCTGAAATGTCTTGGACTAAGAAAAACATCCACCCTGGTAAAATCGTTTCTACCAGCCAGGAAGTTGCAGTCATGGTTCTCGACGTTGACGAATCCAAACGTCGTATCAGCCTTGGCCTGAAACAGTGTTCTTCCAATCCTTGGGAGTCATTCCAGGCGAACCACCCAGCTGAAACTGAGCTTGATGGCGAAATCAAAAACATCACCGAATTCGGTCTGTTTGTTGGTCTCCCAGGCGAAATCGACGGCATGGTTCACCTTTCAGATTTGAACTGGGAACTTTCCGGTGATGAAGCTGTAAAAGAATACACCAAAGGTGACATTGTTAAGGTTAAAGTTCTCGACGTTGACGTTGATAAAGAACGTATTAGCCTCGGCATCAAACAGCTTAGCGCAGATCCATTCGCTGGTTCTGTTGAAGGTCTGAAAAAAGGTGTTGTTGTTACGTGTACAATTACAGCTGTGACTGATAACGCTCTCGACGTTCAAATCGCTGATGGTGCTTCCGGTACGATCCGCAAAACTGAACTTTCACGTGAGCGCAGCGAGCAACGTACAGATCGCTTCGCTGTTGGCGAAAAAATCGATGCACGTATCACAAACATCGATGCCAAATCTCGCAGAATCACTCTTTCTGTCAAACAGCATGAAGCTGCTGAAGAGAAACAGGCAATGGCTGAATTCGGTTCAACAGACTCCGGCGCTAGCCTCGGCGATATTCTCGGCGAAGCTCTCTCCAAAGCTGCTGAAGACAAAAAATAAACCGAACTTTTCGGTTAATAAAGAAGGCCCGGTGTTCATTCACCGGGCCTTTTTTGTTTTATATTCGACTTTTCTCATGGAAATGCTTTATTCTTAATGACTTAGACTTGACGGATTTTTCGGGCTCTGGCACCCTTTAGGGGAACAGGACTTAAATTACGGCGACAAAACCTAAATAGTTACAAATATAAGCCGGGGACACCGAGTTAATTGTACGGGTATTTCACAATCTCGGAAACAGCTACAGGGAGACGTAAGGCATGACCAAGTCAGAGCTCATTCAGCATATCGCAGAGCAAAACCCCCACCTCTATCATCGGGATGTAGAAAGAATCGTTACAACTATCTTCGATGAAATTTCCAATGCATTAGCAGATGGCAATCGGGTTGAACTCCGTGGCTTTGGAGCTTTTTCAGTCAAGCACCGCGACGCTCGTGTTGGCAGAAACCCTCGTACAGGCGAATCTGTTGAAGTTGATTCTAAACACATTCCATTCTTCAAGACTGGTAAACAACTCCGCGAACGCCTAAATAACGGCCTAGATTCTGAATAACTAAAGTTGGTTTAAATAAGTGAAACGTTTTAGCTGGGTTCTTACAGCACCTATAACGCTGGCCATACTTGTTTTGGCGGTAAATAACCGTCAGGACGTTACGCTTGAAATATGGCCTTTTGGTATCCAGCTAGACTACCCACTTTATCTCATCATATTGATATCAATTGGCATTGGCATTTTCACAGGTGCCTTTATCGCCTGGCTCTCAAGTGGGAAAACCCGAAAAAAAGCCCGGCAGGCGGAATGGCAAGCCCTCGACCTACAAAGAGACCTTACTTGGGAACGCGAAGAGCTCAAAAAAGAACGTGAGAAAAATCAAACGCCGTCTCAAAACGTCACCACGTCCTAGTCAGGCCTTATCACAACACTCACTTCTGCACTCTGTGTAACTAAGCAATAATTCTTTTGCCAAACACCTTCTTTGAAGACTAGTATTGTATACAATATCCAACAGTAATCTTCTATTTTTAGGATTCTTTCGTGCAAAATATTACTGCAGAGCAAGTCGCTCAGGCTTTGGACTATCCATCTCTTGTCGAAGCCTTGAGAGAGGCCTTTAAAAGCAACATTACTGTGCCGATGCGCCATCACCACGACATGGAGCAACCAGGAGGTCATCGAGAATCCACGCTTCTTTTAATGCCTGCCTGGGAATCCGGAAAAGCTGTCGGTGTAAAACTGGTTACCGTGAGCCCGGAAAATGGAGAAAAAAATCTTCCCGCTATTCAAGGGATTTACATTTTATTTGATGGTGAAACCGGAACGCCGAAAGCTCTCATTGAAGCAAAAACTCTGACGGCACGCAGAACCGCTGCGGCCTCCGCGCTTGCGGCCTCTTATCTTGCAAGGTCCAACAGTCAGAAACTAACCATGGTCGGTACCGGTGTGCTGGCCCCAAGCCTTATTCAAGCCCATGCTGCCGTCCGCCCGATAAAAGAAGTGACCATTTGGGGCAGGGATCACGACAAGGCTACTGCTCTGGCTCAAGAAATCACCGCTTCCGGCATCCAAGCTCAAGCCTCCGAAAATCTAGAAGCCGCGGTAAAGACTGCTGATATCATTTCCTGTGCTACTCTCAGCCAACAACCACTGGTCAAGGGATCATGGCTACAGCCCGGACAGCATCTCGACCTTGTCGGCGCCTACCGACCTGACATGCGTGAGGCTGATGACGACGCGATCCGATATTCCAGTGTCTTTGTCGACACCCGCGCCGGAGCCACAAAAGAAGGGGGTGATATCGTTATCCCCTTGGCGACAGGCGTATTGAATGTACAGGATATAAAAGCTGACTTGTTCGAATTGACCAGAGGCGAGCATCGCGGCCGATCCAGTGAAGAAGAGATTACCTATTTTAAATCGGTTGGCCATGCTCTTGAAGACCTCGCCGCAGCTCAATTGGTTGATAAACGCATAAATGGATAGCTCTACCTTCGCCTATAAACGCCGATATTGATTTACGACAAATCCGCCAGTTTTGTTAGACTGATAATTAATTGGCTCGTTTAGAGTTAAACTCAATAAACAGGGGTGACCAATGCTATCACCTCTGTTAGGAATGGGCTCCGATACAACTCTGACTGGAGATCGGCACCATGACCCCCAAAGAACGCATTTTTGTCGCAATAGACACCCCCGATATTAATCGGGCAACTAAGCTCGCTCGGCTACTTTCTGGCGAGGTTGGCGGCATCAAAATTGGCAAAGAACTCTTTACTGCTCAAGGGCCGAATGCCGTTAGAGGCGCCGTTGGGGGCGAGCCACTCTTTGTCGACCTTAAATTCCATGACATTCCCAATACCGTCGCGGGGGCTATTCGGTCGTCTCTTCACATGCGTCCCTTTATGGTCAATGTCCACGCCTCTGGCGGTAAGGCAATGATGCAAGCGGCGGTAGATGCGGCGAGAGAGACTTCCGAAGACCTTGGCATCCCCCGCCCAATGGTTCTTGCCGTTACAGTGCTTACCAGTCTTGATGATAATGATCTCACGGAGGTCGGCCAGAATGGCCCAGCAGCAGAACAGGTAAAACGCCTTGCTCTACTTGCCCAGGAAAGTGGTATTGATGGCGTTGTTTGCTCCTCAAAAGAGATTGGCATCTTGCGTAAAACCTGTGGCCCAGACTTTAAACTGGTGGTGCCGGGTATTCGTCCTAACTGGGCAGCGGCTGGCGATCAAAAACGAATTATGACACCAAAAGATGCCGTAGCCGCCGGAGCTGATTACCTCGTAATCGGCCGCCCCATTACCAGCGCAGATGATCCGGTAGCCGCAGCACGTCGTATCGTCGAAGAGTTAGAAACTTAAGTATATAAGTTAGAAAGAAGTAGAGTAATGGTATCGCATCAGCCACCAGAACATGCTGTACAGGACCTCCCTGTAAAAGCTGTGAGCCTAATGGCCCTCAATACCATAACAGGGAACATGCCAGCCTTAGTACAGATGGCTGCATTTCCCCTGCTTCTTTCGGCACTTATTACCGCGCTTTCAATACCAGCGCTTGAAAGCCCAATGTTTAGTTGGCTACTCAGTATTCTGGCCTACATCCCTCATACGCTTTTTGCCGTCGCCTGGCATCGGCGTACTCTTCTAGGGCTCTCTCAACCAGAATCAACATCCATCTCGGCATGGCGTCGGGATCACTGGCAGTTTTTACTGAAAATGATCATTCTTTTGGCCATATGCTATGGCATAAGTTTGATCGGAAGTTTGCCAGCCTTAATGATTGGTATCGTCGCACCTGCCATAACTCCGATTCTTATTCTAGGGGTGTTAATCGCCGCTCTGTATGTTGTTGCCAGACTTTCTTTTGTCCTACCAGCCACAGCCGTTGGGGAGGCCTACTCTCTAGACATGAGCTGGAAACATACCCAAAAATTAGGCTGGAGCTTGATAGGGGCGTTTCTTCTTTTAACCGTGCCGTTTGTTATTTTTATCTTATTCATTACCATACTTGCTATTAGCAACTTCTTTACAGGTATGCCGACGACGCCAGAGGAACTTAAAGAATTTAATTCACTGCTTTTCATTCAAAACAATGGACCTGCATTATTTTTCCTACAACTCGTCATTCTTACACTTACCTATTTTCCAATGGCCGCAGTGATATCAATGCTGTCCATAGCCTTTAAGGTCTGCACAGGCTGGGTTCCTGCGCAAGAAAAGGTTGATGCAAGCGAAGATCCTACGGAAATAGAAGAGTAGCAGGACCACATACCGACCTTAAATTCCACCCATAAACTGAATATGGCATCGATTAAAATATTAAGAGTTGCAACACCCCGTAATACTTGAATATCTTTATCTCTCAACACTACAGGCTCGCAATTTGTAGTGCTTATACCAGGGGGAAAAGTTGTCGATACTATCAGAGACACATCAAGCAGCAGAAGATCTTTCAATCGCTGAGGCTCTCACTCAAGCCTTTCAGTTATTGTTTAATAACTTCACTTCAGCGGTAAAACTTGCATTATTTCCGGCCCTAACCTTGGCCATGATGGGAACAGCTTCAGCTTACTTGATAACCCTACCCGTAATAAATGACACTTCATCCTTCAACGAATTCCTACCCTCAATCCAAGTATGGCTCATACAGATAGCTCTTATGCTGGTATCTTTTTTTATCATGACCCAATACTTTACCTCTTGGGTGCGGTTCCTGGGAAAAGGTGAGCTTAACATCAAAACAACTCTGTTATTCTTTCCAGAGAAAAGACAGTTAACAGCCTTCGCTAAAGCTGGTGGAATAATTATCTCCACTTACATTTTGCTGGCGGTAGCATCCTTTGTGGCGATGCCAACTGCAATGAGTGGTGGTGGTGGAATCTTTACCTTCTTAGTCGTTTTAGCGCTGATGATATCTTGGACAATATTGTTATTGAGATTGTTATACGTGGTGCCTGCGGCAGCGCTTGATGCCCCCTATAGCGTTAAAGACAGCTGGCGGCATACACGGTCACAAAGTTTTCGTCTTTTCATCTCATTCTTTATCTTAAGCGTAATATACATCATTATCACATTGGTTCTGACAGCGATTTTTGCCGCCCTATTTTCGATCTTTGACTTCTCTATATTCGAAGCATTGGCCAATGGTGACTTAGCAACCATGACTGAAAGCCCGAACTTCATCTGGATGTATTTTACTTTCAATCTGGTAACAGTTTTTATCAGCTTCCTGTTTTATACCCCCTATATGAACATGTATCTTTATTGTTTTAAGACAAATTCAGGATGGCAGCAGCAGGAAAATATTGCTGAAACTTTTTCATGACATAGCGGAAAAATACTTATATCAAGAGTTATAATACTTATATGAGCAATGAAGAATAACCAAAGGGTGTTACCTTGGGAACAGAAGTCAAAATATGCGGTATCAACAGCAATGAAGCGCTCCAATCAGCGCAGCAGTCCGGTGCTGACTACTTAGGGTTTGTCTTCTTTCCCAAGAGTCCGCGTCATGTCAGCATTGATCAGGCAAGCTCTCTTACACAGCAGGTAAAGCCCGATATTAAAAAGGTCGGCTTGCTCGTGGATGCAAGCGATGACGAGATCAGACAAATACTTGCTCAAGTCCCTTTAGATATCTTGCAACTTCACGGTGGCGAGCCCCTTGAGCGCGTCGCAGAAATAAAACGAACCTTTGGCCTTGAAGTCATGAAAGTAATCAAAGTCTCCGATGAGAAAGACTTTGAAAACATTGCCCCCTTTGAAGAAATAGCTGATCGGTTTCTTTTTGATGCCAAACCCCCAAAAGGATTGAAGAATGCTTTGCCAGGCGGCAATGCCATTTCTTTCGACTGGAGACTTCTTTCGGGGAGAAGCTGGAGCCGTCCCTGGATGCTTGCTGGTGGTCTAACTTGTGACAATATCCAAGAGGCTATCAAGATTTCTGGTGCACGGGCTGTGGACGTATCTTCCGGCGTGGAAGATAGCCCCGGCCTAAAGTCTGTTGAAAAAATTCGTCAGTTCACGGCAAATGCGAAAAGTAGTTGAGGCATTAAAAATTGATCGAAATGACATCTGATATTTTGCCCCCCTCGGTCATCGCCCTGCTTTCGCATTTTGGCGAGGTACAACTATTTCTTGTTGCCACAGTTTGTATCTATTGGATCATTTGCCCGCGTCTTGGAACCCGTCTTTGGTTTGCCCTTTGTCTATCGAGTTCTGTACAGCAAATCTTAAAAATGGGGATTTCACAGCCACGCCCCTATTGGGTGGAACCCGGTCTTAATGCCATTGAAAAAAGCACCTCTTACGGCATGCCATCCGGGCATGCTCAGACACCTCCAGTATTCTACGGCCTTCTCGCCAAATCTTCTCGGCGATACTGGGCATACGGATTAGCGGCGCTGATCGTCGTGATGACAGGTTGGACCCGGATCGTTGGTAACGTCCACACTCCAGCTCAGGTTTACACCGGATGGACCATTGGTGTTGGGTTGCTTATCGCCATTATATTACTTGAAAAACTGGCCACCAATTGGTGGCATAAAAACAGTACAAAATCTCGCATCATGGGATCACTTTGTTTTTCAATCTTGTTAATGATTATCGGATTGGTCGCTGCAAGCATTGCCGCCGAGCAAACGGTTCTCGACGCGTGGGTTCACAATGCAGGTCACCCCATAAAACCCGTTAAGGCAGATAATGTTGTTATCATTCCAGCCTTGATGTTCGGGTGGCTGCTTGGTCTTGCGCTGTTAGATGGTAATCACCCGCCAAAAGCTGCGAATAAATTCAAATTAGCCCTTCGTCCGCTTATCGGCCTGCCGCCAATAGTATTGCTGCTTGAGATCGCCCCAGGCAAAGGGCTCGACTTTATTCTTATCCTTACATTTATTACGGGTGTTATCGCAGGCCTATGGTGTAGTTACGGTGCGCCACGTGTTTTCAAAATATTGAAAATCTGAGCCGCCCATCCCTTGCAGGAACACAGGTTTTCAGGCAAAGTCCGCCCAAGGTTGATCTCAGTGATCTAATAAGGTTGTAGAGTAGATATGAAAACACCCAATTCCTACATGAACGGTCCGGACGAACGTGGACACTTTGGTATCTTTGGCGGACGCTTTGTTGCCGAAACACTTATGCCTCTTATCCTTGAGGTAGAAAAAGCATACAACGCAGCCAAGGCGGATCCTTCTTTTCAAAAGGATTACGACTACTACGCCAAACACTATGTCGGTCGCCCAAGCCCGCTCTATTTTGCAGAGCGTCTGACCGAAAGATGTGGTGGTGCGAAAATCTACTTCAAACGTGATGAGCTCAACCACACTGGATCACACAAAGCCAACAATGTTCTCGGCCAGATTCTTTTGGCGAGACGCATGGGTAAAAAACGTATTATCGCAGAAACTGGTGCTGGTCAGCACGGTGTTGCAACGGCAACCTTCTGCGCCCTGTTCGATCTTCCCTGTGTTGTCTATATGGGTGCGACGGATATCGCGCGCCAAGCGCCAAACGTATTCCGGATGAAACTCCTCGGCGCGGAGGTCATTTCGGTTGAAAGTGGAACTGGTACCCTTAAAGATGCCATGAACGATGCACTGCGCGATTGGGTCGCAAACGTCGAAGAAACTTTCTATATCATTGGAACTGCAGCAGGACCTCACCCCTATCCGGTGATGGTTCGCGACTTCCAGTCTATTATTGGCCGCGAGGCCAAAGAGCAAATGCTCGAAGCCGAAGGACGCCTTCCAGATCAACTCGTTGCTTGTATCGGCGGTGGATCGAACGCCATTGGACTGTTCCACCCTTTCCTGGATGACAAAGATGTCGCCATTACTGGTGTAGAAGCTGCGGGCCATGGTGTATCCACTGATAAACACGCCGCATCTCTGACAGGTGGTAAACCTGGCGTTCTTCATGGCAACCGGACATTCTTGTTGCAAGATGACGACGGCCAAATTCTGGATGCACATTCTATTTCTGCAGGCTTGGACTATCCAGGCATTGGGCCAGAACATTCCTGGCTCCATGACATTGGTCGGGTAAATTACGCCTCCGCTACCGATGTAGAAGCTTTGGAAGCGTTTCAACTGCTTTCTAAAATTGAGGGTATTATCCCTGCTCTTGAGCCTGCTCACGCCTTGGCTCACGTTATCAAAATCGCAACGAAGATGGGTAAGGACAAAATCCTTCTAATGAACCTGTGTGGTCGCGGTGATAAAGACATCTTTACTGTTGCCGACGCTCTCGGCGTGACGATTTGAGTGGGGAACAGCATATGAGCCAAACCAGACTAGAAAAACGTTTTGCCGATCTACGCGCCGAAGGTCATGGAGGCCTTGTCACCTTTTTGACAGCTGGCGATCCAGATTTGGAAACCAGCCTTGAAATCGTTAAGGGTCTGCCCGCCGCAGGTGCCGATGTTATTGAGCTTGGCATGCCCTTTTCAGACCCCATGGCAGATGGTCCGGCGATCCAAGCATCCAGTCTTCGCGCTTTACGCCAAGGCATGACATTAAAAAAGACCCTAGAGCTCGTCAGAGCTTTTCGTGAAGACAATCAAGATACCCCTATTATTCTGATGGGATATTACAACCCGATTTATATATACGGCGTTGATTCATTCTTGAAAGATTGCAAAGAAGTCGGTGTCGATGGATTTATCATTGTCGACCTCCCTCCTGAGCACGACGATGAGTTCTGTATTCCGGCTCTAGAGCAGGGATTGCACTTTATTCGCTTGACCACGCCAACAACAGTTGGTGAAAGATTGCCGAAAGTACTTAACAATACCAGTGGATTTGTATATTACGTGTCCATTCTTGGGATCACCGGCACCGGTGCTGCATCTCAAACTAACATCAGAGACTCTGTTGCTCGAATAAAAGCCGAAACCGATCTACCTGTAGCAGTAGGATTTGGCATCCGTACTCCGGATCAGGCAGCAAGCGTTGCTCAAGTTGCCGATGCTTCTGTTGTAGGCTCGGCAATTATTGATAAACTAAAAGACAATCTGGATGATGATAACCGGCCAAAACCGGGTCTCACCCAAGCTGTGTTGGAATACGTACGTACACTTTCCGAAGGTGTACGTGGCGCCCGCACGTAGATACTTGACCAATAAGGCAGATTAGAATGAACTGGATTTCCAACTACGTTCGCCCGAAAATCCGTGCTCTGGTGCAGAAAGATACCCCAGATGATCTCTGGGTGAAGTCGCCAGCGACAGGGCAGATGATTTTCAAGAAAGAGCTAGAGAAGAATCTGTGGGTTTGCCCTTATAGTGGCCATCATATGCGGATCTCGGCACGTAAACGCCTTGAGACCCTTTTTGATGATGGCGAGTTTACTCTGGTAGAACTCCCAAAAACCATTACCGATCCACTCAAGTTTAAAGACTTGAAACGCTATACGGATCGGATCAAAGACGCCAATGCGAAGAACGAAGACAAGGAAGCTATCCTTGTTGCGCGTGGTACCATGGGTGGCATGCAAACGGTTATTGCCGTTTTCAACTTCTCCTACATGGGTGGCTCAATGGGAACCGCTGTTGGAGAAGGCCTTCTCACAGCTGCGCGTTTGGCGGTCTTGCAACAAGCGCCTCTCCTTGTAATTCCAGCCTCTGGTGGCGCACGCATGCAAGAAGGCATCTTGTCTCTCATGCAAATGCCACGATCGATTATCGCTGTTGACATGGTCAAAGATGCCGGACTTCCTTATGTCGTTCTGCTTACTGACCCAACGACGGGTGGCGTGTCTGCGTCCTTTGCCATGCTGGGGGACATTGCGATTGCAGAGCCTGAAGCCAATATTGGGTTTGCAGGTAAACGCGTGATTGAAGAAACCATTCGTGAGAAATTACCCGAAGGCTTCCAAACCGCTGAATACCTCTTGGAACACGGGATGGTAGACATGGTCGTTCATCGCCATGAAATGCGTGAAACACTGATACGGATTTTCAATCTTCTCACTCAAAAAGGACCTGCTGCAGAGGTTTTACCTCTACCGGAGAATCTTGAAAAAGTGGAAAGTGAACCATCAGGTGTACCAATAGACGCCTAGGTTTCATTGAAAGTATTTGTGAAAGTATTTGCGAAAGTATTTGCGAAAGTATTTGTGACCTAAAATTCAGGTAAAAAATTATGTCCATGCGCCGTAGCGATGTTGTGCTTGAGCGCCTAAGCCTCTTGCATCCAAAGATTATTGACCTTTCTCTCGGACGCGTTGAACGGCTGCTGGCGCTATTTGATCATCCCGAAGAAAAATTGCCCCCTGTGATCCATGTTGCAGGGACAAATGGCAAAGGCTCTTTTTTGGCGTATGTTCGGGCCATCCTTGAAGCGCATGAAAAGAGGGTTCACCTCTACACTTCTCCTCACCTGGTAAAGTTTCATGAACGTATTCGTCTAGCTGGTGAGCTCATCAGCGAAGATGACTTGGTTTCTCTGTTGGAAGAGTGTGAAAAGGTCAATGGCCCTGAATCCATAACCTTCTTCGAAGTGACTACAGTCGCCGCCTTCATCGCCTACAGCCGCGCCCCTGCTGATGCATTACTTCTTGAAACCGGTCTCGGCGGGCGCCTTGATGCAACCAATATGGTTGCTCAACCGGCCCTAACAGCTATCACCCCAATATCGGTTGATCACACCCAATTTCTAGGTGATACGATAGAAGGAATAGCCGCAGAAAAGGCTGGAATTCTAAAATCCGGAGTTCCATGTGTTGTTGGTAAACAAACCGACGATGTACTCGCGGTTATTGAGGTCCGGGCAAAAGAGATCGGCACAGAGCTCTACGTTGAAGGCCGTGATTGGTCTATCGAGATTGAGGTCGACAGCTTCCTGTTTACGGGACGTAACGGCACTGTCCGTTATCCTCGCCCTAATCTGCTCGGCGCACATCAAGTAGAGAATGCTGCCCTCGCGGTTGCGGCAACCGACCTTGTCTCAGACCAGTTCGCGCTCAAAGAAGATAAGATTAAGTTGGGCCTAACCCAAGCATCTTGGCCTGGTAGAATGCAACAGCTTAACTCTGGATTACTACCAGATATGCTACCCGGAGATCCCTGGGAGCTTTGGCTTGATGGCGGACACAACGAATCAGCAGGCCTTGCACTTGCAAAAATCCTGGAAACTTGGCAAGACAAGCCCGTGCATATTGTCTATGGTATGCTGAACACCAAAGCCGCTTCTGAATATCTTCGTCCCTTGGCCTCCTTGGGAACAAGCTTACGCGCGATAGAAATCCCTTTTGAACCGGCCTCTTTGAGTGCGGAGGACGCAGCTGGTCATGCCAATGAAGCAGGGTTTGATGCCAAAGCCTGCCCCTCAGCAGAACAGGCTGTTGCTGAAATCCTCGCCCAGGAAAAACCAGGGCGTATTCTAATTTGCGGCTCCCTTTATTTGGCAGGCCATATCCTATCTGAAAGCTCCTAAGACGTGATTTATCCGCTAAAGGCTTTGTTTTAATTAGCTGATATTATTTTCTTAATAACAACACGTTGTCTTTAAGTATTTAAAAGCCAAGTGTTGACATCTCGACTTGTTTGTTCACTAATTGTTCTAATTCGAAATAACGACAATTTTGAAAAACCAGGTAAGGGATTTTTATGCTTAATACTGATAATATATCGAACCTTCTTAATGAGGGGTTCGTCGTTGCTATTCGCATTCAGGCCAAAGAAGGAGAAGCCGACGCCGTGGCTGAAATCCTGAACAATCTGGTCGCCCCAACAATGGCAGAGGAAGGTGTGAAAGTATTTTTACCTTATCGTTCCCCCGACGATCCCTCATCCTTCTTTGTTTATGAAATTTATCATGACAAATCTGGTTGGGACGCCCACAACAGCTCTCCTCATTTTCTTGCGGTTGTTGATGATTTGAAATCAAAGGCGGCTCACCGAGAACGTATTCCCTTTGTCCCCTTTGCAGAGTTTTAATTGCATTCACTTGGAAAATTAACGCCCAAAACTAGCAAAATCTATTGATACTTCATACAAGCACAATTAAGGTTAAAATTCCTAAGATTTCCTAAGGGGAGTTCTTTTTCAAGTTTGTAGATCAAAATGTTCGAAACGGTAGCTTTTAAGGCGATTTTCGATTATCCTTATCTCACTCAGAAAGAGGACGAGATCATGCCGATCATCCGTGTAGAGATGTTCCAAGGTCGTTCCCTCGAGCAAAAGCGCGCTCTAGTCAAACAACTGACTGAGGAAACGGCCCGAATCACAGGTTGCAATAGGGAAGCTGTCTATGTCGTCATTGACGATGTGAACAAAGAAAATTGGGGTGCCGGTGGCATTTTATGTACTGACAAAGTACATCACTAATACTTAAAACAGCTCGTAACCGCCAAAAATTACAATAAAACACACCTCATTGTGTGATCACTAGCAGTTCCAAAATCAAAAATTAACAGCCCATAAAAAAAGCCCCGCTGAACAGCGAGGCTTTTTCATAGACCGTGGTCGGCTTAAGAAAGAGACGTGGTAATCCACTCTTTCAATTGACCTTTAGCGATTGCACCAACTTTCGTTGCAACAACTTCTCCGCCCTTAAAGAGTAGTAAAGTAGGAATTCCACGAACACCATACTGTTGTGGTGTCGTTGGATTTTCGTCAATGTTCAGCTTCGCAATGGTAAGGGAACCGTCCATTTCAGCAGCTAACTCATCAAGAGCAGGCGCAATCATTTTACAAGGACCACACCATTCAGCCCAGAAATCTACGAGAACTGGGATCTCAGTCTTAAGAACATCAGCTTCAAAAGAAGCGTCGCTGATTGCGATCGTTGACATATTGTACCTCTTGCCATTTTTGTTTGTGTGTAATGTACCAGAAAAATTTCTGATTTCACATTACATTGTCAGGGTGAATGTAGGGATGCAGGTCCCCCATCGTCAAGGTTCATGTTGCGAAAGAATATCATCAGGCAAGTACATAAGGCGAGCATCATCCGTCCAAAGCAAGTGAGCTTCGATCTCATAATCGGGATAAATCTGACGTAAAACAGTCCGATAAGCCGCCATTTGCCTTAAATAAGCACGGTGTACTTTTTCAACAGACTGAGGGGGAGGTCTGTTGGTTTTATAATCAATTATTTTTACTTTTTTACCCGAAATAACCAAACGGTCGACTTGACCAGAGATAACCTCAACATCACCATCTCTTTTTACAATACCAACGACAGGCACCTCTGCCTGACTGTTCGACCCAAATAAATCGCGGTAATCTGGGTGCTTGAGAACAGAGAGGGTTTCCTCGAGTAAACTCTCCACCTGTTCAGGCTTTAACTCGTGCAAAGGAGAAACCAGAAAGCGTCGCCCAATATCTGACCACTTGTCTTCAGGTTGGTCAGGAAGGCTCTGAAGCAATCTATGGATCAGGCGTCCGCGACGGTAACGCGAACTATCATCTTTACCAAGGGGCGATCGAACAGGAGGTTCATCATCCTTTGCCCTTGATGGTGCCAACGGCTTTGGTGGTACAGGTTCGTTATCTGGATCACAGTTCGCCCAGGCAGGAAGGCTTTCAACTGGGACGGTTTCAACGATCTCTTGATCTTGGTTTTGAATTTCAGCTTCTTGTGGATTCTCCTGGACCCACCCAGAAGCATTCCATAGCCCAGATGGATCTTCAGGAAAATAAAACTCGACCTCTCTGGCCGTTTGGGACAACGCCGCTTTTGCCAGGGCATACCAACTATCCTCAGAAGGCTCTCGTTGTCCTGTCCAGCCACAGATTACAAGTCGATCTTCGGCCCGGGTCAACGCCACATAGAGAAGGCGGCGGTATTCTCTGAGCCCATCTTTTCGCAACTGATCGCGCGCAGAAGAGATAATCTGCGTGTTCATCGCCGTTCTTGGGGACCACACCGGAATATTGTTGTTATCTTTTAACCAAACCACGCCTCGATCGGCCTGAGGGATCTGCGTGGTATCTGGGAGCAGAACAACAGGTGCCTGAAGACCTTTGGAGCCGTGCACCGTCATAATCCTGACCGCGTCTCCTCCTTGTTCGAGATCGCGTTTAATCTCTTGATCTCCCGCTTCGAGCCAGTGAAGAAATCCTTCCAATGAGGGTGTTTCTTCACGTTCATATACCAGAGAAAGGGAAAGGAACTCTTCTATCGGATCACGGGCATCTGGCCCTAATCGCGCGAGTAATTTTTTGCGTCCCTCGAGAGGGCCAAGAATATGAGAGAGCAACTCAAAAGGCGGCGTATAATCAGCGCGGGCTAGCAAGCCATTAAGATACCCAGCTGCACGGGCGAAAGCATCGTTGCTGCGCGCTTTATCTCGAAGAACGGACCAAAGGCTCCCTTTACGTTTATAGGCAAGTTCAAACAACTGATCCTCATCAAGGCCGATCAGTGGTCCTTTGAGAATAGTGGCCAGGGTCAAATCATCGTCAGGTAAAAGTAAAAACCGCCCCAAGGCAATCAGGTCCATGACCGCCATTTGATCGGTAAGAACCATACGGTCAACACCGGAAACCGGCACACCAAGTGTTTTTAGCTCTCTGACCAACTCCTCGACAAAGGCGTTCCTGCGCCGGACCAAAACAAGAATATCACCGGGCGCAATTCGCCGCCCCTTCGCGATTAACTGACATACAGGGTCATCTTCACCTTCGGGTGAAAGCGTCCAATAGTGTATTCTTCGGGCCAGCACTGTTGCCAAACGGGATCGAGATTCCATTTCGGCCTCTTGTGCGAGCGGCAGGGTCCAAGGCGTATCGTCAACCTGCCCTTCACTTGCCATGAGAGGCCAAAGCTCCACCCGCCCGGCTTGCCCAAGCCTTACGGGTTGATGTTGCAAACTGCCTTCGTCAAATGAGACCCCATCTGCGGCAACAGCAGAAGCAAAGACCTGATCAACGACCGAAAGCACAGAAGGTGTAGAGCGAAAAGAAACATCTAGACTAATGCGTTGCCAAGCTTGTTTGGCGATTGAAACACGGTCTTCAAAATGGCGGCGCATTTCTTCGAACTTGGCCGGGTCCGCACGCTGGAATGAATAAATCGATTGCTTTACATCCCCAACAGCAAAAACCGTCCGAACATCATCTCGTGCACCCTCACCATCAAAGAACTCATTGCAAAGCGAAGCAACAACCTCCCACTGTTCAGGGTTGGTATCTTGGGCCTCATCAATCAGAACGTGGTTCAGCCCCCCATCCAGTTTAAAGAGCACCCACGCGACAGCTTTCTCGCCCCGCAACAAATCACGGGTCTTAAAAATAAGATCGTCGTAATCGAGAAAGGCTCGAGCTTCTTTGTACTTTTCATATCGGGTGAGTATCGAAACCCCGAGCGTTAAGAGGGCTGTCGTTGATCTTGCCACTCCAATCGCATTGAGCTTCTCATTGAGCCGGATCAAGCGCTCAGCTTCCCCGATGAGAATATCCGGTAGCGCAGGAAGAACAGCAAGGGCACCCTTCGTCGCGAGTCGGCTCCGAATATCGCCAGATTGTGTAAAAAAGACACCCCGATAGGCGCCATAATTTTCCAACCTGATCTCTGGCCCTGCCTCAATCCAACTTTTCAAAACACGGCCACGCTCTTGATCGGATTTTGCCCCTTGTAACAAGGCGTCTGCTGCCTGTCCCAAGTTAAGCATATCAACGAGATTATCTTGACATGCAGCTTCGAGAATAGAGCTCGGATCAGCGCCTTCAGGCGCATCCAGTACACTGTAAATGGCTGTTTTTAAACCCGAGATATCACCGTGTTCTTTTAACAGAAGGGCAATGCGCCCTCTTTCTCGAATGATCTCTTGAACCAAGGGAGCAAAGGTTTGTTCTTGGGTGTAGGCCGTTAAGCTATCTAGCGCTTGAGAGACTTCTAGTTCGCTTAACCCTCCGCGCCCTGCAAGAACATCTTCACGGGAACGATAAAGCAGTTCGACAGCTGAGCGGTCATCTAATATTTGGAAGTTAGGTGCCACTCCAGCTTCAAGTGGGAAACGCCCCAACAGCGATTGGCAAAATGCGTGGATGGTTTGGATCTTCATCCCACCTGGTGTATCAAGAACGCGTGCAAATAGTCGCCGAGCCGTTTTGACTTCATCTTCGCCCGGAGATCGTCCCAGCAAGTAGAGAAGTTCTTCGTTTAATTTATCATCAGGTATCGTAGACCAACGCGCCAACTTACCCGAAAGGCGGTTTGCCATCTCAGCCGCAGCGGCCTTGGTGAAGGTTAGAGCCAAAATCTTTCCAGGCTCAGATCCGCTTAACAATAGATTAAGTATTCTATCTGTCAGAACCTTTGTTTTACCTGCGCCTGCTGATGCACCAACCCAAACCGATGTATTCGGATCTGCTGCCTGGCGTTGCTCTCTGGTCGCTTTCTCTAGAATCTCTTCAATGGTGATACTCATACGTCACCCTCACCACTACTCGCCCATTCCTTGACTCTCGCAAGGTGCTCAAAATCGTTATAGACCAATGCCTGTTTGGGACGAGGACGTGCAGAATAAGGTGTCTCTTGATAATCGAATTCAGCAATAAGATCCAAAAGACCCTCCATCGCCACTTTAGAGACTTCACCGGGGCCCTCTTTGGCGCCGCGTTGACCCAAGGCATTTTTCTCTTCACCGGCAGGTTCCCCACCTGTAAGACGCCAATAAAGCAGCTCTTTGACCTCATCCGGAAGAATCCCAAAACCCCCTTCGGCTGCAATAGCAGCTTCAAGCGGTAATTGTGGAGATATTCCCTGCGTCACGTTCTTAGCGCTTGGCACTGTACCCGTTTTATAATCAAGGATTGCCAACCCGCCCGCGGCCAATTCATCAATCCTGTCTGCTTTTGCTGTTAGCGTAAAATCACCCGCAGGGCCACTTAATATAATCTGTCCGGTCACCTCGACATGCGACTTGGAAACAAGCTTTCTACGCTTACGCTCTTCTTCAACAAACCATTTTGCAATGCGTTGGAACCGTGGCCACCAGAAAGCCCAAATTCCAGGCCGATCTCTAACAGACGCAAAGACCTCTTCACCAATGGAGATCAACTGATCCTCACCATCTGCTGGCAGCGCATCTGGGTGGCGCTTTAAAAAGATTTCAAGGGCCTCGTGGATCAAACTCCCTTTATCAGCCCCAGAAGGGTCCGCATCGAGAGGATCCAACTTCCTAAGGGCTAATATCTTTTGTGCGTACAAAGCATAAGGGTCACGCATCCAGGTCTCTATGCGCGTTACAGACAGATTGCGTGGTCGTGCTGATACTGGCGGCGTTGGCGCCGGAGGTTTTACAGGAATACGTTCAGACGGTAGGTCTTTTTCTTCTGCCCATGACAGCCATTTCGCGGCATCGTTTTGAATAAGGCCTTTTAGCCCCCTGCCTTCAAGCAATGCCTCTATGCGAAGCAGCCAACGTGAAGGCACTGTTGGCGCCCCTTCTACCTTCTCGGAGCGGGTCAGTAAAACTTCTGGAGCGCAAAAGGCTTGAACAAAATCCTGGGCTGACAACCCCACTTGTTGTTCTGGTTGAGGTAACCCAAAGTCCTTGCGCATGGGACGGCTCATCCAGGGGCCAGATTTTGCTTCTGCCGGCCAACTGCCTTCGTTAAGCCCGCCAAGAATAACAACATCCGAGTGTTGCAGCCGGGCTTCAATCGCACCCAGGATACTCAACCGAGGATGAGCCCCAAACGGGGCCCGGACTGCCCGACCAACCATTAAAGCTGCGATCAGTTCTGGATACCGACGCGCTGACACTTCAGGAGCATCCCCTGCCGCTTCTCGAAGATCGGCAACGAACTCTGCAGTGGCAGAACCATCGTCCCCCGCCCACAACCTTTCGGAACCCTCTTGGTCTTGGGTTGCAGCAAGGGTTTCGGCAAAAGCCACATGTGTTTCCAAAAGTTCTCTAAAGGATTTAGAACCCTCTTCTATTGTCATGGAAAACTCGTAGGCTGCCTCCGCAATCTTTTGAATAAAGAGATATAACTCTTCATCTTTTTCTGCATCGAGAGCCGCAAGCAATCCAGAAAACCCTGGTGCAGGTCTTACGCCTCGTAGAACCGTTATTTCCAAGCGCCGAAGAATACGGTTAAAAACCCCGGGAGCCATTCCCCCAGTGCACAAAGGATGCTTTAAAGCAGATAACAAGGAGATCGGCGTCAGACCCGACACCATCATTTCGGCCGTTAACCGAAGGAAAACAGCCGGAGCTGCCTCCGGCAACGGAGACCCTGCAGAATCATCAATTGTTACACTCCAGCGCTCCATTTCAGCAGTAACACGTCGTGCCAAATCTCTGTCTGGTGTAATCAAAGCAGCTGTTTTGGCAGGATTCTCTAGAACGGATCTTAATATCAGCGCAATCGACAGTGCCTCTTCCCCCGGACCAGGGCAGTCGATCCGGGTCACACCCTTTAGGGCTTTTCTAAAAGTATCAGGGCTGGTTCTTTCTATATAGCCTTGCCATTCGGTGGTTGATTGTGCCGGTCGCATGGCGGTTTGAATCAACTCGACGCGCTCATCCGGC
The DNA here is from genome assembly GCA_913060675.1 of uncultured Rhodospirillales bacterium. Taxonomy (GTDB): domain Bacteria; phylum Pseudomonadota; class Alphaproteobacteria; order Kiloniellales; family Kiloniellaceae; genus Kiloniella. Next base: position 70,284 of record CAJXUS010000011.1, read on the forward strand.
GCTCTTTCGGTCTGTTTATAAGGCCATACCTTAATTTCTTCCCGGGAAATGTCTAATCGGGATAACAAAGTCGAAAGTCCATGCTGAGGATGAGAGCTATCCCGCAGAAAATCAGTCCAGACTTCTTCCGTTGCTTGATAATCTACTCCCGGCAAGATTACCTGCCCTGAAGGCAGGCTAGAAATCACCCCGATAAGCTCAGCCGCTGCCGGAATGGATCCGGTAGAGCCCGCGACAACAACCGGATGTTCAGGGGGACACTTACGCCAAAACTCGGCTTGTCCTTCCAAAAGACGACGTCGGCGTTCAGCCGGACCAATACCACCTGTGGCCTCTTCAACCGAGGGCCAAATTTTGGTGAGTATTGCAAGGAACTCGAGAGTAATTTGCCAATGTTCGGCATAATCCTCTGGCACCAATGTGCTTAGTTCTGAAAAATTGAGGCCTTCAGTTTGTACCTGATCTAGAAAACGCCCGAGCTCTCCTGCCAACCGCACGGCTTGGTCTTCGGGAATGATTTCACTACCGAGTAATTTCGATTGGCTTGCTGACCATTTCAAAACCAATTGACTGAGCAATAATTGTCGTCTCAAGGAAGATAGAACTGGGGGCAGGTCTAATTCCAAACCCTGCCCAACAGCGACATCAGATGCTGAAATCAGGAGCTCATCCGGGTCAAGATCACCTAAAGGCAGCAAACGAGGAAGCATGAGGGCCTTACCCTCCGATGCACGTAAAAATGCATGCTGTAAGGATCGACAGGCACGACGGGTGGGTAGCAACACCATTACCCGAGAAAGCTCTAGCGGATTTGATCCCCACTGATCAAGTATCCCCTTTGCCAGAGCATCTGCAAAAGAAGCGTTAGAGGGGATAGTATAGATTTGTCTCGCCATTAACTAACCCTGGAGTCAGAGCTGGGAGAAGGCTGTACCTTGTTTCGCAAAATACCTTCGACCTCTTCCAAACCTTCTGGGGTCCCAACGTGAAACCACTCACCATCATGTTCCAAGCCACAGAGACGCCCCTTTGCCAAGGCTTTGTCAAAAACATAGTTCAAAGAAAAAGCACCATCTGGAACATCTTGGAAAAGTTTAGGGTGTAGAATTTGAATTCCTGCATAGACAAAAGGCGCGTTATCACTTCCTCCTCGACGGGCGAGACACCCATCAGAATTCATTGTGAAATCACCGCTGCCTTCATAACCAACAGCTCGTGATGTTGGCTGAAGCAAAAGCAGTGCATCCATTTTGTCCGCATCCCAATGATCAACAAGCCGCTGTAATGCAGGCTCCACAGCATCTAACCAGCAAACATCCCCGTTCACGACAACAAAGGGTTTATCACCAAGCTTTGGCAACGCAAAAGTCACGCCTCCACCCGTTTCCAGGATTGAGTTTTCTTCCGAGTAAATTAGAGCTGAGTCATCCTTGTTTTCTAAAAAATCACGGATTTGATCTTTTAGGTAAAAGGCATTCACCACAATACGGTCGAAGCCAGATGCTTTGAGCTTATCCAAAATAGTATCTAGCATTGGCTTGCCCAATACAGGCACCAGAGGCTTTGGCGTCGTATCGGTAAGCGGTCGCATGCGTTTACCAAAACCTGCAGCGAGAACCATAGCCGTCGTTATTTTCATGCCCGTTTCTGTTCGAGTTTCCATCTAGGGTGCATCGTCCTTCTTAAGGAATTCGGACAACCGTTCACGCCATTTATCATTTCCAGAAAATGTTAGAACCCGGGCGGTGTCACTATCCCCATACTTCAAATTTACCATCAATCGATCAGAGGGCATAAGAAAGCCTAATTTATCCGGCCATTCAATCAAAGACACCCCATCGATAAAGGCTTCTTCAATACCGAGTTCATAAGCCTCTTCGGGATCTTCAAGGCGATACAAATCAAAATGCCATACCTGTAATTCAGCACGGTCATAAATCTGCACAAGGGTAAAAGTTGGGCTGGGAACTTCTTCTTTTTCATCTTGGTCCGGACCAAAAGGTAGTGCATTAATCAAAGCTCGAGAAAAGGCGGTTTTACCGGCTCCGAGGTCACCTTCTAAGGCAAGCACATCCCCCGCTCTCAAATAGGGAGCAAAAGAATTGGCGAACCGGACTGTCGCATCTTCATCCGCAATTAAAACTTCACCGATTAATTGGTCACCTGTCACGGCTAAGCCTCACATTCGCATTCTATAATGGTATTTTCTAGCTATCCGAAATACTGTCTTCTTCAGACTTCTCTTCTGCAATCTGATTGATTACGTCAGTTACAACACTTCGGATATCACTTGTTTTATCAGGCTCATCAAGCTTTTTTTGACTTATCCCATCTTGGTCCAAGCCATCTTGATCTAACAGCGGAATATGACACGTAATACATGTCCCCTGTCCCACTTCAGACTGGATTTCAACCCAACCACCATGTAATTCGACCAGACTATTAACCAGCGACAATCCCAAACCAGCGCCAGCCTGTTTAGCATGCCCTTCACCGCGTTCAAACTTAAGAAAGACCCTGTCTTGATCCTCTTTACGAATACCAACACCTTTGTCAGATACTGAAATGCGTAACTCATGATCTTTAGAAGCTTTGACCGTAACAGTCCCGCCCTCGGGCGAAAATTTCATGGCATTAAGTAGCAAATTGTAAAGCGCCTGCGTTAAGCGTCGTTCATCAACGAGCACCGAGCCAATATCATCATTACAGATAATATCCACCTCGATATTTCGGTGCCGCGCTCTCTCATGACCGATGGTGTAGAGGTGTTGTAGAATATGATCCACCTTGACCTCACTGAGATCGAGATGGAGGTATCCGGCTTCAATTGTCGCGAGATCAAGAATATCGTTAATAAGGGCCATCAAACGATGCGATGATTCAACAATCGCCTGGCTGTATTCTTTCTGACGTTCGTTCAATTCGCCAAAGAACTGATTTTCCAATATTTCAGCAAAGCCAACAATCGCATTCAAAGGCGTTCGCAGCTCGTAAGAGACGTTAGCAATAAAGGCCGTCTTAAGACGATCAGCCGTTTCCAACGCCTCGTTTTTATCAAGGAGCGCGCGTTCAACGGTAAAGGAATCCGTTACATCCAGAAAGGTCAAAAGCGACGCGCCATCGGGAAGCATTACCTGTGCCCAATCAAGCACGACCCCATCAGCTCTTACGATACGTCCATTACGGCCCTCTGGTTCACAAACTCTGGCAACCATAACCTCTCGGCGTTGTTCCCACTCTTCATCACTGACTTCGAAAAGACCGCGGCTACGAGAAACAACATCACGGACATGCGGTTCTGTTCGTAGAAACTCTTCTGGCAACTTCCAAATTTCAGCAAAATTGGGGTTAAACAGCTTTAACCGTCCATCAGCCCCATACACGACCACCGCTTCGTATAGTTTATTAAGGGTCTCTCTTTGTACTGCGGTTAGAGTGTTATAAGACCTTTCCAATGCAAGGCTATCGGTAACATCTTCAATCGTTTCAATAACCCCGCCAAAGGGATGGGCCGTAGCAACAGACCTCAATGTCGTACCATCGGTAAGGTGCAAAAGCTCCTCTACCGGCTCGATAATGGTGCGGTACTCTCTCAGGCGCTGCTGTTTAAACTCTGGGAAATTTGCATACTCAGGGAGCCGCCTGTTTTCCCTCATCGTATCTAAGATTTCACTTAAATGCGGTTCAGAACGAAGGAAGTCTTCGTTGAGTTTAAATAAAGTAGCATATGATGAATTGAAGAATGTTAACCGCTCGTCAGGTCCAAAGATAGAAATCGCAATCCCCAGATTTTCAAGGACCTGAGCATGGGCCCCAATATGACGATTTAACTCACGTTCCGCATCTTCGAGCCGCGTTTGATCAACAGCAAATCCTAGAAGATTTTTATCATCGAGAGCCTTTTCACAGAATTCGAGAAGACGTCTTTCCCCTGCAATAATCGCATGATGTTTCTCGCAAATGACCGCATCCGTTTCCAGTGCCTTGTTTGCCAGACTATGTGCCTGAGCCACTTTGGAGCGATCCATTAGCTCCATGTTTTGTTCGATGACGTCTGTCTGATTGGACTCTACAGCACTGGCGTAGGACTTATTACAATAAGTTACGGATAACTTCTCGTCTCGCATCCATACGGGAATAGGCAGGTTATCAAGCAACCATGTTATATGGCGAGAACCTTCGAGAGCATTTCTGGTTTGTTTTTCCATATCGCTGATATCGTGAAACCAAACAACATCAGCAATAGGTGGCAGCTCCGCGGACAATTCAATTCGTTCACCCGTAATTCGGTAGGTTCTTCCTTTTGCCGCCAGGGTCACCGTAAATGACTTTCCAAGCTCTCGGAGTGACTCTGTCGCTTCTATCAATAAATTTGGCTTGGTGCCTCCACGCTGAAAAAGAATAGAGATAGCGTTGAAATCAATCTCACCTTTATCGAGGCCAAATTCACGAACCAAACCAACACTGGCTCTTACTTTTTTATCTTTATGAGAAAAGGTAACACATCCTAAGGGCGCAGCGAGTAACGCAGCACGATCTAATGATGACTTGGTTTGTAATTCATTTAGTTTCTTCTGCACCATACGCCAACGGAGGCGATAGGCAAAAACAAGCACCCCCGAACCGATGAGGATAATCAGAGCAAGAAACAAACCCGGCAGATAGGTCGAAAATGACGACACTGCGTTCCCCTCAAGAATTACAGAAATACCATCCAAATTAAGCGTTTTTGGATAGGGGTAGAAAATTCTGTTCAAGTGTAATGATTTTATCTTGATGGAACAAGGCGTTGTAATGAATTACGGGGCACAGATATTATCTGCGCCCCGCAATCATTCGTTACTGAAGGCAAAACCTCTAGAGCAAGATCTTAGTAGCGGTAATGGTCTTGTTTGAAAGGACCATCAACAGACACATCAATATATTCTGCCTGCTCTTTGGTTAGCTTGGTCAATTTAACACCAAGCTTTTCAAGATGTAGCATTGCTACTTTTTCATCCAGATACTTTGGAAGAACATAAACTTGGTTCTTATAATTAGCAAAATTTTCCCAAAGTTCGATCTGAGCCAATACCTGGTTGGTGAAAGATGCTGACATCACAAAGCTTGGGTGGCCTGTTGCACAACCAAGGTTAACCAAACGGCCTTCGGCCAGGATGATCAAACGCTTGCCATCAGGGAATTCAACTTCATCAACCTGATCCTTAACATTGTGCCAAGGGTAGTTACGCAATGCAGCAATTTGAATTTCAGAATCAAAGTGACCAATGTTACAAACGATCGCACGATCTTTCATGTCGCGCATGTGATCGATGGTAATAATATCTTTGTTACCTGTTGTTGTTACAAAGATATCACCCAATGGGGCCGCATCTTCCATGGTGGTTACTTCGTAACCTTCCATGGCAGCTTGCAGAGCGCAGATTGGATCGATTTCAGTAACAAGAACACGTGCACCCTGGGAACGAAGAGAAGCAGCAGAACCTTTACCAACATCACCAAAACCACCGATAACAGCAACTTTACCAGCAACCATTACATCTGTTGCGCGTTTGATGCCATCAACCAAGGATTCGCGACAACCGTACAGGTTATCGAATTTGGATTTAGTCACTGAATCGTTTACGTTGATTGCAGGAACCTTAAGAGTTCCTTTTTTCGCCATGTCATAAAGACGATGAACACCCGTTGTCGTTTCTTCTGAAAGACCGCGAATATCCTCAAGCAATTCAGGATGGTTTTCGTGGATAAGAACAGTAAGATCGCCACCATCATCAAGAATCAGATTTGGCTTCCAACCATCAGGACCTGCAACAGTCTGTTCGATACACCAGATGAATTCTTCTTCTGTTTCACCCTTCCAAGCAAAAATAGGAATGCCCGCAGCTGCCATAGCAGCAGCAGCCTGATCCTGAGTAGAGAAGATATTGCAAGATGACCAACGGATTGTTGCACCCAACGCTGTCAAAGTCTCGATCAAAACAGCGGTCTGAATTGTCATGTGGAGACAACCAACAATCCGTGCCCCAGCAAGTGGTTTGCTTTCGCCGAACTCTTCACGCAAAGCCATCAGGCCAGGCATTTCGGTTTCAGCAATAGTGATTTCCTTGCGACCCCATTCTGCCAGGGACATATCCGCAACTTTATAATCTGTAAATTCTGTCATTTGCGTGGCTTTCTAAATTATCACAGTGACATAAAGAAATCTTTATGTGTTTATTTTGCGCGATAAATACCAGCCTTCGATCCAGATGGCAACAATTTTCCGATTCAATAAAAGCAAATAGGCAAAGATCAATCATTCCGATCTCTCAATGAGTTCCTGACCTACAGCCTAGCTATGGCAACAAAGGCTTCGACTACGCGCCTCTTTAATTGGCTTTTCAGACACACAACCATATCTCGATTGCTATCACGTAACTCTCTGATAAAGACGGCTCTGGTTCGATCATCACCTAAAACTTCATGTTCAAATAAAAAACCAATGCCTAAACCGACAGCAACTGCTTCTCGCACAGCTTCTCGACTACCGAGTTCAAGTACATTGCCATACCCAAGACCAAGGTTTTTCATTTCCTTGTCTAATACACGCCGTGTGTTAGAGCCCCTTTCTCTCAAAATCAGCTGTTCATCGTTAAGTTCTACGAGGCTTATTTCTGACTTGCTCGACAAGAAGTGATCTTTGTGTACCAAAGCGACCATCGACTGCACCGATAGCTCATCAATTACCAACCGGTCATCCCCACGACAATTCGCAGTTATCGCCACATCTGCGCGCTGGGCCAAAATATCCTGGCGAACGGATTCTGCATTCCCCAAACTGACAGACAATTTAATCCCGGGAAATTTTGCTCGAAATAAGGAAATGATGTTCAAAGCAACATGCGGTCCATCTGCCGAAACTTTCAAATGCCCGACATCAAGCGCAGAAGAAGCTGACAAATGGTTGCGAATTTCTTCCTCTTCAATAAAAAACCGCCTGGTTTTATCATAAAGAGCTTGTCCATCAGCCGTCAAAGTTGCTTTACCGCCACTGCGGATAAACAAGGTAAGACCATATGCATCTTCAAGACTACGAACTTGTATGGTGACAGCCGGCGGGGTCAGGTTAAGCAACAAGGCAGCTCGAGAAAAACTCCCCTCTCTAGCAACAGCATCGAAGGCCCGAAGCTGACTGTGTCTCATAAACCCTCCAGACTTAGGGAGGCATAACCACCCCATTAATTTTATTTAATTTATTCCTCAGTGAATTTAATTTGTTTTTAAAATTAAATTTTTGCAAGCTTCAATTAAATTCACTGACCACAGGACCATTTAATGCCGACACCTAAATCGTTAGAGAAAAAAAGCTTCGATTACATGAACCCTTCCGTACCAGATGATCTTCCTGTTTTTGAAATTCCTTTGGTAAAAGCTACAAAAGAGAACCTGGAAGGTTTTGGCACCATCGTCACAGACTATATGAACCACCCCGTTGAGATAACACAATGGCCTCAACAGGGATGGCGTTCCATAGATAAAGGCACAGGCGATGAAGGCGGGCATCTTGAGGGAATATTCGAATTCTGGTGGGAAGGCGATATCCTGTTTGGTGAGAATATGGCCGTGAACGATCGATATATTCTCGGATGGTCTGAATTGCCGGGAAAAGCATCAAAAGACACCCAGGACCCAGATCGTTCTCAGCTTTTGATCTGGCACGCTAACTATCATCCTGATGGCGCCCAATTATTTTACCCCCTAGATAACAAGCCGTTTGTTGTTGCGCTTGCTAAAACTGGCGATGATATGAAGCCAGAAGATTGGGTCGCATTTTATTGTGACGGCAGTTTCGGGGTTTGTGTGCATGCCAATATTTGGCACGAAGCCATCACACCGCTTTCAGAAAAATCTCGTTTCTACGACAAGCAGGGTGCTGTGCATGCTCGGGTCAGCTGCGATTTTACCAAGGAGTTTGGGGTATTTGTAAAAATCCCGCTCAACCCAGATAAGTTATAAGATCTTAGAAAGTTTCTTAGATACAAAGCCCGGTAAAGATTTTCTCGAAGATAAGGTATGCCAGCGTTTAGCTGGCATATCGCTCATTGTAATCCTCAAGCATTGTCGCGATCCTACTGGGATCACTCTGTGTCATAATGGCTTCGGCACGCCGCGTGACTTCCTCCATATTCAATTTCAGAATACGGTTTTTAACACGTGGCAATGCATTTGAGCTCATAGAGAGATCTCGTACCCCCAGGCCCAACAGAAGAGGCAGATAATTCACATCCCCAGCGACTTCACCACAAACTGACACGGGGATATGAGCCCGTCGTGCCGCGTCTACAGTCATAGAAATCAACTTCAGAACCGCAGGATGAAGCGGATTATAGAGATAAGCAACCTGCTCTTCTGCACGATCAATCGCCAGAGTATACATGGTCAAATCGTTGGTCCCAATCGCAAAAAAATCTGCGACTTTCGCCAGACCATCCGCAGCCAGAGCGGCTCCTGGAACTTCGATCATAATCCCCAGTGGTGGCAACGGATCGGCAATGCGCACGTCTTGCTTTTTCAGGCCTGCTGCAACTTCTGTTAAGGCCTTACGGACCTCTCTCACTTCCCCTGGAGTTGTCACCATCGGCAAGAGAATACGCAAAGGTCCGTGGGCACTTGCTCGTAGAATTGCGCGTAACTGGGTATTGAGTAGATCACGATGTTTGAGAGATAATCGGATCGCCCGCAACCCAAGAGCAGGATTTGGAGAGTCAGTAGGTAAAGTTCCCAAGGCTGAAACCAGTTTTTCCCCACCAGCATCAAGGGTACGTACTGTCACTGGGCGACCAGACATGCCGTCAATGATTTCAGCTAGAGCTTCATACTGTTCTTGCTCAGTTGGAAGCTCTTCACGGTTCATAAATAAAAACTCGGTCCGAAGCAGGCCAACCCCCTCGGCACCGTTTGCAACGGCTTGTCCGGTTTCACGCGGCAGCTCTACGTTTGCCTGTAGCCCGACACGTTGATCATCTTTTGTTATGGCAACAACATTACGCAATCGGGTTAGAGCACGAACTTCACGCTCTATATCTTTTTGACGTAACCTGTAGTCTTTGAGTCGTGCATCACTCGGATTTACAATGACAAGGCCGTTGGTTCCATCCACGATTATGGTTTCACCAGTCTCGACCTCAGAGAGGAGACCGGGAACACCCAATACTGCAGGTAACCCAAGCGACCGCGCCATAATGGCGGTGTGGCCCTCTGGCCCGCCAAGTACTGTCGCAAATCCCCCGATTTGAGCGGGGTCCATCATTGCGGTATCTGCAGGCGTAATCTCTTCGGACAAAATCACCGAATTACGTGTAAGCCCGGAATAAGAATCGGTAACTGTTTTTGTCAGATTGCGAACAATCCTATGACCAACCTCTCGGACCTCTTGAGATTTTGTCCTGAGATACGGATCTTCCATCGCAGAGAATTTTCGCGCAATTTGCCCAACTTCGGCCATAACCGCTGCTTCGGCATTTTTTTGGCCTGTTTTAATGCGCGCTTCAATCCCCCCTATAAGGCTGGAACTTTTAAGCATTTGCATATGAGCATCAAGCAAATACCCAAGCTCTTCTCCGGCAGCTCCGTGAAAATCTTGAGACTGGCCATGAAGCTTTAACACCTGCTTTTGAGCCTTATCAACAGCGTCTGTTAAACGGGATAATTCACTTGGTACCTTAGAGGTAGGAACGCGGTACTCTAGGATTTGAATATCACTGGACTCGCTCAAATAGGCCGGGCCAATCACAACCCCTGGCGAGACAGCAAGTCCCTCAAAAATACTTTCGCCTAACTTTATTGTCACGGCGTTTCCTACTCTCGTTTAACTTTATGATACCAATAGTGAGAAATAATTCGACGTTATCGCTACAAAACAGAACTTAGTCTTCATCGAACTTGTTCGCGACAAGCTCTTCCAATGCAGCCATTGCCCGATCTGCAGCTGGACCAATTGCGGTTAGTTCAACCTCGCTACCAGTTGCTGCAGCCAACATCATTAATCCCATGATCGAACAACCAGATACCGCCGTATCATCCTTGCGAACGGTAATTTCTGCCTCAAATGTTTCAGCTAGCTTAACAAATTTTGCAGAAGCCCGAGCGTGTAAACCCCTTTGGTTTAATATCATTACTGTCTTGGTGAGCAACTTTTATCCCCCGCGTTTGCCCGTAGCCCTAAAACCATCTTTATTTGAGGTTTAAAGCTGGATTTACAGCAATTCAGAAGCGACATGAATATATTTACGTCCAGCTTCTTGTGCTGCCAAAACGGCTTTCTTCATCGGGTTACAATCACGCAATCCAGCCAATTTAATCAACAGAGGGAGATTAACTCCCGCAACGACTTCAACGTTAGCCTGATCCATTATCGAGATCGCCAAATTAGAAGGTGTACCACCAAACATATCTGTCAAGATAACGACACCTTCGCCATCCTCAACTTTCTTTACAGAGGAGATGATATCCTTACGTCTTTGCTCCATATCGTCTTCTGGACCAATACAAACCGTTGCAATATGAGTCTGTTTGCCAACGACATGTTCTAATGCCGAAACGAATTCGACTGCCAGGTTACCGTGAGTAACCAGAACCATCCCTATCATGCCTTCCCTTTCCGCAGGCGCTTTCCTTTTGTTAAGGGAAAACTACCAGCATTCCTGGGTCCCTTACAAGGCGAAGCCCAGTGTTGGAACATTTTTTCCAGAGTCTTTCACACAGTCGCGTCATCAATAGAGAGATTTAAAAGAAAAATGACCTATTTATAACGATCAGGTTCTTTATCCATATCTCTATGTGCAATAATAATTTGCGGCCAAACTGTCTCAAGCTTTTTGCCGAGCCATTCGGTCAAAGCAACAGAACGATGCCGACCTCCTGTACAGCCAATGGCAATGGTGAGGTAATTTTTCCCCTCTTGCTGATAGCGCGGAAGCAGAGGGAGAATTAAATTTTGCAGATTACTTACAAAATCATCAAAACCAGGATCTTTCCCAACATAGTCTGCGACGGCTTTGTCTCGTCCAGAAAGACACCGTAAATCAGGATCATAATGCGGGTTGCGCAGGAAACGGACATCAAACATCAAATCAGCCTCTCTTGGAACGCCAAACCGATAAGAGAAAGACATGACCTGAAGGGTCATAACACCGCTCTCTTCCAGTCCCAATAAACTCGTGAAGTTATGCCTAAAATTTGCAGATGTTGTGTCAGAACTATCGATGACATAGTCCGCTCTGGCTTGAAGAGGGGCAACAAGTCTTCGCTCGGCGAGAATTCCATCCTTTAAGGGGCGATCCTCCGCCAGGGGATGGCGACGTCGTGTCTCTTTAAAGCGCCGTTCAAGGACATCAACAGAGCAGTCGAGAAAAACAAGGGACACATCCAATTCAGGTCTTTTATGCAAGGTCGCGATATGCTCAAGAAGAGGAGGGGCCGAAAAATTTCGCGAACGGATATCAATACCGACAGCCAAAGGACGTCGACGCGGTTTGTCCCCAATGACGATATCAAGAAGATTGAGAGGCAGATTATCAATGGCCTCGAACCCATGGTCTTCCAACACCTTCATCGCTGTGGAACGCCCTGCCCCCGACATTCCCGTAACCAAGACGACTTTTAGAGGCTCGGATGCTGTTTCGTCTTTAATTTTTGACATAAATGACGGCCTGATTCCTGATAACAGTTCAAAAGAACAAGTAGTTATCTAACTATATCGCTTTCTGAACGCGTTATAGCAAGTACCAGCTTTGCAATCGCTGAATGATCAAAACTGTGTAGCTTTAACTTTGGAATGGATATGCCTAGGATTTCTTCAAATTCTGGGCTTGGCAATCTCTCGATTTGATCTCTTGGCACGAGGTCTACGACAAGCCCGACCGGAACATCTGAACAGCAAGAAAAAGTAACCACCCCAAGGCCTCGAACCTCAATTTTCCCGGCGATTGTTGGCGGGGGAGCTGCCAAAATTTCTTGGCCGTGGCGCGTTAAAAGAGTCTGGTCATCGGATACCAGTTCTGCTCGCCCCATATCAATAGCACGCAAAGCTAAATCCGATTTTCCGCTCCCGGGGTCCCCCCGTAACAATGCAACCGTCAACCATCCCTCTTTTTGAAAGGCGATACTTGTACAATGCATTAGTAAGCTGTCTGACATTTAGCCCTGTCCAATGGGAAGAGATATTACAAACCGGGCGCCAATTATATCACCCGCCGAGCTTTTTTTGTTTTCTGCTTTTATTGTCCCATTATGCGCTTCGATGATCTGCTTGGAAATACTCAATCCCAATCCGGAATGAGTTCCGAATTTTTCCTCTTGTGGTCGTTCAGTATAAAAACGATCAAAAATTGCTTCAAGTTTACCTGGTATAATCCCTGGGCCTTCATCCTCAACAGTAATAACGATAAAATCGTCATCCTTGCTGGCTGAGAGACTTATTTTACCCTCTTCAGGGCTAAAGGTTTGGGCATTGGCCATAAGGTTTCGAAGAACTTGTCCCAAACGACCTTCTAGTCCCTGGACGATATACTGCTCATCCTTATCAACAAAGACCTCAAAAGTTGGACCACCATTATTCACCCGTTGGATTTCAACCAATGCCTCCAAGAGCTTCCCGACATCGACCTCTTCCATAGCCGCACGCGAAAGTTCTGCATCCAATCGCGAGGCATCAGAGATATCACTGATCAATCGATCAAGCCTTTGAACATCATCGAGAATAATAGACATCAGCTGTTTTTGCTGGTCCGGATCGCTAACTCTGGCAACGGTTTCAACAGCGGAACGCAGCGATGTTAATGGATTTTTGATCTCATGGGCAACGTCGGCAGCAAAACCTTCAATCGCATCCATGCGCGACCAAAGTGCTTCCGTCATAGCCCGCAACGCCCCGGATAAATCTCCGATCTCATCACGACGATGGGTAAAGTCGGGAATTTCATACTGCCGTCCCTTGCCATAGCGAACATAATCAGCCGCATTTGCAAGACGGCGAAGCGGACGCCCAATAATCCCCGCAAGATAAAGAGAAAGTAGGACGGTGACCCCAAGCGCTAAACCACAAACGGCCAAAATATCCCTGCGCCGATCTTGTACCGCTTTGGTAACAACCTCTGCATCTTTTGAAAGCATCAGTGCACCAAGCACCTGTCGGTAACGTTGCACCGGCACCGCCATAGATAAAACCAGGCGTCCAGCAGTATCGGTTCGCACCATACCAGCGGGCTCACCGTTCAAGGCAATTAAGACTTCGGTGTAATCTTCCGCGCTTTGATTTTGGGCTTCACGGTAGAGTGGCCAGTCGTCATGACCCGGCAACCAATTGATGATCTCTTCGTAGAAACGGATGATTCGATCCATCATCCCTCCCCCGCCGGGAACAGGCAATTCACCGACTTCAACCGGACCACCAATCCCTGCAAGATAAAGGCTGTCAGCCAGCATCTCACCACTGGTCGAGAATATGCGCGCACGTACGCCAATATCGTTTAACATGGCACGCATCAGGCTTCGCGTAAGCTCGGGAACCAGTTTTTCGTCCCCGACCTGACTTGCAACAACCGCAGTTGAGCCCAAGCTTAAAGAAAAAGCACGGCCCTGTATTGAAAGCGCATCCAATTCAGTCGCGATCAAACTAAGTCGATATTGCTCAAGGTGCATCAATCCGACTACTGGGATCAGAAGAACCAAGCTATTGATCAATAAAATTTTATGCGTCAGTGACGAACGCCAACCGCGCTTACGCCCTTTGCGGTGCTTTTTGACCGTTTGAGCGATCTCAGCTTGCTGTTTATGGCTTTGATCAGCCAATTCTTCCCCCAATATGATCAGCCATATTTAGTCCCTTTAAAGTGACATCAATAGCTTTGTGGTCTGCTCGGTTAAACGATAGCAGACAAGAAAACCACCCTGAGCCTGAACTTTCCATGCCTCAAGATAATTCCCGAGATAAATCAATCTTTCATTTGAGTAAACTGACAAGCTGTCGGGATGCTCCTGACCACCTCGTTGCCCCCAAAATACCCGATCTGGCCTTTTTCCCTGTAAATCACAGGAAACTTCACTTCCACCCTGCCGTAATCCAAGCCTAATCAATTCTTCTTGTTGCTGGCTTACGGAAAGATCAAATTGATCTCTGCCGACATCTCCCCTGTTATAGAGAATAATATCATAGGCTGGCAGCTCAGAGCCTTTCGGCTTAATCGAACCTTCATAAGTGGAAAGCGCCGTACTTTGTTGAAATGGATACTTGTTAGGATGCCCTTGAGCATCTTCAAACAACACCATCAACCCAAGAACGACGAGACCCATTCCTACAACGAAAACTAACCTTTCAAATTTGTCCATCAAGAGCTCTCCTATAAACTTTAAACATTTGGAGATCAGGTCTGCCCCACAAGCCCTCGACCTTACTGTTATTCTCGGTAGCGGTAACCAACACCATAAAGTGTCTCTATCTGGCCAAAATCATCATCTGTTTCTTTAAATTTCTTACGGAGTCTCTTGATGTGGCTATCAATTGTACGATCATCCACATAAACCGCATCGCCATAGGCCGCATCCATCAACTGGTCGCGATTTTTAACATGGCCAGGACGTTGAGCTAAGGCTTTGAGAATCAAAAATTCTGTTACAGTTAGATTTACGTGTTTGCCCTTCCAAGTACAGAGATGACGAGAGGCATCTAACATCATATCCCCACGTTGGATCGGCTTTTCGCCTTCTTTACCCTCGCTGGCATCTTTATTGGCTTTTTCACGGCGCAGAAGGGCTCTGATTCTTTCAACCAAGAGCCTTTGAGAAAACGGCTTTGTTATATAATCATCCGCGCCCATACGAAGACCGAGTACTTCGTCAATTTCATCGTCTTTGGATGTCAGGAATATCACAGGTATTACGTTATTATCCCTGATGCGACGGAGCAGTTCCATCCCGTCCATTCGCGGCATTTTGATGTCGAGTACCGCAAGGTCAGCTGGGTTTGATGACATACCACGCAATGCTTCTGCTCCGTCAGTATAGGTACGCACTTTAAAGCCTTCCGACTCAAGAGCGATTGAAACCGACGTTAAAATATTACGGTCGTCGTCAACCAGTACAATATTGCCTTCCATGCCATTCCTCATATCAAGTTCAGGTGCCGTGCCTCTATCAGGGCCGGCTCCCTTGTTTCGCTTAAGCGATTTAAATAGTAAGTATCCTGTCACAATAAGCAATGTGGCGCGTGACTGTGGCAGCATTTTGTCCCTGAATAGGCACTTATGGGAAATTAGTTCGTATAAGGATATTTAACAATTACGCCCTGAACACATGGCCTCTTAGGCCTGCAATTCCTCTTAAGTGATCGATTATTCCACTTAAAAGTACAATTTCGCCGTTTTTCTGCTATTGAAACACCTCAAAGCTCAAATACAATGCCGATCTTAGACGCATTAGTCGTGTGCCCCGCAAACAGGCCGATATTTCTGAAATCGACCGACAAAGGAATATTCTTAGTGAGTAAAAACAGCCATCAAACAGATGTTGTCATCATCGGGGCGGGTCCAACAGGGTTATTTGCCGTTTTCCAATGTGGTATGTTGGGGATGAAAACACATGTTATTGATGCACTGGAAGCGACAGGTGGGCAGTGTACTGCGCTTTACCCAGAAAAACCAATCTACGATATTCCAGGGTTCCCAACGGTCGCGGCTGCAGAACTCATAGAACATTTGGAGCAACAAGCTGCCCCTTTTGATCCCCATTACCATCTTGACCAACAGGTCTCTGGCCTTGAACAGCGAGATAACGGTGGCTGGATCGTAACCACAAGTAAGGGTACTTCGGTTGAATGTAAGGCTGTTATTATCGCAGCTGGTGCGGGGGCATTTGGACCGAACCGCCCTCCTCTCGAAGGACTGGAAGATTTTGAAGGTAGCTCCGTATTTTATTTGGTCAAACGCAGAGAAGCCTTTCGTGATAAAACGGTTGTGATTGCCGGTGGCGGCGACAGTGCCGTTGACTGGGCAATGTCTTTACCTGAAGTTGCCAAAAAAGTTTACGTGGTTCATAGACGTGACAAGTTTCGTGCCGCACCAGAATCCGTTGCCCGTATGCGTGCCTTGGCTGAGATGGGTAAAATAGAAATGATTGTCCCCTATCAGCTTCATGGCCTTGAAGGCACCGAAGGTAAACTGGAAGCTGTTATCGTCAAGGATCTGAAGGGTAACGAGCGATCTTTAGAAGCAGATATACTTCTCCCCTTCTATGGCCTTGCCACAGACCTCGGACCAATGGCTGACTGGGGCTTTGAACTTGAACGCAATCATGTCGTGGTGAACCCGGCAACATGCGAAACTCAAAAGCCCGGCATTTTTGCCATCGGCGATGTCGCCACTTACGAAAATAAACTCAAATTAATCCTCTGTGGTTTTTCCGAGGCCGCCATGGCCGCCCATGCCATCCACCCCTTGGTATTCCC
Organism: uncultured Rhodospirillales bacterium; assembly: GCA_913060675.1. Taxonomy (GTDB): domain Bacteria; phylum Pseudomonadota; class Alphaproteobacteria; order Kiloniellales; family Kiloniellaceae; genus Kiloniella. The sequence continues at coordinate 86,767 of CAJXUS010000011.1, forward strand.
CGACCACGAATTGCATTTCCAATACTCTACCTCTCAAGGTGTCCCAGGAGAGTAAATACTTATGGATACCCAAACAGTTCTGAACAATTTCAAGAGTTAAAGAAGAGTACAATAGTCCTCACTCTGGATCCGATATTATAGTGTTTAACAACAAAGATTAAGCTGTAACACCTACATTAACCGGGCTGAATTTGTTTCGCCCGTTTAATGTTTTACAGCCATAACTTCCTCACCCAACCAACCTGAGATTATCTGCGGTAAGACGCCCTTTCCTGCTTTCAACCAGTTCGTATTCGACTTGCTGTCCTTCAACGAGACCTGCCAGGCCTGATTTTTGCACGGCAGTAAAATGTACGAAGGCGTCTTCTCCACCGACTTGAGGCGTAATAAAACCGTAGCCCTTTTGGCTACTAAACCAACGAACAATCCCCTTTTGCGTCAAGGTTCTCTCCCTAAAAAAATAAGCGGTACGCCTTTCGGCGCACCGCTTATTGTAATTTTGTAATCGCATACCCCCACGAAACGGAGATATTAAATTGTAAGTTCTGATTTTCGCCTATTCAGATCATTCTCTTTTTGATCAAATTACAGAAAATCGCTACTTACATATACTCAAATCATATTCTTCAGTATGGTTAATATCAATAATAGGTTGTCATTTACCAGTACAAAATTTTCTAAACGTTATTATTTTAACAATACACACCAAAAATGAGTAGATTACGTCGGGAATAAAGCAAAAATTTCTTTACCTGCGACAGTCCACAGACTTTACAGTTTTCTCCTCATAAAAGAAGCTGTCACATATAACGCTATAATTAAAAGTTGGTAAGGTGCCGGGAATGACAAAAATTAAACATGCTGCTCATTTAACTGAAGCCGAGAAGGCCCGAAATTTAATGCGCTGGGCGAGTAAAGCCTACATTGCCACAGAACTTAGACCCAATCTGAAAAATGCGGATACCCCCGGTGGCCATGCTGGGGATATTACCGAGAGCGTAGAAGGTAATTATCCCTACGCTTCGCTTTCATTGGTCTGTCTCGATCACGATGCAACGCCCTATATGCTTCTTTCTGATTTGGCAGATCACAGCCAAAACTTAACTGCAAATGCCAAAGCAGGAATGCTCTTCGATGGCACAGCAGGATATAGAGATCCTCTCGCCGGAGGTAGAGTGACTTTGGTTGGCACCATGACCAAGGTAGAAGATGATCGCATGTTAGAGCGCTTTCTTGCCCGCCACCCCGCATCAAAGCTTTATGCAGGTTTCCAGGATTTCAGCCTCTATCGCTATACTATTGATGCCGCTCATCTCATCGGCGGGTTTGCCAAGGCGCTATGGGTCCCAGCGAGCGAGCTCAAACTCGATTGTACAGAGTACCAAAGTTTGAGAGAAGCGGAACCATCAATAGTCGAGCATATGAACACCGATCATCTCGATGCCATAAACACAATCGCTGAAAAGCTTTTAAAACTGGATACAGGTAAATGGCTGATGACTGGTATTGATCCTGAGGGCTGGGATCTTCATAACGGCCATCAGCACGCAAGGTGCAACTTCGATCAGCTGGTTTGTGACGCCAATAGTGCAAGAATTGCTTTGGTTTCACAGACAATAGCAGCCAGAAAGGTATCTCAATAAACCGAGGTAACGTCTTGCTGTCAGAAATGTTACTGGTGCTTGATCACAGGAAAGGACATATCCTCCCTAGGAACACAGACTACGGGGAATTACAATATGTCTATGATCAAGAAAGTTCTACCTTATCTTCTGGCTATATTTATGGCCTATGTTTTTTTACGATATTTGCCTTTTAAGTTCGCAAAGGGAAGCCACCTCTTCCAAGTACTGGAAGACTGGAGCGGTCTTGGCTGGTTTGAACCCCACGGTCGGTATCTGACTGGTGGTGCGGAACTATTGGCTTGCATCCTTCTTTTCATCCCTCGCCTTCAGTCCTTGGGCGGTTTACTTTCATTTGCCTTGATGTCTGGTGCAATTTTCTTCCATGTTTTCACACCGCTCGGTATTGATCCTTATAACGATGGCGGTCAGCTGTTTATCCAAGCGGTTGGTGTATGGTTCTCAGGTCTTATCATTATATACCTGCGTAAGGATGAATACGTACCCCTCTTGAAATACCTGGGAACCGATCCCAAGTTTAGTAAAGAAATTATGTGATTCGATCTCCAAAATTGACCGCATAACCAACGTTAAAAGCCCGGCCGGAAGGTCGGGCTTTTTCGTTTAGCGATAAGTCTGGTCCGTGTGGGATATTATCTGTTAATTAATCCACAATATGAAAACCAACAGGACGTTTTAATGAACGATATCTCCGCCCTTCTTTTCGATCTCGATGGCACCGTCTATCGCGGTACCGACGCGATCCCCGGCGCCAGTGATTTCATCACAAAGCTAAAAGAGTGTGGCATTCCCTTTCTCTTTGTCACCAATCGTGGCAACCGTCGCCCCGAAGAAGTAGCAGAGCAACTCAACGCGATGGGTATTTCCTGCACCCCAGACGATGTCTTAACTTCCGCTCAGGCGGTCGCAATGGAATTAGATAGCGGAACTCGCGCCTATTGCCTTGGCGAAGAAGGACTTACATCTACGCTAGAAGAAGCTGGAATTGTCATTACGGATGGATCAAGCGACACGGATGCCGTTATCGTCAGTTATGATCGCGGTATTAATTACGAAAAAATGGGTAAAGCTCTCCGTTTGATCGACGGTGGTGCACGCTTTATTGCTACCAACACGGATCGCCTTATCACGGTTGAGGACGGTATCCTTCCAGAAGCAGGCCCGATCGTCGCCGCTGTTCAAGCGGCTACAGAAAAAGAGCCCGAAATTTTTGGCAAGCCGGAAAAGCCGATTATGGACGCTGCACTGAAACGCCTCGGAAAGGAAGCATCCGAATGCGCCATTATCGGCGACAATATTTTCACTGATATTCTTGCTGGTCATAAATCCGGAATGAAATCTATTCTGATCCTCACGGGTGTTGCCAGCAGAAAAGACGGTGAAGAAGCCGAATTTAAACCGACCTGGATTGCCGAAGATTATCAGGATTTAGAGAAGTTATTCTTTCGCTAGAAAATTCCTATACTCTTAGATCAAATAAGTAAAGCCGGGCTCATAATGAACCCGGCTTTACTTTTTTCACGTTCGAAATGGTTAGTGTGCCTCGCCCCAGCTACGTCCGACACCCGCATCCGCCGTAAGCGGTATAGAGAGTTTGAGAACCGGATCACACGCCGTCTCCATCACATTCCGAACGACAGCAGAAGTTTCTTCGACCTCGGCATCAGGTACTTCAAAGATCAGTTCATCATGAACCTGTAAGAGCATCTGGGCTTTGAGATTAGCGTTTTCCAGGGCATCAGGCATCTTGATCATGGCTCGCTTGATGATATCAGCCGCGGTCCCTTGGATTGGGGCATTAATAGCTGCTCGTTCGCCAAAGTTCTTCCGCATCGGGTTCTTTTCATTAATCGACGGCAGGTGAATATGGCGCCCAAAAAGAGTTTTCACAAAGCCATGTTCATGAGCAAAAGCCTTGGTTTCTTCCATATAACGCTTGATCCCAGGGAAGCGGGTAAAATAGGCATCGATATAGTCTTTGGCGTCTTTGCGCGAGATCCCAAGGCTTGCAGCCAGACCAAAAGCAGACTGGCCATAGATAATGCCAAAGTTGATCGCTTTGGCCTGGCGACGGACCATCGGGTCCATGCCTTCAATCGGCGTACCAAAAACCTGATGAGCGGTTATGGCATGAATGTCCTGTCCCTCAGTAAAGGCCTGCCGTAAGGCGTCTTCTTCTGCAATTTCGGCAATCAACCTCAGTTCAACTTGAGAATAATCAACGGAAAGCAGCTTAAAGCCATCTTCAGCGATAAAAGCATCCCTGATTTTCCGGCCTTCTTCAGTTCGCACAGGAATGTTCTGCAAATTTGGATCTGAAGAAGACAAACGACCAGTAGAAGCAATCGCTTGCGCATAGGATGTGTGTATCCGGCCTGTCTTAGAGTTAATTTGCTCCTGAAGCGCGTCAGTATAGGTACTCTTTAGTTTCGCCAACTGACGCCACTCAAGAACCTTTGTTGGCAAGGTATGTCCCTCAGCGGCAAGACCTTCGAGGATATCAGCCCCCGTGCTATAGGAACCGCTCTTGCCTTTTTTACCACCGGGTATTCCCATTTTTTCAAACAGGATTTCACCCAACTGTTTAGGTGACCCGATGGTGAAGGGCTCCCCTGCAATTTCATGAATTTCACCCTGCAAGTCGACAAGTCGCTGGGCAAAATTATTAGATAAGCGGTGCAAGAAAGGCCGATCGACCTTGATACCGCGTTGCTCCATATCAGCAAGAACTTTGACCAAAGGGCGCTCGATGGTTTCATAGACCTTGACCATCTTCTCGGGCACCAAACGAGGCTTCAGTGCCGCGTGCAGTCGATAGGTAATCAGGGCATCTTCTGCGGCATAATCAAGCGCTTTATCCAAGGGCACTTTATCAAAAGTAACCTGAGCTTTACCTGTACCGGCAACTTCCTTGAATTTGATTGTGGTATGATCGAGGTGCAATTCAGCGAGCTCATCCATACCATGGCCATGCATCCCGCCTTCAAGGACATAAGAAAGCAACATGGTGTCATCTATGGGTGTAACCGCGAGCCCTTCTTGGGCAAAGATTACTGAATCGTATTTGATATTCTGACCAATTTTGAGAACGGAGGGATCTTCCAATAGTGGTTTCAGAAGTTCAAGAGCCCGTGCTTTTGGAATTTGCTTGGGGCGATCGGCCGAGCCTCCGAGGAGATCAAGGCCGCCATCGCTATCTTCAGAAATCGCAATATGATCCAGCGGAATGTAACAAGCTTTATTACCACCTGTTGAAAGACTTACACCGACAAGATTTGCCTTCATCGCATCCAACGATGTGGTTTCTGTATCCACAGCGACCGATCCGTGTTGTTTGGCTTGTGCAATCCAACGTATCAGATTTTTTTCATCTTGGACGAGTTCATACTCTGGATCAGCATCTGTTGCATCTGACGCATTGGAAACTTCCAATGGTGCCTCGCCAAAACGTTTGGACATTTTCGCCAGCAAAGATCTAAAGGCGTTGATCTCTAAAAATGGGCGCAGTACTTCCATCTCGGGCTCGCGGGTAGCGAAACCTTCGAGTGGAACTTCAACTGGGACGTCCTGTTTCAGCTCAACCAAACGTTTACTTATCCGTGCCAGATCAGCATTTTCTTGAAGCTTCTCTCTCCGCTTAGGTTGTTTGATTTCCCCTGCTCGTTCCAAAAGGCTTTCGAGATCGCCATATTCGTTGATTAACTGAGCAGCCGTTTTGATCCCAATACCGGGAACCCCCGGGACGTTATCCACGGAATCACCAGCAAGAGCTTGAACATCGATAACACGATCAGGTTTCACACCGAATTTTTCAAAAACCTCGTCCGGACCAATCGCTTTATTCTTCATTGGATCCAGCATCGAAATGCCTGGCTCCACCAATTGCATAAGATCTTTATCAGAAGAAACAATTGTGACTTCGATCCCCTGCTCTTTGGCTTGTCTTGCATAGGTCGCAATCAGATCGTCAGCCTCATACCCCTTCATCTCCACCTGAGGCAAGTTCAATGCATCGGTTGCTTCTCGAATCAGGGCAAACTGTGGGACAAGATCCTCGGGAGCATCAGGCCTTTGAGCTTTATATTCCTTATAGAATTCATTTCTAAAACTTGAACGCCCCGCATCAAAGATAACGGCAATGCCGTCGGCCTCCATGTCGTCGCGCAATTTCAACAACATATTGGTAAAGCCAAACACGGCGTTTACCGGTGTGCCGTCAGGACGTCTCATCGGAGGAATGCCAAAGAAAGCTCGGAAAATATATCCAGAGCCATCGACGAGGTAGAGATGCTTGTAAGGTACGTTTTCAGTCATGCGGCACAGAATGCCCAAGCAACTCTGCGAAGTCGAGGAAGAAGAAACAATTCTCACTGATTTTTTATGAAAGTTTGACTGCCGATTTTAAGCAACCAAACAATCCCGAGTATTCCTCTCAACTTTTTTGTACTGCCAAGGGAATAAAAAGGACACTCCGCACGTTGACTTAACAATCAAGAAAAAAATCAAAAAAAACATTAAATGGACGACATGGGGAAAATATGACTGATAAACCATCAAACAATCATCCAAAACCATCTGGCATTCCAAAGCTATTTGATCTCTATAGCTCTGATCCAGCCGCTGCTGATTTCAAAATTTTTGGCCGGGTTCCTGATCAAAACCGTCGCGGATTTTTAAAAGGCGCCGGCCTAGCCACGATGGGCGCAATGCTCGGGGCAGCTATTCCTTTTAGCAAGAACATGCCTTCAGGCCTTGTTCCAGTTGCTCTTGCTGACACGATAGGTGCCATAGAAGGTAAAGATGGTCTTACCGTTCTAAATGACCGCCCGGTTAATGCCGAAACGCCGCCTCATTTATTAGACGACGCCATCACACCGATAAATCGTCACTTTGTCCGTAACAATGGCATTCCACCGGAAGAAATGAATGCCGATACATGGACCTTGACTATTGATGGCCTGGTCGACAAGCCAATGAAACTGACCATTGCCGATCTCAAGAGTAAATTTGAGGTTGTTACACTGGCTTTGGTTATCGAATGCGGCGGCAATGGGCGATCTTATTTCAATCCACCAGCCAAAGGTAATCAGTGGTCTCTTGGTGCTGTGGCCTGTTCTCAGTGGACAGGTGTGCGCCTAAAAGATGTCCTGGAAGCTGCAGGGGTGCAGAATAATGTGGTCTATACTGCACACGAAGGAGCAGATTCTCACCTTTCCGGAGATCCGGAGAAACTCCCTATTTCTCGTGGTGTGCCAATTGCCAAAGCAATGGACCCAAATATCCTGATCGCCTTTGAGCAAAACGGCGAAGCCATTCACCCTATGAATGGTGCACCTCTGCGTCTGGTTGTTCCTGGTTGGCCTGGGTCCTGTTCCCAGAAATGGCTCACCCGGATCTGGTTGCGGGATCAGGTTCACGATGGTCCAAAGATGACTGGAAAAGCCTATCGGGTTCCAAACCACCCGGTCGAAGCTGGTGAAAAGGTTGATAAAAAAGACTTTGTCATCATTGAACGGATGCCGGTTAAGTCTCTCATTACTTTTCCTGAAACAGGCATTGAAACAGCAGATAAAGAGCTCACTGTTCGCGGCCACGCCTGGTCCGGAGATCGTGATATTACATCCCTTCAAGTATCAATCGACTTTGGCGCAACCTGGAAAGAAGTCAGTCTGGATAAGGCCATCAATACCGGCGCCTGGCAAAACTGGTCGGCCAAAATCTCTTTCCCACAAAGTGGCTATTATGAAGTTTGGGCAAAAGCGACAGATTCAAAAGGCGATAGTCAGCCTCACGCTATCAATTGGAACCCCAAAGGTTATTTGAATAACACGATGCACCGCATCGCGGTTAGAATTTCCTAATAAGGTAAAAGGTCCCTTACATTGATGCGTTAACTCTTGGAGGGCTATCATGCTCTCCAAGAGTGCCCCTTACAACATGGGCGATTTAACACCACGGATAATTAAAAATGAAAAGAACGTCACAGTTTGGTTGTGCCGCAGGCTCATTGCTGCTGGCACTCGCACTTACCTTTTCTTTGGCAACACCTAGCTACGCCCAAGAAGCCGAAGAGGATGAATTCGAAGGGCTTGCGGCTGGAGCTGGGCAGGAAGAAGTTTTGATTTATTGTTCCGCCTGCCATTCAACACGCATTGTTCAACAACAAGGTATGAACCGCGAGGGTTGGATTGAAACTCTGGAGTGGATGGTTGAAGAGCAAGGCATGAGTGAAATAGAGGAGCCAGATCTGACCCTTGTTTTGGACTATCTGTCAAAAAGCTACAACGTGGATCGACCTAATTTTCCCAACAAGCAATAGCCTTACAATACACAATAAAATGAATTAGTTCCGACTTGATCTGACACCACCCTCTTTTCATAAGTGAGAATTAAG
>CAJXUS010000012.1 GCA_913060675.1 uncultured Rhodospirillales bacterium
TACGAGATCAGCCTCGGTCTCGTGGGCTCGGAGATGTGTATAAGAGACAGATATTTTCATTGATGAATTTTAAGCTAACCGATTCAAGGCCCAAAAAGCTTTGAGAATGTACCCATGAAGAGGTTTGTGTGAATATATTTTTCAAGGCTATGATATTAATAGGTTTTCTTATATCGACGCCAACTTATGCTACTAACTCCGTTGATATGAAAAGCGCTATAGACAAACATATTAAAAATAGGGTTTTTGGTCGTAGGAATCAGCCTTTTAAATTATTTGTTGCCTCTGAAAATATTGATGATTTTGGTGATTTTGAAGTATTGGAAAAATCTCTTCCATTATTAACTGGAATACAATTTGAAAGAGTAACGGATAGTGATGCTGATTCGACTATACTTAGTTCAGATAACGTTGTTGAATTGTTAGGCCAAGAACCTTTCGTAAATGAGCTTATGGATCGTTTTTATTGTGATGGAATAGTCAGTGCTGAAGTATGTCGAAAACGAACCTCAATTTTTAAGGAAAACGGGACAACTGGAAGACCATCTCTTAGTTATAAGATTCATAATGGGGAAATAATCAGCTATTTTGGTATGTATAAAAACACAATTGGTGGTGACTTAAATTACCCCTATAAGCCAGTAGGCCTTTTTTATGCGTATTTAGCCCATCAGAGAGCAGAAAACATAGGCTTTCCTTCACTGCTATCATCTTCTACTCGTGAATTTTTAGCTGCACTAGAATATATGAAAGAAAATAGTGATTTAACACCGTTTGATAAGGCTTTAATTACTGAGTTATATTCAAAAAAAATAAACCATTTTCAAATATTTTGATGCCTCAACTGTAATTAAGATTAAGGCTTAGATTAATTTGTTATCTCTCATTTACCGAGGCCTCTGCCGAGATCAATCGTCTATAAATCTCAGCAACTCTTTCGGTTGTTTGCACATACCTTGCTTTAAGTTCAGCAAAGCCGGGTTCGCTTAGGGCTGTGGCGAGGCGGGAGAGGACTTCCGGTGGCGCGGTTTCTTCGTCGAGGTGCTCGCCTGTGGTCAGGCGGAGCAGGTTTTGCAGTTGGTGAAAGAGGTCAAAAGCTTCGATTAGGTCCGCGGTATCAGGAGAGGAGAGCAGTCCTTCTTGGCTGAGTTGTTTAAAGCTCTGTTTTGTATTGGGGTGCAACACCTTCGGATTGTTGTGGGCGTGTTTGAGCTGCAAATACTGCGACAGGAACTCAAGATCGATCAAGCCACCGCTGATCTGTTTGATATCCCATAGTCCTTTAGCGGGTTTTTCTTTGGCAATCCGCGTTCTCATGCCTGCGATATCATCGACCAGCTTTTGCGGATCTCTTTTCAAGCAGAGCACTTGCTTGATGTCTTGGTCTATTTTTTCGCAAAAGTTCTTGTTATCACCAATGGCACGGGCGCGGGTCAGGGCCATGTGTTCCCAGGTCCAGGCATCATTGAGCTGATAGCGCTCAAAGGCTTTAAGAGAAAGAGCCAATGGCCCGGCACCGCCAGAGGGACGCAGGCGCATATCTATTTCATAGAGCTTGCCTTCGGGAGTCATGGCGGTCAGGGCGTTGGTAAAGCGCTGGGTTAGACGGGCGAAGTACTGGGTAGGATCCAGGGGGCGATCACCGTTTGAGAGGATACCGTTAGAGGGAACCTCATTCGATTGACCGGAAACATCTGTAATTTCGTAGAGACTGATCAAATCAAGATCAGAGGTCACGGTCATTTCATGAGAACCAAGCTTTCCCATAGCGAGGATGGCAAAATTGCTGTGTTCAATCTCCCCGTGACGGACTTTAAGCTCGTTGTGCACCCGAGGTAGCAGGGCCTCTAGTGTGCTCTGTGCGATATTTGAGAGGTCACGGCTGGAGCGCTCAACCGATCCCGTGGCTCGGAGGATTTGAAGGCCGACTTGGAATTTTTGATCGTTGGCCCAACTCCGGCTGAAGTCGAGAACGTCTTGAAAATCTCGGGCTTGATCCAGTGCGGTTAATAGCTGTTTTAAGAGGTCGTCTTGATCCGGTAAGCGTTTGAAAAAATCTTCGCTGAGGACCGCATCCAAAAGACCGGGAGATTGGCTGAGCCTGTTGGCAAGGGCCGGGGCCGATCCCATGATCTCAGCCAACAAATCCAGTAAATTAGGGTTGGACTGTAACATCGAGAAAAGCTGTACCCCTGTTGGCAATCCCGCGAGGAACTCATCAAATTTATTGAGGGCGTGATCGGGGGCTGTGGATTTACCAAAGGCTTCGAGCAGGATCGGCACAATTTCTGCCATTAACTGCCTTGATCTGTCCGAACGCACCGCGCGATAGCGTCCCTGTTTCCATTTTGTGACCAGTTGAAATACCCGCAACCCGTCTTCGAAACCGATGTTGTGTAGCGAATCTACAAGCTCAGGAGAGGCTTCTTGCCCGGTAAAAACAAGATTTTTTGTCGCAGTGGGTTGCTCATGTTCTTCTTCAAACAGTGCGGCGTAGTGATCTTCGACGACGTGTAAGTGGAGCAATAACTCTTCGCTAAAATCATCAGAGTTATCGTAGCCGAGAAAGGCTGAGATCTCAGACAGGCCTTCGTCTGTTTCAGGTAGGAATTGTGTTTGCTGGTCGTCCACCATCTGGAGACGGTTTTCGACACGCCGGAGAAACCAATAGGCTTTTGTCATATCAGTGTGAGCTTTTGGGGATATTAGATGTGCGCGATGGAGTTGCTCAAGGGCATAAGCAGTTGAGCTGCTTCTTAGCTCGGGATTGCGTCCGCCCCAAATCAACTGCTGGGTTTGGGCAAAGAATTCGACCTCTCTGATACCTCCGCGCCCCAGTTTTATATTGTGTCCTTTTATCGCAATCTTAGCTCCGCCTTTATGGGCGTATATCTGACGCTTGATGGAATGGATATCGTTGATAGCGGCAAAGTCGAGATGTTTGCGCCAAACAAAGGGTTTGATTTCTTTCAGGAATCTGTGGCCAAGTTCTTTATCCCCGGCGATGGGGTTGGCCTTGATCATGGCGCACCGCTCCCAATTGAGACCCGTGGTCTCGTAATAGGTCATTGCGGCATTGAATGACAAGGCAAGGGGCGTGGCGCTGGGGTCTGGCCGTAGCCTAAGATCCGTTCGAAACACATAGCCATCTTTGGTACGGTCATCTAGACAGCGCACCAAATCGCGCGTCATTCTTACCATGCCTTCATGGGGACCTCGGTCATGAAGGTAATTAATTTTTTGTGGATCAAACAGTATGATGAGATCAATGTCTGACGAATAGTTTAATTCCCAAGACCCAAGTTTCCCCATAGCAAGAACAACATAACCACAATCAACTTCGGGAGTTTCCGGTGTGTTTAATTTGATGTGTCCGCGTTTTTCGAGCTCCAAAAGAAGGTGTGACACGGCCGTGGAAATGGCTGTTGAAGCAAAACCTGTGAGCTCCTCTACGACGCGTCTGTCTGTCCATTGCCCCGTTATGTCAGCAAAAGCGATAGCCAGAGATGCTTGCTTTTTTGCCCGCCTCAAAGAGGCCATAATAGTTTGTCTATCTGTCGAAGTGGCGATGTTTTCGAGAAGGTGATTATGGATATTTGTCAGACTTTTTTCAGCTCCCTGCTTTAAAAGCTGACAGAGGAATTCCATATCCCTGAGAAGACAATCTGAAAGATAAGGGCTATTAGAGAAGACAGATCTCAACAGTGAATTAACTTTCGGTGTGTTATAGAAATCGATAAGATCCTGCTTTACATCGGAATTTTCAATACGCTCAATCCGTTCTTCCCAATGAGTACAGCCAAGTTTGGCACGTTCGGAATTGCCGATTTTGGGTAATGTTTCTTCTGAAAAAGAGAATGATAGTATCATGTACACCGCTACCTTGTTTTTGGGGGACACCTTGTTTCAAGTACCCACCTTGTTCGAGTACAGTGCAAAGGCTGTAGAAATTGGTCAAGAGATTGAGTAAATAAAATTATGCAGCACATTATCGATTCTGGTCGTACTCTGGGCGCGCGGAGCCACATTATTTTATGATTCGTAAGTCTTCTCTGTTCATTTTGGAACTGATTGCCGGCCTGCTGGTTATCACTGCTGTCTTGGCGGGCATTGCGGTCTGGCGCCTTTCGTCAGGGCCTGTTCAAATAGATTTTCTCACACCCTACGTGGAAGAAGCCTTTGTCGATCTAGAGCAGGGAATGCGCCTTGATGTGGCGACTACCATGCTTGTATGGGTGCCGAAAGAACGCGCCATTGCGGTACAGGTTGAACAGGTCAGGGTCGTTGATAGCGAAAATAATGTTATCGCTGCTGTGCCCTTAATGGGTATTGATTTTGATGTTGGTGCTTTGCTTCGAGGGAAAATCGTTCCAACGGGCGTCGATGTCATTGGGCCAAGACTGTACCTGGTTCGAGCTGAAGATGGGCATTTTGAGATTGTTAATGACCCTTCAGATGAAAAGGCTGGGGATGAGCCAAGTTTTGGCGATGTCTTGCCGGAGATCCTGGATGGTTTGATGAAGGATCGAGATGTTGGGCATCCCCTGGCTTATCTCAATCAGTTCGAAATCGTGGGCGCTAAACTGGTTATCGATGATAAAAAACTTGGCCTGATCTATAACGTTCCCTACGCCGATATAAACATCCGTCGCGACAAGCTCGGCCTAAAGGGCGAATTAGATTTTCTGGTAGATATTGCAAGAGAAGAAGCCATTCTCAATGGCGCTTTTGTATACGACAGATCTTTGCAAATAATAGACCTCGCATTTCAGCTCTCAGGTCTGAAGCCAACGACTTTGGCGAAACTGGATCCAAGTCTATCAGAGCTTTCAACAATCGATATTCCACTTGCAGTATCTGTTGCGACTTCACTGAACCTGTCAGGGGAGTTTGGTCGCAGTCGGTTTGAGCTTTCAGGTGGCAGTGGCACGATTGAAATTCCGAGCCAAAACGTGCCCAAACTTCCTGTGCAAGGGCTCTTCCTCAAAGGTAGTTATAGTAAAGAAAATCAAAAACTGACCCTAGATAACGCAGCAATTAATTTTGGTCTAGAGGGCGTGAAAGGGCCGCAGCTCTCTGTTGCGGGCAGCATTTCTGGCCTGGAAGGTGATATGCAAATCCTCGCTGGCGTTAAAGCTGTTGAGGTGCCTCTTGATGATCTTTCGCTTTATTGGCCCGAAGGGAAGGCCAATGACGCGCGCGAATGGGTCACTGAAAACATCAAAACAGGTGTTGCCAACGAAGCCGTGGTCAAGGTTGTTCTCGATGTTCCTGAGGGCGATTTTGAGAAGGCTAAACTGGTCTCACTCAAGGGGACTATGAAATATACAGACCTTGATGTGCACTATTTACGTCCCCTGCCGCCGGTCACAAAAGTATCCGGGACTGCCGAAGTTCGTTCGGATGGGCTCACCCTGTTTACAGAGGGCGGCATACTCGAAGATATGTCAGTTCTGCCTTCGACGATAGAAATAACAGGTCTTGATGTTGAGAACGAAAAAATAGCGATCCAGACTGCTGTTGAGGGCCCCGTTAATACTGCACTGGCGATCTTAAACAGTGAAAACCTGAAGCTTGTCGACGAATTGGGTATCGATCCCCAAGAAACCAGCGGTGATGCCGCGGTTGCTGTCGATTTTGATTTTCTGTTGCTCAAGGATCTCAAGTTTGAGGATGTCGCTATCGATGCCTCTGCAGAGATCAAGAAAGCGCGGATTGGCAAAATCTATAATGGGCTCGATGCAACTGAGGGCGACCTGGTACTCAATGTAACGGGAAAAGGCATGCACGTAACCGGACCATTATTACTTGCCGGGGTGCCCTTAATAATTGATTGGAATGAAAATTTTGGCAGTGATGTCAGTGTTCGGACTGATCTAAAAGCTGAAATTGCACGTATTCTACCTGATGGTTTGGAAAAGCTCGGCATTCCTGTTTCTGATTATATCTCAGGACCGGTTTCGCTCTCTCTTGCTCTGGAAAACAGGGTGGACAGTACTGGAACTGTTCAGCTGGCAACCAATCTTCAGGACGCTGTGCTTAAAATTGATGATCTCAATTATCAAAAAGAAGCGGGCGTACCCGGTCAATTGCAGGCCATTGTCACCTTACAGAATGGCGAAGCGGTTAAAATTAACAGCTTTGATCTGGAAGCAAATGATTTAGCGGTTACAGGCCAGATAGATTTGAATGATAAGGGAATTTCGCGCGCCTCTCTTGACCAACTTCAACTTGGAAATTCTTTACTTACCGATGTGAAGCTGGATCTGAGTAATGATAAACCTGTGGTCATTATCGGAGGTGGTGTCCTTGATGCCACACGCTTTATTGGTGATGACACAACCACAGAGGCACAAACCCAGCCTGACGAGGGTACTGAGAGCACTGCAACAACCGCATCTGAGAATGGGAACACAATAGTCCCAGAAGCGATACCTGAGCCAGACGTAGAAACAACAGCCCCAATTACTGTAATTGCTGAAAACCTCGATGCAATTTACATGGGAGAACAGCGGTTCTTTCGGAATGCTTCTTTATGGATTGATAAAGAGGCTGAAGGCTGGAAACGGATACAGTTTTCGGGTGAGATTCCAAAAGAGCTTTGGCATGCTGAAGGGGTGAAGGGGACTGAAGAGACGGACAATGTCACACGGACCTTTGCTATGGCTTATCAGCCACTCGAAGACGGGCGTCAGGGGTTAAGTATAACCGCGAACGATTTCGGTGCTATGCTGCGTGCCCTGGACGTGCTTGATACGGTCGAAGGCGGCTCGCTTCAAATAAATGGGGTTGCTGCAGATTATCGAACAGAGACCATTCTGAATGGCAGCATGGAAGCCCGGGGTTTGCGTCTGGTAAAAGCCCCAACCCTTGCAAAAATGCTGGCCTTTGCGTCTCTTACAGGACCTGTAACCACCCTGACCACAGAAGGGATCGCCTTTAACGAATTGAAAGGTGATTTCACCCTCCAGAACGGCCTGCTCAGAAGTGATCTTATAAGGTTATATTCTTCTTCCATAGGTCTGACCGGAAAAGGGGAAATTGATACCACCAAGAAGATATTGGCCGTGGATGGAACCATTGTTCCAGCCTACACGATTAATCGAATTCTTGGCGGCATACCTTTGATCGGGAATTTGCTCACCGGCGGGGAAGGCGAAGGGATCGTCGCTTTCAATTACTCTTTGAAAGGCGATCTGGAAGAGCCTGAAGTTTCGATTAATCCTCTGTCTGGTCTTGCCCCAGGTTTCCTTCGTAATATCTTTGGTAATGCAACGCCAACGACCGAAGGTCAAACTTCAGTTGACGAAGAGCCAGAAGAAAAGAAGAAGCCAAAAATCGATCAGAAGTAATCTGTGTCTGATTTAGATAACGCAAAAGGGCTGCAAAATTGCAGCCCTTTTGTACGACATGTATTCTACGAAATAGTCGCCTAGACGGGCTTCACCAGGATATGTCTTTTTTTACCAGCGGAAAGCTTGATGGAGCCTTCAGCGTTTAAATCAGTAAGAGAGATAGACAAACTATCATCTTTGATTTGCACATCGTTTAATCGACCACCGCCACCTTTGATCAGCTTACGGGCTTCACCGTTACTGGTCGTGAGGCCAACTTCTTTGAGCAGTAAGAAAGCCGGGATGCCTTCTTCTAGGCGAGATTTTTCAACATCGTGGCTCGGTAGGTCGGCGCTCATGCTGCGTTCTTCAAATGCTTTGCGTGCCGTTTCTGCAGCAGCTTCTGCTGCTTCCAGTCCGTGACAAAGTCTCGTTGCTTCGGTGGCGAGTACTTTCTTGGCTTCGTTGATATCAGCGCCTTCCATGGCTTCCAGGCTATTGATCTGGTCTTCGGAAAGCTCGGTGAACAGGCGGAGAAAACGACCAACGTCGGCGTCTTCTGTGTTGCGCCAGTACTGCCAGAAATCATAAACAGATAGGCGTTCTTCGTTGAGCCACACCGCACCGCTAACCGTCTTGCCCATTTTGACACCAGATGAGGTGGTGAGAAGCGGAGAGGTTAGACCATAGACTTCGTTTCGGCTGACACGGCGCGTGAGATCTACACCATTGACGATGTTGCCCCATTGATCAGATCCACCCATTTGCAACAGGCAATCTTGACGTTTGTTCAGCTCCATGAAGTCATAAGCTTGAAGGATCATGTAGTTGAACTCAAGGAACGACAGAGACTGTTCGCGATCAAGACGTAGTTTGACGGAATCAAAGCTGAGCATACGGTTGACGGAGAAATGCACACCGTAATCACGCAGGAATTCAAGGTAGTTGATGTTGTCGAGCCAGTCGGCATTGTTGACCATCACAGCATCTGTAGGGCCGTCACCAAAAGTCAGGTATTTAGAAAAGACCTTCTTGATGCCATCCATGTTGTGTTGAATTTCTTCAACCGTGATCAGCTTACGCGCTTCATCCTTGAAAGAAGGGTCACCAACTTTACTGGTACCGCCGCCCATCAAAACGATGGGCTTATGGCCGGATTTCTGCAGCCAACGCAACAACATGATCTGAACCAGACTGCCTACATGCAGAGAGTCTGCTGTGCAGTCAAAGCCGATATAAGCTGCGATTGGACCTTTTTCGAGTTTTGAATCCAGGGCATCCATATCCGTACACTGATGGATATAACCACGAGCGCTCAGTTCGCGAAGGAATTCTGAACGATAGTTGGTTGCTTGTGGCGCGGTCATTGTAAATCTCGCTTAGTTCGAAAAAGGTCAAAATTAATGTAGAAAGTACGGCAGAAAAGCAATCCTCTCCTTGCCGTAGCCGCAGGGATTTACCACAATCCCTATAAGGAAACAATCTTCGATACGATGAAAAACATCTGAAACCAAATTGAACCATCGCGAGAAAACACCTAAACGAGATACCGGAACAAGATCCCGGAACAAGATCCCGGAACAAGATCCCGGAACAAGATCCCAGAACAAGATATAGAGAAGAGTTAGATCTATGACCGATACGAAGTGTGGTTGGCTGTTAGGCTTGATGAGTGGAACCTCTATGGATGGCATAGATGTCGCTCTTATCAAAAGCGATGGTGAAACCGTACTTGAACAAGGACAAACTCATAGCTTTTCCTATAACAATGATCAGCGTGCCTTGCTTCAATCTGTGATGGGAGAAGGTAAAGAGACTTCTGTTGCAGAAGAAGCTTTAACGCGTTGGCATAGTGAGGCAGTACAACAACTTTTGAATAAAGCTGGCCTTGAGGCTTCTGATATTGAGTTAATCGGATTTCACGGACAGACCACCTTTCATGATCCGGCGCGCGGTATAACCAAACAAATTGGCGACGGTAAACTGCTGGCTAAACTTTGTGGCATACCTGTCGTAAATGATTTTCGGTCTGCCGATGTTGCGGCTGGTGGAGAGGGCGCTCCTTTTGCACCGCTCTATCATCAGGCTTTGGCGCGGGAATTGACCAAGCCAATCGTTGTTCTCAATATTGGCGGCGTTTCCAACATCACCTATCTTGGTCCAGATGGTTCTGTGCTTGCGTGCGATACCGGACCGGGCAACGGTCTGCTGGATGATTGGATGTTTAAGCATTTTGGCAAGGCCATGGATGAAGGCGGACGGGTTGCAGCTTCTGGTCATGTCAATCAAGCAGTACTTTCAAAAATGCTCGATAATCCCTTTCTCTCCCAAGAACCACCAAAGTCGTTAGACCGCTACGATTTCTCAAGTGAGCACGTACAAGGCCTGAACCCGGAAGACGGGGCCGCGACTTTGACGACTTTTACAGCAGCGGCGAATGCCAAGGTGCTTCCGTATCTTCCACAAGCACCTGAGAAGTGGTTTGTAACAGGTGGAGGACGTCATAACCCTGTACTGATGGATGCCCTGCGTGAAGCTCTCAAGGTTTCTGTCGAGCCTGTTGAAAGTGTTGGCTGGGACGGAGACCACCTCGAAGCACAGGCCTTCGCCTTTTTAGCCAAACGCAGCCAGCTTGGGTTGCCATTGTCCTTGCCAACAACAACGAAGGTTCCTGAGCCATGCCATGGTGGTGTGTTGCACGCCGCTTGAATGTTTCAAAATTTTTGAACTAAGTTTGTGCAAGACACAAAAAAAGGCCGCTGATTACATTTGCAATCAGCGGCCTTTTTTATTCATCACTCTATAGAGTGCTTACTCTTCAGCTGGTGCCAGGTTTTGGCTGACGTAATCTTGAATGTGGCTATCGACGATTTCCATTTCGTTTTCGAAATAGTGGCCAGCAGTTGGCTCGATCCGATAATCGATCGCGATACCTTTTTGTGAATTCAGCTTATCGACAAGTTTTGCCGTTGCGGATTCTGGTACGACGTCATCGCGCTCACCCTGAACGATCAGGCCAGATGACGGGCAGGGTGCCAGAAAGCTGAAGTCGAACATGTTTGCGGGTGGTGCAATTGATACAAATCCATCGATCTCAGGCCGACGCATGAGCAATTGCATGCTGATCCAGGCGCCGAATGAAAATCCGGATACCCAGCACTGGCTGGCATTTGCATTGACGGACTGAAGCCAGTCTAGGGCAGATGCTGCATCAGAAAGCTCACCTTCGCCGTCATCGAACGTACCTTGAGAGCGGCCTACACCGCGAAAGTTAAAGCGCAGAACTGAAAAGCCCTGAGCTTTGAAAGAGTTGAACATCGTGTAGACGATTTTGTTGTTCATTGTGCCGCCGTGCTGAGGATGCGGGTGAAGCATCAACGCAATCGGGGCATTGGGGGTCGGATTGTGAAAATAGCGTCCTTCAAGACGACCTTCTGGGCCGTTCAGAATAATATCAGGCATACAGTCACTGTTCCCTTTAGTTGACTTCGAGGCTTTATTTCAGCCGTTCACCTGTTTAGACTACCTTCACATAAGCTCCAAAAAAGCTATTGTGCAGCTGGTCTAAACACTTGCTACACTTGACCCCGACGACCCGGATAATTATATCGCAGAGGATGTGCAGTGTGATTTCAATGCATTGTATATAATCTACGGGTAGCGCTTAGCCAAATACCTTTTTCAAGAAAGTAAAAGGTAGAGATAGGAACGAACGAATGTTCGACAGAGTAAAAGCTGAAATTGATGCGACAATGTCGCGTGATCCTGCCGCACGCTCACGCGCAGAGGTCGTGCTTTGTTATCCCGGTTTTCAGGCTGTTAGTCTGCACAGACTATCCAATAAACTGTGGCGAAAAGACTGGCGGTTACTTGCGCGGTGTTTATCCCATTTAGGGCGCGTGGTAACGGGAATCGAAATTCATCCCGGCGCGACCATCGGAAAAGGTTTTTTTATCGACCATGGCATGGGCGTGGTTATCGGTGAAACATCTGTCATCGGCGACAATGTGACGCTCTATCACGGCGTGACTTTAGGGGGGGTAGCTCCTAGTGTTGATTCTGATGCTCAGCGCGGAACCAAACGTCATCCAACTTTGGAATGTGGAACAATCGTCGGATCTGGTGCACAAGTACTTGGCCCCATTGTGGTTGCGCGCAATGCCCGAATTGGGGCAAATTCTGTTGTGACCAAGGATGTGCCTTGTTGTGCAACGGTTGTGGGCATTCCTGGTAAAGTGGTTAATCCGAAACCTGTCGTGGTGGACGAACAACCTTTTGTGGCCTATGGAATACCTACGGGGGATGTCCCAGATCCTGTCGCACGTACACTTGAGGGACTTCTTAACGAGGTTCAATCGCTGCGCAGGCGTTTGAACTCTTTGGAAGGTCAGGATGACTATCAGGGTAATCTGCTGACAAAAAAGGCGGAAACTGACAAGAATGAAAGCACTGGCGAAGATATCCCTCCGCAGGGGAAATGTTAAGCTTACCTCATCGCAAGAGGTGTTTATAAATTTGAGGCTGTTATAATATGACGGGCGTTAAGGATCAGGTTGTTATCGGATGTTTAGGAGTGATGGGCCGTGAAACTAAGCACTAAAGGTCGCTATGCCGTGATGGCAATGGTTGATTTGGCTCTCTATGCTGATGAGCGCCCGGTATCTCTTGCCGAGATTGCGGACCGACAGGAAATCTCTCTTTCATATCTTGAACAACTTTTTGCCAAGCTGAGACGGGAAAATTTGGTGGCATCAGTACGCGGCCCCGGTGGCGGCTACAAAATGTCAAAAAAAGCCAGTGAGACTATGATCTCTGAAATATTCCAGGCGGTTGAAGAACCAATAAGGGCAACAGCTTGTACGCCGACAAGTCCTCAGGGGTGTCGAAGCGATAAAAGCCGTTGTATTACTCATGACCTCTGGCTTGGTCTTTCGAACCACATCTATAGCTATTTGAACAGTGTTTCCTTGGCAGACGTAATTGAACGTCGTATTGAACCTGGGTCAGCTTTATTTCTGTCTTCTGGCCCAAATGATGGTGTCGCTGCTGAATAACCACCATATATCTATTGGACCCAGTGTTTTAATTGGTCCAGTGTAATATTGACCCGAATGTTATATTGGGCCTAGTGAAGAATCAGCTTGGCTTAAATTGGATATGAGACCTTAAATGCGCCGTTCCGTCTATCTTGATTACAATGCTACGGCACCCGTTCGACCTGAAGTGATAGAAGCCGTTACTTCTGCGCTTAAACAAACCGGCAATCCTTCATCTATTCACGAATATGGACGCGCGGCCAGACGCCTGGTTGAAGACGCGCGTGCCGAGATTGCGGCACTTGTGGCCAGTAAACCGGCAAGGGTGGTATTTACCTCCGGTGGCACTGAAGCAAATAACCTAGCTCTCAAAGGTTCAGGCCGCAGTCGCATTTTGGTGTCTTCTATTGAGCATCCTTCTGTGTTGCAGGTTCATGAAAATGCGGTTCAGATTCCTGTGGATGAGCAAGGCAATATAAGGCTATCAGCTCTGGAAGAGTTGCTCGCCGACGACGGCGACAAGACGCTTGTCTCTGTCATGATGGCCAATAATGAAACCGGCGTTTTGCAACCCATTGAGCAGATTGTAAAATTAGCCCACGACAAAGGCGCTTTGGTTCATTGCGACGCTGTGCAGGCCGCTGGAAAAGTGGCTATTAACTGCGAAGAACTCGCGATAGATTTTACGACGATTTCTTCTCATAAACTCGGAGGCCCTCAGGGAATAGGGGCTATGATCCTGGGTAAAGGTCTCGAGATCATTTCTCAACAATTGGGCGGCGGACAGGAAAGACGCCGACGCGGTGGGACAGAGAATGTTTCTGGGATCGCCGGCTTTGGTGTGGCGGCAAGACTTTCGCTTGAAGGACTTTCTGATATGCAGAAAAAATCTCAATCCCGAGACGCCATGGAACAAAAGCTCTTGGCTGCGGCACCGAGGGCGCGTGTCTTTGGTGCCAACACTCCCCGTGTCCCCAATACCACGACAATTACAATGCCGGGTGTGCCATCAGATACTCAATTGATGGTGCTTGATCTCGAAGGATATGCGGTGTCCTCTGGATCTGCTTGCTCCTCCGGTAAGGTTCAAGCGTCGCACGTGCTCAAGGCCATGGGGGCGGATGACAAGGCCGCAGGCGAGGCTATTCGTATTTCGACAGGGTGGAACTCAAGCCTGGAAGATTTGGATCGTTTTACGGATGCCTGGATTGCCTTGTTCCAGCGCAAAGGAGAGCGGCCAGAGGGTGTTTAGAGTCTAATGCAGAACAAAAAAGCCAATAGATCAATTAAACCTATCTACCTCGATTATCAGGCCACAACACCTACAGACCCACGTGTGGTCAAGGCCATGCTGCCCTTTTTTAGCGAGAGTTTTGGCAACCCTCACTCGGTTGACCACGCCTACGGCTGGGAAGCAGAAGAGGTGGTGGATAAAGCACGCCAGCAAATCGCGGATGTGATCGGTGCCGACCCGAGGGAAATAATTTTCACATCTGGTGCCACTGAATCAAACAATCTGGCAATAAAAGGCCTGGCTCATTTCCTGCGCGATAACCCCAGAGGCTCCCCACGTAATCGGATCATCACGACAACAATTGAACACAAATGCGTTTTGGAATCTGTGAACCGATTGGAACGTGAAGGCTTCGACGTTATCAGGCTGCCCGTTGATGCCATGGGCTTGGTCGATATGGAGGCTTTGTCAAAAGCCGTTACCGAGGAAACAGTCCTTGTATCGATTATGGCTGTAAACAATGAAATCGGCGTTATTCAGCACTTAAGCCGAATTGGAGAAATTTGTAAGGCTGCTGGTGCCAAGTTTCACACTGATGCAGCCCAGGCCGTTGGCAAAATTCCCCTAGATGTGAATAAAATGCAGATCGATCTGATGAGCATCTCGGGTCATAAAATATACGGGCCCAAAGGCATCGGTGCTCTTTATGTGCGCAGGCGCCCTCGTATTCGTCTGGAGCCTTTAATCGATGGCGGAGGGCAGGAACGAGGCCTTCGTTCAGGTACACTGGCAACGCCTCTTTGTGTCGGCCTTGGCGCAGCAGCTCAATACGCCAACGAAGAAATGTTTGGCGAGTATGATCGGCTGTCGTCTTTAAGTCGACGCTTTCAAGAGGGACTGAAAGCCGGATTGGTGGGTGTGAGCTTTAATGGTGATCCCGAGCAGAGGATTCCTGGTAACCTCAACGTAACTTTCGAAGATGTTTCTGGTGTAGAATTGATGAAGTCTATTCCTGGCCTGGCCCTATCGATGGGATCTGCTTGTACCTCGGCTGATCTCGATCCATCTTATGTGCTTAAGGCTTTGGGTTTAAACGAAAGTCAGGCATTGTCATCCCTTCGTATTGGCCTCGGTCGCTTCACAAAAGAAGAAGAGGTTGATCAGGCCATTGATCTCTTGATTAAGGCGGTTGGAAAATTACGATCAGCTCCGCGCGGCTCATGATATGAAAAAGCACTTCCCAAGTCAGACTTAAGCGGCGTATATAGTCAGCCACTGTGAATAAATAGTAAAATAATAGCCGACCATAAGTACGGCAGCGGATCGATGTTAAGGGGCATGTGAAAGTCATCAGGCTTTGTCCCCGGTTATGTTAGGAGAATTGGCGCATGCCAAAAATGACTTTTGTCGAAACAGACGGTTCCGAAAAAGAAGTTGATGCCCCTCTCGGGCTATCAGTTCTTGAAATTGCTCAGCGTAATGATATCGATATCGAAGGTGCTTGCGAAGGATCTCTCGCCTGTGCGACCTGCCATGTGGTTATTGACCCGAGTTGGTATGGCAAGCTGGAAGAAGTATCTGAAGACGAAGAAGATATGCTCGACCTTGCTTTTAACCTGACCGAGACATCGCGTCTGGGCTGTCAGTTGATTATGTCTGAAGAGCTTGATGGCCTGAAGGTTCAGTTACCTGAGGCTCTTTGAGCGGTTGATAATTTTTAGATAGCGGTCTAATTAATTTTGGACCGCTTTTTTTCTGACGATAATCTTACCGTCGGGTTCTCCAAAAAGAAAAATAACATGTCCTTTTATGAAGATCTCAAAGCAGAATGCCCTACGGAATGGGCATCGTATGTTTATCATCCCTTTGTTCAGTCAATGGGGGATGGATCTTTATCAGAGGCTGCTTTTAAGCATTATCTTATTCAGGATTATCTCTTTTTAGTCCAGTTCAGTAGAGCCTATGCCTTGGCTGTTTTTAAAAGTGATAATTTGGACGACATGCGTCAGGCTTCGACAACGATGGACGCACTGTTAAACGAAGAAGTGAAATTGCATATCAGCTATTGTGCTGATTGGGGGATTAAGAAATCTGTCTTGGAAGCGGAGCCCGAAGCCGCAGCCAATATCGCCTATACCCGTTATGTCATGGAACGGGGAATGTCTGGCGATATTCTTGATCTTCTCGTTGCACTGGCTCCTTGTGTTATGGGCTATGCTGAAATCGGATCTCGTCTGGCGGATGAACAGACGACAGCGCTAGAAAACAATCCTTATCGCCCTTGGATCGATATGTATTCAAGTAACGAGTATCAGCAAGTCGCAGCGGGTGCTTACGGGCAGTTGGAACGTGTTGCGATGTCCCGGCTAGGCGAAGATTACAGGTCTTCGGGGCGTTGGAAACAGCTTTGCGAAACCTTTGCCACCGCAACAAGACTAGAAGCCGGTTTTTGGGAAATGGGCCTTACAGGGTCTTTGTAAGGCTTAAAGGCAATTTTGGTTAAATATCCAGATCTTTAAATGCCCAGGCTTTAATTAGAATACAAAACGCCAATTCGATCCAACACTCAATCACAAGTTTAACCCTGCCCCGCAGGAGCAATTACGACAAATTAAATAGTGGGTTAATAGGCATTTAATTTAGTTATCTGGATCAGCCCCAACCTTTATTTCACAAAACGCTCGACGACCTTTTTAACGGTTAGCCCTTGTACGATGATCGAAAAGATGACGATGCCATAGGTTATGGCAAGCAGGCTCTCTTTTTCTGGGACGTTCGGTAGAGAGAGAACAAGGGCCACAGAGATACCGCCGCGAAGTCCGCCCCAGGTCAAAACAACAATAGCTCCTGGAGTGTATTTTTGCTTGAGACTGAGCAGGCTAATCGGCAGTCCGACAGAGATAAAGCGGGCCACTAAGACGACTGGGATCATAATCAGAGTTGCGATTAGATTAGTTGTTGTTTCAGATATAGCCAGAATTTCAAATCCGATAATCAAAAACAGGGAAGCGTTGAGGATCTCATCGAGGAGGGTCCAGAATTTTTGTACATGGTCCCGAGTGCTTTCGCTCATGGCAAAACGCATGCCGCTGTTGCCAATCAAAAGGCCAGCTATTACGACGGCAATGGGGCCTGAAAAATGCAAGGCATAAGCGAGGCTGTAACTCACCATGACCAGAGCTAGAGTAATGAGAACTTCGATGGTGTATTCATCGATGCTTTTTAAAGCTCGATAGGCAATATACCCCGTGACCAGTCCAAGAGCGGCTCCGCCACCAGCTTCGAGTAAAAAGAAGCGCACCATTTCAAGGGCCCCCATTTGCTCCTCTCCAGACGTGGGTGATTGGGTGGCTATGGCAACTAAAATGGTAAAGACCACGACGCCAACTCCGTCATTAAACAGACTTTCTCCTGCAATTTTGGCCTTGAGAGAACTTGGAACTCTTACCGTCTTAAGGATACCTAGAACTGCGACAGGATCTGTGGGGGCAATCAGGCTCCCGAAAATCAGGCAATATATTAAGGGTATCTCAAGATCAATGAAGCTTGTGAGGTAAAACATTGAAAAGCCAATGAGGAAGGTTGAGATCAAAACACCTACCGTTGCCATGAGTGTAATGGCATATTTGCGATGGATAAGATCTTCAATATTTACATGGAGGGCACCCGCAAAGAGCAGGAAGCTTAACATTCCCTTCATCAGGGTTTCATGGAAATCAATTTGAGCAAGAGAGAGCCTGACAGCTGACTGTATTCCGAGTTGAGGAACCGCGAGGTCAACCAGCATGACCATAATGGAGGCAATTAAGGCAATGACAACAAGGCCAATGGATATCGGCATCCGTAACCAACGATGATTAAGGTAGCCAAAAAATGCAGCCAGCGTGAGTGTGATGGTCGCAATATTAAAAAGGGAAAGTGTCGTCATGAATTCACTGGGTAAGCTCAACCGATAGGTTCAAAAGAAACATTTATACTGTCAGACGTATATAGCAGATCGTTGATTGAAACATAAGGTTATTCCTTGAGATATCCTCTGTTTGTTTTTCTATAAAGAAGGGGCATTTTTTAAAAACCTGCATACTAACAAGAAGCTTAGATGGTTAATCTTTCTTAAAGCAACCTTGGAGTTTATACATCGTTAAGTCTTTCCCGTTAAGATGTGGTTATGCTTGCATGGGGTCTATATCTAAGTCCAAAACCGGGGGGTGGAGGGTTGCCGAATGCGCGTACTGGTGCTCGATGATGATAAAGTTGACTTTCTCTATACAGAACACCTGTTAAGTAGTGCCTTTCCCAAAGAGGATGTTGTTGTCAGTTGGGTATCTGATCCATCCAAAGTTGATGTTAGTGAAGAAATAGACGACTACAATGTCTGCCTCATTGATCAATACATGGGATCTCAAAGAGGTGTTGATCTTATTCAGAAGTTCACCAAAGCTGGTTGTCTGACCCCGATGATCTTGTTAACGGGTGAGGATAATCAAGCCCTCGATGAATTGGCCTGTTATTACGGGGCCGCAGATTATTTACTGAAAACGGAACTCACCCCTGCTCTGTTAAACCGCTCTGTTCGCTTTAGTATTGCCCAAAAGGAACAAGAAAGAAAGTTAATCAAATCGGCCCTTACTGACGGGCTGACAGGCTTGGCGAATAGGACAAAATTTGATCCTGCACTTGAGATGGCAATTCTGACAACAGAACGGGCTAATACCTATCTCGCCCTATTCCTTATTGATATTGATGATTTCAAAACGACCAATGATACCTATGGACACCCCGCAGGAGATGCTCTGTTAAAAGAAATTTCCAGCCGTTTAAAGGCAATCGTACGTAGATCTGATATCGTCGCGCGATTAGGGGGAGATGAATTTGGCGTGGTGCTCAATGGTTATCGAAGCGAAGCAGATGTGCTTCCGCTCAAGGATAAGATCCTCAAAGTTTTTGATAATCCAATATATTTTGATAACCAAACTTTCCAATGTAAAGGCTCTGTTGGTATTGCAGTGATGCACCCCAATCAAGATAACCGTTCGGCCAAAGATCTCATTCGGGACGCAGATGGCGCTCTATACAAGGTTAAAGAAAACGGTAAAAATTCTTGTGAATTTTTTGATTCAAGTATCGGAGAACATATTGAGAAGGTTGCTAAAATTGAAAATGCGTTAGCCTTAGCAATAGAGAACAACGAGTTTGCATTACACTACCAACCTAAGATAAATGTCGGTAGCCAGTCAATTTGCGGTTCAGAGGCTTTACTTCGTTGGCGCAGAGAAAATGAGGAACAGATCAGCCCGGATGCATTTATCCCAATAGCTGAACGATCGATGAAAATACTCGAAATAGGGCAATGGGTCATCGAGGAAGCTTGTCGTCAGCAACGTGCCTGGATTGATGCGGGTACCAAAGTTGTCCCCGTGGGGATCAATGTTTCTCCCCTACAGATCCAATCAGATGATTTTGTTCCACATGTCATGGAAATGCTTGCAAAATATGATCTCGATCCCGGATTGTTTGAGTTTGAGATTGCAGAAACAGCACTTATGGAAAATCTGGCCCAGTTCTCCGAAAAGCTTGAGGTTTTGACAAAGCTCGGGTGTATCTGGGTTATTGATGACTTTGGGGTTGGGCAGTCTTCGCTCAGTCGTTTGAGCGAGTTGCCGATATCTAAAATCAAAATAGATAGATCTTTTGTCCGCCAGATAGAAACCTCCGCGTCGAGTAGAAAAATTTGCAATGTTATAACTCTACTTGCCAATGTTCTGGGGTTGACTCTTGTCGTTAAGGGCATTGAGAAGCAGTCACAAATTGAGCAACTCTCTCTGTTTGCAAAGGATGAGTTACAGGGTTTCTTCTATAGCAAAGCTCTTGATTCCTCAACTTTTGAAGCCTCCTTAATCCAGCAAGCTCACGACGAGTATCTTGCCAATCCTCAGCAATGGCTTGGCATGACAAGGAGGCGGTATGGCTAAGGCTATCTGTGTTCAAAATGACTTAAATAAAAACCATAATGTGGGGCTTCGGTAATGTTCCCCATAGTCCATCGTCACCCATATCTTATTCCGTTATTCGTGTTTGTTATTGGCATAGTGGTT
Organism: uncultured Rhodospirillales bacterium; assembly: GCA_913060675.1. Lineage (GTDB taxonomy): Bacteria > Pseudomonadota > Alphaproteobacteria > Kiloniellales > Kiloniellaceae > Kiloniella. The sequence continues at coordinate 19,700 of CAJXUS010000012.1, forward strand.
TCCATTAACATGTATTCTTTAATGGTCGAACTTAACCGGTCTGACCGTAAAGAGGTTTTTCTACAGCAAGCAAACAGCCATTTTTTTGCTGTCGAAGAGCGCATGCTCTCAACTCAAGATATTCTTGGTTCTCTTAAGGGCTTTATTGAAAATACGGAGCACCTTAAGCGACGGAAGTTCGATAACTTTGCAAACAATTTGTTAAAGCGGCACCCAGAAGTTCAGGCGCTGGAGTGGATCCCAAGGGTCACTAACAACAGGCGTTATAGTTATGAAATTCGGGCTCAGGCTGAAGGTTACGAAGGGTTTTTCATAAAGGAGAGAATTGTCAACGACGGTAAAAGTCTTTTGGCTCCGGTCATTGGCCGCCCTGAATATTATCCCGTATTTTTTGCCTACCCGTTAAAAGGAAACGAAGCTGCAATTGGGTTTGATTTGGGGTCAAATCCGGAGCGTTTGGAAGCTTTGGAAATCGCAAGAGATACGGGGCAATTTGTTATGACACAGGGAATTACTCTTGTTCAGGAAACGGGTTCTCAATCAGGCACTCTTATGTTTTTACCGATGTATCAGTCAGAAGTGTATCCAGAAGAATATATCGAAAATGAGGCTCTGAATAATGTGCCTGATACCGTACTGAAACGTCGTGAGTTATTGACAGGTTTTGTCCTAATCGTGTTGAGAGTTGGGGATTTGATCGAGAAGCCTCGCTCAAACCTTGATGGTAATCTCGATATAATGGTTACAGACATCGAAAGTTCTGAAATATTATATGACAGCCGAGCGGACGCAAAGGCTGAAGCTGATTTTTCTCTTCATCAAACGAGGCAGTTTGGCCAAAGAAAATGGCTGTTTAGTCTTTACCCAAAATCCGGCGCTTATGCCAATGACCAACAGATAATAGAAGTATTGCTACTCATGGGAGCTCTTTTCCTTAGTTGTTTGTCTGGAAGTTACACTTATTTTTTAATGCGATCTTATCAAGCGGTTGAAACAAAAACCCAGGACTTGCAAAAGAGTGAACAGCGATTTGCTTTAGCGGCTGCAGGGACGAGTGTGGGAATTTGGGATTGGACTAATATTGATGATGATACACAGTTTTGGTCATCTCAATTTTATAATCTTCTGGGGTATGAAAGCGGAGAGATTAGCGCTTCAACAAAACAATTCGATGCCATCCTTCATCCCGGGGATATTGAGCGAACACATAAAATGATGGATGTACATCTAAAGGCCGAAGGGGACTTCGATATTGAGTATCGACTGAGAACCAAATCTGGGAATTACAAATGGTTCCGAGGTAGTGGGCGCGTGGGAAGAGATAAGAATGGGATCCCCACCCGTTTTGTTGGATCGATACAGGATATTCATAGGCAAAAAACTGCAGAGGTCGCTATTCAGGCATATGCGGAGGAATTGAAACGTTCTAACGCAGAACTTGAACAGTTTGCTTATGTGGCCTCGCATGATTTAAAAGCACCCCTTAGCGGAATACACAAGCTAGCTGAGTTGATCGAACTGAACATTCAAAATCAAAAATTTGAGGAAACGGAAAATTATCTGGCCTTAATGAAGGGCCGGATTATCAGGCTGCAAAATTTATTGGCCAGTCTTCTCGACTATTCACGTATCGGGCAAGGCCGTGAAGACCTCAAGTCTATCGATCTCAATGTGATGATCGGGGATGTTACGGATCTATTAGCGGTTCAGGATCATGGCTTTGAGGTTCGATATGACCTCCCAACCATCAAAGCACCTTCTACTGTTCTCAATCAAACCTTTCATAACCTAATTGGCAATGCGATCAAACATCATGATCAGGATAAAGGTTTGATTAAAATTGAACATAACGTCGAAGACCAAAATCACGTATTTGCGATCACAGATGATGGACCGGGAATCCCAAATGAAATGCAGGACAAGGTCTTTAAAATGTTTCAGACGCTTCGTCCTCGGGATGAAGTCGAAGGCAGTGGTATGGGGCTCGCAATTGTTAAAAAATTGGTTGTATATCATGGGGGCAATATTTGGATCGACAACACAGATCAAAACGTAGGTACAACCGTGAAATTCTCAATACCAACTAAAATGAGTGCCTGAGCCTGTAAACAAATTATCCGTTGATCCCCTACCCCTTCCCCTAGGATCAGGACCCATTAATTCGACTGTGCTGGTTTGCCAGATTTTTCCTGTGAGAAGGCGCAAAAACGCGGGAAATGTGGTTCATTTTCAAGTCTTTGTAACGTGCTCACGGGGTAAATTCAGTAAATCCTAGGGACAATCTTGTTACTTCATCTTAGAGGTTCAGCCTCCTTGGCAATATCCCCGATATCGACAGTGGTGTCCAAAACTCAGATATCTCGTAACAAAATTGCCAACGCTGTTGAATTAATGAGTCCTGATCCTAAACTATGCTCGGTATTGGATTCTGGAGTTTCTGGAGCTAAACGGTGTGGAATTGGGGGAAAGATGGCTGTAAGTGATATTGGGGCAATTAAACGTGCTTTTAACGCGAGTTTGGTGGGTTTATTCCATTGCTTACGCAAGGAACGAGCCTTTCAACAAGAACTTCTGCTTTTTTTACCCTTAAGCCTTGTTGCAGTATTTATCTCCTCTCAGGTTTGGGATTGGTTGCTGCTTACTCTGCCATTAATCTTTGTTTTGATTGTTGAGGTTCTTAACACCGGGTTAGAAGCTGTGGTCGACCGCGTGGGGGTGGAACATCATGAGCTTTCTGGCTTGGCCAAGGATTGTGGATCGGCAGCTGTGTTGCTTGCGATGCTGGCGGCGGTTTTGATTTGGGGTGCTTATCTTTTTGAGTATTTTTCTTAAAAGCAGGATACGTAATCAGAACTTGTCAGGTTACTGTAAGATAAAGCCAATAAAACATACCTCTCTAGGGTCCCGACTCTAGCTTGATATAGGTTTTTATATTTAAGATTAAGAACTTTATACAGGATTGATCTGAGGCAAGGATAGCATCGGCTTTTCCTGTTCTAAACAAGCCTGTAGTTTTTGGCAGGTGTGTTGATGCAAGAATTAAATTTATATCTTTTTGGTTTAGCGAATGCGACGTCAGATACAGCTCTTTGGTTATTGGATTGGGGGCGATTTTTGACGTGGTGGCCGCAAATTTTTGCCATTGTGTCCTTGTGTTTTCTTCTCTTATGCAAAAATGAATATGGTCTTGGCTGGTTCGTTAAAGTTTGTACATCTGTTTTATTTGCCATTGGTTTAAACCATATTTTTAGTTGGGCTTACCCTTTGATTACACCTGAAGACTTGGGCGTGGGCCAACATTGGATGCGTGGTGTTGGATACGGAGAGTGGGTCGGGAGTTATCCAATTTTACTCTTTACTCTGAGTTTTTCTTGTTTTTTCTGGAACCAGAAAAGTTTCTTCACGGGGTGGGTATTCTCCCTTGCGATTGCGAATGCCTGGGGCGTTCTATTTATAGGAAATTATTTCCCTCTACAGCTTTTGATGGGCGTTGGTATTGGCTTGGTAGCTTCCGGGATCGTCGTTTTCATTAGCCGTGGACAGGCTCATTATCAATACAGTAGAATCCAAACTAAGAATGGCCGAAATAATGTCGAAACGGTCACCCTTTAGAACCGTGTTTTAAGCCCGATAAAGCCGCTAGATCGTAATGCCTTGATCCAATAATTTAGGAAGTTCAATGCAACGTCTCTTACCCCCGTTTTTCTTTTTATTGTGTCTCATCGCCATGGCTTTGTTGAATAAATTTGCACCGATTATTCGGTTCGTGGAATATCCATGGAACTTACTGGGTTTAATAGATCTCGGGGGTGGAATTGCAATTACGCTTGTCGCGGGAACACAGTTCATGCGGGTAAAAACAAATCTCAAGACCTTTAACAAGCCGGATCAGATGGTGACATCTGGGCTCTTTAAATACAGTCGAAATCCTATGTATGTCGGATTTGCCATATCTAGCTTTGGTGTCGCGTTTTATCTGGGGTCTCTCTCGCCATTTCTTATTTTTGTTTTGTTCATCGTTGTTTCAGATCGTTGGTATATCGCCTTTGAAGAAAAGGTCATGGCTGATGTCTTTGGCGAGGATTATGAGAATTACAAAAGATCAGTCCGGCGCTGGATTTGATCTTTTACGATCACTGACTTGGTTGTGGAGAAGCCACTCAATGAGGACCTTGCTTATCCGCCAATTAGCAGATTTTCTATTTTCCCTGATAAAATAGCTGGTAAAGAGAGAGAGCGGATCTTCAAATACTTTTGTCAACTGAGTTGATGCCAGATATCCGTCGATGAGAGGGCGGCGGCCGAGAATAACGCCTTCCCCCCGACAGGCTGCTTCCAGAGCGATGAGAGATCCATCAACAGAGAAGCCTTGTGGAATGTCAAAGGTGCCTTTGCAATAGGTCCGAAACCACCGATGCCAATCGTTTTCATAGCCGAGGACATGAATTAAGTCACAGTTGAGCAAATCCTCAGCTTTCTTAATAATTGTCATTTTCTCGAGATATCCTGGTGCACAGACCGGTATTATTTCTGCATCCCAAAGTTTGTGAACCCCGGCTCCTTTAATTGCCTCTTGTGAACCAACAAAAATTTCCAAATCACATTCTTGGTGCGCCAGTTGTCCCGGCAATTGATCAAGGGTGCGAATGTGCACGTCAATGTCGGGCTTGATGTCGTGGAATTGACGCAATCTCGGCGCCAGCCACAAGGACGCAATGCTCGGCGTGCACCGAATTGTAATGAGATGTTTTCTTTTCTCTGGGAACAGCTGATCGGTAATGGTGTCGAGCCGATCAAGAGCTTCCTGTACCGCAGGATAATAAGCCTGGCCACCACTGTTTAAGGAGATAGTACGGTTATTACGCACAAAAAGAGGCGCGCCAAGATAGTCCTCTAGTTGCCGAATTTGTTGACTGACGGCGGCCTGAGAAACATGGAGCTCTTCTGCAGCGAGAGAAAAGCTGAGGTGACGCGCTGCGGCTTCGAAAGTACGCAGCTGATTGAGGCGAGGGCGTTTAGGCATGGATCTATTCGCATAAGGTTTAATTATGCAAAGCTGCATTAAATCTCGTTTGTTTGCAAGCGAAACTACGGCTTACCATTCAGGGAAATAAAACACCTTTCTGGAGGCCTTAGTGCAGTATTTTTCCTTTCTTGATGATAGTGAGGTTCGTCGTGTCCACGAATCATCGCTGGAGATCCTAGAAGAAGTCGGTTTGTTGGTGCGTAATGAAAAGGCGCGCTACCGCTTTGCCGAACATGGCGCGATTGTCGATCATGAAACCGAGATGGTGCGCCTTCCTCGGAACGTGGTCGAAAAATACCGTGCGATGGTCCCCGCAACGATTACATTGCGCGGGCGAGATCCAAAAAATGATGTGACATTCCCGCGAAAGTTACCCGTTGTTGCCACAGCGAGCTCTGCTCCGGATATTGTCGATCCTGTAACAGGTATAACCCGTCGGGCAACCTCGGACGATATTGCCCGAATTGCTCATGTGGTAAATGAAGCTGATAACATTGATGTATTTTCTATCTCTACCCTGGCGGATGACGCACCAAGCGATCAAATCAGCCTGTCACGATTTTATCCAGCGCTGAAAAATTGCCTGAAACCAATCCGTACTTCAGTTTGGACTGTGGAAGAGGCCAAACAGATCCTGAAGTTGGGTGAATTGATTGCGGGCTCTCCCGAAGCTTTTTGGGAGCGACCCTTTATTAATTTTGGGTATTGTTCGATCGTAACCCCGCTCACCATGGATTATGACAGTACTGAAAATCTTATGTTTTTTGCTGAAAACGGGGTCACGGCTTACGGCACAATTGCACCTATGGGCGGGATCAATACACCCCAGTCGTTACCGGGTATGTTAACCCTGATCAATGCTGAATGGCTGGCGACGGCTTGTCTGGCCCAGATGTCCAAGGCCGGGACCGAACAGATCTATAACTTCCTTCCGGTTTTTGCTGATTTGCGCGATGGAGCCTATGCGCCCGGTGCTATAGAAGTGGGCATGATGAACTCTCTGGTGTGTCAGATGGCTCGTTTTTATGATGTACCAGCAGGCGGATATCTCGGGCTCACAAATTCTAAGACGGCCGATGCTCAGGCTGGCTTTGAAAAGGGAATGTCTCCTTTGCTAGGGGCTGTTTCAGGCGTGAATTTTATCGTTATGGGCGGCTTGCAAGATGCTTTGATGACCTTTGATTTTGGACAACTACTCATCGACAACGAAATCGCCGGCATGGTCAAGCGCGTACGCACTGGGTTTGCCTTTTCCGATGAAGAAATTGCACTTGAGGATGTCAAGCAGGTCGGACCAGGTGCTTTGTTTGCAGGTCTTCCCATGACCCTGGATAATATGACCACCACCACCTTTATGCCGGAACTGGCTGACCGTAAACTGCGTGAAACATGGGAAACCGAAGGCTCGTCCACGATACACCAGCGTGCCATGAACAAGGCCAGAGAAATACTTTCCCAGCCGAACGCTGCTGCCTTTGATGCCGAGACCGATGCACGTATTCGAGCTGAGTTCGCGGGGATGGTCGCTGGGGATTCTACTTTGCCGGAGGGGTGGAAGGAACTTGACATTGGTGGTGATAAAGTCAGCCGGGGACGCCGCGTCAATCGTCGCGCAAAGAGTACTGCGGCGTAAGACATAAATGCTGCTCTACCTCACCCGATTAAACAATGAATAAAATCTGATTTTATCAGGAATCTATAGGAATATTCGATGCGTAAGGCTTTTCCAACCTCTGCAAAAATTGTGGTCATTGGTGGTGGTGCCATCGGGACCTCTATCGCCTATCACCTCGCTAAGGCGGGGCAAACTGATGTGGTTTTGCTCGAAAAATCCAAGCTAACCGAAGGCGCAACATGGCATGCGGCTGGTTTGGTCGGGCAGTTTCGTTCGCAGCAGAACCTGATGAGCCTAATGAAGGATTCCGTTTCGCTCTTTGATACCTTGGCTGAGGAAACGGGGCAAGAAACGGGGTGGCGTAAAGTGGGTTCCATACGTGTCGCCTCAACCCAGGATCGTTGGCAAGAGCTCCTCAAGTCGCATTCTGCTGCCCAGGCTGTTGGGTTTGAGATGGAGATCATCTCGCCCAGTGAAGCCAAAAATCTTTATCCTTTGATGGAGAGTAATGATCTCGTTGGCGCAGCTTTCATCCCGGAAGATGGTCATGTTGATCCCTATAGCCTCACCCAGGCCTATGCCAAAGGTATCCGTCAAAATGGGGGGCGGGTGATCGAAGGTGTAATGGTCAAAGAGCTGGTCCGAAAAACGGTTGGTAACAAGGAAAGCATCACTCATGTCGTAACGGATCACGGAACGATAGAGGTCGATACGGTGGTTAATGCAGCGGGGCTCTGGGCAAGGCAAGTTGGCCAAATGGCGGGTGTAGAATTGCCTGCAGGTGTTGTGCAGCACCAATATTTTGTGACTGAAAAAACACCCGATATCCCTGACGGCATCCCCTGTTTTCGCGATCCAGATGGCGGATTTTACGCCAAGCCTGAGCCGGGGGCTCTAGCTATTGGCGGCTGGGAACAGAGCACTGATAAGGTCAATCCAAAAGAAGGCTTCCCCTGGCATTGTGAACGCCATCTTTTTGATCCAAACATGGATCGTCTGGAAGAAATATTTGGACCAGCTTTGCACCGTTTTCCTATTCTCAATGAATTGGGTGTGCGTACCATCATCAATGGGCCGATCCCCATATCTCCTGATGGTGAACCCGTTATCGGCCCGGTTCCAGGGTTGGACAATTTCTTTGCCGCCTGTTCCTTTACCTCAGGTATTGCAGCGTCAGGTGGTGTTGGTAAGGCCGTGGCCAATTGGATACTGAACGGTGATCCTGGTCTCGATCTTTGGGCTTTTGATATCAGGCGTTTTGGTCCGTTGCAGTCCGGTCACAAATTCCTGCATGACCGTGCGGTGGAAAGCTATAGCAAGTATTACGACATCCATTGGCCGGGAGAGGAATTGGAAACCGCCCGCGGCGCCCGCCGATCGCCACTGTACAGCAGGCTCAAACAGGAGGGGGCGGTTTTCGGCTCTAAGTTTGGTTGGGAACGTGCCAATTGGTTTGCGCACGGAGATATCCTCCAGGAAGATAAATTTGGCTTTGATAGACCGGGGCAGGCTGAAACGATTGGTCGCGAACACAAGGCTGCGCGAGAACAAGCAGTGCTGGTTGATCAGACTTCTTTCACTAAGTTTGAAATATCGGGCCCGAAAGCTTGTGCATTTTTACAATATATGGCCGTGGCAAATGTGGACAAACCTGTTGGTGGCGCTGTCTATAGCCAACTTTGCAACGCGAATGGCGGCATAGAAGCGGATGTCACCCTCATTCGCCGTGCTGAAGATTGCTTCTGGTTGATCACGGGATCTGCTTTGGGTGTGCGGGATAGAGCTTGGCTTGAAGCCGGATTATTACTTTTTTCCGAACATCATCAGGGAAGTATTGGGACGCAGGATGTTGTGCTGCGCGATATAACATCCTCCTTCGGTGTTCTTAATCTGCAGGGACCAAACGCGCGCAAGATCCTGGAAAAAGTGTGCGATGAGGATATTTCACATTCGGGGTTTCCCTTTATGAGCACCAAAGACATCCGCATTGGCTACGCTCCGGCACTGGCATACCGCGTAACCTATGTGGGGGAGTTGGGGTGGGAACTATATATCCCAACGGAATATCTTGAATATGCCTACGAAACGATAATGCAAGCTGGCCAGGACCAAGGTCTGATCAATATGGGCTATCGCGCTATTGATAGCTTGCGGTTGGAAAAGCGCTATCTGGCATGGGGCGCGGATATTAACTCGGACTATAACCCCTTTGAAGCTGGGTTGAACTTTCTTATCGATTGGAAAAAGGGCAATTTTCTCGGACGTGAAGCCTTATTGAAAATCAAGGAAGAGGGCGTGTCTCAGCGCATGGTGACCTTACTTTTGGATGATCCGCTTACGGTTTATGGCGGCGAGGCGGTTTTTTGTGATGGTCAGGTCATCGCACAAACCACCAGTGGCAACTTTGCTTATTCGGTCGGTAAATCTCTGGTCTTGGCTTATCTGCCTCTAGAGCTTCTTGAAAAAGAGGTCTTTGAGGTTCAGGCCTTCGGTCAACGTAGTCGCGCGAAGCTTATCAAATCGTCGGCTTACGATCCCAAAGGAGAAAAAATTCGATGTTAAATGTAGATGTTAAATTTGGGGGTAAATGGTGAAAAAAATTGATCAACAGGTGAAAAAGAGTCAATTGCCCGACGCCCATCTGTTCTTCAAACTCAATAATAGCTTTGGGAAAATCAAAAAGTGACAGAGAGCACTACTCCCCAGGTGATCATTTAGCTTTGAAGTCGACTTTTAAGAGATGAAAATAGCCCCATTTCTATGCGTGGCTGGTTATCTAAAGTCAGGAGAGAGAGTATGCAGTTAAAGGTGTATAGTTCAGAGCTTGAGGCCAAAGGGGTATCGCTTCAGCGCGAATTGCGCCGTGTTGTTCTGGTTGTTTTGCCTGGGACAAGTTCTCTTGAGATTAGTTTAACAATACAGGCTTTAAAGGCCGCAAATGCTGTTTCCGGTTATGCCGCCTTTCATTGGCGTATTGCGACCCTTTCTGGGGAGCCTATCGATCTAGAAGACGGATTTGTCTTGCAGCCGAAAATGAAGGCCGGGGATGATGAAGCTATCGACTTGGCACTAGTTTTTGGTGAGTGGGGTGTTGATACGGGTAATTTACCCAACTTTTCGAACTGGCTCAAACGTCTTGATCGGCATGGTGTTTATCTCGGGGCCATAGGTGGTGCCTGTTATGAACTGGCCAATGCCAATCTTCTGGATGGTTACCAATGCACTGTTTCCCAAGCTTATCGTGATAGCTTTCAGGAGCTGTTCCCAACTGTGGAAATTCGCGATGCGCTGTTCTCGTGGGATCGTAAACGTATTACCTGTACGGGGAGGGCTGCTTGTCTCGATATGATAATCAATGTAATTGAACATCAGTGCGGAACTGAAGTTGCGAGACAGGTTGCTGAAGAATTTAACCATGACGTACGGAGTGGGGCATCCATTCCTCTCCGCCAGCGTAATCTTACCTTACAAAAGATGTCGGGTAAGTTGGCTGAAGCCGTTCGGATTATGGAAGAAAATTTAGAAATTCCTCTTTCGGCAGAAGAGATAGCGGTTGAGAGTGGTAGCTCCAAACGCCAAATCGAGAGATTATTTTCCTATCACCTCAGCTGTAGCCCCAAACGTTACTACAAGCGTCTAAGGCTCAAAAGAGCGCGGTCTCTTTTGCGTCAGACAGCACTCCCGGTGAGTGAAGTAGCCGTCGCCTGTGGATTTTCCTCCTTCTCGCATTTTTCTCGGGTATACAGGGGCTGTTACGGATCAACACCACGCGAGGATCGCATGGCGTTATCCGCGTAGGGACAGGATCTTTTCTATCGTAATAAGCCGAGATTACCCGTGAATTTGTTGACCAGTTTTTTGCTGCCATAAAGCGCAATCCCGACGTAAACCAGCTTGTCCAGGGATGTAGACTTCATTTCATATGAATATTCGGTGTAATTTTGTGTGGTGCGTGTGGCGGAGATGAGATCAATTACTGTTAATTCGGGCTCATGAGGTTTTAAGGCTTCGCGCAAAGTCTGAAGCGATGCTGCTGTGCCCTTGAGAATGGGGACGGGAAGAACTGTAATGCCTTGGTGTAAATCCCCTGCATGATCAGGGATATCATTTCCGATCATTTCTGGGTGGCGTTTCCCAATTGAAAGAGAAAGTACCGCCGCCGTGTTCGCGATGAAGCCAAGCGGTAATTCCTGATCAATGACAATAACGCATTTATCTGTTGAGGTGATTTCAGGTTCACGGTTCAGATCGCCTGTGTTTTTTGCTTTATCCAACGTATCTGTAAATCCATCCACAACCTTAATCCTTAAAAAAGCTCACAAGTAAACGCGCAGGGTTCTTCGCTACTGGATATTTTCCCCGGGGATATGTCCCGGGGTTATGTTCTCGGGTTTTAAATTTCCGGGTGCCTATATTCCGGGTAAAGAACTATAGCCTTCGAATTAAACTGTGATAATCTGATGTAATTAAAACTTACTGTTTGGAAATGTTACCTAATGATAGATGAGCTTCGCGCCATGGCGGTTTTTGCAAAAATCGTGGAAACGGGCTCTTTTAGAGCTGCCTCAAGGGAGCTTTCCCTCTCCCCATCCGTGGTCAGTCATCATGTATCCCAATTGGAGGAAAAACTTGGTGTTGCGCTGCTCTATCGCTCTACGCGGCGGTTGTCATTGACCCATGACGGCGAAAAACTATTTCACTATGCCAAGGAAATGCTGGCCTCTGCTGAAAGCGGCTTTGATGCTATTGCTAAACGCGCAAACCAACCCACGGGAAAATTGACTATTACCTTTCCTGCGGGCTTTATTCAGGGGCCGATGGTTGATGATCTCGCCGCTTTTGCTCAAGCTCATCCAAAGGTTGCCCTCACCATTAATTTTAGTGACCATCAATTGGACGTTATACGTGAAGGGATCGACCTCGCAATTCGTGTCGGCACGGTACAAGATAGTACTTTGAAGTCAAAAAAGTTGACGGACCTCGAAAGAATGATGGTTGCTTCTCCTGAGTACTGTGCCAAACATCCAGCACCTAAAAAACCAACGGATTTGAAAAGTTGGGATTTTATCGGTCTAAGGATGCGGCCGAACGATAAATTTTTGACCAATAAGGCTGGCAAATCCGTAAGGATTCATTATGAGCCTCAGGTTGTGTTGGATAACATCCACGCCGTTGTTCAGATGGCCAAAGCAGGGCTTGGGGTTGTTACGCCACCACGTTTTTTGGTCACAAAGGAAATCGAAAATGGTCAGATGGTTGAGCTTTTACCGGATTGGAAAGTCGAAAGCCTGCCTGTTTATGCAATTTGGCCACCGAACGCCCCGCGTGAAAGTCTGACTTATCGATGTATAGAGTACCTGGAAGCTTGTGAGAAAAAACGACGACCCTAGATGAATAACGTTATTGAAATTTCATAGTTTAAGGCATGGGGATATAATTATCGCCAATTTAAAAAATACTGTAAGGTTAATGATATTAGATTTTTGACGAGCCCTGGGGTAAGGGGACTTATGCGAATTTTGTCCGTGTGTTTAAAATTTTTTGTATTGGTTGTTACTTGTTTTGTGTTCTCCTTTTCTGGGGTTAAAGCGCACGATGTCACCATAGGTATGGGTAATTTTGAACCCTATTACATTGCGGAAGATAATACCGGTATTTTCACAGACCTTATTGTTGCTGTATTCAAGCGGTTACCGGATCACGAACCGATATTTCTATTTGGACGACCAAATAACCGATTGTGGCAGGATTTTAAAAAACAAAAAGTCGATGCGGTTTCAAATCTCTTCGATACAGTTGAAATTGAAGGCTGCCGCTCTGATCCGATTTTCAGGTTTCGGGATGTCGCAGTGACGAGGAAATCTTCGGGCTTTACCATCGAAAGTGTACAGGATCTTGGGAAGAAAAAAATTATTGCCTTTCAGGGGGCTAAGGAATTTTTTGGACCTGAGTTTTCAAAAGTTGTGGGGGGCGGTAACTATTCAGAAGCATCGGAGCCTCGCTTGCAAGCACAAGCTCTGGTGGATAACCGAGTAGATGTTAGTATTGGCGATCTGTTTATTTTTTTGCACAGTATAAAAAACAATCCTGGAAGTCGAGCTGAGGCAAAGGATTTCAAAATTCACGATATTTTGCCAGTGGTGTTTAGCCGAATGGGCTTTTGGGATTATGAACTTTGCCATGAGTTTAATTCTGCATTACAGCAAGTTAAAGATAGCGGTGAGTATGAAGAAATATATGATCGCTATCTACAGGTACTTGGGCACTCTCCAGTACCTCGCCCATAAACGAGGACACCCTTCAGGTGGGGGTGTGAGAGGAACGAGTGGTATGATTAATCTCCTTGAATATAATCACGTTGAAATATAACGAACGCAATGTTATGTAGTGTATGTAACGATCGATATAAAAGCTGTGATCAAGTAGGATTTGTGTAGATGCAACAGAAGTTGAGCAAAAGAGAAGAAACCCACAAGCGTATGCTTGCTGCTGCTGGCCGAAGCTTTCGTGCTCATGGCTACGCTGGAATTGGGGTTGATGGTATTGCTAAAGAAGCTGGCGTAACATCCGGAGCTTTTTACGCTCATTTTGGATCAAAAGATGGCGCTTTTTCATCGGCAGTTATTGATGGTCTGGACGAAGTGATCGCAGGCGTTCCTCTTTTTCAATCCAAACACGGTGAAGACTGGGTGCAGGCCTTTGCCGATTATTATCTGGGAAAGCCTCATCGTGACGATCAAGCCTGTGGCTGCGCTATGACGAGCTTGACCCCTGAGGTCGTGCGTTCCAGTGAGGCTTTGCGAAGTATTTACGAGAAAAAAATGTCTAAAATAGCAGGGTTAATTGCTGAAGGACTTGCTGGAGTGTCTGAGGAAAATCGTATTGCGCGGGCCTGGGCTATGCTGGCTGTGCTTATCGGTGGTCTGAACATAACACGGGCAATGGATAATCTTGATACCGCCGAAAATATTTCTGAGGCCATTAAGGTTGCTGCTATTAAAGCTGCAGGCCAAGCACAAGTGGTTGTTTAGGTACAGGTTTGATTGTCTCTGATGGATGCTGGGTAATCGATGTGACTATCGCGCATTCTTGCTGAACACCCTTAGCCACTACGTTTTTGTCTTATTGGTGGGCGGCTTCTGATAGCCAGTGTTTTACCAATTTAATATGGTTTGTCATCGGAAGCTCTTTTGGGTGTATCAGGCCATATTCACTGCCATCTTCGCAAAATCCCAAGGGTGCGATGAGGCGTCCTCGTTTTATATCATCCATGGCCAGTACATAAGGACAGAGCGCTACTCCCAATCCATTTAAGGCACCTTCAATCATTAAAAAATGGTGATCTTGAAAACGGTTTTCCCTCGGGCGCGGTGTATTGGGGTGCTCTTTTAGCCAGTCATCCCATGCGTTGGGGCGGGTCTTTGAGCCAAGGGCGATGTAATTATGATTAACAAAATGGACCTTCATGCCAGGCTGCATTACAGGGCCAATGGTCTCTTTCATCATGGGCTCTATGATCCAATTTGGGTCAACTGGAAAATCCAGTCGACGGATCGCAAGCGTAATTCGGTCCCGTTGAAAATCAAGTGTTCCACCGCCAACAGAAAGATGTAAATCAACCTCGGGATGGGTATCTTGAAATTTACTGAGCCGGGGGATCAGCCACCGCATGGCGACCGATCGTTCGCAAGATAAAACGATTGGCTGGTTAGCGGGCGATGATCTGATTTCACCAAGGGCATCCGTCAGTTGTTCAAACGCGCCAAGTGTTGCTTTGCTCAGAATTTCACCATCACGCGTCAGACGGATACCACGGCCACTGGGTTCAAAAAGTTGGACGTTTATATCCACGGCGAGTTTGGAAATGCGACGGCTTACGGCCCCATGAGTGAGGGCTAGTTCTTCCGCCGCCGCCCTGACAGAGCCAAGTCGTGCGACGGCTTCAAAAGCCCTTAGATCATCAAGTGAGGGAATGGTGGATCTTTTCATTGGTGACTATATATCACGAATGATTGTTAGATCATATGGATATTCAATAATAATTGTTTTGTTATTATCACGATATGAAAAATAATGAACTCAACCTAAATTCACATGTCCCGCTTGTTGGTATTCTTGCAGATGATTTTACCAGTGCCGCAGATGGCGCTGGCCCCTTTGTTGGACGGGGATATAATTCTCTGGTAAACCGGAGAGACGTTTTGGGCGATACTGTCGATGCAGATGACCCTATAAAAAGCTCATCAGGGTATGACGTCTTCTCTTGGGATGTTGGCAGTAGGTTGCTCTCAGTAGAGGACGCGTCTCGTGTTATGGAACAAGCTATTGCGAAACTGCTTCCGTGCAAATTGCTTTTAAAAACGATTGATTCAACACTGCGGGGCAATATAAAGGGCGAGGTGAAGACAGCCATTAAAATTGCACTCTCTTCAGGGCGTTGCGATAAAGTCGTTATCGCCCCTGCCTTTCCAAGTGCTGGGCGTATTACCAAAGGCGGAGTTCAATTCGTCGATGGTGTGCCAGTTTCAAAATCATCATACGGGCGAGACCCGGTCCACCCAGCAACAACTTCATCTATACTTGATTTGATTGATCCTTGCTTTGGTAAGCCGGTAGTAATTCCACATAACGCCGATATTTCGGGCGTAAACTGTGATCAAAACAACGCGAAGATATTAATTCTAGACGCAGATAACCAAAAAGACCTTTCAAGACAAGTGGCGAACATTACCAATCCAGAGAGCGTTTTATGGATAGGTTCTCCAGGGCTCGCGATGGCCCTATCTGATCTGCTTCCAATAAAAGCCCAACCTAACGCCGGGTCTAAAACCAAAAATATAACCCAGACACTTAACTGCAAGCGTGTTCTTGTCCTCATTGGAAGTGCCAATAGAGTTAGTCGCGATCAATGTGCATACCTTTTGAACTCTGACGTTCCTGTCTTTGAACGGGCGCTAGAGATCTTAGATCCGAAATTTAGCAAATCTCCAATTGTCTGTTTAACTGTCCCAACGAAGAGAAGTGCATCCCCGGAAAAAGTGAAAGTAGATCTCATAAATGAAGCCAAGATAGTGATGCACTCAGGCGGATTTGACACCGTGATAGCCACGGGTGGCGAAACGATGGTCGCTTTTATGGATGCCTATGGCATTGATAGGATGTCACTTGAGGGAGAGTTGGAGCCGGGCTTTCCTTACGGGATATCCCTGCCAAAAACAGATGGGCTTGATAAGGGGGCGCCTGCCTTGATGCTCGCGATGAAAGCAGGTGGATTTGGCTCACCAACGATACTTTTAGATGTCGCCAGAAATCTCTTATCCACTTCCATTGAGATAACAAATGCAAACTAAATCAATACATAAGATAGAAAGAAAATCAAAGGCCAAGCCCTTGCTTTTGACAATGGGCGACCCTTCTGGGATTGGGCCTGAGATTGTTATCAAGTCCTTGGTTGAGGATAAGGGAGCTATCCCTGCGGTTGTCGTTGGCGATCCGTTGGTTATGGAGCAATCTCTCAAGCAATATCAAACTGACTGGGCAATCCATGAGCTGTCTTGCCTTGATGATGTATCTTGTGACAGCGAATTTAATGCAAAAAGTATTCGTGTGTTAAGATCATCTTCTCTTTGTGAATATCCAGAAATTGGCCAAGTGTCTTCTATAAGCGGGCAGGCAGCTTTTGATGCTATTGTTATGGCGATTAAACTCGCAAAACAAGGACGTGCATCAGGTATTGTAACGGCCCCGATTCATAAGGAAGCCTTGGCGGCGGCAAAATTGCGATATCCCGGTCATACAGAAATACTGGCTGATTATGGCGGAGCAGATCGTGTTGCCATGATGCTTGCCAATGATGTTTTACGCACTGTTCTCGTAACCGTTCATTGCTCGTTACGAGAGGCGATAGAACGCGCTGACTTTGAAGCACAAATGTCTGCGATCAGGTTAGCACACGAAGCTGTCCTGACCTTAGGGATAGAAAATCCTCGCGTTGCTGTCGCAGGCCTTAACCCTCATGCAGGAGAAGGCGGGCTCTTTGGTGACGAAGAAATCAATATCATTTCTCCAGCGATTAAAGCTGCCAGAGTTGAAGGTATTGACGCCTCTGGTCCCTGGCCGGGAGATACGGTGTTTATGCAGGCGCGCGAAGGTCGCTTCGACGTCGTGGTGGCGCAATATCATGACCAAGGGCTTATTCCGATCAAATACATGGGGCTAGAGCAGGGCGTAAATATCACCCTTGGGTTACCCTTTATTCGCACCAGTCCTGATCATGGTACAGCCTTTGATATCGCGGGGCAGGGGATCGCAGATCCATCTAGTTTAAAGAACGCTTTAAAATACGCTGCTAAATTAGTGGCTGTTCAAAAAGAGGAGAAAGCCTGATGGCGCTCGATTTTATTTTTATGCTCACCAGAAATGACCGGACCGTCAAAGATGCCATGGAGCATTTGCAAACGGTATTGGCCACAGGTGTACATCATGTCGGGTTTAAGGATATCGGCCTCCCTGTGGAGGACTTAAAAGAACTCAACCAAACAATTCAATTCGCTGGGGCGGTATCCTATTTGGAAGTGGTCTCCCTTGATATTGAAAGCGAAATTGCCTCGGCCAAATCTGCCTTGGAGATCGGGGTTGATTTCCTCCTCGGCGGAACGCATGTCGAGGCCGTATTACCCATCCTCGCGGGATCAGACATTCAATACTATCCCTTCCCAGGGCGGATTACAGGTCATCCTTCTGTTCTGGAAGGGACCCAAGAACAAATCGTTGCTTCTGCTAAAGCTCTCTCGCTTTATGACGGCGTACACGGTCTTGATCTTCTAGCTTATAGGGCGAAGGGCGATATCGATGCATTGATGACAGCGGTTTGTTCTGCGGTTGATAAGCCGGTTGTTGTTGCAGGCTCGATTGATACTCCGAAGAGAATTCAAAGTGTAGAGAACTCTGGCGCAGCAGGCTTTACCATCGGAACCGCCGCTTTAGATGGGGTCTTTCCTGCCAAAGATACTGATTTGGAAAGCCAGCTTTCAGCCATTCAAGAAGCTCTGGCTAGAATTGAGAGCCGGATATCTCCCCAAGGAAAAGTTAATCTGGAACAAGGGTTTGCCAAGTTCTCAGACCCTTGGAGTCCCAAGGTCGCAGGGCGTATCAATGATATGCAAATTAAGCTGGTGAAGCTCGCGGGTTCTTTTACATGGCATCACCACGATGATGAAGATGAGCTATTTTTGGTCAACAAAGGGCAGTTGCTTATGAAGTTCCGTGATCGTGAAGAGGTCATTGAAAAGGGAGAGTTCATTATCGTTCCCCGGGGAGTGGAACATTGTCCCGTTGCCCTATCAGATGAGTGTGAAGTCGTCTTGTTGGAGCCTGCAACAACGCTCAATACCGGCAATGTCGAGAACGGCTTTACTGTGAGTGATCTCGAGAAAATATCTTAGATTTTATTGACACTCACAAAGACACCAATTAAAGAGGTGTCCATGAATGTTGATGATAAAAAAATAACCGCTAGTCCTTTTGAGTTTATCGCCGGGAGCCTGTCCCTGTGCTTTGTTGATACGCTCGGGGGGCGCGGTGGTGAACTTAACGAACGCCTGTCCTGTGACCGGGACTTCGCGAATTGGCTTCAGGCGGCGGGATTAACAATAGCGCTTGATCACGGGGATTTGGATCAGGCGAAGCTTTTGCGCACGGCAATTTACGAGGTTTGCCGTGCAGTTGTGTCGGGCGCAGAAATCAATGCCTTCGATCTCGAAACTCTTAATCGTTTTGCAGTAGTTCCGCCGTTGCGACCGCAAGTAACAAATAATGGGCGAACAGAATATACCGCTGAAGATCCTTTTTCTGCTGCTCTTTCAACGATTGCTGAAGATGCCATCAATCTTCTAAGCGGTGAATTTCGTGCACGTATTCGGATATGCTCAGGGTGCCAAATGGTCTTTGTCGATAAGTCCCGTCCAGGCAAGCGGCGCTGGTGTTCCTCGGCATTCGGTTGCGGCAATAAAGCCAAGATGGCGGCGCGAAGGCAGCGGGCTAAAATTTCTCGAATTTCAAATTTTTAAACTGAAGGGGTGATGAAGATGGATAAGCGGGTCGTCTTTGATTTTGAGGTCGATTTTTCAAATGGTGGCGGTATTCAAGGACAAGAATTTCGCCTTGATATCGATGGTGAGGATATCGCTGATAAGACCTTGGCAGATTACATCGTTGAGGACATGCGCCTTTTGATGGTTGGCGATGTGCGTATTCTCAATAAACGTATTATCGAAGAACAACACAAACGTATATGATTTTAATAGTCAGGCCCCTGACTTATCAGACTTTTCAAATTCCGACTGTATCCAGGCTTTGACGTCTAAAAGGTCCGGGGAGAATTCTGCCCCTGTGGGGGTGACAAACCAATAGCTGAAAGATGCTTTGAGGGTCGTCTCAAAAGGGCAGATCAACCGCCCCATGGCAATGTCATCAGCGACCAGGACTGAGCGGCCGAGGGCAATCCCTTGACCGTCTATGGTGGCTTGTAGTGTGGCGGCATCATCTCCCAACTGAAGCCCGCGTGGGATTTGAACCTGTGGATAATCTGCGGCTTGGAACCAAGTAGTCCAATTTTCTTCGATATCGGTATGAAACAATGTCGCACGGGTGAGATCAGGTGGAGAAACCAGCTTGATCTTTTCTGCATAAGCAGGGGTGCAAACTGGAGAAATGGTTTCACGGGCAAGCAAAGTCGCATCCAATCCAGGCCATTTTCCACGGCCGTACCGAATACCTGCATTGATACTCTCGACTTCAAAATTCACCAGATTGCGCGTTGCGGAGATCCGTAAGTCAATATCTGGATACTGATTTATGAAGAGACCTAGACGCGGCGCCAACCATTTAGCGGCAACTGATGGCAGCATGGAAAGAGTGACGTGAGTTTCGGTTCGTTTTTTTTGTGTTTCGAAAACAGCCTCTCGTAAAATATCCAACGCTCGTGCCGAATTTTGTGAAAACTCTGCACCTACTTCAGTGAGAGTTAGGTTAGGGCCGGAGCGGATAAAGAGATCAGTTCCGAGTAAACGCTCGAGTTCTTGTATCTGTCGGCTGACGGCTCCCTGGGTGACATTGAGCTCTTGAGCTGCGGCCGTGAAACTCCCCAGACGTGCGGAAGCTTCAAGCGCTGATATCGCTCTAAGGGAAGGCAGGTGTTTTCTATAATGAGAAAAAGTCATAATGATTGTATCATAAAACTCGTTTTTCTAAAAGTATGCGCAACTTTATCATGAGTTTAATTATTGATAAAGGAGGCGCATGTGTCGCGAGTAATAAACGCACAACAAGATCAGGGCAAAGATCAGGATAAAAGCCAGGGACGAGGCTGGGGAACAATGATAGTTGCAGCTCTACCCGACTGGCCGTTGGTGATCTGGATGATTGCAGTAACCTTGGTCTTAGGTCTCAGCTACGGCATGAAAGCAGACCAGTTGATCCACATTTTTAATGTGGGTTGGGGGAGGGCCCTAGGGGAATTTGCTTTGATCCTGTTGCCCTCCTTTACCCTTGCTGCAGCTTTAGCGAGACACACGGCAACCGGAAAAACGGGTGGTGCTGCCTCTGGTCTGGCGACAGTTGCTTCTCCTTTTGCTGCGGCTTCTATGGTATGCCCGGATACAGCCTATGCCGCGCTTTCTCCTTTGGCAGGTGCACGTAAAACCACGTTGGCTTTTGGGTCCTATGCCGGATTTAAACTGTTATTTCCCGCTGGCCCACTGATCGTTGCTACGGGGCTTGGGGTCGAGAGTGGGTCATTGATGCTTTATGGGATGGCACTATTGATCCCAGTTTGGGCGGTTGCTGTGGGATGGGTAAAGTTTTGGTCAATACCCGAGAAAGAGGCCGCTAAGACGGAAGGAAATGCTTCTCCCGGTTCAGTGAAAACAACCAACCTGTTTATAGCCTTTGCGCCTTTTGTTGTATTGGCAGGGCTTTTGGTGATCGGCGGCTTCGTGGACTTTTTGCACGCCCCGATATTAGATTTTTTAACCCAGCCCAAAGGGGCACTGATTTTTGCTGCCGTCTGGTCACTTCTGTCTATTCGTCGAGGCCAACGCCGAGAGTGTATCGATAGCGCTGTACGGCGTACGGGATCTCTTCTTCTGGTGATCGGTGCTGCGAGTGCTTTTGGCGCGGTACTGACAACTGTGATACCTGTTGGGGATCTGGTACCTGCACAGGTTGGGTTGCTTGGAATTATCAGTCTCTTTGTTCTTACTGTTTTCTTTAAGCTGGCTCAAGGATCTAGCATGGCAACTTTTGCTGCAGTGGCCCCGGTTGCTGCTCCGATTGTTGCGGCGTCAAACCTACCGCCTTCTGCGGCTGTGTTTGCTATCTGTCTTGGTTCTTTTGTAGCTATCTTACCAAATGACAGTTTCTACTGGCTTGTGCGACGCGATGGTCTTGGCTTGGAGAGTGAAGGACGGGCTACTTTTATACTCGCTGGCGGGGCAACCCTACAGGCATTGGTTGGTTTAGTAATTCTACTTGCCCTCACTGCCTTGGGCGTGTGAGATGACAAACGTTCAGGATTTAGTACGAGATATGACTGAAATTAACGAGAAACCCACGGCTATGACCAGAAGTAGAGAAGATATCCTTATTCGTGATGTGACCGATAAGGATATGGTCCGAATTCAGGAAATTTATGCGGATGAAGTCTTGCATGGAGTTTCCAGTTGGGAGGAAGTTCCCCCTAACGCAGAAGAACTGATCCGTAGACGTGATGCTGTCCTTGATGGTGGTTTTCCTTATCGTGTAGCTTTGAAAAATGACGAAGTTTTGGGTTATTCCTATGCTTCGTCCTATCGCCCACGTCCTGGCTATCGCTACACAGTGGAAAATTCGATCTATATGCACAAGGATGCGCGGGGATTGGGTATTGGGCGATTGTTATTGGAAGACCTGATCACTGAATGTGAAAGCCGAGGCTATCGACAAATGATTGCGGTGATCGGGGATTCAGAAAACAGATCGTCCATCGATTTTCACAAACGCATGGGTTTTACTCAGGCTGGTGTCATCAAATCTATCGGCTTCAAGTTTGGGCGCTGGATGGATAGCGTGATCATGCAGCGCGCTTTGAATGAGGGAAGCTCAACTCTTCCTGAATAGCGCTAATTTTTATCGTGCCAACTTTCTAATTAACATATTGCTTAAAAAAAACGCCTTCTCTGTAAACTCAGGGAAGGCGTTTTTCATTGAGGTATAAGACTTGGGTTTTACTTGGTCGCCACATCCATAGAAGAGGCCAGATCCACAAGGCTCAGAAACTCACGGCGGTATCCAAATGGGTCCTCGCCGAGGCCAGAACGTGCCAATTTGTGAACATCTTCCATGGTCATCTCCCCAGTGTATTTTCCGCCTTTAAGGATTTGGCCAAAGGCAGCTACGGCTGCAGAAAACCGAAAGTGATCTTCGGTTTTTTCATTGGCAGTTTTTATATCTGCTACTTCGATAGGATAGGTTAAAAGCTTGCTCGTATCCCCATCAGGAGCCTTGTAGCGTACCTTCACGTAAGCGAGTTCATCGTTAACAGAAAACCCCTTTGTTGATGTTGCTTCAGAGCTGTTATCTGATTTACCATAGCGTAAGGGATCAAGCTGTTTGCCTTTTGATCCAACCAGGGCAACTTCGTAAAGGGCGGTGACGGTATGACCAGCCCCGATTTCCCCGGCATCAACTTTGTCGTTGTTGAAGTCTTCGCGGTTGAGCACACGGTTTTCATAGCCAATCAGGCGATATTCCGCGACCACAGCCGGATTGAATTCTACTTGAATTTTAACATCCTTGGCGACAGTGAGAAGCGTAGAAGCCATTTCTTCAACCAAGACCTTACGTGCTTCTGAAAGGCCGTCGATATAGGCGTGATTACCATTGCCGGCATCGGCGAGTTGCTCGAGAAGATGATCGTTGTAGTTCCCGGTGCCAAACCCGAGAGTGGTCAGGGATACGCCGCCTTTACGTTTTCGCTCGACCATGTCTTTCAAGGCGTCAAAGTCTACGGTGCCAACGTTTACATCACCATCCGTCGCCAAAAGAATGCGGTTGATCCCCCCCTCAATCAACTCCTTTTGCGCTTCGGCATAGGCAAGTTTAATCCCAGCACCGCCATTGGTGCTGCCGCCAGAAGACAACGCTTCGATGGCGGCGCGGATTTTGGCTTTTTCATTGCCGGGGGTTGCGGGCAATACCACGCGGGTTGATCCGGCGTAGGTCACCAGTGAAATGCGGTCCTTCTCGGTCATTTTGTCGACCATCAGGCGGAGAGAGGATTTCAATAGAGGGAGCTTATTTTGGTCATGCATGGAGCCGGAGACATCGACCAAAAAGACCAGATTGGCGGCGGGGCGGTCTTCGGCGGGGATATCAAAAGCTTTGATACCGATATGGATCAACTTGGTATCAGCATTCCAGGGTGTTGGAGCCACCTCGGTAAAGACCTTAAAAGGCAGGGCCTGATCTTCGGGCAGAGGGTAGTCATAAGAAAAGTAATTGACCAACTCTTCAATCCGTACCGCGTCTTCTCTGGGTAAGTGACCATCTTCAAGGAAGCGCCGGACATTGGAATATCCCCCGGTATCGACATCGATGGAAAAGGAAGAAACCGGATCCTCCAGAGCGAGGTGAACCGGGTTATCGGCGAGGTGAGTATAATTTTCTCTATCATCTTCGGGCAGAAGGGCAATGGCGTTATCATGACCTGATGCAACAGATGGAGATGGCAGCGCCATCTGTGGTCCTAATCCTTGCAGAACAAGTCCTTCTGTTTTTTTCACTTTGCGTTCTTGAGCATCATTTAAAAGTACGGTTTCATTTTCATAGAGTTCAACGGTCAGGTTTTGGCGCGTGAGGTCAGTTGATGCTTTGCTTTGATCGTTGTTCTCAGAAGGTGCACAGGCTGTGATTACCACAAAACCTGCAAGTGCCGTTGTTCGAAGCAAGGCTTGCACGCGATAACCCTGTTTGTTCGTTTCTTGCATAATTGTCGTCCCCTTATGAAGTCCAACATTTTGGACCCTTAATTAATGACACTCCTAAATAGCAGGTCTGTAGTTTGCCTTAATATTGGGCTGCACTCAGGGGTGTCTCAAAGTGTCCCAGAGTATCTGTGTGAATTCTCTCTGTGAGGCGGGAGTATCCCTCGGGCTTGAGGCGTGATCGGGACCGAAATGGGGAAGCTTTGCGACCATTCGTGGCAAAAATGTGAAGCCGTGATTTGCAGTGCTTTCTTAGTTCTTACTTTTGGTCGAACCAAATATCTTTACCGTTACATTAAGATAGCCCTTGTTTATGAGAGACTTATTCTTATGTGGGGCTTATAAATCACATATGTAAGTTGTTCGTCTTTCTGTAGATCTGGTTCTATGGGCTGGTGTTCATAATATAAACTTGAGGGGCCGATGGGGGCATTGGGGCCTTAGGAGAGATCTTAATGGTTAGTTCTAAGTTGTTTAAGCATAAAAAATTGCTGGCGATTGTGCCAATTCTTGTCGGTATTGGCGTGATCGCGCTTTCGATATCCGGGAAAAAGCCCCCTTTAATGCGCGATGCGGAAGAGATCTCCCGGTCTGCTCGGGTCATAACGGTTGAAGCCGTGGATTTTGTGCCCAAAGCTTTGGGGTATGGTTATGCTCAACCAAAATCTCAGTTGGCATCTGTTGCCGAAGTCTCAGGTAAAATTATCTATCGTAACCCTGACTTATTGAAGGGGCGTATCTTAGCGGCCGGGACCTCATTGTTTGAGATCGACCCTACCGATTATGAACTCGAAGTAGAACGCACCTCAGCTGACCTGGTGAGTATTGATGCTCAGATTGAGGAGATGGACACGCAACTTTCCAACCTCAAGTCCAGCCGTAAAATTGAGAAACAGCTGGAAAATCTTTCAAATAAAGAGCTGGAGCGGAAGATCAAGCTCCGCAAAAAAGGTTCCTCCAGCCAAGCTTCGGTTGATCAGGCTGAAAGCGAGTTGCTGTCTCAACGCCAGAAAGTACAGGATCTTGATAATCAAATTCGTGTCCTTCCCGCACAGCGCGCGGTCTTAGTTGCTACGAAGCGTCAGAACAAAGTCAAACTTTCAGCTGCCAGAGAAGACCTGGAACGTACGATCATAACTTTACCCTTTGACGCCCGTGTTGCCTCTGTCGAGGCTGATTTGGACGAATATGTCAGCACTGGACAGACGCTGTTGGAGGCCGACGGTATTGCCGTTGCCGAAATAACGGCCCAGGTCGCGATGCCGCATTTCGGTGCTTTGTTGCAAGAAGGCCGTTCCATGCAGGATTTTGACCCCACGCAAATGGCTGGTTTGCTGCAGGAGATGGAGATTACTGCTCAGGTCCGGGCTGTGAATTTAGACACGTCCCCGGTTTGGCCAGCACGCCTTGATCGGGTTAGCGACAGTATTGATAGCGGCACGCGAACTCTCGGCGTGGTCGTTGCCGTCGATGCGCCCTACAAACTGGCGATTGTTGGCAAGCGACCTCCTTTAGTGAAAAATCTCTTTGTCGAGGTGGAGTTACGCGGCCCAGCTAAGCCAAGCCGAATAGTCATTCCCTATAGCGCGGTTCACAGAGCGGAAGATGGTCGCGATACAGTCTATGTGATGGATGGGGAAAGCAGGTTGCGTCACCGGGAAATAAAGATTGAAACGACCCAAGGAAGTATGGCCATTATTGCTGAGGGACTATTGGCAGGCGATCATCTTATCGTGACAGACATTATCCCTGCCATAGACGGGCTTTTAATCGTTCCAGTGAATGATAAAGAACTATCCGAAAATCTACGACGCAGTGCTCAGGGTGAAGGATCTGTAAAATGATCCGGTTTTTTACTGCCCACCCCACCGCAGCAAACATGGTCATGCTCCTTATTTTGGTCGTTGGGGCTATAACTGCACCCTCACTGGTGCGTCAGACCTTTCCTGACTTCACTCAAAACTCGGTTCAGGTCAGCGTTACCTATTTGGGCGCAACCGCTGAAGAAATTGAGAATTCTATTTGTGAACGAGTTGAGGACGCCGTCGCCAGTGTGACTTTTATGGATGAGGTCCGGTGTAAAACCCGTGAAGGTATCGCAACGGTTACTTTGGATATGCAAGATGTTGGCGATATTGCTAGTTTTCTAAGTGATATTAAGACAGAAGTTGAGGCAATCGACAATTTTCCAGAATTGGCTGAAGACCCTGTAATTAAGCAGTTGAACAAGACTGATACTGTCATTTCAATAGCTATAACAGGTGTGATGTCGGCGCCACATCTCAAAGTTTACGCCGAAGATATCAAGGACAAGCTATTAAGATTACCGTCGGTAGATCTGGTGGATTTGGAAGGCTTTTCTGATCGCCAGCTTCGTATCGAACCGCGTCAAAGTGCCCTGCGAGAATATGGGCTGAGCGTATCGTCTATTGCGGATATTGTTGGCAAACAAAGTTTGGATTTGCCGGCGGGGAGTGTGGAAACTCTCGACCAGGAAATCCTGTTACGCTTTGCCGATGAACGCAAAGATATTGCTGCGTTGGAAAACCTTGTGATTTTGGGAGGTGACAGTGGGGCAGAAATAACCTTAGGACAGATTGCACGGATTACCGATCGTTTTGAAAATGATGAAGAAGAAATTCGCTTTAACGGAGAGCGCGCTGCACTCCTGAAAATTTCAAAAACAAAGTCAGAAGATGCCTTGATTATCAAGGATCTTGTTGCAGAGTTCGTAGATGAATTACAAGCCTCTGCACCCCAGGGAGTAAAATTTCATCTAACCAATGACGTCACAAGTATTGTGCGTGATCGCTTGAGTATGTTGACAAAAAACGCAGGGCAAGGGTTGATACTTGTCTTTCTTGTCATGTGGGCATTTTTCAATATTCGCCTATCTTTTTGGGCGGTTATGGGGCTACCAGTTTCCTTTATGGGAACCATTGGAATTATGGTGGCGACGGGCTATACCCTTAACATGCTATCAATGGTGGCACTTTTAATTGCCATCGGGATCATTATGGATGATTCCATTGTAATTGCTGAGAATATTGCCACCCATAAAAAACGAGGCAAGTCTGCATTACAATCAGCCATTGATGGTACCAGTGAAGTCCTACCTGGCGTTCTCTCATCCTTTGCTACCTCGATCAGTGTCTTTCTTCCGCTTGCCTTTATCAGCGGCGATATCGGTAAGGTTCTAAAAGTCGTCCCAATCGTCCTTATTATGACCTTGGCTGTTAGCCTTATAGAGGCCTTCGTTATCTTGCCGCACCATATGGTGCATTCAGCAGGTCGCCGGGCAGATAACCGCTTTAGACGTTGGTTTGATGGTGGGTTTGAACGTATACGCGAACGGGTTCTAGGGGGCGTGATCGACCGTTTGGTGGAATGGCGATATTTGACCCTTGGTGTCGTCATCATGCTGTTTTTGGTGTCGATTGCTGTTCCTGCAGGCGGCTTGCTAAAATTTAAGGCTTTCCCTGATCTGGACGGAGACCAAGTTCAAGCACGATTGTTGTTGC
Source organism: uncultured Rhodospirillales bacterium (assembly GCA_913060675.1). GTDB lineage: Bacteria > Pseudomonadota > Alphaproteobacteria > Kiloniellales > Kiloniellaceae > Kiloniella. The sequence goes on from CAJXUS010000012.1 coordinate 46,883, forward strand.
CTCAGGGAACTCCGCTGACAAAGACCCGTCAGGATGTCGCTCAAATTTCAGAGGCGCTGGATCGGGTTGAGGCTGCCTTTAACTCTCGTATGTCAGAAGGGGAGAGATTGGTTAAAAGTCGTCTTGTTGAGTTCAATACCAATGCGGATGCCAATGAAAGTGGCCCTCATATTGCCACGATTACCGCAGATCTGTTAACCGCAGAACTTCGCGGTGTCACCATCGATGAAATCAAAAGTTTGTGGCGACAGGAAATAGGACGTTTACCGGATGCTATTACCTTAACTTTGACGGAGCCAAGTGTCGGGCCTGCAGGGGCCGCCATAGATATACGGTTGTATGGCGATGATCTCGAAATACTCAACCAGGCATCAATTGCCTTGATGGCTAAATTGAGAACGTATCAAGGTGTGTTCGATCTCAACAATGATCTCCGCCCGGGAAAACCTGAATTGAGGATACGGTTGAAAGAAGGGGCAACAGCACTTGGCCTGGATGCAAACACGATTGCCAATCAATTAAAGTCAGCTTTCCAGGGAACAACAGCGAGTGAGATTCAGGTCGGTTCTGAAAGCTTTGAAGTCGACGTTCGCCTGGCTTTAGATGATCAAAACAGCCTTGGTGATCTCAATTATTTTGTTGTGACTGCTTCCGATGGAACACAAGTACCTTTTACTTCTGTGGCTGATGTGGTGCCGGGACGAGGGTACTCTCAAATTGTCAGAATAGACGGTCGGCGGGCTGTAACTGTTAAAGGTGATCTGGACAGCAGAGTAGCTAATACCACTCAGCTATTGGCCGATCTGAAGGCAACCTTCTTTGCAGAGTTTGCTCAGGATTTCCCGGGTGTAACTCTTGGATTGGAAGGGGAATCTGCTGAACAGGCTGAAACCGCCCTATCCATGGTCCGTGGCTTTGGCCTCGGTATTCTTGGTGTCTTTGTATTATTGAGCTTTCAGTTCAAAAGCTACATAGAGCCTGTTGTCGTGATGACAGCAATTCCTCTGGCCTTTATCGGCGTGATTTGGGGCCATGTGATTATGGGGCTGGAACTCAGCATGCCATCAATCCTTGGATTTGCCTCGCTTGCCGGGATTGTGGTCAATGATTCAATTCTGCTGGTGTCTTTCATCAAAATGCGCGCACGTGAAAATGTCGAGATAACTGTTGCAGCCAAACAAGCCAGCCGAGACCGGTTTAGAGCGGTACTTTTGACCTCTCTGACCACAATTGCGGGGATGTTGCCGCTGTTGTTTGAAACCAGTCTCCAAGCCCAGATATTGGTGCCTTTGGTGACGTCACTGGCCTTTGGTTTGATGGCCTCCACCTTGATGGTACTTTTGGTCGTTCCAGTTCTCTATACCATCCTTCACGATTTAGGACTTACTGTGTTGGCTCGTGAGAAAGTGACGAATGGAGATGTTATTCAGTCTTGATGGTGAACACATAATTGGAAATTAACGATTTATTCTGGTGGGTGTGTTATAAAATTGTGCCGATAGTCATGCTCGCGAGGGTGGTTTAGGGAGCAATTTTATAATGACCGGGCTTATATTCCAAATTAATCTCATTGGTCATGGGCTGAAAGTTCTCGCTCTTATTTTTGGGTTTTGGTGTGCGGCTTTTAATGCCACGGCTCAAAATAACGGCGAGCTTTATATCGTAACCGAGGACTATCCACCCTATAAAATGTTGGAACCTCAAGATGGATTAAGGGGTTTTGATTACGAAGTCGCTTCCGAAATTTTTAAACAAATGGGTTATCACCCCAAGGTAGATTTTCTACCTTGGGGTCGCGTGTTAATGCTGGCTCAAAAAGGTAAGACCGTTGGGATACTTACCTGTGCTCATAATAAGGAACGGGAAGATTTTATTATCTTTTCCGATCCTATCAGTGACTTCACCAATGGCTTTTTTGTGAGATCCAACTTTCAAGGGCCGATACCCAAATCTATCAATGGTGTCAGAGGTTACAAAGTGGCCTCAATCACAGGCTATACAAGCTTGCAGGAACTTCATGATGCAGGATTGAAACCCTTTGAGGTTACCGATACACAAAGTGCTATAAAAACCCTCCTTGCCCACCGTTTTGATTATCTCTTAGTCGCTGGCGAAACGACAGCCTTTACCATTAAAAATATGGGTCATAAGGGAAAGTTCACTTTTCATCCCATCGAAAAAAAGAGCTTTCATTTTTGTTTTAGTAAAAGCTATCCCAATATTGAGGAAATCATCGTCAAATTTAATGAAACACTGGCAAAGATCAAATCAAGCGGTTTGTATGAGGAGATACATGCGAAATACCGCTGAAGAACAGATCTTGTGTGCTAGAAACCGAAAGCCTTTATTGTGATAAAGGCCCTCGATTTAGGTTGTAGGCTAAAGTGCGAAGACCGCTTCAATTTCGATTTTGAGTTCTGCTGCAAACAGGCTTTCAATTTTAATCAGGGAGCTGGCAGGGACATGAGTACCATAGAGGTCAGATAGTGTGTCTCTTAGGGCTGTCATATCCGTTAGCTCTGTCACAAAAACGGTGACCTTGATTAGATTGTCCATTGAGATGTTTTTCTGCTTAGCAATGATCTCTAACTGAGCAAAAATCGCGCGCGCTTGTTGGCCTATGGAGCCGGACTGAGCCTCAGTGCCAAAGGCAGTAAAGCCGGAGGTATAAAGCGTATCACCATGAATAACAGCGTGAGTATAAGGTCCTACAGGGAGGCCAAGCTCTGGATAGTTGATGCGATCTACAGTCATGATAGGTTCCTTGTCGAGTACTTATTATCGGGGCTTAGTGTCGGTTTAAATCAAGGTATTATTTTGATAATCCGCTGGGTTGCGCCTTGGATAAAGGGGCCGAGGGCAAAGGCGATTAAGGCTGCTGCGGGCCAAGCGAGGCGGAAAGCGGCCATCCACTTCTCAATAAAGTCTGGTCCCCAACCCAGGTTGATCCAGGTGACCCAACAGGTCATCAGGATAGAGAGGATGAGGGACATGATGATGGAAAAGATCATACGGTGTTTCATAAGTATCTCCCCTAACCTATGATCCAGAGTTCAATTGTAACCGCTCGATATAGTTGACCTTGGTGTAGTCGTGCGACAGGTAGTTGAGGGTGTGATGGGCTTCGAAATGAGCCTTTAGGGCATCGTCATTTATCCAGCATTCCCATAGAGTGAAGCACTGTGGCTTGTCTTGTTGCTGCAGGATTTCAAACTTGATGCATCCCGGTTCTTTCACCGTCTCTTTAATGAGTTGGCTAAGCGCATTTTTGGTTTCACTCAGATCTGCGCCGTCTTGTAGTTCGATACCCGCACTAATCCATAGTTTACTCATATCTAATATCTCCAATGATGATGTCGTTTTCCTATGAAGAATAGATTTATATAATTTCAAATATCGGGTATATGCTTAATAACGAACTTATATATTCCATAAATGAAATCATGATTGACGACATCGCACTCTTTATTCACATCGTTCAAAAACGGGGATTGGCAGCGGCAGCCGATCACTTGAATTTGCCGGCTGCAACGGTAACCCGGCGGTTACAAAAGCTTGAGGATGTTCTTGGCTGCAGGCTCATCCACCGATCTGCGCGTAAATTTAATCTGAGTGCGGAGGGCGAGATATATTACCAAGCCTATGCGGATTTGGTGCAGCAGTTCGAGGTCACATCACGCAATTTAAGTGCCGATGTTCATCAACTCAGTGGCAAGCTTACTGTCTTGGCGCCGACAAATGCGTCGGTGAAAATATTACAGCCGATGTGGTCCGCTTTTATCAAGGCTTATCCTGAAATTCAACTACACTTGTATGTGAGTAATGAAACCAAAGACATGATGGATGATCAGGTTGATGTAGCTCTTCGAATTGGCCCACAGTCTGACTCGCAATTGTTTCAGAAAAAGCTTGGCTCGGTCGCAACGATCTTGGTTGCTTCACCTGGGTACTTGGCGACACATGGTGTACCGGGGGATCTGAATTCCCTGCATGATCATCGTGTAATCTTGGTGAGTACCATACCCGTGTGGAAGCTGCAAAACCAAGAGACTGGTGTGGAGGAAACGCTGCATCCTCGACCTGCAACCTTGGTCAATGACATTGGCCTCGCGTCCCAGTTGGCCCGCGATGACCACGGGATTGTCTTGCTACCAATTAGTGAGATTGTTGAGGAGCTTCAACAGGGTCAGTTACAGCAAGTGGTTTCTTCTTGGCAGGGTCCCGAAAGGGATATCTTAGCTGTCTGGCCCACGGGCCGCCTGTTAAGTGCCCGTGCTAAATGTTTACGTGATTTTATGCAGGACTATATCGGGCAGGTTCCAATTCTACAGGGTATGTTAAGTTGAAATTATAACGGTTTTTTTTACCTTCATCCTATTCCTTGAACCAAGTGCGAACGCACAAGATCAAGAAAGACATTGGATATCCTGGATTTTGGCCGCAGAGACGGGAACAAAACATTATATTGATACAGAAGAGAGGGCGCGAAGGGACGTGTCTCGACAAGGGATTGTTTCCCCATTTCTAATGCGGTTATAGGGTCAATTAAGGATACGCCTCCGCCTTGTGAAACGATTTGTCCAACAGCAAAGGAAAGCTGTGTTTCTATCCGCATTTTTGGCTGGACGTCTGCGGATAAAAACATGGCATCTACTCTTTTACGTGTCGGATAGTTTGCTCCAAGAGCGACAAAGATTTCGTCTTCAAAGTCTGCTGGCACCAGAGAGGATTTACTGCAAAGTCGGTGCTCTTTGGGGAGGACAGCAATCATGGGAGCTTCATAGAGCAGTTCTGTCGTTACGCCGGGATGTGTTGTGTCGCTTTCAGCAAAACCCAGGTCAAATTGTTGCGATGCTACGCACTGCATCACTTTTTGAGAGCTGTGTATTTGCAAGGCAATGGAGATTTCAGGGCGCTGGACACAAAACTCTGCAATTACTCTTGGCAAAAAGCCAAGCGACATCGCCGGCATTCCAGCAATGTGAAGCGCCCCGCGTCGATAGGAGCCAATTTCACGTGCCGCCTCAGTAATCATATCGATCCCGATAAACGATCTTTCCACTTCTTCAAACAAAGCCAGTGCTTCTGGGGTCGGGGAAAGGCGTTTCTTTTCCCGTCGGAACAAGGGATATCCGACAGTGTGCTCCAAATCAGACAATAATCTGCTGGCCGCGGGCTGGGTTATCAATATGCGCTTTGCCGCATCGGTCACGCTGCCAGTTTCGATCATGGCGCGAAATGCCTCAAGCTGTCTGTGGTTCAAACGCATGGTATTTCCTATTTGGTTTATCTGTCTGGAAGCGTAAACTTAGGGCCTTTATTATTCATATCATAACATTTTGGCATGATGTTCGTAAAATTATGAATTTGAAATATGTTCTTAAAATGTAGCAAATAACCTCCAATAAAGTTTGAACAAGGGAGGACACAATGAAAAAAATGCTATTGGCCACGTCTATAATGGCCCTCACAGCAATGACATCTGTATCAGCGATGTCAGAAGAAAAAACTGTTTATCTTGCGGCCTACGGCGGTTCCACTGAAACGCTGTTTAAGGAAGTGATTATTCCCAAATGGGAAAAAAAATCTGGTGCCAAGGTTGTTTATGTATCTGGTAATTCGACGGATACGCTGGCAAAGCTACGCGCACAAGAAGCAGCCCAGGAAATCGACATCGCCTTTATCGACGATGGACCTATGACCCAGGCCATCCAGTTCGGCTATTGCGACACTGTGAAAGAAGATACTTATGCCAGTCTCTATGGCAGCGCTCGCTTAAAAGATAGCAAGGCGGTTGGCATTGGGGTAATCGCAACGGGCTTGGCTTATAACGCTGAAATGTTTGCCAAAAATGGTTGGGATGCACCGACTTCTTGGCTGGATCTGGCTGATCCGAAATTCAAGGGCAAGATTGCGATCCCGCCAATCACCAATGGCTATGGTCTGCATGCATTAATCGTTGCAGCCAAATTAAATGGTGGTGGTGAGGCCAACATAGAACCTGGTTTAAAGTTCTTTGAAGAAAAGCTCGACGATAATGTTTTGGTTTACGAACCCTCATCTGGAAAGATGTCTGAACTGTTCCAAAATGGTGAGATTGCAATGTCGGTCTGGGGCAGTGGACGTTTGAAGTCTTTGGCGGATACAGGTTTCCCTGGCGAATTTTCCTATCCAAAAGAAGGGGCGGTAAATCTGTTGATTGCTGCCTGCCCTGTGGTCAATTCCGATGTGCCAGAGTTGGCACAGGATTTCCTCAAATTCATGGTTTCTCCTGAAATGCAAAAGCACTTTGCCACCGAAAAGGGGTGGGGACCCGTCAATAAGAATGTTGAATTGACCAAGGACCAAATCGGTGCGTTGCCTGTCGGCCCAGATCGTGTCGACACCTTGATCAACATCGACTACACGCTGGTCAACCCAGCCCGCGGCGAATGGACCAAAAAGTGGACCCGTCGTATCGAGCGCTAAAGACTTTCACGTTATCAAGAAAAGGGTCGACATGCCTGTCGGCCCTTTTCATTCAATCTAAATACAAAAATGGTGATCTTCCATGTCCTTCCTGACCCTTGAATCCTTGAACAAAGAATTTGGCGACTTTACTGCCGTAAGGGATATGAACCTAACGATAGAGCAGGGAGAATTCATATCTCTCTTGGGACCATCAGGTTGTGGGAAAACCACAACGCTACAGATGATTGCCGGGTTGTTGCCGCCGACACGGGGTAAAATTTTACTCGACGGGAAGGACATAACAAAAACGCCACCTAACAAACGTGGACTGGGTATCGTTTTTCAAAGCTATGCGTTGTTTCCTCATATGACCGCAACGGAAAACGTCGCTTTCGGTCTTGAAATGCGCGGTGTAGCTAAGGTTGAGCGTATGGATCGCGCCCGTGTTGCGCTAGATCAGGTCAAACTCGGTCAATTCGCCCATCGCTATCCAAAAGAGATGTCAGGCGGTCAACGTCAGCGCGTTGCGCTTGCCCGTGCGCTTGTGATTGAACCTCCTGTTTTGTTGTTGGATGAGCCTCTTTCAAACCTTGATGCGAAACTACGCGAGGAAATGCGGATTGAGTTGCGCCTCTTGCAACAGGATATCGGAGTGACAACAATTCTCGTCACCCACGATCAGGAAGAGGCACTTTCAATGAGCGATCGGATTGTGGTGATGAAAGATGGTGACATGGCACAGATTGCAGCGCCTTTGGATTTGTATGAGCGCCCTCTAAATACCTTCGTGTCGGATTTTGTGGGTAAAACCAACTTGATAAAAGCGCGCGCAGCTGCTGGGTCGCAAGGGCAATCTGTTGTGATAGTCGATGGTCACGCTGACACCTTGACCCAAAACCTGACCCTCGCTTTACCTGGGGAAGCTTTGATAGAGGGCGAGAGTGTGACCCTATCGATCCGTCCTGAAAAATTTCTGATGTCCAAAGAAGGACCTGGGCATAAAGTTGAGGTTCAAGCTTCAATCTTTATGGGCGCAAGTTGGCTATACCGGGTTAACAGCCCGATGGGGGAACTATTTGTCACGCAGCCAAATACCGGTGCTGCTGGTTATGCCAAAGGGGATACCGCTTATCTTAGCTGGCCTGACGATGCGGTAATGCTGTTTTCGGAGGCTGCGTGATGTCCGCGAAAGCTTTAGATAAAACACCGTTTTTGATGACCGCCCCCGGTGTCATTTTCTTCATAATGCTACTTGGCGTACCAATGTTGATGACGTTCCTGCTCAGCCTGCATTCCTATGATTTTACCACGGGCATTCAACCTGACTGGACAATTTCAAACTATATAGAAGTACTGGGTGATCCGTATTTTCACAAAATTTTCGGGCGCACATTTGGGTTGGCATTACTGGTTACGGTGATCTGCGTGCTGATAGGTGTTCCTGAGGCTTATGTTTTGGCACACCTTCCAAACCCGTGGCGGTCGGTCTTTCTATTGGTTGTTCTCGGGCCGTTATTGATTTCTGTTGTCGTACGCACGCTGGGATGGGCGTTGTTTTTTGGTGGCAAAGGTGTGCTGACAATGATCGCTTCAGGACTTGGGTTTGGAGAAGAACCCGTCAGTCTGATGTTTACTTTCACTGGGATGACGATTGCATTGGTACATGTGCTGGTACCGTTCATGGTTATCTCTGTTTGGGCGTCTTTGCAAAAGATCGACCCGCAAAGTGAAGATGCAGCACTGACACTCGGGGCCTCAAAGTTGACCGTGCTATATCGGATTACACTCCCACAGGTAATGCCTGGTATCCTGTCAGGTAGCATCATCGTCTTTGCGCTGACGGCGAGTGCCTTTGCCACGCCAGCCATCATTGGTGGCCGCAGGATGAAGGTTGTCGCAACTGCGGCCTATGATGAATACCTAAGCACGCTGAACTGGCCTTTGGGAGCCGCGATTGCGGTTATTTTGTTGGTCGTAAATATTGTCATCATTGTCAGTTATAACAAATTGGTCGAGCGACGCTTTGCCAAAGTTTTTGAATAGGAGGCCATAATGCGTCGTCTTGGACCTATTGCACTGTGCTTCCACGCTTTATTCGTGGCTTTCATTCTGGCCCCGCTTCTTATGGTCGTTGCGGTATCGTTTACAGACAAAGGTTATCTGTCTCTGCCTACCGACGGATTATCGTTGCGTTGGTTCCGGGCAATTTTGGATAACCCCGATTTTATCGATGCCTTCTGGGTGTCGGTCTGGCTGGCTTTGGTGTCAGCTACAATTGCGGTCATTATTGCTGTGCCCGCTTCTCTGGCAATCGCCCGTAAGAAATTTCCTGGGCGAGAAGTGATTGCTGCGTTCTTGTTATCACCGTTGATGATCCCGCATCTGGTACTTGGGGTCGCCTTTTTGCAATTTTATAGCAAAATTGGTTTAGGTGGTTCATTCTACGGGCTATTGGCTGCGCATGTCATTTTGATCACCCCCTACGCCCTGCGCCTTGCCTTGGCTTCGGCCACTGGACTTCCGCGCGAGGCCGAAGACGCGGCGCTTACGTTGGGCGCGTCACGATTTACGGTCTTTCGCCGGATCACCTTGCCTTTGATACTGCCCGGTGTCGCAGGGGGCTGGCTGTTGTCCTTTATCACCAGTTTTGATGAATTGACGATGAGCGTTTTTGTTGCTTCTCCAGCCACACAAACATTGCCAGTACGGATGTATCACCACATTACTCAGACGATTGATCCTTTGATTGCTTCGGTATCAACAGTGCTAATTGTTCTTACTTTTGGGGTGATGCTGATCCTTGATCGCTTCTATGGGCTCGACAAGATCTTTGTCGGGAAAGGCTGAGAAATGACATTTATTATCATCGGTGGCGGTGTGGTTGGCTTGTCGGTCGCTTACGGTCTTTTGAAAAACGGACAGGATGTTGTCGTGCTTGATGGCGCAGATGACGACTTCCGGGCCTCACGCGGAAATTTTGGATTGGTCTGGGTACAGGGCAAAGGAGCCGATTGTGTCGGGTATTCACAATGGACCCGCCGCTCAGCGGCCTTATGGGCCGATTTCGCTCAGGAGATAGAGGATCTGACAGGCCTTGATCTGATGCTCCGTCAGACAGGGGGGATGGAATACTTCACCGACCAAGTTGAACTCGAAGAACATATCGCCAAGCTCAAGGGATTACGGGAGGCTTCAGGTGGGGACTACCCTTTTGAAGTCTTGGACCAGAAAGAGCTGCGCGAAAGAGTTCCGGAAATAGGACCAAAAGTTATTGGCGCCACTTTTTGCCCTGAAGATGGGCACGTAAACCCGTTATTCTTACTTAAAGCCCTCAGCTGTGCTGTGCGCCAGAAGGGTGGCATTATTCGAACCGGTGTGAAGGTTGTTGATGTCTCTGGCCAAGAAGGTGAATTCAAAGTTGCTTTGGAAGATGGCAATCATCTAAGCGGTGAAAAGGTAGTGCTGTCTGCTGGGCTTGGTGCCATGGAACTGGGACCCAAACTGGGTTTTAGCACTCCCATTCGCCCACAACAGGGACAAATTTTGGTTACGGAAAAGCTACCTGCGTTTTTGCACTATCCTTCAGGAACATTACGTCAAGTCAACGAAGGCGGTGTGCAAATCGGTGCATCCAAGTCAGAACTGGGTCTGGATGATACAGAAGACACTGAAACAATTGCACAATTAGCGCGTCACGCAATCGACGTGTTTCCTCATCTGGAAAAGGTAAAGATGGTGCGCAGTTGGGCCGCGTTGAGGATTATGTCACCGGATGGATTGCCGATTTATCAACGCTCTCCGACCCATCCCGGTGCCACATTCATTACCTGCCATAGCGGGATAACCCTGGCAGCGGCTCATGCCCATTTGTTGCCGGACTGGATATTAGGCAGAGCCGAAGCCCAGGATTTATCGACCTTCAGCGAAAGACGTTTTGATGTTTGATCCAATCACACCATCAACAAATGCCAACGGGCAGGTGGATTTTACATTTGATGATAAAAATGTATCTGCTGCCTCTGGAACAACGATCGCCGCCGCCTTGCTGGCAGCAGATCAAATTTGGTTTCGTGAAACACCGACCTCTGGCCAACAACGTGGTCCCTTTTGTATGATGGGGGCCTGCTATGATTGTCTGGTTCAAATTGATGGCGTTAGCGTTCAGGCCTGCATGACCCCTGTGACCGAGGGCCTGCAGGTTAATCGGGTACCGTTTAGTCTTCCCAAAGAAGGAAAGCGGTCATGAGCCAGCCTGACAGCCCAGATCTAATTGTAATCGGAGCAGGACCCGCGGGATTGGCTGCAGCGTCGGAAGCCGCCCGTTATGGCGCAAGTGTCTTGTTGTTGGATGAGCAGCCAGCCCCCGGAGGCCAAATTTATCGCAATGTTAAGGACGCGTCTGAACAACAGAACGCTATACTCGGCCCTGATTATACGGTAGGTCGCACGCTTGCAGCTAGTGTTGAGGATGTAGGGATTGACTACCGACCCGGCGTCACCGTTTGGAAAGTTGGAACAGATGGTCGTGTCGCTTTCAGCCAAAACGGCGAGGCCCAGCAAGTGCAGGGACAGCATATCGTTTTGGCAACTGGAGCACTGGAACGTCCTGTACCTTTACCGGGGTGGACGTTACCAGGGGTAATGACTGCTGGCGGGGCGCAAATATTAATGAAGTCAGGTGGGTTAGTGGCCCGCGACGCAATTTTGGTTGGTTCGGGACCCTTGCTCTATCTGTTGGCTTCCCAGATGGTTGCAGCGGGACGCCCTCCCAAAGCATTGGTCGAGACGCAAACTGATGCCAATTTTCGCTCAGCAATGGTACATATAAAGGGCGCATTATTAGGCTGGCAGCAACTGCTGAAAGGGCTCGCACTGATCGGCAAGATCCGAAGGGCGGACGTGCGTCGATATAAAGCCGTTACAGATATCAATATTATCGGCACGGATAAGGCCGAGGCCGTTACTTTTATTTCAAACGGACGCGTGCATCAGCTCAATGCATCCGTGGTTCTTCTGCATCAGGGGGTGGTACCAAACACACAAATATCACGTTCTTTGGGGCTTGAGCATCGTTGGGATATAAAACAACGCTGCTTTCATCCTGTTACGGATGAGTTTGGGCAAAGTTCTGCTGAAAATATTAGTATTGCAGGCGACGGAGCTGGGATTTCCGGGGCGAAAGCCGCTGAGCACGCAGGACGTATTGCTGCCCTCAACGCCCTTAAGAACCTTGGCCTGGTCGATGGTGCTACACACAACCAACAAGTGATCCCGTTACTCAAAGCCCGTACAAAAGAAACGGCAATTCGCCCCTTTCTTAATACTCTCTATGCCCCCCCGACGGAGGTTTTGTGCCCAACGGGTAAGACAATCGTTTGTAGGTGTGAGGAAGTGACTGCGGATGATATTTCCAACTATGCAGCGCTGGGGTGCAAAGGCCCGAACCAGACCAAGGCATTTGGACGGTCAGGTATGGGACCGTGTCAGGGGCGTTTTTGCGGTGCTACCGTGACCGAGATACTGTCTAAGGAAACGGGTTTACATCCAGAAAAGGTTGGGTCATACCGCATACGTGCGCCATTAAAACCCGTGACGTTAGGTGAATTGGCCGCGTTAACTGAGCCGCGTTAACCGAAGTGCCCAAAAAGGAATTAGTATCGTGATCGAACGCATCGAGACATCGCAAAGAATGAGTAAAATCGTTAAGCACAATGGGGTCGTTTACCTCTGTGGTCAGGTTGGTATCGCCGGAGAGAGTGTGGCTGATCAAACCAAAGAATGTCTGAAACGCGTTGAAGATCTACTGGCAAAAGCAGGGTCATCGCCAAAGAATATACTGCAGGCCATTGTGTGGCTGGCTGACATGGATGATTTCGCTGAAATGAATACGGTTTGGGATAACTGGGTGCCTGAAGGTGATGCACCTGCACGGGCCTGTGGTGAAGCTAAGTTGGCGCGTCCGGAATTAAAAGTAGAAATCATTGTAACGGCTGCTTATTAAGGTTTTTAATAAATAGAGTGTTTCAGCAAACATCAGTGTTGTTTGGTCCATCGCTTAGTTAAGCGTCTGAGACTAAGAAATGCCTTATGGGATCTCTGGCACATATGAATAGGATTGGACCCGTTACTACAGGGGGCTTATCTGGCGTTTAGTTTGCCCTAGCGATTAAACCAATCGATCTGGTGGAAAGATAACCGAGAAACAACTGCCTTTGCCAACTGTACTATCAATGGTGAGTTCACCACCGTGCATTTTGGCAAAGGTATCCACCAGCCAAAGGCCAATTCCCATACCCATTGCGTGGTGTTGAGGTGAGGCATCCCCGCGATAATGTTCTTCTCTAAGCCTTGAGAGTTCCTGTTCGAAAATACCGATGCCATTGTCTTCTACGGAGAGGATCAGCTTTCCTTCTTCTTGTTTGCAATGAACTGTAATAAGGCTCGCCTTGCTGTATTTTACCGCGTTATCAACAAGGTTGGTCAGAATTTGACGTAATGCTCTGCCATCGCCGATCAGGGTTAGTTCTGTTGGTAAGTATTCAAGTTCAAATTTTATTCCGGCCATTTCTGTGGCAGCTCTTAAAACAGGTTCTATAGAGGCAAGCATGGGGTTAATTGCCAATGCTTCTTCCTCATAACTCCAGCCGGTATCTTGAATGGCACCAGTATTGAGAAGCTGGTCAATCATTCTGAGTAAATGCAAACCGCTGCTATGAATGGATTGTGAATAATCTTTGTATTTTTCATTACCCAGCTTGCCAAAAATCTCGTTATTCATCGTGTCGGAAAAACCAATAATGGCGTTAAGAGGTGTTTTTAAATCATGCCCGACGCCTTTCATTAGGCGATTTTTGGCAAGGTCGGCGTTTTCTAGTACGGCATTTTTAGCAGAGAGCTCATCGGCAAGAATTCTGTTTGTTTTGGAAGTTGATTGTAAAATTCGAACAGTTGGTAACATCACAATACTACCAAAAATGGTCGCTAAGACGGCAAGAATAATAGCAAACTTTGTCATTTCTTGTTCGAGTTCATCGGCACGTGGTAAGTCAATGATGACTTCGCGTACGCCCCGGAAATCGCCCACGGCCCATTTGCGTCCAATGCCTGCAGAATTGTGACATTCGATGCAATCTGTATTCATGAAAATCCCTTTGGAATAACGAATAACATCCCGGTTGGCGATTTTCGCAAAGCGATAAAAATGATCTTCCGGATGTTCTTTGAGGAAGTTAAGAGCGGCCAGTTGAAAGGGATCCAGTTTTCTTGATGCACGTCCGGGGAAGGGATAGGTACTGTACATGGAAGTCGTCATACCGGCGCTGACATTTTCCAGCTCTTCCCCGTAATTAATGGTCATCGTGGCGGGAAAAGGGATCTTGTCGATTGAGGAACTCAGATCGTCTGTAAGTTCAATGCCACCTGCCTTGGCACGGGGGACAATTTCCTTGGAATAGAAATGGTGTAGGGTTGTGATGGAAATCTCAAATGCTTTTGCAGTTTCAAATGCCAAAGCCTGTCTGGTTTGCTCAAGGTAGTGTTTGGAGCCAACAATAAAGAGACCAACAACACCAAGAATGAAGATTGCCACGACGATTTGTGGATGCCGTCCTATTGTTCTGAATACCATTTTCTACCAGACAATAATCGATGTCTCTTAATCAGCTTCCCAGTCTTGTAAAAATGAAGAAGGTTTTTGTTCAAATAAAGAAGCTTTCTGGCACATCTTATCAATTTGACTTTAACCCCGAGTTAAAGAAATGGTAATTCACCTTTTAGTGTTCGTAAATGATCTAGGTTACATCTTTGGTAATATCTTGAGTGAGGTGTCGCATCCACTGGTGAGCAGGATCACGGTCGTGGCGTTGGTGCCAAATTAGGTGCACATCAATATCAGGAATTTCAAAGGGAACCTCGAAGTGCTGGAGCTCATAGCGTTCTAAAAAAGGTTCCGCCAATTCCATTGTTGAGGTCGTGATTAAATCACTGTTGGAAACGATTACCGGCCCAGCCATATGGCTTGCGACAGTGACCGTGACATCACGCTGTAAATTCAACGTTTTTAAGATATTATCCACATAGGTTGTCCTGTTGCCATCACTAGAATAGATGATGTGCCGCGCTTTGAGGTAGTCCTCCAAATTTAGGGACCCTTGAATAAATGGATGATCTTTACCGACGATAACTACATGGCGGCTTGTGAATAGACGGCAGGAACAAAACCGAGGAGGAAGTTTATCGTATACGCAGGCAGCCATATCGAGCCTGTTAGCCTCAATCAACTCAAGCAAGCGGGGGAGGGGTTCGTGGTAGAGACTGAGGGATAAATTTGGTGCCTCCTTGGCATAGCGGCTGAGTATCAAGGGGGCATATTGGGCGACCGCATGATCGGGCAGTCCATAGTGAAAAGTCCGTGCAGAAGTCTTTGGGTCAAAGTGGGAAGGTTGGTTGACGGTATCTAGGATCTGCGTCAGAGCTTGTTGGATCGGAGCCGCAATTTCTTCTGCACGGGCGGTGGGTTCCACCCCGTTTTTTGAGCGAATAAAAAGCGGATCGTCCAAGCTATGACGTAGACGTTGCAGGCAATGGCTAACCGCAGACTGTGTCATCCCGAGTTGTTCAGCGGCGCGGGTAATATGCCTTTCTGTGTAAATGATCTGAAAGATCTTCAATAAATTCAGATCAATATTAGTATTATTAATTTTATGCATGATAATTATATTAAATATGATCTGGCGTAATGGCAAGTTACGCACAATTCTCTTTAACCAGATGCAGAGAAGACTTTACGAGTTTCCAATTAAGCGCAGGATAAACCCCAAAATGAAATTTCGAACAATTGTTAAAAACGGATTTTGGATTGTTTTAATGTTGTCGGCGACGGCCATTGCTCTGTTGTCGACCCGCTTTCTCTTGCCGGAGCCACCCCATGTCGGTCCAGAGATCATGGAAAACTTCCTGGCCCACAAACCCGCCTTCCTAACTCATGTGCTTGGCAGCCTCATTGCCTTGTTACTCGGGCCCTGGCAGTTCGTCAAAACCATACGCGGACGCTGGCCAGCTTTGCATCGTTGGATGGGCCGCACCTATATGCTGGCGGTATTGATTGGTGGTATCGGTGGTTTTGTCGTCGCCTGGACTTCGACGTCTGGACCAATCGCCGTTGCTGGTTTTGCCACCTTAGCTTTGCTTTGGCTCTATGTGACGGGCCAGGGTTATCAAACCGCAAGAGCTGGCCGCTATAAGGAGCACCGAGAATGGATGGTGCGTTCCTTTGCTTTGACTGCCGCTGCAATCACCCTCCGCTTAGGGCTGCCAATTGCACCCGCTCTGGGTTATGAGTTTCAAACTGGATATATCGCACTGTCTTGGGTCTGTTGGGTTTTCAATCTCGGCGTGGCAGAAATTTACCTGAGAAAAGGACGTAACTTAGTGTCTCAGTCCAAAAGAAATATTACCCCCCAAGTGCCTTGAGAAATGGGGCTTTCCCTTTTTTCAAGACGAGCATGTAAATCTTTCTAATGTAGTGGGTTTGCGCAAGGTCGATGTAAACTGATCTAGGGCGGTACTCATTTGTGCTATGACCCCAGGGTTCGTTGCAAAAAAATGTATTGTATCATTTGATGAGGTTACTGTTTTGGTTTTGAGGATTGCCAACAGGCACCAGTTTTTTGGCACCCCTTGCCGGAACCACTTATAATAGATCATGGCGTAATCTACGTTTGCTTTATCGACGACGGCACCTATCGTCTCCGGGGTTAGCTTTCCGTTAGATCTGAGCCTTCGGACCTGTTCCGATCCAAGTCCCCAGAGGTCAAGGACATAACTGTCGTTGTTATAAGACACCCAACCCAGATCGTTGACAGCAACAGCGTGAGGAAAATATTTGGTCGCGAAGCGGTGCATCTGGAACTGTTGTTCGTATATCCCACGAGATGCTAACGGGGTTACCAAGGTGGCGCCTAGATAGGGTATTGTTAACAACACCAGGGCGATGGTTACCCCAATTTGGATTTTTTTAAATTGTGCAGTAATTAAATGTTGGATCGTACCGCGTAGTAAGTAAATGCTACCGATAACCATGATTGACACAGCATAGACCTCATAGCGGTGAAACCATCCATAACGGCCAGCAACTATGTGTGCGCTGAGGGTTAATCCCATGATGCCTATGATTAGAAATTCCCCAGAGATAATATGGGCAGAGATAATATTGGGAGGGATAACAGGAGTGGTAGTATTGGAAGATATCCCACGCCGAAGGTTTCTGTACTTGAATACTGCAGTTACCATGAGGGCACATATTACCAATATGAATATCACGCCCCAGCGGTTCGTCAGTGAGGATTGAATGTTGTGCACAATCGCAAGCACTTTGGTCGAGAGCCCCGAATCTACGGCACCCGTGGTGAAGACATTTGATTTAACCATAACAGAGCTTGGCAAGAGCGGCAGGCCGAGTTGATGCATGACAAAACCGTAAGTCCCCAGACAGGCAAGTAGTACCGCACCGATTATAGCTGCTGCCCGCCAACGCTTAAGTAGAATGAGCGCCAATACCGCGGCTCCAGATAACGCTATACCTTCAAAACGGATCAAAGGACCTGCAATTATCGCAAGCGCCAGCCATAGAGGCACCGAGGCATTGTTACTTTTCTCTGAAACAAGAACGAGCCCCCGAACGGTGGCAAGAACAGCTAGCACGTGAAGAGAGTGCTCCATTCCTGTCATCGGTAAGGCAAGACCGTTAATGGACAGGATGAGAAAGGGAGCGACTGTATTTGGAAATGCTGCTTGAAGAGGGGATTTTTCGGGCATGGCGTAACGCCAAAAGAACTCAAGCAGTAGCCAAACGGATAACCCTGCTGCCACCGCATTAATAAGCAGGGGGCCGATGCCTCCGAGACTGGCAAGCTCAGTTATACTCAATAACAGAGGGTACAAAATCGATGACGAGGGCGAGGAGAACTCCGTCAGATTTACGCCATAACCTCCCCTAATAATGTTCTCCGCAACAGAGAGATGGATGTAAGGATCGTCCAGGGTATAGATGAGGTGGCCATCTGATAGCCATATGGAAAAGCTGACGACACATGAAAATACAACTGCCCACAACAGTGTCCAGTTCCGGGCGTATTTTTTTGCGTTGTCTAAATGTGCCGTCAATTGAGGTTTCCGCCTTAATCAGTTCTCTGCCCAGCATCCTATATAGCTCACTGTTTAAAAAGGATGAATTTGGTTGTTGGAGGAGTATTTTTGGGGAGGAAAAGTACGTTACAATATTAGCCTTGGATTATTTGTCGATAAAACGTGAACTGCACCGCTGTTTTAGCTTTGAGGCTGCCGGGCTTAACCCGTTGTGCCTCCTGATCTATCCCGACCTTGGCAAGGTCGAACGCATTAAAATTGTCATGCGCTATCTGGCAAAGGTATTTGCGTCGGAGCTAAAATTGGGTTGAGGTAAGCTAGGCCTGTTACAAAAAATCGAATTTGAGTGGGGCAATATGTTTTCTTTTATTTTGGTTGTCTTGAATATTGCTGGTTATGTTCTGGCAAGATTTCTCATGCGGCGTAATCGTTCGTTTGGTAAGGGAACGGTTGTTGTTATTGGTTGCTGGCTGCTGATTAATGGGTTGTCGTTCACAGCTCTATTTAACGGGGTGGGTGAAAGGGTGGGTAGTATGGAAATATTAGGCCTTGTATTCATTACTCCCATTGCGAATTTTTTCTTGCTCTTGTTTGCCGTTCTTCCAGGTTCCCGCAAGAAAAGTACTTGGCACAATAAGCTTAGTATTGGTGAACAAGACAGGCGCAACCTTAAATAGTTAGTTCTATTAAACGCATTTGGTTTTCCGCGCGATGTTAACTTCTTGGACTTATTTAGGGTGGTATATAATTCTTGGTAAATTTCTTGAAACGGCCCAGAGATTTTTCTTGGGTTTATCGCACAGATTAAAGTGTAAGAGGTTGATATGGTTGCTGTTGTTATAATTGTTTTGTGCATTTTAGGTTTTGCTTTTTCACAGCACCTTATTCGGAATAACCGGTCTGTTCTAAAGGGAATTATTTTTGTTATTATCAATTTTATTGTGATTAACGGGATATCAATTTCCATCTTTCTTTCTGGGATGTTCAATAAAATTTTTGAGATAGAAGAAGCTCTTTTAGGGATACTTTACGCCGCTTTAATTACCTTTGTTCCAATTGTATTGGGGGTGATCTATGACCGGAACTGGAAGGAAGCTACGGTTACACCCTTAAATGCTGATGGTACAAAGGAATTAAATTTTGAGGATATTCAAAAAAAAGAGGTACAAGGGTAAGTATCCTTTCTAGTAAGACTTGCTTGACCTCTCTCCACTACATTTTTTCCGCTTTATAACTCCCAGTTTTGCTGACTTTAGGTCACTGAAAATATTTTTCTTGATTAATTTTAATTGTGCACAATATAATAATGCATAATCTAATCTATTAACGATCTCAAACCCAAGGAGCAAAATTATGACATCTCAAACCGAAGCAGCCCAAACGCAAAGACCTGAAAAAATTCTCTATACTGCTATTGCCGAAGCAACTGGTGGGCGCGAGGGGACTGTGAAATCTAATGATGGTGCGCTGGATTTTCCGTTGACCACACCGAAAGAGCTTGGTGGGGCAGGGACTTTTGGGGTTAATCCGGAACAGATGTTTGCTGCGGGTTATGCGGCGTGTTTTATCGGCGCGCTCAAGGTCGTATCCGGTCAGGAAAAAATTAAACTGCCCGAAGATACCAAAATCGCAGGCGAAGTTGGAATTGGTCCGATCACGGGCGGGTACAACATTGCGGTGACTTTGAATATTTCTTTACCGGGTCTGGAAGCCAGTGCCGCTAATGATCTAATCGCCAAAGCACACAAGGTTTGCCCCTATTCCAACGCGACACGCGGCAACGTGGACGTCGATCTGAAACTCGTGAGCTAGGGTCTATAGACCCTTTTAGGGTGGGTTGCCCGTTTATATTCCGTACTCGATTTTCCCCCGAATGGGATATGGAGTTGGCCGGGTAACCCTTCCTTAAGTACGGCAGAGTTTTCAGAGCTAAAGCTTTGGCATTGCAAATAACACAGGGGCCAGTAATCTAGGAGCAATCTAGAGGTAATCTAAAGCATCCCTAAAGCCTGTTAATTCCGGGGTAATCTCCCCAAGCCAAGATCGTTGTGAAACCATGAGCCAGACAAAACATACTTCCTCAAAAAAAGGGAGCTCCCTTTCCAAGGAGGGTCAACCTACTGCTCAGTCTTTTGGGGAAACTCAAGCTTCTGGGGTATCTTTGCTGGATGAACAGCTTTGCTTTGCGCTCTATAGCAGTTCTCAGGCGATCATCAAGAAGTACCAGCCTTATCTGAAACAGATGAACCTGACCTATCCACAGTATCTGGTTTACCTGGCGCTAGAGCCCAAAACCACCACAACTGTTAAGGCGCTGGGCGCAGACCTTGGTCTTGATTCCGGCACCCTTTCTCCGCTGCTCAAACGCATGCAAGCCAATGGGTACGTCAGCCGTAATCGTGCCGTCGAAGATGAACGCAAGGTTATGATCAACCTGACGTCAGAGGGACGCGCACTCAGTGAAGAGATCGCCACCATGCAACAGGCCGTCGCCTGTTCCACCGGGCTGGATACTAAAGAGTTCCGTAGCCTGCTGGCACAGCTTCATGACCTGGGTCAGAAGATGGCCGCGACGGACTAAAGCGTTTGCTTTATTGAATTAATTGGCCTGAGCTTGCTTGGCCTGTCTCGGTGTCCAAGCCTGCTTATCCAATACCTAGTCCAGTAACTTGGCAGGCTAATCGACGTGTTATACGCCCCCGTAATCTCGCCCATAATCACGCCCGCACCACACGCTTTTAACATGCAAAAAGACCCTCTCGTCGCGGGATGGTTTCATCTGCTCTCTGAATGATTGTAAAGTATATAGAATGATCACTCTTTAATTGTATTAAGATTTTCTCTCCTAAAAACCAATGGAGAGTAAAATGTTTTTCCAAATTGATCCTAACCAGCACGAAAATTTCCAACCACAGATCAAGTCGATGTTTGAGTTGCGGTACCGGGTGTTTTGTGAACGGTTGGGCTGGGTGCCGGGTGAAAATCAAATGGAGCGCGACGATTTTGATGATCAGGACCCAAGTTATCTGATTAAACAAGAAGCTGACGGGACAGTATCTGCCTGTGTCCGTCTGTTGCCCTCAACGGGGGCGAATATGTTGCGTGATACCTTTCCTGATCTCCTGACCGGGGGCGCGTGCCCTGCGGCGCAGGATATTATGGAATCAAGTCGTTTTGCTGTGGATACCGCGCTGTTGCGCAGCCGGGGCGATTTGGAGCTTTCCAAAACCACCTATGAGCTTTTCCTCTCGATGATCGAGTTTGGTCTCGGCCGGGGCCTGAGCAAGATCATCACAGTGACGGACTTGCGCATAGAGCGTCTGGTCAAGCGGGCCAACTGGCCTTATGAGCGCCTGGGAGAGCCGCAAAAGCAGATGGACGGCGGCAAGGTCGTCAAGGCGGTTGCCCTGGCGGTTGAGGTCTCTGAACGGGCGCGACAGGCGGTGGCCGAAAAGGCCGAGCTGCACTATCCGGTTCTGTTTCAACCCGTGATCAGCCGGCCGGCGTTTGAAAACGCAATGATTGCCAGCTAAGGTTTAACACTACCCGATTGGCATAGAACACCTTACCCTATATTACTAGGGTAAGGTGTTTTTCTTTATGCGGGAGTTGAGTGGTTTGAAATACGCGGAAATGGCTAAAAGCATTGCAAAAATGAAGCAATGCACAATGCCAGATGAGTTGCAGGAATGTTTTTCCATAATAATTTCAAAGCTTGGGTTTCAACAATTTGCCTATATGCGCTTTGCCCGCAATAATGTAGATATTGAACATTCGATCTATACCTTTAGCGAAGCTTGGAAAATAAAATATTTCCAAGAGGGATACGATCAGGTCGATCCCGTATTTATCGAGGCATTCAGCACCACCGACACTTTTTTCTGGTCGGCCTGCATGCCCGAGTTTGCCAAGGGGCAGGAAGCATTTTTTAAAGAGTCCACCGCCTATGGAATCTTCAACGGCCTGACCACACCTTTGAAATCAAACGCCAAGGCCAAGGCGGTTATGACGATCGTTGCGGCGCGTACAGAAGAAAACAAGGACATGAGGCAAGCTCCACCTGCGACGGTGGCCATGATCCGAATTCTATCCGAATGTTTCCATCAGGTTGCGATCCAGATCCTGGTACCGGGTGACCTGGAGCTCAAACCCCGGCAAAAGCAGGTTTTGACCATGGCGTCCTATGGTATGTCGTCGCGTGAAATTGCCGCAGCTTTGGATAAATCCGAAGCTTATATGAACGAGCTGATCACCGGAATTCTACACAAACTAGGCACACAATCGCGCCCCGCCGCGGTGCGTCGCGCGCACGAACTTGGTCTGTTGGATTAATAACGGTGAAATAAAGTGAAATACCTCATTTCCTAGGGTTTATTTCGACTTATCAATTGCCTAGGCTATACACTTATTAGTTGATAACGACCTAAAGTCAAGCAGAGTTATCTACTGTTGTTCTCTGTTCTGGGTTCTTCTGTGCGTGGGGGTGCGACAAGTTCCTTAAAGGATAACAGCAATTCTGTAACGCCAAGTTGCGATACCACGTTAAGAATAACTGGGGTTGCAATGCCAGCGTTATGCACGAGGGGCAAAATTAAGAGTTGGCCCAATTAAGAATTGGTATGTGAGGGGATAAAATGACAACCGAAATAATGGGCAGCAAAGCATTGCGCTTTGCACTTGATGCCGTGTCGGCTATGGGAGCTGGAACAGGTATTAACGAGGTCGATCTGAGTGGACTGGCAGACAGCATTGCCAAATCCCAAAAGCTAAGGCGCTGTGGCACAGAAGATATGGACGAAGACGAGGGCTTGGAACTTGCGTGATCTCTGGTGGACGAGGGTGATGGAGGTAGAATCTTTTTCGTCTTAACAAATTGACACAAATAAAAATATCCCGTGTATTACGTACTAGAAAATCCATCGTTACCTCATACCCCCCTTATAGATCTAAACCAATCATCCATACTCAAACCAAAAATTGATCCGAGAAAGCGCTGAAAAGTTCTGGGTTGGCCGATAAGGTAAGAGCAAATTAAGGAACTTACTATTATGGTTTGCCCTTTATGTTTTGATGAATTTCGGCTTCGTACCCAGGCTGGGGAGATATGTTTTGTTTGTTGCTTTGGTTGGGATTTGGAGTATTGCAGGATTCTTGCTTTCGAAATATTTTATGCGCAATCACAAAAGCTTCTTATCGGGAACTCTAACCATTTTTTCGATATGGCTGTTGATTAATAGTCTGTCAGTGGTGAGCTGGTTTACCTTAATGATACACCGCTTGTTTTCATTTACTGAAAGCGCAGAGGGCGCATATCTCTCTCTGATTTATAGTGGTATTTCCATTTTTCTTGGCGCTTATTTTAGCTATCACTTTTGGTTTAAAATAGGTAGCCCAATCACTTTGCCCGAGAAGACAACATCGGAAATTTTAAAAACAGAAGGAAATAAGAAAAGTAAGTATTAGGTAGTCTCGCCCATTGAAACCAGTTGAGGCTAGACAAACGATATTAATATAACAACCGATTTTCTTATGGCGTGACTTCAAGTTTGCCCCCCAAAAAAAACCGCAACACTCGCTAGAGTGTTGCGGCAGAGTTGGTCCCTTGAATTTGGAACCCAGCTAATGGTTTGTACAGGTCCCCGAGGCTTTGTGGGGTCTAGAGGTCCGTACGAGGGCTTTCTTAAGGCCCGGTTCGCAAAGGGTGTTTAAGACTTTGATTAAAAGAAATGCTCCACCTTGGGGACTGGCTGGTACGCCCAAAGCAGAGATTTCTTAAAATCAGGCTTTTCAGTCCTCTGCTTTAGGTCAATCCTCTGCTTTAGGTCGGGCCGCTTTTGGATCGTAAAGCGGTTTTAGGGATAGGCTGGTTTTGAACCGCTCACAGGCGATTTCAACGCTGAAATCATCTTCGTTGACCCAATCCAATGTCACGCCTGGATCATTGTAAACGTACGCCAAACCAATGGTCACGCCGAGGGTATGGCTGAACATGCCTGCGGTGACCTTGCCGACGATTTTGTCGCCTTTATAGACGGGTTCGTTGTGATACATCATCGCGTTTGGATCTTCGAGTTTCAGCGATACCATGCGCTTGGGCAGCGGTTTGCCTTTTTGCGCCATAAGCGCTTCGCGACCGATAAAGCCACCGGGTTTGTCCCAGGCAACGGCAAAGCCGAGGCCAGCTTCAAGCACCGTATCTTCGTCGGTGATATCGTGGCCCCAGTGGCGGAAACCTTTTTCCAGACGCAGGGTGTTCACCGCGTGCATGCCGCCGGGCTTGAGGTCAAACTCTGCGCCTGCTTCGATCAGGGTGTCATAAACGTGGACCGCAAATTCTGCGGGTACGTAAAGCTCCCACCCCAGCTCACCGACATAGGTAATGCGGCCTGCGTTGATTTTGGCGTAGCCGAGCTCGATCTCCTGACAGGTGCCAAAAGGGAAGGCGTCGTTGGACAGATCGGTCGGGGTGACCTTACTCAATACTTTACGGCTGTTTGGACCCATGAGGGCAAAGAGTGCGTAGCCCGAGGTCACATCGGTGGCGATGCAGTGGCTGTCGTGGGGGATGTGTGAGTTCAAAAAATGGAAGTCACGGGTCTGGGTGCCGCCGGATGACAGCACCATGAACTTGTTTTCTTCCAGACGGGTCACGGTCAGATCGGCTTCGATCCCGCCGCGATCGTTGAGCCACTGGGTATAGACCATCTTGCCATTTGGTACGTCGATATTGGCGCCGGAAATGCGGTTCAGCACGCCCAAGGCATCCTTGCCCTGCACCATGAATTTACCGAACGAGCTCATATCAAACAGGGCGACGTTTTCGCGGGCGGCCTTACATTCCACGCCACACCAGTCGTGCCAGTTCTGACGGCCATAGGAGTATTCGTATTTCGGCTCTACACCTTCGGGGGCAAAGAAGTTGGCGCGTTCCCAGCCTGCCATTTCACCAAAACACGCGTTGGCTTTTTCCAGACGGTCGTGGATCGGAGAGCGTTTGACGTTACGGCTGGTCACGGGTTGTTTGTGCGGCCAGTGCATTTCATAGAGCAGGCCGAGAGCCTCTGTGGTGCGATCAAACAGGTACTTGTCGCCGCCCTGGAACGGTTGCACGCGGCGGATATCCACATCCCACATATCAACTGGGCAGTTGCCCTGAACAATCCAGTCGGCAAGGATTTTGCCTGCGCCACCCGCAGACTGAATGCCTGTGGAGTTAAAGCCCGCCGCAACATAGAAGTTCTTCATCTCTGGCGCTTCGCCGAGGTAAAAACGGTTGTCGGGGGTAAAGCTTTCGGGGCCGTTAAAGAAGGTATGGATACCAGCTGTTTCCAGCAATGGAATACGGGTCATGGCGTTTTCAAGCGCCGGGGTGAACTGGTCCCAGTTTTCCGGGAGCTCGTCAAAGCAGAAGTTATCGGGAATGCCTTCGTGGCCCCACGGCACGGCGTTGGGCTCAAAACAACCGATCAGTAGCTTTCCGGCGTCTTCCTTGTAATAGGTATAGCCATCAGGATCGCGCAGGGTCGGAAGCTTGGGCAGGCCGTCGATGGCTTCGGTGACGATGTAATAGTGTTCCGCCGCGTGAAGCGGCACGTTGACGCCGACCTTTTTGGCGATTTCACGCGCCCACATGCCGCCGCAGTTGACCACGATCTCGGCGCGGATTTCGCCCTGATCGGTGACAACACCTGTGACCTTGCCGCCATCTGGGCCGGGCTCTGTGATGATGTCTTCAACCTTGATGCCTTCCATAATGGTGGCACCGCCCATGCGGGCACCCTTGGCCAGGGCTTGCGTGGTATCAATTGGGTTGGTTTGGCCATCACCCGGCAAGTACACGCCGCCGACAAGGTTGGACACATCGGCAATCGGATAATGTTCAAGGATCTGTTCTGGCGTGATGACGTCGACTTCAAGGCCAAAGTTCCGCGCCATAGACGCACCGCGCTTGAGCTCTTCCAAACGACCGGCTGTTTGAGCAACAGAGACAGAACCCGTGTGCACAAGGCCAGTTTCCTGACCAGTTTCCTTGGCGAGGTTCTTGTAAAGCTCGGCGGTGTATTGCGCCATCTTGGTCAGGTTCTCTGTCGCACGGAGCTGGCCAACCAGACCCGCCGCATGCCAGGTGGTACCACACGTCAGTTGCTTGCGTTCGAGCAATACAACGTCTTTCCAACCCAATTTGGTCAGGTGGTATGCCACAGAGCACCCAATAACGCCGCCACCAATGATGACAACCTGTGCCTGCCCCGGAAGTGTCTTTTTATTCGCCATCTTACTAAATCCCAAAGGGGGGTCGATTGACCCTGTTTTGTTTTAGGTTTTTGCTCGTTACTTATCTGTGTTTCTCTTGGTTAGATCTTATGCTTTGAACTCTAGCCCCAGCTAACCCCGTCAATTGCCCGTCAATTGATGGCCAACTAAAACCCGTCAACTGACGGTCAATAGTGAGGTGGGGAGAGGATCCAGAGCACTTCTGCTGTTTCCGTGCCGTTGTTATAGGTTCTGTGGGGATCGCCGGGGTTGATGCGAAAGCTGTCCCCGATACCGAGGTCGTAGCTTTTGTCATCGATTTCAACCACGATAGATCCCTTGATGACATGGCCTGAGACTTCGACTGTTTCGCGGGTGATCTTTTCTTCGCCTGTGGCGGCACCCGGCTCAAACGTGCCCATGATTAACTCCACATCTCCGCTGAGATCGGGAGACATCAGCTCTTCGGCCATACCGGACCCGGTAAAACTGAGTCGGCGGCGATTACTGGCGCGCACGATGTGGGCTTTTTCCGTTGGATCAGCGTCGTCTTCGCCGTGGAAAAACCACGAGTTGGAAACCTCAAGCGCCGCAGAGATTTTGTTGAGGATGGGAATGGAAATCGCTGAAATACCGCGTTCGATCTGGCTGACATAGCCGACAGACTTGCCGATCTTTTCAGCGAGGGTTGTCACCGACATACGCTTGGCCTTGCGCAAATCCCTGATCTGTACGCCAACGGTCACAGACTCATCTTCGAGATCGTTTTTGTATAGAGCTTCAACCTTAGACGTTTGAACTTTTAACCTGGCCATATCTCACCAAACTTAACTGTTGTGTTGTTCGGCACAATAAAGGCAGTATTAAATGAAAAAAGATAGTCAAAATTTCATTTTAATGAAAAAACGCAATAAAATTACACGGACGTTATCCGGTTTTAGGTGGGGCGGAGTTCGGTAAGTTACGGAATTACATTGGAAAATGGAGTGTTGCTCGAGATCCTCTGCCAAGTTGGCTATAGAGAGAGAATCTTCCTTCGTGGAGTTCCATCAGGGAATTGACTATAGATAGTCCAAGCCCAGTACTTCCTGATTGATTGTTGTTGGTAATGACATAGCCACTGTGAGCCTGACCAAAAGGTTGAAGAACTTTGTCCAGATCTTCTCTTGCAATACCAATGCCTGAATCAAGAATTGATATTCTGATTTCCCTTTTTCCGACACTATGGAGGATGGATACCTTGCCACCTTTATTTGTGTATTTTATCGCGTTGGAAAGCAGATTAAGCAGCATTTGCAAGAGAACACGATGATCTGCATTTAAAGAATTAGACTTTTTGGAAATACGATAATTTAATGAAATATTTTTTTCGTCTGCCATTTGCTGTAGAAAACTTATCGCATTTTCTATTGAGATGGTGACGTCGAGAGGCTCTTTGAATATTTCATATTCGCCCGAATTGATTTTTGTAAAATTCAATAAATCATTAATCAAACTAAGAAGATGCTGGCCGCTTTTATGTATTAGTTGAACATATTCCTGATATTGCGGATTACCAATAGAGCCGAAAATCTCTTTATTGATTGTTTCAGAGAACCCGATGATTGCGTTGAGAGGGGTACGGAGTTCATGGCTCATACAGGCTAAAAAATCTTCGCGGGCTCTGGTAGCATTTTCCAGCTCTTTCGTGCGTTGCCGTACTTTTTGCTCCAGCGTTGAATTTAAACTGATCAAGTTTTGGTTTACTTTGAATAACTCAATACTTTTTTGTTCCAGCAGATTTTCTGCCTGCTCCCGAGCTGACTTTTCCCTAAGATATCTGCTGCGTGAAACGGGTTCGTCAGTCATGTTGTTTTGTTAGGGTAAAGCGGCAAGATGTATTCTGTCCCTGGGACAAATCGTTTACAGTAAGAGTTATGTTTTCATTGAAATGTCGGATGGCGCCGATGATTAGCCCTTCGGCCAGTTTCGCAAAGGGTCGGTTGGAAGTATAAATCATTACCAGAGTATTTTCGTCTTCCCACTGATGTGCGAAGTGCGGTAGTTCGGCATCCGGATATAGTTTGCGGACTTCAGGGTGAATAACATCGTTAATTTGCATAAGAAAATTTAAACAACCCTTATTTGTTTTGGCATCAAAAAAGGTATTGTATTTTTTGGTGAAGGTTTGAAAAAGGTACTCCCCAAAGGTTTTTGTCAGGGTAGGAACATCAATATTCATTTCTTCTGACAGAGCTTCAACAAGCGTTATTATTTCATTGCAGCCATACGTCCCGACGGCTGTGTAGCTTCCGTTTGATGGGAGATCAGAAATATCTATAATATGGTCACATACTTTTTCGCCAAACCTGCTGTCGACCATTTCCAAAAATTCTGTAAATACGATGCCTTTCATATAGCTCCCCTTTAGCTGCTAGCAGGCCGTTGTTTTTTCGTATCAACGTAATGCAATATTTGAGGCAATTTTTTTCAGTATAAATCGTATACCTTAAACATATCTAAACTCTGGTTTGTCACAGGGTTTTGTCAGGTTCGATAAGAGGCTAAATAAAACCCAGAATTTTCTGAACTCCGGGTTTATTTAGCTTATCTCAAGTTTTTTCGGTTGGCTTATGCCTACCGAGAAAAACGGGGTCGTGTGCTTAAGACTTGAACCAGCGATAGCTAAAGCCTGCACCCAGCGCGCCGAGTAATGGGGCTACCCAGAACAACCAAAGTTGCTCGAGCGCCCAACCGCCGACAAAGAGGGCCGGGCCCGTGCTTCGAGCTGGGTTAACTGAGGTATTGGTGATCGGAATGGAAATCAGGTGGATCAAAACTAGTGCCAGGCCGATTGCTAGTGGGGCAAAGCCTGCGGGGGCTTTGTCATCGGTAACGCCGAGGATGATAAACAGGAAGAAGAAGGTCAGAAGGACTTCGATCAACAGGCCGCTCATCATGGAATAACCCATGGGCGAATGCTCACCATATCCGTTGGATGCAAAACCGCCGCTTAAAGAAAACTCCGGAATGCCGCTTGCGATCAGATAGAGCAGGGCAGAGGCTGCGATGCCACCTGCAAGTTGCGCAATCCAATAGGGTGCAATCTGTCCGACTTCGAATTTTCCGCCCGCCCAGAGGCCTAGGGTTACGGCAGGGTTAAAGTGTCCGCCAGAGATATGTCCAACCGCATAGGCCATGGTGACAACCGTTAAACCAAACGCCAGTGAGACACCGACAAAACCAATGCCGAGATCAGGAATGCCCGCTGCTAAAACAGCAGATCCGCAACCACCAAAAACCAACCAGAATGTGCCGAGAAATTCAGCGCCGTAGGCCTTCGTATTCATCTTAAAAACCCCTTAAAGTGTGGTTGGAATTTATCATGACACCGCGTCGCGCGTCGCTCATGTAGCTGAACTACACTTTGCTCCTTGCTTCTTGTGTCCTAAAAAATTGCAGCCACACTGTTCGATAAATTGGAAAAAGAGGGGCTGAATGGAACTGAACTCCCCTCCTGAAATCTTACTTCTGGGCGGATAATAACATAGCGTGGTTGAAAATCTGCTGCGTAAAGTTACTTAGATTTTGAATGCATTCGACAGGAACTGGTCTCGCCACTGATAATACTGTGCCTGGCTGATGCCATGCTCATTGCAAATATCACTAACGGATTGTCCCTTCAGA
Source organism: uncultured Rhodospirillales bacterium (assembly GCA_913060675.1). GTDB lineage: Bacteria > Pseudomonadota > Alphaproteobacteria > Kiloniellales > Kiloniellaceae > Kiloniella. Next base: position 76,397 of record CAJXUS010000012.1, read on the forward strand.
CCTGACAAAACAATCAGGCTCTTCATCTCACTCGTCCATTAACGTCTTTTCATGCTTCGGTCTCCCGGTATAAAACTGCAAAAAGACTATCTTAATTCAAGCTAATTTGAAATCGGGGGCAGGATACTTACGAACTCTTAACGGCAGCGTGGCTCTTGGTTTTAAGTCACGGGGTTTGTGATAATTTGATGTTGCAAGATCAGAGTGTAAATTATTTACGCCAGCCAGAATAATGTACAGGGGTGACGACATCCTGGACCATGCCTGTCAGAGTTGTGAGATCAAATACGGGCAGGCCGGTCTCGTTCTGAATACGGTGGGCGTAGGGTGGCATATCGGTGCATTCCAGCACCAATGCTCTTGTTTCTGGGACACGTTTTAGAAGCTGATGGGCGGCGGATACGACCTCCTCTTCAACCAAGCCTAGGTCCATGTCGGTGCGTTTGTTGTGCAAAATGACATCGGCAAACTCTGGGTACTCTTCCATGCCTTGAATTGTAACAGGGATATCTATGGCGCCCACAGCCTTGAAATGAGCGTCGGTTATGCTATTTTTACTGGCCGTAAGCACACCAACAGGAGCTTTTCGCCCGGTCATGTGCCAGGCTAAAGGGATTTGGATCAGACTTGAAGCAAAGACGGGAACATCAACGGCCTCTGTGAGGTCTTGTTGATAAAGCGCTGAAAATCCACAGCTGCTGGTAATGGCACGTGCGCCTTCTTGGACAAGATCGCGGGCGGCGGCGATAAAAAGATCTCGTAGTTGGTCGTTGGGTTCATTGAGGAGCTTTTGGACCGTTGCACCTTTTATGGTGTGGTATAGCACCGGGAAAGAAAGCCCTGCGGGGTTTTTGATATGGCCAGGGGGCTTGGGAAAATAACTCTCGAGGCAAATCACTCCAATAGAAATGCCGTAAAAATTGCGATCCCCTTTATGGACATGGCCACTCTTATGGATTTGGTTTGCTATGTGTGTATTCAATTGATCGTTCCTGGAGCTAGTTGAATCTATCCACTCTGAAGGGAGAGATGTCATCGTTGATGGGTTTATTCATGACGATGTCAGAAATCAAGCGCCCGGTTTTTGGTGCCATCATCAGACCATAGTGGCTATGCCCAAAGGCGGCATAGAGATTTTCCATTCCTGGCACCGCGCCAATACAAGGGAGACTATCGGGTAAAGAAGGGCGCACGCCCATCCATGTCGTGGGAGGTGTGTCGGGAAGATCTGGCACCATTTTGCGGGCTAGTTTGCTCATCCGATGTGCTTTGGCGGAGCTTTCTGGGGCGTTAATGTTGGCAAACTCGGCCTGTCCAGCGACCCGCAAGCCGCCATCCATGGAGCTTGCCACACATTTATGATCAACATCCATGATCGAGTGATTAAGCGTGAGGCCGGGATTTTCAAACATCGCGTGATAGCCCCGCTCTGCTTGCATCGGGATCTTAATACCAAGAGGACGCAAGAGATCGGCCGACCAAGCCCCGGCTGACAGAACGAGGTTGTCAGCGTTTAGAGTACCTGTGCTGGTGATGATCTGCCAGGCTCCTTCATTCGATTGTAGGGTATGGACATCTGTTCGTTCGATGATCCCGCCCAAGGCGCGGAATTTGTCGGCTAGAACTTCGCCGATTTTTCCCGGTGATGTTGCGCGGCCCTGGTCTTTGATCAAAATTGCGGCCTTGAATTCTTTCGTTAACGCGGGCTCTAACTCTTGTAAATGCTTGGCCCCAATGCGTTCAAGTTGTGCGCCTCTTTCTTGACGAAGGCTGTATTCCAAAGCGTTAAGCCGCGCATTGTCGGCATTCCTAAAGGCGTGAACATAGTAGCTATCTTGGATCAGGTTCTCATGCCCGGTTCCGGCCAGATGCGCACGATATAATTCTACATTTGAGTGGTTTAGGGTTTCCATTGCTGTGATGGTGGCGTGGACGCGGTCCATTCGGGCGTTAGACAAAAACTTCATTGTCCAAGGTAGCAGGCGGGGAAGGTGAGAGAGTTTTATCGATACCGGCCCATTGGGATCAAGCAACCAGCGAGGAATATTTTTCCAGACACCCGGCATGGATTGCGGAATGATCGACCAGGGTGAAATAACTCCAGCGTTTCCAAAAGATGCTCCTTGTCCTGGTAGATCACGATCAATCAAGCGTACCCTTGCGCCTGCTTGTGTTAAGGACAAGGCTGAGCATATGCCGACGATGCCGGCACCTATAACGGTTACATTTTTCATCGGATTGACTTCCTTTAATTATGCCTTTGCATGTACATTTATTGGCCGGGCACACTAAGGGGTTCGCTGGGTTCACGTCGGAGCCATTGCTCGATAAGAACGGGCGCCATGACCACAAGAGATGCGAGATCACTGTTTAGCCCTGGTGCTACCAGTAACAGGCCGCCAATGGCCATCAGTAATCGCCAAAGCCCAGACAAAGGAGCAAGGAAATAACCTGACACAGCGGTTGCTATGGCAAAGATCCCTAGGGCACAGGTGATAGATACCTGGAGAAAAGAGCCAAGGGTAAAGTACTCCGGTAATACAATCAGCATCGTCGGCGCATAGACAAAGACCATGGGTACCATGAGCTTGCCGAGGCCGAGGGTAAAGGCGCTGATCCCGGTACGAAACGGATTGGCCCCCGCGATCCCTGCCGCTGCGTAAGCCGAGGCGCATACAGGTGGTGTAATCTCAGAAATAACCCCGTAGTAGAGTACAAACATATGAGTTGCCAACGGCGGCACACCGAGTTGGGTCAAGGCTGGCTGTGCGACGGATACCAGCATGATGTAGAGCGCGGTTGTTGGAAGTCCTGCCCCCATCAAAATACAGGCGATTGCGATGAGCACGAGAGACAGGAACTGTTGAATAGAGGCCTGGGTAAAGGCATCAACCGGTATCCATCCTAGAACGGCATATAATGTTTCTGCCATTTCAGCTGCACCGCCAGTGACCATAAAGCCCAGTCGAAATCCAACGCCTGTTGTGTTGATGACACCAACAACAATGCCAACGGCTGCCGATGCCGCCCCAACGGCAAGAGCGTATTGAACTCCAACGTGCAGACTATCAAACAGCGAGTTAAAGCTGTGACGCTCTCCCTTGTGCATCATCCCCACAATGATACAGGCAGCTAGAACTCCCGCCATGGTTGGCGAGAAACCTTCTCCACTAAGAGAAGACGCTTTCCAAAAAACAAACGCAAGTAAAGCCAATGGTAATATCAGGGTGAGAGGTTTGCGAATAGAAGAAAAACCAACCGTGATACAGAGACTGAGGCCAATGAAAGCGGCCATATTGGGTGAGTAACCAGAAAAGAGTACCACCAGCAGGGCGACAAGTGGGATGACTGTATGCCAGCCTTCTTTCCAGACCCTGATCAGAATAGGCAATTCCTCTTTGGTGTAAGTCTTGAGGCCGAGCCTTTTAGCGGTGAAGTGAACGATCGACATCACTCCGATGTAATGCATCAAAGCGGGAACAATCGCCGCAATTACAATCGTGGTGTAAGGTACTTCGAGATATTCTGCCATTAGGAAGCTTGCCGCTCCCATGATCGGCGGTGTGATCTGCCCACCAGCACTGGCTGCGGCCTCTACCCCACCTGCAAAGTGGCCGGGGTAACCCATCCTTTTCATATTCGGGATGGTAAGAGATCCGGTGGAGACCGTGTTTGCAATCGATGAACCAGAGATGGTTCCAAAGAAGGCGGACGACACAACGGATACTTTCGCAGGTCCACCTGTATAACGTCCTGCGACAATCATGGCGTTATCTACAAAGAACTGTCCCAAGCCCATGCGTTGAGCGACAACACCGAAGAGAACGAAGTGAAAGACAACGGTTGAGACAACCCAGAGCGTAACCCCGAAGATACCTTCGAACGGGAAGTACATATTGTTGACAAACTGACGCCAGTCTACACCTGGATGCTGCAGTATTTGAACTGGGATATAGGGGCCGAGCAGGGCGTACAGGATGAAGATCAAAATAATAATGGGGAGGACAGCACCAATAGTTCGACGGGCGATTTCCAAAACGGCAAGGACAAGGATGGTACCAAGTATAACGTCGATATCAGTAGGGTTCCCCTGTCGTAACATTTGACTTGGGACTTCTAGACCAAGCCCGGAAAATCCACGCCAACTTACCCACAAGAATAGTGCGGCAACGACAGATAGGATCATAAAGGCCCAGTCATAGAGCGGTACATTCCCCGGCTTTATAAAACGAGCTGGATTGTAAGCCAGGTTAGCTTTGGTTTTTAAAAGCGGAAACCCAATAAAAACAAATAGGAATAAACCGGACAAATGAACGCCCATATGGATGTAATCAACGGGGGTTCCAAAACCAGCCGTCCAGAGATGATAGATCGCAAAAGCAACCGTCGCCCAGTAAATGAACCGGGTTAGTAAGTGCCCGTTATCCCTAGTGTTTAGGGAAGTGTCGTATTTCTTCTCGATCTCATCGAGTGTTGCTTGATCTAGCTCGGCTTGTAAGGACATGACTTACTCACATTCAATCATCTTAGGAACAGTTCTTGGTGTTCCAGAATGGTTTGGCTGGTATTGATAAATAAGTAGAGGGCTGTGGGGTGCACAGCCCTCTATATGAGTTTCAATGCTGCTTAATTCAGCATGCCGACTTCTTTATAGAAGCGTGCGGCCCCGGGGTGGAGAGGCACACCAATACCTTCAATTCCATCAAGGGCTGTTTCCAGCGTGATCGCTTTACCTTTGGCATGTCCGTTATCCAAAAGCTTACGCGAAGTTTCAGACCACATTGCCTTGGTAATTTGATAAATCAGCTCTTCGTCCTGATTGGCATTGGTGACGAGAATACCTGACACGGCAACGGTGTTTACGTCATAGGTTATGCCAGGGTAGGTTCCTGCTGGGATTTTTGACGGGATGTAGTATGGCACTGTCGTATTGGCCATTTTTACTTCTTTATCGGTGAAGGAATAAAGCTCCATCCCCTTGGTGTTATCCAGTTGGATCATGGCGGCAACGGGTGTGCCCGCAGCATAAAAGTAAGCATCGAGCTGACCATCGGCCAAACGTTCGGCACTTTGTGAGTTGTTCAGCTCAGCTTCATCGATGTTATCGCGGTTAACGCCATGATCACCCATGATTAATTCGACTGCTATCTGTGTCCCTGATCCGGCTTGAGCAATACCTACGCGCTTACCTTTTAAGGCTTCTAGTCCAGCGAGTGCGCCGCCTTTTGGCATAACGAGATGGAGGTCTTCTGGATAGAGATTGGCAATGATCCGCAGGTCAGGTTTGGCGTTTCCTTCGTATTTGCCAACGCCTTTATAGGCGAAGTGAAGGGTGGCTGCGCCAGAAAGGCCCGCTTCCATTTGTCCTGCCTGAATAGCATTTACATTGTGTGCCGAAGCGTTGGTGGATTGGGCCATGGCGACCAGACCGGGAACGCCACAGTTTCCGCCTTGGTCACAAGCACGAGATCCGGGTGGGTTGGAAATCGCATTGGCGATGATGCCACCAATAGGGAAGTAGGTTCCCCCGGCACCACCGGTACCAATTCTAAAAAATTTCATTTCTTGAGCTGATGCTGCCCCGGCTATCATAGAACAGGCCAAAAGAGCGCCTGTGATTTTGGCAATGTGTTTCATCTTATTCTCCACTGTTGTCTGCTGTTATCTGCATGTTCGCTTGTAACGAAGCTTTTTGTTATTGAGTCTTGGAAAACAACTCTGAGTAGGTTGGCAAGAATTATTCATAAATACAAATTTGAAATATCTTTGATTCGATAAGAAAAATTTATATATAATCGGGACTATGAATCTAAAGAACCTTACAATATTTCGCGAAGTGATGCGCACTGGGTCCGTTTCTCAGTCAGCACGTAACTTAAATCGGACCCAACCTGCTTTAAGCGCTGGATTAAAGGCGCTGGAAGAAGAGCTCGGTATGGTTCTTTTTGAACGCCGTAACCGTCGCCTTGTCCCTGTTCCTGAAGCGCATTATCTTATGTCTGAAGCAACAGATATTCTATCTCGTTTGCATACAGCAGAACAAAACATGCGATCTATGCGGGATTTTGAAAAGGGCGTCTTGCGGATTGTGGCCATGCCCGGACCTTCAGTATTTTTACTTCCCAAGGTGATAAGTGAGTTTACCGCCAAACACGGCGATATCAGAATAACATTGACCACACGAAGCTCTCCGCAAGTTTGTAAGATGATTGCGACACAAAGTTACGATCTTGGTATCGCTGATATGAGTGGCCCTGATCACAAGGATAGCCTCTTACATGGGGAGGCCTTAGAGGGTAACTATCTATGTGATGTCTATGAGGGGAGCTGCCTTTGCGCCGTTCATAAAGATGACCCTCTGGCAAATCTAGAGGTTATAACTGCTAAAGACTTAAGCGGTAAGCCAATGGGTGTTCTACAGCCTGAACATTCGACCTATAGACGGACGGTTGCTGCTTTTAAAGAAACTGGATCTGATCTGAATATCCGGTTTGATGCTCAGTATTTTATCCCGCTTTTAAGCTTTATCGAGGCAGGCCAAGCCTGTGCCATCGTCGACCCATTGAGCACTGAAAGTTATCGGATCTACGCCAAAGGTCGAGAGGCAATCAAGTTTGTACCTTTTGTGCCCGCTGTCCCGCTAACCTTTGCCTGTTTAACTCCTGCACATCGCCCGATGTCTGCCATTGCAAAAGCTTTTTTAAGCCACTGGAATAACGAAGTGCAGCGGATTATTTCTGACACAAACAATAGGCCAGCTTAAAAAGGAGGGCGCAGTGTTCCTCATTTTAGGATAGGAAGTGAATAGTGACATGTTCAAACTAAGAGATAGCCTTTTTCTTCTTTTACTTAGCTTCCTTGGTGAGCACAAAATAATGCTGCGTTTTAGACCAAGAAGGATCGGCTGCCATCTTGTATTCCCATTTAACGGGTGAATCTTCTATATCAGAGGATTTTTGTAATTCCTCATTTGTTTCTTTAATGAGATTTTTTAGCACGTTATCTGCAATCTCTGGGTCATGAATTTGGAAATCAACAATAACCCAACCGTTCCATGTTTCTCTGGCTACAAATAAACTGTTTAATGCTCCGTCTTTAGAGGTTTTAGATTTAAGTTTGCCTTCAATTTCTTCGGCAAAATCAAATAATTTATGAGATTCTTTTGGGCTGGGCATTCCTTTATTATTTGCATTATTGATTTGCATAAAGATGCGTAAATGCCATGGAAACGCTTCTTTTCCAGAAAAACCATCCAGTGCCTCATTTATAAGCAAAACAGCTGGCAAGTCTTCGTATGTTGCTTTTGCCAATGTATATTTGGCTTCAGGTAACTGAATTTGTACCGTTTTCTCTTCTGCATTTGCGCCAACTAACAAAGAAAAAAACAGGCTGCCGGATATGATAATGGAAAATACTCTATTACTCATCTATCTCTCTAAATTTTATTGCCTTGAAAAATTTACACAATTATTAGTGGTGGAGTGTATTGGTAGTCAATTTTAACAGGGCAGTAAAATTTTAGGGGCTGACCCAGATAACTATCTTAGATAGCTCTTAACCCATTGCCTTATCTGAATTAATTGTGCTGACGGGTCACTGTTGTTAAA
>CAJXUS010000013.1 GCA_913060675.1 uncultured Rhodospirillales bacterium
GGAAAAATCTGGCAAACCAGCACTGTAGAATTAATGGGTCCTGACCCTAGATCATTAAAAACGTAGCGTCTGTATCTGAATGTCTCTCTTGCCAAGCAAAATATCCTGGAAAGTTTTTACTCTTTGGCTCGCTTGCCTAGGTGCAGGTCTGGCATTTGTTCTGGCAGTGGTCCAATGGGTCGGATTTGTATCTGCGCAAGACCTGTCAAAAATCGGGGCTGACCGCCTATCCCTCTATCATGGGACACTCCATTCCGCGCTTGAAAAACATCGGTATCTCCCCTTTGTTCTTTCCAGAGATGAAGATATCAGGGAGCTTCTCAGTGTGGCGGATGGCCGTGAAGGCTTGGTGCTTTCTGTTAATCGTTCCTTGAACGCGACAAACCAGAAGGCTGAATCTGATGTGCTCTATGTTCTCAATAGCGAGGGGACGACGCTGGCTGCGTCGAACTGGTTGGAAGAGCGGTCCTTTGTTGGCCATAACTACGCCTTTCGGCCTTACTACAAGGATGCGATTGACGGTCGAGAAGTCGGTTTTTTCGCTGTTGGGGCGACGACGGGTGTGCCTGGCTTTTTCATGTCTCATGCTGTCGTCAACGAAGCTGGGGTTAGTGGTGTAATTGTTGCCAAAGTTGATCTTCGACCTTTGCAGCAGCAATGGCACGATGGCGGTGAGCACGTCATTGTCACTGATAAGAATGGGGTGATCTTTCTGTCTAGTCGAGACGAGTGGCGGTATCGGGCAGTTTCACCGATTAGCAAAGCTTCCATGGTCAATATCAGGACGAACAGACAGTTTGCCGGGGCAGAACTCGAACCATTAAAATTAAAAAAACTCAATATATTTGGCCGGGAAGTTTTTGAAATCGATGGCGAGCGCTTTCTTGTCCTCACAAGAGATGCAGGTAAACCTGGATGGGCCATGCATTTCCTCACGCCCTTTAAGTTTATCAGAGAAAAGCAACAGACTGCTCTGTTGATCGGGACTGTGCTTCTGGTTCTCTTTCTTATGGGAGGGCTATTTATACGTGAGCGTCGGCAAAAATTAAGATCGGCTCAACGCGCGCGTGAAGCTGATCGCTTTCAAGCGATCAACGAAATGCTTCAGGTTGAGATTGATGAGCGCAAGCGGACTGAAGGTCAGTTACTTAAGACCCAAGCGGATCTTGTCCAAACAGGTAAGCTTGCTGCCTTGGGCCAGATGTCCGCGGCTATTGCACACGAAATTAACCAACCAATGGCTGCAATTCGGACATTTACAGCCAGTGCCAGATTACTTTTGGGGAAGGGCAAACGTGATCAGGTCGGTCAGTCCCTAGAAGAAATTTCGTCTCTTACGGAGCGGATGGGTAAAATTACCGGAGAGCTTAAAACATTCGCGCGAAAAGCGCCTGTTGAATACCAGGTGGTCGATCTACGAGAAGCCTTAAAACGTGCCATAGCTTTGATGCAAACAGTATGCGAACAAGAAGGTGTAACGGTTCAACTTCGTGATTTAGGAGACCTTGTTCCTGTAAGCGGAGATATTATCCGACTAGAGCAGGTTTTTGTGAACTTGTTACGTAATGCAGCTGACGCAATGCAAGAGTGTGATGAGAATACGATTTTAGTCACCCTTCGCCGTATCAATGATCTTGTTATCGTCATCGTCGAAGATAACGGAACCGGCATTGAACCGGAAATCATGGATCAGTTATTTGACCCCTTCTTTACAACAAAAGATGTCGGCAAGGGCGTTGGTTTAGGGCTGTCGATTTCTTATGGGATTGTAAAAGATTTTGGTGGGAACATTCGGGCCGAAAATCTTGAAGCTGGTGGGGCACGGTTTGTGGTAGAATTCCCTTGCGCAGCAGCAGAGTAATCTAAGGACCTGATCTTCTTTCTCGAAACCTCATTCTTATAGGCTATTCGGCGGATTATCGCTTATCAAACAATTAGGCATCGGCGAGTATTTGCTTGAAATAACGAAACTGAATTTAAAATGGATTGTTTTTCAGTTGGTTACGGTAAGTTTAATGTGGCACATTCTTTGCCATATATAGTTGAGAAGTTTAGTAACCCCTAATATGAAAATGGGGATATGATTGTGCGGCTAAGATTACGTACGCTGTTGCAATCAATCAAAATTGTGGAATTAAACAAAAAAATGCCTTAGGGAGGCTCTCATGAAGATGTTAAATGCAATTAAGGGTGTTGCCGCTGTTGCAACAATTTGTGGTACTCTATCAGCTGGCGCAGTCGCGCAAGCTGCTGAAGCGCGTGATTACCTTCTCGCGACAGCCAGTACAGGTGGTACTTACTATCCGGTTGGCGTTGCAATTTCTACTCTGGTTAAAGTAAAGCTTCAGCCCAAACAGAAAATTGGTCTATCAGCGATTAACTCTGCGGGCTCCGGTGAAAACGTAAAGCTGCTTCGTGAAAATGAAGTTCAGTTTGCAATCCTTCAAGGTCTCTATGGTTATTATGCCTGGAACGGTAAAGGTCCTGTCGAAAAAGACGGCCCACAAACAAAAATGCGCTCCGTTTCTATGCTATGGCAGAACGTAGAGCAATTCACAGTCCTTTCTGAGTACGCTAAAACAGGCACCGTTTCTGATTTGGCTGGAATGAAAGGCCAGAGCATGGCTTTGGGGAAGAAGAACTCTGGGACCATTGGTTCAAACACAGTTCTTCTGAAAAACCTGGGTATTGATGCTACAGCAGATTATAGCCTTGTACACGTTGGGTACGGTCCATCTGCTGATGCGCTTCAGAACGGCCAGGTTGCTGGCATGGGAACACCTTCTGGCCCGCCTACAGGTGCTGTGACCAAAGCAATGGCAGCAATGGGTGACAAGATTACTCTTTTGAACTTCACTGCTGAGCAAGCTAAGAAAGCTGACGGAGGCCTTAACCTTTGGACTCCTTTCACAATTGCTGCAGGTACTTACCCTGGCCAGGCTAAAGATGTAACAACCATTGCTCAGCCAAACTTCCTTGCGGTGGGTGCTGATGTTGACGAAGATGCGGTTTATCAAATCACGAAAACGATCTACGAAAACCTCCCATTCCTCAACGCGATCCACAAAGCAACAAAAGCAATGAGCACGGATGCAGCTCTTGCTGGCCTACCTGTGCCTCTACACCCTGGTGCAGCGCGCTATTATAAAGAAATCGGCATTGATATTCCTGCGAGCTTAATCGCAAAATAAACAACTAAAGTTGTAATGTTTCAATGCTTTATCGGGCGTCTGATCTTTCGGACGCCCGTTCTGTAAGTACACCGTTCTTTCGGTAGATACTGCTTACTTTCGGGGAAATTATGTCACAACAAACGAGCACACCAGAAGTTGAGTTGGGTGAACACGAAGCCATTGTTCGAGGAGGTGATGGTTGGATTGGTAAGGCTGTTTTTGGCCTTGGTGTCCTGATCTCCCTGATGCATATCTATTTTAATGTCTTTGCCGTTATTCCCGGTCTTTTACAGAACGCCCTACACTTTGCCGGCTTTGTTCTTATGGGATCCCTAATCTATCCCATGTTTGGGAGCGGTAAGGGGAAGCTCCTTTTAGTACTTGATATCTTTATCGGGATTTTGGGAGCGTTTGCAGCGCTCTACATGATATTGATGGAAGATGCGATCTATGAACGCGGTGTTCGGTTGGATACGGCTGAGTGGGTTTTTGGTACGATACTAATTCTCATTGCTATTGAGTTTACCCGTCGTACTACCGGATGGATTATTCCCGTTTTAATTATTCTCGCCCTAACTTACATCGGTTGGTGGGGCGCACTCATTGACGGGGTCTTTAAATTTAAAGGCCTTCATAGTGAGACCATTCTGTTTCGCAGTGTTTTTGGAGACGATGCTCTCTTTGGAAATATAGCTCGAATTTCCTCAACCTTTGTCTTCATGTTTATTCTCTTTGGTGCCTTCCTGGTACGCTCGGGAGCGGGCGAATTTATTATTGATCTGGCACGGGTTGTCGCTGGCCGCAGTGTTGGAGCGCCTGGTTTAGTAGCTGTTTTTGCCTCTGGCTTAACCGGAACTATTTCGGGTTCCGCCGTTGCTAATACGGCTTCGACAGGGGTGATTACCATTCCTCTCATGAAAAAGGCAGGATTTCCTGCCAAATTTGCCGGGGGCGTTGAAGCCGCCGCATCTACGGGGGGGCAGTTGATGCCGCCGATTATGGGGGCGGGTGCCTTTGTGATGGCAAATTATACCCAAATTCCCTACACTACGATTATTGCGGTGTCGTTTTTACCAGCCATTCTTTATTTTGCTACCGTTGCCTTCTTTGTTCGCATGGAAGCCAAACGGAGTAACGTACATGTCGTTGAAGGCGATATAGAAACTGCGAAGGAAGTTCTAAAACGTGGCGGCCTTCCTTTTCTTCTGCCAATTACCTTACTGATTACATTACTCACAATTGGTTACACACCAACCTATGCCGCCGGATTTGCGATCCTTGGTGTCGTTGTCGCGTCTTGGCTAACGCCGAATAAAATGGGTATACGGGCGGTCTTAGAGGCTTTGGCGCTGGGAGCCCGAAACATGGTCATGACGGGCATTCTTCTATGCGCTGTCGGGTTGATTGTGAATGTTATTACAACGGCCGGGATTGGCAGTACGTTCTCCTTGATGATAACAAGTTGGTCGGGTGACAGCCTGATCATCGCAATGGTTCTCATTGGATTAGCTTCTCTTGTATTGGGTATGGGCTTACCAGTAACGGCTTCCTATATCGTGCTGGGCACACTCTCGGCTCCGGCCCTGTTTGCGCTTATTGCTGATGGTATGTTGGTGGATATCATTGCTTCTGGCGCTTTGAGTGATGAAGCCAAGGCAATCTTTATGTTGGCAGCACCTGAGCGTCTAGCTGAGATCGGATTGCCGATGTCAATTGAGGCTGCAAAAGAGATCCTTGCTTTGGTACCGATAGATATGTCGGGCACTTTGCGAGAAATGGTGTTGGATGAAGATACCAAGCTTTATGCTTTGCTTTCCGCACACATGATTATTTTTTGGCTTTCTCAAGATAGTAACGTTACGCCGCCACTCTGTTTGACTGCGTTTGCTGCTGCGGCCATTGCCAAATCGCCACCGATGGCAACAGGTGTACAAGCATGGAAAGTTGCCAAAGGGCTTTACATCGTTCCGCTTCTTTTTGCCTATACCCCATTCCTTGGTGGGGAATGGCATGAAGTCTTGATGATATTTGGTTTTTCTCTTGTTGGCCTTTACGCTGTCACCGGAAGCTTGCAAGGGTACCTTGAAGAGAAATTGAATTGGTTCGAGCGTGCTTTTGTCTTAGCCATAGGAGTCACATTGTTATGGCCTCTTGGCTGGGAGATTCATATAGCAACTCTCGCTATTTTCATCCTGTTCTTTTTCTGGAATAAGAAAAAAAGCCCGATGGTTATTGTTTCCTAACAGTTATATTCACTTCTAAAAAAGGTCGGAAGAGATTTATCTTCCGGCCTTTTTTTGTATCTGTACAACTAGGATATTAGAGACCTTCACTTTTCATAATGATTTGCATCTGTTCAATCGCGACATTGAGGCCACCTTCATGGTGATACCAAACGATCCTGCCATCTTTGTTGAGATCTTCACCGATAAAGAAGGCCGCGGTCAGATTTTTTAACTTTGTCGCATGGGGTGCTGCGCTGCTAGCATCTTTAGCCGCTATAATTTGGCTCGCGAGTTCTATGGCTTGTTCTGCACGTTTGGCGGTGTTTCTCCCTACCGAAGAAACCATGATCCCTGAAACCCTGATAACATCTGTGGCACCATCGGCCTCGGTGGCAAGCTGTGCATGGGTGGCGACGCCCTCAGCTGCTTTGTGTAATCCGTAACCTTTACCTGACCCTTTTGGTTCTTTGCTCGTGTCCAACGCATGCAGGACATGGTGCGCGTGTAATTGCATTGAGCTGAGATCGTCGAGATTTGAGGCGGCATAACCTGCGTGTGTTTTCGCAATTTCGGCTTCTGCAAGTGTGATCGGTAATAGGCCTAGGCCATCAGGCGTATCGCCCCAATGTGTCATGACATGCCCGATGTGTGCTTGGGCTTCGTTTGCATGGACTTGATTTGTGGTGGCAGAAAAAATCAGGCCAATAGCAAGAAGTGAGCAAGCGGTCTGTAATCTAGAGTTCGTTTTCATCAAGGTTCCCGATCAGAAGAGGATCATTTTTTTAATTCTGGGCCTATGATAACGGTTTTGATGGAGGGCAAGACAAACAATAAATCAAAAGGCTGTGATCGTCCCTTTTTGTGACGAGAGGTTACCGTTAAATCTTACAGGGAAATGCCTCACCTAAAACCCTACTGACACAATGCTGTCAGCAGGGAAGCGCTACAAGACAGCAGCTTATAAATTTGACACTGTTCAGGGCAATCATGGAACCTTTCAAAGAAGTATTTAATCTCTCTTCTATATCCGTCTTGGCAGATCATCTTGGGTTGCGTCTTTGTGATTTTGATCGCGAAGGGTTCATTGCCTTTGCCACAAAGGACCTTCAACAGCTTGAGTTGAAACAACGTTCTGAACAGATAACGAAAGCTTTGTATCAGTATTTACCTAAAGATTTTTGCTGTGCCGCAGAGGTATTGCTTGGAAGCCTTCGCCCGGAAGAGAACGTATCGATTAGTGATCAGGCGACCTCGGACAAAGGGGTTGCGGGGTGGTTGGTAATGCCGATGTGTGATTACGTTGCTATGCATGGTCAAGATCATTTTCATCTTTCCATGGAATTACTCAAGGAGATGACCAAACGCTCAAGTTCAGAATTTTCTATTCGAAATTTCCTTATCTCTACACCTAAAGAAACGTTGGCTGAGGTTCTCTTATGGACCGAAGATGAAAACTATCATGTGCGCCGGCTGGCTTCTGAAGGTTCTCGACCAAGGCTTCCCTGGGCGATGCAATTGCCTGATTTCATTGCTGATCCCACCCCGCTAATTCCTCTGCTTGAGAAACTAAAAGATGATCCAGAGGAATATGTCCGTCGTTCAGTGGCAAATAACCTCAATGACATCGCAAAAGATCATCCGGACTTGGTTGCGCAGATCGCGGCTGATTGGATGAAGGGGGCGTCAAAAGAGCGACAAAAACTGGTACGTCATGCGTGTCGAAGTCTTATCAAATCTGGACATCAAGGTTGCCTGGCAGCACTCGGGTATGACGAGGCCAGAGTTCAATTGGAAGACTTCAAAGTGCTAACCCCCGCTGTAACTTATGGTCGGGCACTTGAGTTCGAGATAACAATGAATTCTGATAAAGATGAAGATCAGGATTTAATTCTAGATTTTATAATTCACCATAAAAAAGCCAATGGCGGCATGACACCAAAAGTCTTTAAATGGAAGACATTTAACCTCGCGGCAGGCGAGAGCCATAAGGCTAAGAAAAGACACGCTATAAGGCCAATAACAACGCGAAAATACTATCCAGGCGCCCACAAAGTTGAACTCGTAGCCAATGGAAAATCTCTTGGGATCAGAGACTTCGAACTCGTTATGGAGCCTATTTGCGCATAATTTATTATTCAGCGGCAGTGCGCGTGATGGTTTTCTCGCGTTCTTTTGCCATTTCTATGGCAATGGCATTTGTCGACCGCCCGGTTTCCTCGGCGCGTTGGAAGATAAGCTCCAAACTTTCTCCGATGGCTTCCGTTTTCTGGCATATATCTGTGTAGTTGTAGCCTTCAATCTCTGCAACAACATCAATCAACCCGCCGGCATTGATGACAAAGTCAGGAGCATAGAGGATATCGCGTTTGTTGAGATCTTCACCAATTGAGTTATCAGCAAGCTGATTGTTTGCTGACCCGGCAATGATGTGGGCTTTTAGGGTTTTTAGGCACTCGGTGTTGATCGAGCCTCCAAGAGCGCAAGGAGCAAAGACTTCTGCTTTTGCGGCACATATCTCTGTCGGAGGAATAACTTGGGCTTTATAGCTCTCATGGGCCTTATTTAAAGCGTTCTGATCAATATCCGATACAATTAATGAAGCCCCGTCTTTATAAAGTCTTTCGCAAAGCTGCATCCCGACCTTGCCGACACCTTGAACCGCGACGGTTTTCCCTTTAAGGCTGTCGTTGTCGTAACGATATTTGCAGGCGGCTTTGATACCAGAATAAACCCCGAGACTGGTGACGACTGCAGGCTCGACGGTTTTCTCTCCTGCACCAACAACATTCGTGCTGAACTGATTGAGGGTTTTGAGATCTTCAAGGTTGATCCCAATATCTTCAGAGGTTTTATAGGCTCCCTTCAAGCTATCGACACACCCTGCAAATGCGGCCAGAAGCTCGGGTGTTTTTTCTTTTTTAGGATCGCCGATGATGACAGCTTTGGCGCCACCATAAGGAAGCTGTGCCATGGCGGATTTCAAACTCATGCCCTGGGAAAGTTGTAAGGCATCATTTAGGGCATCCTCCTCTGTGGCATAGGGGTACATTCGAGCGCCGCCGATTGCGCAATTAGCTGATCCGAGGCCATGGATTGCAATAATAGCGCGTAAGCCAGAGGCTTGGTCGTAAAAATAATGAACGGCAGTGTGGTTATTAAAATGGCTATTTTGGAAGACCGTCATTTTAAACACCCTCCTTTCGATAACAAAGAAATGAGCCGTGGAACGGGGTTGTTTTTTTGGACTTGGGGGAGGTATAGGGATTTTCGTTGTCCCCAACTCTGCTAGCTGAGGAAGGTCGGTTAAGCGAACCCTTGTCGATTTGTACAGCAAAGAAGGCTGCTATATTTGGAGTTATGTGAACCACGTGCTACTCCCAGTCAATTTTTGACACTTGGGGCGCACCTCCCTTTTTTCTTTTAATTATACTATATTTTACCGGTTAGTTTCTGTCGAAAAAACGGGCTTGAAAGAAAGAATAAGCGGCTTTAGGTGGTTTATCGATAATGATATGGCAATAGAGGCGTGGGAGAGATCAATGGTCAAAAAAAGCCAGGTTCAAAGAACCCGGCTTTAATCGTGTATTAGCGTATTTTAGTGTGTGGTGTGCTCTTTAGTTGTTCCATCCATAGGTTCCATGGCACCGCCTTTTTGGACATGGATCATGATATCAACAGAACCAGATTTTTCGAAGGATAGGGTAAGCGGGAACATTTCACCCTCTTTTAACGGTGCAGATAGGCCCATCATCATAATGTGAAAACCACCTGGTTTTAACTCTACCATTGATCCTGCTTTGACTGGAATTCCACCTTCGACTTGGCGCATTTTCATGACGCCATCGATCATTGTGTGAGAGTGCAGCTCAATCCGCTTAGCAGCAGTACCTGACGCAGAGATAAGAGTGTCATCTTCTGAGCCCATGTTGTGCAGGGATAAGAACGATGCGCCGTTTTTCATTTGACCCAAGGTCGCCCGTGCCCATGGTTTTTGAACCATAATGTCACCGGCTTTATTGTCGCTTGCTGAAACAATTGAAGTAAGGGATAGGCAGATGATAGCGGTTAGGGCAGCAAATAATTTTTTCATGATAACCTCGTGGGGTAAGCCAGACGCGATGGTGCACTGGTTTTGATATAACAACTTGTTTGTGTGAAGACAGTGAGGAGCTTTAGGCTTTAGGCGGTGCTCTAGAGGCCGGTAGAGAATAGCCCTGTGCGGTCAGGTTTTTGTCAGAAATGTGCCAAGTCAATAATCTCTTCGATGAGAGAGAAGCCTCAGTTTTATTGCTCGTGTAATTAACGGAAATAAAATTACCCGTAATACAGTGGTCACAATGGTCCTGATGACTGCTTGAAGGATCACTGTTATTGCTTTCACCCTGCGATATCCCTGTGGGTGTACAGATCAGCTGAAGTGCATCAATAATCCCTTGCTCACTCTCAAAAGAGTTTCCATCCAATGGAATTTGAGCAGAAGCAGCTTGAGATATGAAAAGAGCGGTAATAATGGGTAGGATTATTTTTAAGCAAAGGGCAACGATTGAAAGAGCAGCTAAACTGCGTCGATCATGATCGATGGTATATGTGTTGCCCTTGCGCATATGGAGCTCAAGTATTGCCAAAAAAAGATATCTTTTGCTTAGCGCCTTGGTAGTGTCTTGGCAAGCTCATCACCTGATTGAAGCTGTATTTCGGTCATCTTTGCGCGCAATTGTCGCAGATTTTGAGTGCTGTAGGTGTTGCCTTGTTCGGAAGCAACTTTGAACCAGGCATAGGCTTTTATTATATTGGCGGTGACACCGCGACCCCTTTCATACAAACGGCCTAGGTTGCGTTGTGCAATGGGATGCCCTTGTTGAGCTGCCTTTTCATACCAGATCACGGCTTTTGAATAGTCAGGTCGTTGGCCAAGACCATTTTTAAACATGCTGGCCAAGCTGTTTTGTGCCGCGGGGTCACCTGCTTCCGCGGCGAGCCCTAGCCAATGAGAGGCCAGTTGGAAGTCCTGTTTAACACCAATGCCATCGGCATAGTACAGGCCCATGTAGCTCTGGGCCTTTGCGTTGCCTTGCTTTGCCGCTTGAAGATACCAATAGGCTGATTGTTTATAGTTTAGTTGTTCTCCCTGGCCTTCACGATATATGTGCCCCATGTAGAGTTGAGCAACAGGGTCTCCCTGTTTCGCCGGGGATCTCAGTTCTGATATGGCAGTATTGTATTGTCCGCTTTTATAGGCTTCTAAACCGTGAGATGTGTCTGCCTGAACTTGAAAGACAAATGATAAACAAGAAAGAATTATTGCGAAGCGCAGCATGAGTTACTTCCGTAAATGTGATCAGAGGCCAAAGACGAGAGCTCGCAGAAGTATAATCTCAGGTGACACAAAAATAACAGTGAAATGTTAGAGGTGATCAGACGCCAAGAAGCTTTGGAAAGTTAAATTTTTCGTATACCTATATGAAGATGAGAATACAGGAAATCGGATCTCAGATATCAGGAGCAATGATCAAGATTTGATCGTTATCGTGATAGAGGGTCATGCCATTGGCAAACTGGCTATAGGTCAAGCCACTAACTTCTGTACCGGAAGCTGTAATATGAGAATCTGCAACGACACCAGTTTCGATAAGGGGGGTATCAGCTTCAATTTTGAGCGGTTCGTCACGCGCGAACAAAACCACCTCTCCCGCATCATCGGGAAGAAGGTCTGCTAGTTGCAGGACGAGTTCGTCGTCAGTATCAAAAAATCCGCTCATGTATAAGTTTTATTCCTTTCTGATTCCCGATGCAATGCTTTTTTTATAGTGATTCCAGTGACTTTTCTGTGTCAGCAATGTTTTTTAACTATATTTATGTCGCCTTTGAAGCTGATGATTCCCTCTATTAGCGAGTATGTTTTTGTTAAAGGGGTGCTGAATTGAAGGCTGATCTATTTGAAAGAAAGATTTTGAAGGGTTAACTGTTTGAAAGATAGGGAATAAATAAACCTAAGTTGGTTTGGCGTTTATAAATTTCTTTGCTACCAAACGGCGTTTCTTCTATAAGCACTGAGAAATTGGCGGTGGTCACATAAAAGCCCCCAGCACGACAGACTTAAAATAACCCGAAAAATCGGGAACCAAATAATAAACAGTGACCATCTAATCGTGAATACATGTTTGCAGTAAATCTGCATTGATGACGTATATCCAAGCCGTGTATGGGAAGGCAAAAAAAATGACTAAATTAAAAGTCCAAAAAGGGCTCGCTCTAAATAAATTACTTTCGCGTTTAAAAAGTGAAGATAAGTTCACGCCTGCTACGGCGTTGCGTGATGAGCTTGAGGCCCGCCTTGTAACAATGCGGCAAGAGACGGTTAGTCACCCTCTGGGAAATCCTGTACTTGAACTTGCACACGATCTATCCGAACGCTTAGCTGCGGGACAGATCTCGGTGGATTTGCTGGCTGAACTCGTGCAATTGGTATCTGTCGAAGCGTTCGCAGACCGTGCAGAAAGAGTTGGAGATTATGTCGGGCTCGCTGAAATCGATGAGAATAGATCCAGGTTGGCGACACTTTTTAAATGCTTGGCAAAGAGTGACGTTACCAACGAACAGCAAGTGTCAGACATTGTTTCGTTTGCCGAGTACCAAAAGAGAATTGAAAGAGAAGCTTTTGGTATTGTAATTACAGCGCACCCAACCTTTGGTTTGACCAAAGAGCACTATCAGGCCTTGGCTCAGTTCGCCTCTAATGAAAGTCATTCCGGGCAAGCCCTTTCTGAGCAAGAGATTGATCGCCTTAGCCAATTGGTTATTGATAACTCTCATGAGCCTGACCAGAAAATAGATCTGCTCGCCGAACACGCTCAAGCTTTGAAGGCGATAGAATCAATTCAGCAGGCGATGAGAGAGATCTACGATGTGGCCTTGAATGTTGCTGCTGAACTCTACCCTGATAACTGGACCGAATTGTCCCCGAAAATTCTCTCTATTGCCAGTTGGGTTGGTTATGATTTGGATGGCCGAACTGATATTACCTGGGCGACCACACTTCATACTCGGTTAAGGGTACAGGTTGTTCAGCTTCGTTATTATATATCTACCTTGACCAAAATTATGTCTGATCGAGAAACAGATCAGGATGAACTTGGCACTACCTTGGCTTTGATTAAAAGTAGAGTTTCTCTTGCGCTTCTTGTTGCAGAAAAGGAAACCAATTTCTTTGGTCAAAGCGAAACTTCTGAATACGCCCTAAAAGAAATGTCTCGAAGTATTGTATCTGATGATGGTTCGCGTCTGATTCATACCACGGAACTTATTGAGGCTCTTAACCGTGCGGTAAGTTTAACCGAAGATAAGACACTGATACGCTCGTTGATAATCTTGCGGTCAGAAATTGCAAATTATGGCCTCGCAAGCTCGCATATGCATGTCCGCTTGAATTCAGTACAACTTCACAACGCCATTCGTAAAAGTATCGGTATGGAAGGCGAGCCTGATGATCCCGGCCGTCGTCGTGGTAACTTCAGAGCCCTTTCAAATTTGCTGGATGAAGTTCAACCGACACGGGTCAACTTTGGCTCTTTATCTGCAGAGCATACGACAGCAAAGCGTATGTTTATGCTGATCGCTCAGATGATCAAGTATGTCGATGCATCCCGACCCATTCGTTTTCTTATCGCCGAATGTGACACTCCCTTTACCATTCTCACAGCGCTTTACTACGCAAAGCACTTTGGCATTGATGAACATCTGGATATCTCCCCCCTGTTTGAAACGGGTACGGCGCTGGAGCGCGGGAGTGAGGTTATTGCCGAACTCTTGGATAATGAGCACTACCTTGCTTATGTGAAAAAGCGTGGACGTCTCTGTATTCAGACAGGTTTCTCTGATGCTGGTCGATATCTGGGGCAGGTATCTGCGTCTCTGGCGATTGAACGCCTTCATATGAAATTAGCGCGCCTTCTTGCCGATAGAAAAGTGAGCAATGTTGAGGTTGTGATTTTTGATACCCATGGTGAATCCATGGGGCGTGGCGCACATCCTGTGAGTTTTGCCGATCGTCTGAAGTATGTATCTTCTCCGATGACGAGATCACTTTTTGCCAAGAACTCAATACCTCTAAAGCAAGAGGTCAGTTTCCAAGGCGGTGATGGGTATCTTTATTTTGGAACGCCTAAGCTTGCTTTGACGACGGTTACTCGGCTGCTTGAACATGCCTTAGAGCGACCAGAAGTTGATGAGAATGATCCTTTCTACACTAATACGGACTATTCCCTGGATTTCTTCCTTTCGTTGAAGAGCTTTCATGAATCTGCGCTCGAGAACAAAGACTATGCCTCTTTGCTTGGGTCATTCAGCACCAATTTGCTCTATCAAACGGGCTCTAGAAAGAGTAAGCGTCAGCACGATAAACTTCATGGCGTTGATCGTGGACATCCCTCGCAAATCCGGGCGATTCCCCACAATGCGATCTTGCAACAGTTGGGCTATCTCGCAAATACGGCAGGTGGCTTTGGTACGGCGATTTCCCGTGACTTGGATGCTTTCGTCAAACTTCACGGCCAATCAGATCGGGTCCGCCGATTTATGGATATGGTTTCCTACGCAAAGGGACTAAGTAGCCTGAACACCCCTGAAGCCTATGCTGCTTTGTTTAACCCGCGTTATTGGCTGGCTAAGGCCTATGCGGTTAAACACACGGAGAGAGCTCGAGATCAGTTGAGGCTTTCTAACTTGGTCGGGGTTACTGAACGTTATGATGGCATGAGCCGGATGCTTCAAACCTTCCGCCAAGATGCAATTCACCTTCATAGTGGGCTTGATGCGTTAACAGCAGATGGACAAGAAAAAGTCTTCCCCTTTGATACCCGCCGCCGTATCAATTTGATAATTCTGCATATCGTTCGTCTTTGTCTGATTCAGGAAATTTTCTTGTTATCTATGAGAATTCCAGCTTTTGCTAACAGAGATGATTTAACTTTAGACGATGTTATTCAGGATATTCTTGCCATGGAAATTCCTTCTGCATTGGAAGAGTTAAAAGCAACCTTTCCTGTTTATGAAGGTCAAACCACATTTACAGCCAAGGACTATGGAGAAGCGAGTGATTATAGTGATGATGAATCTCGTGATTACTCAGAAGAACATCAGAAAATATTTGCTCCGATAGAAGAGCTATATGACCTTTGTCGACGGGTTTCTGTCGGGATCTCGAACAGTATTGGCGCCCATGGCTAATCTTGAAAATGTGTCCAGATGGGTCGATATTAAGGGCCGATGGTATAAAGTGGAGGCTTTAGCGTGATTGATGATGTTTTGAACTTCTGGTTTGCAGAAGGTATGGACAAAAAATGGTTTTTTAAAGACCAGGCATTTGATCGCGAGGTTGAACAGAAATTACTCCCTCTTTATGAAAAAGCTATCCTGGGTGAGCTGAAAGATTGGGAAAGCTCTGTCGAAGGTTGCCTTGCGCTTTGTATTCTCTTGGATCAGGTTCCCCGAAATCTTTTTCGAAATGATCCCAAGACCTATGCTACCGATTTAGCGGCTTTAATAATCGCAAAAGTTGTTGTCGAAAAAGCATGGGATAAATCACTAACTCAACGCGAGAGAGTTTTTATTTACCTCCCGTTTGAACACAGTGAAGACCTATCTGTGCAACAAGAATCTTTGAACCTTTATCGTACGCTTGATGATAACTCTGATTGGTATGTCTATGCAGAAAAACACGAAGTCATTGTCAGACGATTTGGTCGGTTTCCACATAGAAACCAGGTTCTCGGTCGGGAAAGTACGGCTGAAGAGATTGAGTTTCTAACACAGCCGGGGTCTTCTTTTTAACAAGGGGCTGACGTTAGAAAAATACTATTTCGCAGTAAATAACAAAGGCGAAACACGCTTGTTCCGCCTTTGTTAGAAAACCAATTCTTCAAATGTTACTTACCTACCATGAGGGGCATTGAAGTCAATCTCAGGCCCACAAGGAATGATGCCTGTTGGGTTGATTGTTTCATGGCTACCGTAATAATGGGCTTTAATGTGGGGGATGTTTACCGTCTCTGCCACGCCAGGATATTGATAAAGTTCACGGGTTAAAGCCCAGAGATTGGGATAATCGACGAGGCGTTTTTTGTTACACTTAAAGTGACCATGGTAAACAGGATCAAAGCGTAAAAGCGTGGTGAACAATCGCCAATCAGCTTCTGTAAGTTGATCCCCTGCAATATACTTTTGACTGTTCAGGCTTTCTTCGAGTTTATCCATCGCCTCAAACAGGGCTTCGTATGCGTCTTCGTACGCAGTCTGAGTGGTCGCAAAGCCGCTTTTGTATACGCCATTGTTGATGTTGTGATAGACGAGCTCGTTCACACTATCTATCGCATCTCGAAGGTGTGTTGGGTAAAAGTCAGGGATGTCATTTGTAGCAAGGGCATCAAATGAGCTATTGAACATACGAATGATTTCAGAGGATTCATTGCTTATGATCGTTTGCTCTTTTTTATCCCAGAGAATTGGAACAGTAACCCTGCCAGTGTAGTTAGGATCAGCCTTGGTATAGATCTGGTGAGCATAATCTAGTCCATAAAGATGATCTTCTGTTGAACCAAGATCCCCTGGTTGAAACTCCCAACCATTTTCTTTCATTTTCCAATGAACGACAGAAACTGAAATAGCTTGTTCCAAACCTTTTAGGCTACGAAAAATTAATGTTCTGTGGGCCCAGGGACAGGCCAAATTTACATAGAGATGATAGCGTCCACTTTCGGCTGGATATCCCTTTTCGCCATTCGGACCGTCTGAACCATCTGCAGTAATCCAATTTCTAAATTGAGCATCTTTACGCTGAAATTTTCCATCACTGCTTTTGGTATCGTACCAGATATCGTGCCATTTTCCATCAACGAGCTTACCCATTGGGGTGTTCCTTTCGAATTATTGTATTGTATCTGGGAGATCTGCAAAAATAAGTTCCGCAGGGCTAAGAGCTTTGATTTTTAAAACGTTTTCCTTGGCAATCATTGCACCATCTCTCTTATCAAGTCGCTGACCATTAAGCTCAATCGAGCCTGTAGAGACCACGAGATAACCCAGTCTCTCTTCCCCAATTGTTTGAGTTATTTCCTCATCCTCCTTCAGGTGGGTGCCATAGAGAGTTGCATCTTGATTGATCCGTAGGGCTTCTGGGTGCTCTTTTTGACCTGAAGCCAGTGGGAGGAACCCGCCTTGATAGTCTTCTTTTGAAAAGGTTTTTTGATCCCAATGGGGCGTTAGATAGTTTTCAGAAGGGTGGATCCATATTTGATAGAGCCCGGTGACTTCTGCTTCGTGGTTATACTCACTGTGTAGAATTCCCTTACCCGCTGTCATGACTTGAATGTCGCCTGCAGGGGTTTTGCCTTTATTAGACAGATGATCTTCATGGGATATAGCCCCGTAACGCACGTAGGTAATGATCTCCATGTTCCGGTGACCATGCATTGGAAATCCACCACCCGCTTGAATTTCATCGTCATTCCATACGAGAAGAGGGCCGATCCCAGTGCGGTTTGGATCCATATAATTTGCAAAACTAAAATGGTAATGGGCATTAAGCCATTCATTTTTGAAGCGTCCTAGGGTCTTGAAGGGACGAACATCAATCATTTGGATCTCCTGTGATAAAGCGAAAAACGACTACTCACACAAAGATAGTTATGACACAGTACAATGATAATTGGTGTTTTTGGAACAATATTGTTTCCTGTGGGAAACAGTATTGTTGGCTTGAGAGTAAATAAAACTTTTGGAGAGATTTTGAGCATGGATCTTAATGAAATGGTGATCTTTGCTGCTGTGGTTGAAAATGAAAGCTTTACGGCATCGGCAAAAATATTGGGCTTGAGTAAATCGGCGGTATCAAAGCAGGTGAGCCGTTTGGAAGATCGCTTGGGGATTCGCCTGTTGAATAGAACAACCAGGCGGCTTTCTCTTACAGAAGCGGGCGCGATATTTTTTGAAAAGTGTCAAACGGTAATCTCTGTCGCCGAACAAGCAGAACAGGCAGTTTCAAGGTTATCAAATGTGCCCAGAGGGCTTTTGAAAATCAATGCGCCGATGTCCTTTGGTATAAAACGTATGGCACCGCTGCTCGCTGCCTTTAGAGAACAATACCCCGAAGTGAAAATTGACCTTGTCCTAAATGACCAAGTCATTGACTTGGTTGAGGAGGGCTTTGATGTCGGAATACGGATCGGGCGTCTGATGGATTCCAGGTTAATGGCCAAGAAAATTTCAAGCTGTAAAATGGCGCTGGTCGCATCACCATCTCTTTTTAAAGAAAAGGCAATTCCGATTGTTCCTGCAGAACTCTCCGGGATCAATTTTTTACACTATTCTTATGTTTCTCGTGCATCAGGTCTAAAACTTGTTGGTGAGAGTGGCACTGTAAATATTCCTGTGAAAGGAGATTTCACGGCAAACAATGGGGACTTTATTCTTTCCGCGGTTCAAGAAGGAATGGGTTTTGCCTGTATGCCAACCTTTATATGCGGTGATTTAATTCGGGAAAGGAAGTTGGTCAAAATTTTACCAGAGTGGGAAATCGATAACGACCATGCCATATATGTGGTCTACCCGATAAATCGTAACCTGCCCCCTAAGGCTAGAGTTTTTATAGATTTTCTCGGAAGTTTTTTCACTGATATTCCTGAATGGGATCAGTAGTATTGAGCAATCGTAAGGAGGCAAAAAATGCTCTTATGAATTTTCTTTCTTTGACAGCTTGAAAAATCGTGATATCGAGAATGGGTAAATCGTTTTAGCTTGAATTTAGGCATAAAAATTTAGATGCACTTTTGTACCGAACATCTCCGACGACGACGGACCTGCCCACGAACAACTGTTCGTAGGGCTGTTAGTCTGTGTGTTGTAATGGATTGTTCGGCGACCTGAATTCAGGTGAACCCTGCACTAACCAGAGACAGCAGCTAACATTGTATCTCTGAATAACGAACGTTACAGCCGATTAGGCTGGTGCTACTGCAGGATCTACCATGTGTAACTACGCGATTACCCTCCAGACTTCTGAAGATGAAAAACATATCGACCCGTTATTGAATCTGACCTTTGGCGAAGGTCGGGTGGCCCGGCCCTCTTATTCCTTACGCGCAGGTGTGGCGCCAATTACAGAACTTTGTTTTGTCGTAAAGTCCTCAGAAGATGAGCTATTGGCCACGCTCCGGTTTTGGCCCGTTTCAATAAAAGGCGAAGAAGCCCTTTTACTCGGACCATTGGCTGTTCAGCCTAAATTACAGGGAAAAGGTATCGGTAGGGCGTTAGTCGCGGAAGGCTTAGCCAAGGCGAAAAAAATGGGGTATCGGCTCTGTTTTGTTGTTGGTGAACAGTTTTATTATAGCCCTTATGGCTTCAAGCTAGCTCATCCTCTTGGTTATGATATGCCTGTTCCCGTTAGTGCGGATAAGTTCCAGATAATTTCCCTGCAGGGTGTGGATTTTACGGAGCTTCCAAAAGGCGTGATGCAACCGTGGTTAGCAACAAGCGAACATATCCCATCCAAGAAGAAGGCTTAACGGCCTTCGCGGTACCAGGCACCAAAAGCTGTGAATAACAATAATGTTAGGAATACCCACGGCGGTAGTAGGGGACTTCTACTGTCTCCGGTTAATCGTTCAGCCTTTCGTGCTTGTAGGCCTGCCCAGTTCTGAGCGTGAAGCGTTCCGTTACCATGCACGAGCTTAATGTTTGGCATTGAGGTGTTCAAAAGGGGATAAATACCGCCATCGCTTTCCTTCACAAGGGGGCGTAATATCTCAGGATCCGAGATAACTCTTTCATGTTCTGGCCCACTGAGAACTTGATGGGTGACGATAGTATTTGTGCCATCGCTTATTGTGTAAATGCCGGAATCAGCTGCAGGTATTGATAATTGCGATTTGCCATCAATCTCAGGCATCATTGTTAAGTCTAAAACCTCGCCAGATGGTTTTTGTATGGTGATGGGTGTTTCAGTATTAGACAAACTTTGCCGAGTTATTGTTAGCCGGTCGCTAGTAAGTATTGCTTTCAAGGTTTCCTCATCAAGTTCTGGCTCTTTCATCAACCAGTGTACCAAGCGCCGAATCAATTCAGTTTGTGGTCCGCCACCTTCGATGTTGCGGCCCCAGAGCCAGATATGATCGCTGGTAATTTGCGCAACCCTACCTTTTTTATAATGATCAAGGATTAGAAGAGGCTGTTCTTCACTGCCCGTCATGATCGTTGACCCGCTAAGCGTATCGGTATCCACTTGTCGGAACCATCGTCCCCAACTCGGTTGCTCATCTATGTTGAGGTTTGCTTTTGGCAGTCGCGACGTTACGGGGTGGCGAAGCCCCAGTTCTGTGACCAAAGGGCGGAAAGGATTTTGGCTTACGGTGCCAAGGGGTTCAGCCGGGAGCAGGTTGCCAAGAGCTGTATTGTAGAGAGAAGAAGGGGTGGCATATCCTGGACCTCCTACTTCCAATAAGGCGCCACCTTCCTCAACATAGCGTACGATATTGCTGAGATAGTGACTTGGGAGAAATCCCTGACGTTGATATTGATCAAAAATGATGAGATCAAAGTCAGCCAGTTTGACTTCAAACAGTTCATGAATAGGAAAGGCGATTAGGGAAAGCTCTCTAATCGGCGTGCCATCTTGTTTTGCGGGATGACGGAGAATAGTAAAGTGAATTAAGTCGACCGAAGGATCTGCTTTTAATATATTTCGCCAAGCTCGTTCCCCTGGGTGTGGCTCTCCAGAGATCAGCAATACTTTTAAGCGATCACGAACACCGTTGGTTTCGAAACTCGCTTGATTATTTAGGATAGAAATTTCGCCTTTGAGTTCTTCGACGGTCAAGTCAAACGTTGTCTGGCCCCGGTTTTCGAGAACGAGCTCTTGAGTATAGGGCTGATCTATCGGGACAGCTAGGTTAGCGAGTATCTTACCATTTTGCCGAATAATCACATTTACAGGAGGAGATCTTACGAGAGTGTTTTCATCTACAATACGGAAAGTAACCTCAATCTTTTGATCAATTATGCCAAATGCAGGAGCCTGATCAATAACAATGCGTCGATCTTGTCTGTTTTGATCCCCGGCTAAGAGCAGATGTAGTGGGATAGATTTTGGAAGGTCCGTTTGTTCAAAGGAGCTGGGGACGTCGTGAATTTGTCCATCGGATATGAGAAACACGCCTGCCAACCGTTCTTTTTCTTCACTTGTCAGGTTAATATTCTCGAATATCTTGGTGCCTTCTTCACCGCTTCCATTAATATTTACAGTCTTTAAAACAAGGTCAGATCGCTTGTTTACTTGCTCATGTAAGGCAGTCAAGGCGTCAGATGCTTGGCTTTTTCGCAATCCATAGCTCATGGAGGGGCTGTTATCTACGACAGCCATAATCAACTCAGGTAAGGGCTCACTGGTTTTTTCATGAAGAGTCGGATTGCCGAGAAATAGAGCTATCACAAGCATGAAAATGCATCTGAACTCTCCGCCTTTACTTCTGACTAGAATGAGGGAGAGCAGGGAAATAAGAGCAATGCCAAGGATTATAAATATTATGGGGAGGGGAAGAAGAGGAGCCCATTCAATGCCATAATTGGAGATCATTGGCCCAACCTCTCAAGAATATGAGGTATGTGAACCTGATCTTCTTTGTAGTTACCAGTCAGAGCATACATGACGAGATTGATGCCGAAGCGATATGATAGTTCCCGTTGGCGTTCGCCGCCTCTTATCATGGCATAAAGAGGTCTGCCTTCAGCATTGATGGCCCAAGCCCTGGCCCAGTCATTTGAGCCGACAAGTATACGGGCAACGCCATCATTTCTGTATTGATCGGTGCGCTCGGTCCAAAATTCTCTATTATTATTTCGACCCGGGAAGCTTTCGAGAAGATAGAAAGAGCGGGTCATTACATGTCCAGAGGGAACCGGCTCTAGCTCAGGGATGTCTAGGCCATCGGTGAGTTGTTGCAGATATTGGGCGTTACCTACGGATCCCAACGCCGAATTTAACGTGCCGGAAGCTTCTCTGAGATCAAAGAGAATTAAACCACCGCTCTGGATATATTGATTTACCTGTCTTCGTCCTTTGGCGGTAAGTCCTCCCTGGGTCTCCGTTATCGGCCAGTACAAAATTGGATAGGGCGAGAGATAATCCCGGTCCAAATCGAGGCCAGTTACTTGAACGTTCTCTACTGCTGTGCGTCGATGAAGTTGAAGTGATAGTCCCGCGAGGCCAGAATGGCTATCTCGATCTACTTTAGAATTCCCGGTGATGACATACGCTAGATATGTGTTAAGTGTCGCCTCTATTGCTTTGCTGTCCAATAGTTCGTCTTGATTTTGTGCATGTGCACGATGCGGGGGAGCAAGAACAGATAAACTTGTAACCAGTAATAATGCAGCCGTCGACCGCCCTATGGGCAAATTGGAGAATATGCCTCTGAGCCAGAGAGTTACGACCTGATCTATTAGGAAAAGAAACAGGGCGGCTAATAAGAGGGGAACTTGAAGGGGATTTTCTTGTTTTGCGCCGTAAGTCCTATTTTGTAAAAAATCGATGTTGTTAAGGCTATATGAGTGAAGGTTTCCGGCGAGGTTGACGGATTTAACGCGTTTGCTTTCACCGTAATAGCCTGGAGGGGTTTGAGGGCTCGCAGAAACCTTAGTATTAATCTCCTGCCCATTCACCGATATTTTTAGGCTTCTATCTTGGAGGGGGGTAAGGGTGCCGTAGGCATCCATCATTTCGTACAGGGGAAGGTCTTTTTGGGTGTCTTCGGTTTTGTTAACGCCTTTTCCAAATTGGAGAATACGCTGAAGTATTTTAACAAATGAACCTGAAAGAGAAAAATTAGACCAACGCGTATTTGCAGAAGTGTGCACGAGGACAATATGCCCTTTGCCGCTTTCTTTGGCGGTTATTAGAGGAGTACCGTCTTGAAGTCTTGCCCAGGAGTGTTGATCTAACTCAGAAGTAGGTTGTGCTAATAACTGCCCTGAAATGGTAACTTCTTTGGGTATATCTAAGCCATATAAAGGGCTGCCCTTATCAAACTCTTCGATAGCCAGAGGTTGTTCCCAAGTTAGACTACCCGTGAGGTTTCTGTACCCGCTTCTTAAGGGGACCGGGAGAAAGCGGTCTCTTTGGTTTGCTAAATTAGGTCCGGCAAAACGCAGGAGTAATCCACCGTTATCAATCCATTTTGTTAAGGCTTCTTCATCGGATAAGGGGATCGCTTCGTTATCAGTAATAATTATGGTGGAGAGTCCACGAGAGAGTAATTGTTTTAGGGACCCGTATCGAACATCTGTGAAAAGGCCTAGGGCACGTTGGAGATAATAGTGTTCTCCAAGGAGCGATTTGTTATCAACTTGCCCGCTGGTCGTTAACAAGCCAACAGGAAAACGGCGATCGCTTTGGTCCATAAGGTAAGTCGTTGCTGCTGAGCTTTGTCCAGTAACCGTGATCTTTTGAACTTTGTTGTGAAGCTCGTTTGGGAGAGATAGGAGTGCTGTTCCAGACGTTTTGTCCATCTCTAGAGATATTTTTTCAGAAGCAAGAACCTCATTTTTCTCTGAGAGCGCGGTGATCGTTCGGGTGTTTTCCTCTAAGCCTGTTATACGTCTTAGGCTGACTTTGATGCCGTTATAATCGGCAGAAATATCCTCAATCCATACAGGGAGTGAGGGCGTGCTTGGTGAATAGTGCACGACCTCTCCATAACTTTTGATCAGTTTTATTAATTCATCAGATTTTTCAGTTTGGATAATGCCGTTGGAAAGCCAGATAATTCTCAGTGGTTGATTTGCTTTAATTCGATCCTCAACAGCCTTTAAGGCTGCAATGTGATCTGATTCCCAACTCTGTACAGGAGGGAGCTCTTGCATATAGTTAAGTAGGCTTGCAGGAGATTTAAAACCACTAAAGTTGAATTCCCCCTTTGTATCAGAGGCCGTTGACAGGATAGCGGTTGTTACATCGTGCCCTTTTCGGCGTTCGAGAACTGACTTCAACGTCTGGAGTTGTTTCGATTTGCTGCTCGCAGAGGCCCAATCATTATCTAAAATGATAAGAGTATTAAGGTTATTGTTTGTTCCTTTTTCTGGAGCATAAACAGGTTCTGCCAAAGCAAGGATGACAAGTAGAAGGATTAAAAGCCTGAGGATAATGAGCCACCATGCGGTTTTTTGTGGCTTAGATGTTGTGCCCTTTAACCCCAATAATAGCCGAAGCGCAGGGAAGGTAATGCGCCGTGGGGAAGGTGGTGTAATACGCAGAAGTATCCACACAAGAGGAAAGCTCAGAAGCCCCAGTAAAAGCCATGGATTGAGAAAACCAATAAATCCCAATTCAAGCATGGCGATCTCCAAACTGGTCCGTCTGAAGGTTGTTAGCTTCTGAATTGAATAATGTATCGGAGTTGCTCTGTCGCCCTGAAATATTTTGATAGAGAGCAAGTAAAGTGGCTTCGGGTGATTGGTCTGTGGTGTGGGTTAGGTGTTGCCAACCCCATTTTCGAACCATGGAGCTTAGATCCTGATTGTGGGCTCTTATCCGGTCAATGTAGGAATCTCGGATGGAATCTACGTCTGAGTGAAGCAACTCCTGGTCGCCAAAAGGTTGTTGGAATTTGACCCTGCCACTGTAGGGCAAGTTCATTTCCGCAGGATCGAGGACTTGAACCAACCAGACTTTCAATTTTTGGCTCGCTAAGAATTGGAAGGCTTTTCTCTGTTCGGAAAGAGGCGTTAAAAAATCAGCAAAACATACCAAGGCTGCATTTTGGGGAAGGTGGTGGCCGGAGGGTAGCTCTCCAGATGCGTGATCATTACTCTCGAGTTGACGAGCGATGGTATAGATATTTTTTCGGGAATTCGATGGCGCGGTTTGACCGCCGACAAGGGCGACTTTTTCACCGCCGCGAATTAACAGATGCGTTAGGGCTAACCCAAGTACACAAACGCGATGTTTTTTTGTGACAGTGGACCATTGAGAGGACCAATCCATACCAGGACCACCTCCTGCCCATATCCACAGGCTTTGAGCTGATTCTCTTTCTTTCTGGCGGATAAAGACACCGGAATTGTCGCTGGTTGTTTGTGATTTTGCTGATCGTCGCCAATCAATACTCCGAGGCGAATCTCCTGGACTATAACGACGATACTGCCAAAACTCATCTCCCTGTCCTGTTCGTCGGCGTCCATGAATTCCCTGAAAAACAGTCGATGCAACGCGATCAGCCTCTATCAGAAGGGGAGGCAGAGTAGAAGCTAGCTTTTCAGCGTGTGTTTCGGGCGTTGAAATCGGTTTGTTCATATCAAAACCGTTAGGTCAGGGGTGATACCAGGCGATTTATTATTTTGGTAAGAGTTACGCCTTCGGCGCGAGCGGTAAAGTCCAGGTGAATTCGGTGCCGTAATACGGGGGGGGCGAGGGCGATGACATCATCCAGTGAAGGGCTTAAGCGTCCCTGTAGTAAGCATCTGGCTTTACTGGCCATTAACAGCGCCTGGCTCGCTCGTGGCCCAGGACCCCAAGCCACAAATTGTTTTATGTATTCATCGTCGCTCTCTTCCGGCCGGCCACTTCTCACCAAGGATAAAATACCTTCGAGAACGTCTTCGCCGACGGGGATCTCCTTGACGAGTTGTTGTGCAGCGAGCAATTCGTGTGCGGTGAGTACGATTTCAGCCTCTGGCTCCATGGTTCCGGTCGTGGCCAGGAGCATTTGTCGTTCGGCGTCCAAATCCGGATACCCGACATAGATCTCAAGAAGAAAGCGATCAAGTTGAGCCTCAGGAAGAGGGTAGGTGCCTTCTTGTTCCAGAGGGTTTTGAGTGGCAAGTACGTGGAAGGGAGACGGAAGTTTATGAGTATGCCCGGCGACAGTAACGGTGTGTTCTTGCATCGCTTGAAGTAGAGCTGATTGTGTCCGTGGACTTGCTCTGTTTATTTCGTCAGCCATTAAGAGTTGAGAGAAAACCGGGCCATGAATAAAACGGAAAGACCGACGGCCACTGGTATCTTCTTCCAGAACTTCAGCGCCGATAATGTCTGATGGCATTAAATCAGGGGTACACTGAATACGCTTTTCCTGCATCCCAAAAACAATGCCGAGATTCTCAACAAGGCGCGTTTTTGCAAGACCAGGCGCACCAACGAGGAGTGCATGTCCGCCTGATAGAAGAGTAATTAAGACCTGCTCAATGACTTCTTCTTGGCCAAAGATAACTTTGCCTAGGTTTTCATTGAGCTGAGCGAGACGTTCACACAGTTGATCTGCTTGTTCGGCCAAATTTTTCGAAGACCCAGTGTTCAGACTGTTATCTTCAGTGTTCATTTTGTTTCCCCTCTCACCGTATCAGGAAGAATAAATCGCGTTCGTTCTCCGTTATTTGGAGCCATTGCCGGAATATATCCTATGATAGTATACATGAGTTCTACGACACGTATGTTAACACCATTGATATAATGTACAGAAAGACCATTTCTGCATAGAGCTGTCTTGAACAAACTAAAGTGATAACAAGCGAATAAGGCAAAGCCTCGATGATGCGTGATGAAAAAGCACCAAGCGATGAAGCGCTGAAAGAAGCAGTGAAGAATCTTCCTTTAACTAGTGAAGTGGATATGAGGATTGCGCGCGATGGTCGGTGGTATCACGATGGGGAACTGATTAACCGACTGCCTTTGGTACGTTTGTTCTCTACGGTTTTAAAACGGGATGAAGACGGTGTCTTTTGGCTGGTGACCCCGGTTGAGATGGCAAAAATTATCGTCGAAGATGCTCCTTTCACGATTGTTGAGATGAAGAATAAGGGCGTTGGAAAAGATCAGCAGATCTCATTTCGTAACAATGTGGACACTTGGTTTGATCTTGATCTCGATCACCCGATTCGAATTGAATATAAAGATGAAAATGACAGTCCCTCTCCCTATGTATTGGTAAGAGCTGGATTGGAGGGACGCATTTTGCGTTCGGTTTACTATCAACTTGCCGAGCTTGCAGATGCCCGAAATAATGAACTCGGTGTCTGGAGTAACGGTGAGTTTCATATATTGGGAAGTATTGATTAGGAAATGACCATTTGGGAATCACAATGGACTGTTGAACGTCTCACAGCACTTTTTGATGGCAGTGAGATAGGTAAAGGCGAGCAAGATAATAAAATACGTGGCGACCATGATCTCAATCCTGGATTGCTTGATCTTGATCGGCGGAAAATTGCAGCAGCAGTCATTGTTCCCTTGGTGGAAAGACCCGATGGGTTTTCAGTCCTTTTAACCAAACGTACAGACCACCTTTACGACCATGCCGGACAAGTCAGTTTTCCTGGGGGCAGAGTGGACCCCGGAGATAAGGATCATCAAGATGCTGCGTTACGGGAATTGGAAGAAGAAGTTGGCCTTCCTAGAAAACATGTAACCCTTATAGGAAGACTGGATACCTATCTCACCCGAACAGGCTTTGATATCACTCCTGTGGTTGGCTTGATCAAACCTCCTTTTCCGGTCACTCCAGATAGCTTTGAAGTTGCAGAAGTTTTTGAAGTTCCACTTAATTATTTTTTAAATTCGGGAAATAGACAGCGGCACAGCCTGGAATTTGAGGGTCAAAATCGTTATTTTTATGCTTATCCTTACGAAGATTATTTCATATGGGGCGCAACGGCTGGGATGTTGGTAAACCTATGTGATGTTTTAAACTCAACGCCGTTAGAAACCTCTAAACGAGCAGGAAATTATTAATGTTATCCAGATTTCTTCTGATCTTACTCCCTGTCCTGTTACCTTTTGCCCTGTACTTCGGCTATTACCTGCTGACCAGAGGCTCTCGTACCGAAGCTGATGGTGAAATGACAGAGGATGAGTTGCCTTGGATGGAACGGGGCCCGTGGGCTTGGTTGTTTTTTTCTGGTGTCGTGCTCTCGGGTATTGCTATGGCAATATATTTTGCCAACACTGGCCCGGCTCCGGGAGATAGTTTGGTCCGGCCGACTTATCATCCTCCTGTTTTTGAAGACACCGATACGGACTCATGACAGAAATCTACCAGCTTGAAAGTCAGCCGTGGATGGAAGCGGTTGAAACCCGCCGAGTAATGGAAGCTTTGAGTAAGCAGGGGCAGGATGTACGTTTTGTCGGTGGTTGTGTCAGAGACGCCTTGGTTGGCCGGGAAATCAAAGATATTGATATCGCAACACCCGACCTTCCTGAAAAAGTTATTACCCTCTTGGAAAGTGCTGGTATCAAGGCGATCCCAACTGGAATAGATCACGGGACGATAACAGCGGTTTGTAATCACAAAATTTTTGAGATCACGACACTTCGCCTGGATGTTGATACCGATGGCCGCCACGCCACCGTAGCCTTCACAGATGACTGGGTCGAAGATGCAGCGCGGCGTGACCTGACAATCAATGCCTTATCTTCAAACCTTGATGGCAAGGTCTATGATCCCTTTGGCGGGGTCAGGGACCTTCGGGGAAAACATGTCCGGTTTGTTGGCGATGCGGTCACTCGAATAGAGGAAGATGCCCTAAGACTTTTGCGATTTTTCCGTTTTCAAGCCTGGTATGGTGGGGCCGATATAGATGCTGTTGGACTAGACGCGGCCCGCAAAAAAACGTCCATGTTACAGGGATTATCTGCGGAACGTATTCATAGTGAAGTGATGCGCTTGTTGGCCTCTCCAGATCCTGGACCTGTTCTGAAATGTATGTTGGAAAATAATATTTTCGCCGCTTTCCTTCCCGAGGTTGTGACAATAGATATCTTTAAAGCGTTTATTAAGTTGGAAGGTCGGTGCGATCCTCTTGTCCGGTTGGTTGCTCTGATAATGGGATGTCATAAGGATACTATTCTCTCCATTCCTGATCGGTTGCGCTTTTCCACCGCTGAAAAACAACATTTCTTGTCTCTTGTGAAACCCGCTTACAATATAAATTCAAAGATCGATGACGCGACTTTCCGAGAATCGATCTACCGTATTGGCTCAGAGCTCGTCTCCGATTTGTTGAGGTTAAGTATGGCTAAATCGGGAGAAGATTTTGGAGATGAAAAAGCTCTGAAATTATCTCGGAAGATTGAAAACTGGAAGCCAGTTTTCTTTCCCTTACAAGGCAGAGATTTGATTAAGGCTGGCCTTAATCCAGGGCCGCAGATGGGACGGTTGTTAAAAAACACAGAGCAATGGTGGATCGATCAGGCGTTTGAACCTGACTATGATCAGTGTCTGGCTTATGCTCTTATGGGGAACTGATCGTGTAGGTTCAAATATTGCTAAGAATAATATTTGGTGTCAGATAACTCTCCGCCCAGATTGATCATGCGCTCGAATTTGAGACCAATTTTTTCCAATACACGGGCTGATCCAATGTTGTCAGGGCTGGTGATGCCAACAACAAGTGGTAATTTCAATATGGTTTTGGCGTACTCGAGCATCGCTGCGGCCGATTCATAGGCGTAACCTTTCGACCAAAAGGCAGGCAGTAAGGCGTAGCCAATATCGGGATGGTCCAGGCCTTCTCTCTTAATGAGGCCACACATACCAATCGGTGTTTCTAGATCCTTGAGCTCAGTAAGGTAGAGACCAAAGCCGTTTTGGCGATAGCTTTTAACAGGTCCCTTATTAATATAGTCACAGGCCTGATCCAGATTTCGGACACCTTTATCAACAATATTCTCGATAAAGGAGGGCTCATTTAGCAGTTCAAGGATAAAGGGAGCATCTGCTTCACCTAATTCGCGCAATCGAAGGCGGTCAGTTTCTAAAATAGTTGCTGGAATACGAGGGGGCATTTTTAAAGCCTTTGGAGGTGAACGTCCCTTGTGCCCTAATCACCGACCTAAATATTAAAGCATTTGGTTATGTTAGTTTGTTATCTCAGTGAATGCTATAACCCTGTTAAGGCCAAGCTGCTTCAGGAGGCATCGACATCAATATAGCCTCTACATTACCACCCGTTTTAAGGCCAAACATGGTGCCTCGGTCATAGAGTAAGTTGAATTCGGCGTAACGACCGCGACGGAACAGTTGATGTTTGCGTTGTTCATCTGTCCAGTCTTCTTGCATGTGATGACGCACCAACTGCGGGTAAATATCAAGAAAAGCTCTGCCGACATCTTGGGTGAAAGCAAAGTCGTTTGCCCAGTCCCCGGTATTTAAATAGTCGTAGAATATCCCCCCGACACCGCGCGCTTCGTTGCGATGTGGGATATAGAAATACTCATCACACCACTCTTTGAAGGTCGGGAAATAGCCTGGATCGTACTTATCACAGGCAGTTTTATAGGCTTGGTGGAAATCCTGCGTGTCCTGTTCAACGGGATACATGGGGTTAAGGTCCCCGCCGCCACCAAACCAACTTGTCGTCGTGACGATATGCCGAGTATTCATGTGGACTGCTGGAACGAGGGGAGAATGCATATGCGCGACAAGTGAGATGCCGCTGGCCCAAAACCGTGGATCCTTGTCGGCACCGGGAATACGCTTGGCAAAGTCTTCGCTAAA
The DNA here is from genome assembly GCA_913060675.1 of uncultured Rhodospirillales bacterium. Lineage (GTDB taxonomy): Bacteria > Pseudomonadota > Alphaproteobacteria > Kiloniellales > Kiloniellaceae > Kiloniella. The sequence goes on from CAJXUS010000013.1 coordinate 29,932, forward strand.
TTCGCCCATTACGCTGGAAATATTAACGCCGACCTTTTCAAACACACGGCCGTGCATAATCGACATTTCGCCGCCACCGCCGCCTTCACGATCCCATTGTTTTCGCTCGAACCGTCCAGGACTTGGCGATCCCTTTTTTTCGAGGACTGACCCTGTCAGCTCATCTTCCAGCTTTTCAAATTCAGCGCAGATGTTATCGCGCAACTCTTTGAACCAAATTTGAGCCTGTTCTTTATTGTCCGAAGGGGCGTTGTGGTCTGGAAAGGCTTGAGTGGGGTCTTGGCGTTGGTACATAGATATCTCTTCTGGAATGTCTTAATCGATAAACATCGTAAGCTGTGTCGCTTAAAGAATAACTTATAATCTGGTGGCAGATGGAAATCCACTCGTTTGACGTAAGGCTTCTCCGAGTACCATCGCAGCCGACACGGCAATATTTAGAGAGCGGACACCTTCTGCCATGGGAATCAGTACACTTGCATCAACAGAGTTATGAACCTCTTCGGGGACGCCAGCTGATTCCCTACCAACCATTAAGGTATCATTTGGCAAGAACTCAAAATCGGTATAGCTGGTTTCAGCTTTGGTCGAGAGCAAAATTAGCCTTCCGGAAGGTATCTGATCTTCGGACTTATTGTCGCGGTCTTTGTTGAAAGCTTCCCACGAACTATGCGTATAAAGTTCGGTTTGGTTGAGGTAATCCATGCCAGATCGTTTCATGCGTTTGTCATTCAAGACAAAGCCGCAGGGTTCTATTATATCAACAGCCACGCTTAGACAGGCAGCCATTCTGAGCATAGTACCTGTGTTCTGGGGGATATCAGGTTGATAGAGTGCAAGTCGCATATGGATTGTCTTTTAATTTAAGAAATGAATACCGAAGTAACGGAAAAAACGTTGTTTTCCTCATAAACTCACACTTAGAGTCTTTGCCTTTCTATGACAAATCCTTTATATCCCTGTCACTGAATATAGGACTAGCCAGAACTGCGACAGGATGTCACATCCGATCTTATGCCTAGCGGTGTTTAGATAGGAACGCATAAACGGTTAGACAAGGGCAATAGCTCAAATCGCCTGTATCGTATCGCAGCTTCGTTGTTCGGGGCTGTAAGCTTGAGAGATGAAAATAGGGATTACATAAATGGCAGATGGCGCGAATCCTGAAAGTTCCGCCCAAGAGTCCGGTGAGACTCGGCGTGAATTTTTGTACCTGACGGCGGGGGCTATGACAGTCGTCGGTGCGGCTGGTGCTTTATGGCCAATGATTGATTCTATGAATCCATCGGCAGACGTTCTAGCTCTATCCTCTACCGAGGTAGATTTGACTCCAATCGAAGCCGGTCAGTCTGTGACTATCACATGGCGCGGTAAGCCTGTGTTTATCAGACGTCGTTCGGTTGCTGAGATTGAAACAGCTGAAAGCACCCCATTGGAGGATCTTCCAGATCCACAAACTGATGGCGATCGTGTTGAAAAACCTGAATGGCTTATCCTTGTTGGTGTTTGTACGCACCTTGGGTGTGTGCCTTTGGGGCAGAAGACAGGAGAAAAACGTGGTGACTATGGTGGGTGGTTCTGCCCATGTCATGGTTCTCACTATGATACTTCCGGCCGTATCCGTAAGGGTCCAGCGCCAACGAACTTGGAAGTGCCTCCGTATGTTTTCCTGACTGACAACTCAATCAAGATCGGCTAGGGGGCAAATCATGAGTTTTAAATCAAACAATAAAGTCGTCCAATGGGTTGAAGACCGTCTTCCGGTCATCTCCGTGATGCATCACGCCATTTACGATTACCCGATGCCCAAGAACTTAAACTATCTATGGAACTTCGGTTCTCTGGCTGGTTTTGCTCTGGTTACGATGATTGCAACCGGCATTTTCCTTGCTATGCAGTACACACCACATGTTGATATGGCCTTTAATTCGGTCGAACGTATCATGCGTGATGTAAACAGCGGTTGGTTGATCCGTTACATTCATATGAACATGGCGTCGTTCTTCTTCATTGCTGTTTATATCCATATGTTCCGTGGCCTTTATTACGGATCATACAAAGCCCCACGTGAGTTGCTTTGGCAGTTGGGTGTTGTGATCTTCTTGCTTATGATGGCAACAGCTTTCATGGGTTATGTTCTTCCTTGGGGCCAAATGAGCTTCTGGGGTGCGACAGTGATCACCAATCTTTTCTCTGCGTTTCCTATTGTTGGTGAAAGTATTGTGAGCTGGCTCTGGGGTGGTTTCTCTGTTGATAACCCAACACTGAACCGTTTCTTTGCGCTACACTATCTTCTTCCTTTCATTATTGTTGCGGTTGTTGCTCTGCACCTCGTTGCTCTGCACACTGTGGGGTCTAACAACCCACTTGGTATCGATAGTAAAGGTCCTCAAGACAGCTTAGTGATGCAGCCTTATTACACAATTAAAGACCTCTTCGGTATTGGTGTGTTCTTGTTGGCTTTCTCTGTGTTTCTTTTCTGGGCACCAAATTACATGGGGCACCCAGATAATTACATTCCGGCCAACCCGCTTTCTACGCCGGCACACATCGTTCCAGAATGGTATTTCTTGCCGTTCTATGCGATCTTGCGTGCTATTCCAGATAAGCTTGGTGGCGTCTTGGCGATGTTCGGTGCGATTGCAGTTCTTTTCGTACTGCCATGGTTGGATCGTTCTTCCATTCGTAGCTGTAAGTTCCGTCCGGTTGCGCGAATTTTCTTCTGGATTTTCGTAATTAACGGTTTGGCATTGGGATATCTCGGAGGTCAACCTGCTGAGGGAATCTTTGTTATCGCAAGCCGGATTGCTACAGCCTACTATTTCTTCCATTTCTTGGTGATGCTCCCAGTAATTCTGCCGATGATTGAGCGGCCGCGTGAATTGCCGAGTTCTATCCATGAAGCCGTAACAAAGTCTTGAAAGAGGAACGACTAATGAAGAAAATTCTGTCTGGCCTCTTTGCTGCGGCTCTTGGCTGTTTAACTGTTCCAGCTTTTGCTGCTGGTGACGCGGTTAAATTGCCATCATACGATTGGAGCTTTGAAGGTGTCTTTGGCACTTATGATAAAGCTTCCATGCAACGTGGCCTCCAGGTTTACAAAGATGTTTGCGCTGGTTGCCATTCTCTAGATCTTGTTGCCATGCGTAATCTTCTCGATCTTGGTTACAGCGCTGATGAAGTCAAAGCGTTTGCTGCAGATTATACAGTAGAAGACGGCCCGAATGGCGAAGGTGAAATGTTCGAACGTGCAGGTAAGCCGTCTGATTATTTTCCAAATCCATTCCCTAATGAGCAAGCTGCTGCTGCATCAAATAGTGGTAAAGCACCACCTGATCTTTCTTTGATGGCGAAAGCACGTGTGGGTGGGCCGACTTACATTCGTGCTCTTCTGACAGGTTACGAAGATACACCTGAAGGACTGGACATTGAAGATGGGATGTACAACAAATATTTCCCTGGGCACCAGATTGCTATGGCGTCGCCACTGTATGAAGAAGCCGTTGAATACAGCGATGGTACACCTGCTACCATAGATCAAATGGCTGCTGACGTAAGTCACTTCCTGATGTGGGCTGCAGAGCCTAAGTTGGAAGCTCGTAAAAGCACTGGTATCAAGGTTATGATCTTCCTCATAATCTTCACGCTTGTTATGTATGCTGCCAAGCGTAAGGTTTTTGCTAAAGTTCACTAAGCAGAAACACTGCTGAATATAGAAAAAGGCCGTCCCTTGGGGCGGTCTTTTTTTTGTTCTGATTGCTATTTCAGAGTCAATGAGGGGATACTCAATCACTACTAGACGAAGTGCCTTTAAACTCGCCGTTCGGTATTGAGGAAACTACCCATGCTTTTCAGCCACACACTCAAGGGAATTGATCACCTGCTAATTGGTGTCGATAAACTGGAAGACGCGAGGCATAATTATCTACGCTTGGGATTTCAATTAACGCCGCGGGGGCGTCATATTGGATGGGGAACGGCTAATTACTGTATTATGTTCCCTGATGACTATCTCGAGCTTATTGGTATTGTCGACGCAAGCCAGGACACCAATGGCCTGGATACCTTCTTGGAAAAGGGGAAGGGTGGTTTAGGGTTTGCGTTTCGAAGTTTAGACACGAAAAAAACTGCTGAAAGCCTTTCTCGGTTGGGCATTAAAATAGAAGGTCCAAGTGACCTGCGAAGAGTACTTGAGCTGGATAACGGCGATGTTATGCCTGCCTTTGAGCTGTTGCGATATGGTCCAGAAGTTGCCCCAGGAATGGCGACGTTTGTTTGTGATCACAAAACCCCTGAAATTGTTTGGCAAGATAAGTGGCTGCCCCATGCCAACGGGGCGAAAGGGATCAAACGGATTGTCTACGCGATGAAAAATCCGAGTGATGTCATTACCGATTACGCCAGGTTTTTTGGTGAGGATGCCGTGGTCGTGACAGATGGTTGTATCGATGTCCAACTTCGAGAGCGAAACCAAACACTTCGTTTGATCGCAACTGATGAAGTCAGCCATTTTTATCCGAGTAGTAACCGCCCTATAGACGGACGAGACAATTATATGGTCGGCTTTCATTTATGGAGTGATGATATTAAAGCCACACAGGCTTATTTTGATCAATACCGGGTGCAATGCCGTATAGAGGGAGATCAAAGCCTCAGGCTTCTGGAAAACGATACCTGTGGTGTTGTTATTGCCTTTGATGCTGTCAGTTGATTTAGAATTGCGAGGGTTTGTAAGATTTGTAGATATCTATCATGCCTATGGGGTGATAAGAATTTAAGAATAGAACGATCGGTATAGTTTGCTATATCTCTGGTAACAGAAATTATCCAGAGTAAGAGTAATGAAAAAGCATTTCGCTAAATACCGAGGCCGAGGTGCAGCAGTTCCTCCTATTCCAAATGCCTATCATATTTTATGGAGCTGGATTGGCGCTTGTCTGGCCATCGGAGCAATTGCCTGGTTATCCAATGAAGCCAATGCGCCTTTTTTCATGGCGCCTTTTGGGGCCAGTTGTGTATTGGTGTTTGGCCTTCCCAACAGTCCCCTGGCACAGCCACGTAGTTTAGTGCTTGGTCATTTGTTATCAGCAATAATAGGTCTTATTGTAATGAAGGCTTTTGGTGTTGATTGGTGGACCATGGGGGTTGCGGTTGCTTCTGCTATTGCTTTAATGCAAATGACGAGAACACTACACGCGCCAGCTGGGGCAACGCCACTTGTTGTTATGCTTGAGGGGGCAGACTGGTCGTTTCTCTTTACACCCGTGTTGAGTGGTGCCTTGGTCATTTTGCTCGTCGGCTTGATTACAAACAATCTATCAAAAAACAGATCATATCCTGAGTACTGGTAACCAGATATAGAAAAGGCGGCTAGAGAAGCCGCCTTTTGGAGTAGATATCAATAAATTTATACATTGAAGCGGAAGTGGAAAATGTCGCCGTCTTTGGCGATGTATTCTTTACCTTCAGCCCGCATTTTACCGGTGTCTTTTGCGCCTTGCTCGCCATCACACTCGATGAAGTCGTCAAAAGCAATGGTCTCTGCCCGGATAAAGCCGCGTTCGAAATCAGTATGAATTGCCCCAGCTGCATTAGGGGCAGTAGACCCTTCTACAACTGTCCAGGCGCGTGCTTCTTTAGGGCCAACAGTAAAGAAAGTCAGAAGCCCGAGGAGACCGTAACCCGCACTGATGATCCGTTTCAGACCGGTTTCTTCCAGACCGAGATCGGAAAGGAACTCTGATTTTTCTTCGTCGTCAGACAGTGTTGCGACTTCGGCTTCGATAGCCGCAGAGATGATCACACAGACCCCGCCTTCTGCGGCAGCTTTCTCTTCTAAAAGCTTTGAGTAATCATTTCCGGTTGCGGCGTTTTCTTCTTCAACGTTTGCGACATAGAGAACAGGTTTAGCGGTTAAAAGCTGTAGCTGTTCAAAGATACTCTTTTGATCCTTAGAGATTTCAGCGGTACGCGCAGGTTTGCCATCTTGGAGAACCGCGCAAACGGCATTGAGAACCTCAAGCTTGGCTTTGGCTTCTTTGTCATTGCCTTTGGCGCGCTTTGTATTGGTCACGATTTGTTTCTCTACAGAATCGAGATCGGCAATCATAAGTTCGGTGTCGACAGTATCTGCGTCACGAATAGGATCAACCGAACCATCTACGTGCGTTACTTCGCCATCAAAACAGCGGACAACGTGGACGACAGCATCTACAGCGCGAATGTTACCCAGAAATTCATTTCCCATTCCTTCGCCTTTTGACGCGCCACGGACCAAGCCGGCGATGTCAACAAACTCGAGTTGAGTTGGAATGATTTTCTGCGAGTTTGCAATCTTTGCAATCTTATCCAAACGAGGGTCCGGAACGGATACACGTCCCACGTTTGGTTCGATGGTACAGAAAGGATAGTTCGCTGCTTCCGCTGCTGCTGTTTCTGTAAGCGCGTTGAAGAGCGTGGATTTGCCTACGTTCGGTAAGCCGACGATGCCGCAGTTAAAACCCATGGGTATTCCCTTTCACTAAGGTGCTCGTTCGGTCGTTATGCCGAGTTGAACAGTTGTTATTTTTAATCTTTGGGCGTTTTACTATTACTAAACCAGTTAGCCAAGGTAGATTGCCATCCTTCAGAAGAATCCTGAGGTTTATCTTCTTTTTTAGGAAGTGTTTTTTCCAGAGATTTGGTTTCTTTTGGTTTGTTTTCTTGTTTTGTCTTTTTGGGCCTTGGCGGGGCAACTTCATGGGCGACTTTTGACATGTAACCAGAAGAGTCTCCGGCCGCAAGCAAAGCGGCATGACGAGATAGCGCGTCTAGTTCTTTGCTCAGCCAATCTTGATCCGCTTTGGAAAAATCGCCGAGAACATGACCTGAAACGCGGTCTTTATGACCGGGATGACCGATGCCAAGGCGAAGCCGCCAATATTCCTTACCAATATGGGCATCGATAGACTTGATACCATTATGTCCACCTGCACCACCCGCTTTTTTGATGCGCAGTTTCCCAGGAGCCAAATCTAGCTCATCGTAAAACACAAAGATATTTTCGGTAGGGATTTTGAAGAATCTGATTGCTTCGCCAACAGCGCGACCTGATTCGTTCATATAAGTGCCAGGTTTTAAGACAAGGACTTTCTCTGCGCCCAATCGACCTTCAGATGTCTGTCCTTGGAAACGTGATTTCCAAGGTGAAAAACTATGGCGGTGAACGATATCGTCCACCGCCATAAAACCGATGTTATGTCGGTTGTTTTCATACTTCTGGCCAGGATTCCCGAGACCCACAAATAATAACATAGTGGTTTACCTCATTGTTCAGGCCAGAAGGAAAAAATTACTCTTCTGCAGCAGGCGCTGCTTCTTCAGTAGTCACTTCTTCTTCTTCACCTTCACCATCTTCATCTCCTTGCGAAGACTTGACGGAGCTTGGTACAGCAATTGTGGCGATCGTGAAGTCACGATCATTGATCACAGGAACGGCACCATCAGGAAGAGTTACAGATGAAATGTGAACACTTTCACCGAGTTCAACAGTCGCCATATCAACAATGATACTTTCAGGAATGTTGTCTGCACGGGATGTCAGTTCAATATCGTGACGTACAACGTTGAGAACGCCGCCCTGCTTCAGGCCAGGGCATTCTTCTTCGTTGATGAAGCTAACAGGGATCATAACGTTGACTGTTGTTTTTGCGGATACGCGCAGGAAGTCAACGTGCTCTACCATGTCAGTTACAGGGTGCAATTGAATGTCACGTGGAAGAGTACGCTCTTTTTTACCGTCGATTTCGATTTCCCAAAGAAGGGTACCGAACTGGCCAGAGGTGTACTGTTTCATGATTGGACGAGGGTCCATATTAATCATGACAGGGTCTTTTTTTGCACCGTAGATGACGGCAGGAACAAGACCTGCACGACGAGCGGCACGAGCGGGCCCCTTGCCGGCTCTATCGCGAGCAGTTGCGCTCACTTTTGTGATATCACTCATTATATTCTCCAATAATAAAATAACAGCGGCAGAGCATGTGCTCCGCCGTTGTGCTAACTGACCAGCCTCCAGGGGTGCTGAGCCAGAATATCGAACCTAAACTTCATAGGCCTTAATTACAGGGGCCTTTTATACGCCCGAAAGTAATTCGTCAAATCAATCAGTCAAACAAGCAGGATACTGATTGCTCATCACTGATACGGCGCATTGCTTCACCGAGAAGGGGAGCGATAGAAATTTGCCGAATATTGTGTGCAACACGTACTGCTTCAGTTGCTTGAATTGAGTCTGTTGTTACGAGTTCTTCAAGCGGAGAATCTGTTACACGTGCAACGGCACCTCCTGAAAGAACACCGTGAGAGATGTAAGCAGAAACGGACGTCGCGCCTGCATCTTTGAGAGCACCAGCTGCATTGCAAAGCGTACCCGCAGAATCCACGATGTCATCGATCAAGATACAACGTTGGCCTTTTACATCGCCAATGATGTTCATAACTTCAGAGACACCTGCTTTTTCACGACGTTTGTCGATAATAGCAAGATCTGCTTCAAGACGTTTGGCAATGGCTCTTGCACGAACAACACCACCAACATCTGGTGATACAATTGTAAGGGGCCCCTTATCCATGCGGTCCTTAATGTCTTTGATAAAGACTGGAGCAGCAAAGAGGTTGTCTGTCGGGATATCAAAGAAGCCCTGAATCTGTCCAGCATGGAGATCCATGGTTAGAACACGATGAGCCCCTGCTGTTGTGATCAGGTTTGCCACAAGCTTGGCAGAAATCGGCGTCCGGGGTCCGGATTTTCGATCCTGTCTGGCATATCCATAATATGGAATGACTGCTGTGATACGGCTTGCTGAACCACGTTTTAAGGCATCAATCGTTACCAATAATTCCATGAGGTTATCATTGGTAGGATAGGATGTTGGTTGTATGATAAATACATCTTCACCGCGCACGTTTTCGTGGATTTCCACAAAAACTTCTTCATCGGAGAACCGTCTAACTGACGCTTGTGTCAGTGGAAGATTCAAATATGCAGAAATGGCCTCGGCCAATGGTCGGTTGCTGTTACCCGTTAAGATCTTCACGCCAAAATCCCCGGCTAGGCTGGACCAGACGTTTTATACGTCTCGGTCATCAGTTTTCATATTGGTCGGGCGGAACTTACCAATACCTGTCTCACCTGTAAACGCCCTTAAAGATTCATTTCGTTGTTATTTCAGAACAGTTTGATTTTGATGACTCTTTTGTTGCAAAAGATCTTCTATTCCGATCGCGGCGCCTTCCGCAATAGCTTCGGATACGGGCATAATAATCCTGGATAACGGTATGTTGGGAACAGAGTTGGTTTGTTCTATAACACCAACTTCTTCGCCCGTTTTATAATCTAGCACGACCCAACTAAGGGTGAGGAAGAAATTATTATCTGTTTGAGCGGGCCTGACTTCGAGCTTTAAAGAGTATTGGCTATCCGAGTCCTGACCTTCAATGAGCTTATAACCGCGTAATTGGAGAGAGGTTTTGAGCTCATTTTTTAAGACTCTTTGAGTTGGCTTGGTAAGGATATCCGGAAAGGGCTCCAGCGTTAATCGCAACTCAGGGTCTGCTAATAGTATTTCGGGTTCAGTCGTATCCAGAGCAATAATTTTTCGAGTTAGCTTTTTAGAAGCCCTGTGGATGAGTTCGTTTAATAATTTTTTTGGGCTACTGGTTAGAGCATTGGTCGGAACGGTTGTTTGCTCTGAAAAAGTAATGATTGCCTTATTGGGAGAGCTTGCCTCTGTAACAACGATATCGAGCTTGAGCTCGGTTGTTTCGGCTATTTTGGCCAATGAGGTAAAGCTACTGTATATATGAAGGCTGTTTTCGGCTGGTGCATAATGTGCCGCAGGGAGGCCCTGTTCTCGGATGTCTGCACTCAGTGCATCTTGAGCCCAAAGTACGAGTTCCGATGATTTACCCTGCACATTTGGTAAGGATAGTACCGGAGGCTCAACCGCAAGCGGGCGGGTGCCAGTGAGCCGAAGCAGGGGATTGTTCTGAGGTTCCTGATCAATGAAGGGGCGCGGCAAGGGGCCACAAGCGACAATCATTAAAACTGTGAAAAGAACGAAAAGTAATTTCATGAGCTTTAACGTTTGCCCTCAAAGGGGAAGCATGGAGGTGTTATTGAAACCATTTGACAGCTTTACATTATGGTACAGCTTGCAACCAGTCCAATAAAACACATCAGAAAAAATAATATTAAATGCGGCATTCGTTTTCCTGCAATCTTTTCGAGCTAACTTTCCCGAGTTAACTTTTTTCTAGGGCAATGATAGAGAGACCTCGACCATAGTCTGTTTCCTTACGATGACAAGAACGCCGGTAGCTGAAGAACAACTCTTCTTCTGAATAGGTGTCATTTTTAGAAATTGATACCTGTCCTACGCCATAGGTCCCTAGTCTATCCCCAACATATTTTCGAAGGTTAAACAAAAAACGTCCTTCTCTGGGTGAAGGTATAAAATAACCCATGTTGTTTTCATTTGCTTCAAAAAAACGATGTGCAAATTCTGCTCCAACTTCATAAGAGCTCTGCGCGATACAAGGACCGATAGCACAATGGATATTGGATCGAATGGCGCCAAGGCTCTCCATTGCATCAATCGTATTATCTGTAACTCCCTTAAACGCACCTTGCCAGCCAGCATGAGCTGCGCCAATTACCCCTGCGGATGGATCTGCAAAGAGGACCGGGACGCAATCCGCAGTCATAATGCCGAGGGCGATCCCTGGTTGGTTTGTGACAAGAGCATCTACTTCTGGTGCTTCTTCAGGGCACTGCCAAGGGTTTGTTACGATCTCAACTTTTGCCGAATGGATTTGATAGCCCGTGACTAATTTTGCGGATGGACAGCCAACCCGCTCCAAAGCACGTCTTCTATTTTCGTGAACATTTTCTCTGGCTTCATCGGCACCAAACCCACAGTTGAGCGAGCTGTAAAGTCCTTCGCTTACGCCATCACGACGCGTGAGAAACCCATGTGCGATGCCTTCAAGGTTATGTAAATTAGGGCTGTTTAGCATAGGTGTTCCTTTGAGGGTATAGCCTTCATTTATTCTGGTCGCTCCGGAAAAGCCGCCGGTGTTGGGTGGTCCGGATGAGTTAGCGCAAGGACTTTAAACAGTGTTCCCATTTCATTTGGATCGGTCAATCGATGTTCCGCAGACGTAATATCAACGACTTGTTCGTCAGTCCCCGTCTTTCGCAACATTTCAGCGCGTTGTTCAATGCCAAGGGATTGTAAAAAATCGCCTTGAGTAATTGGGCCATGGGCAGCGATACCAGCATTTAAGGCCGTGGTTACCAAAGTAGGGAAATCAACCAGAGCAGATATGTCAGCAGTGCCTGGTTCTTTTAATACGGGGTGTTTTTTATGGGCTTTTATCGCTTGAAGACTTGGAGTTGCAGTTGGGACATCCCGGCCGTAATCAATAAACAAAGCGGCGCCACCATGATCAAGTATATGTCGAGAAATCATGTCTGTAATTGTCGAGGCTATGGGAGACAACTCGACAACGGCTCCTTCTGCGGCGGAACACAAGTTTTTCGGGATAAGCGATTCTATGGCCTTTGAGGGAGGGGAGAGAGCGAAAATTAGCTCTTTGCCATCTTCATTCAAGGTGATGAGCCGTTCGCACCATCCATCGGGAGATCGTTCGAACTGTTTAATGGGAAGTGCGTCAAAAAACTCATTGGCAATAAAAAACGTTGGGCCTTCCGGAAGAGTCGTTAGGTCCTGATGCCAAGTAATATTGAAGCCTGCTAAAGCTTGTTTTTGTTTCTTCTTAAGACTGGGGCTTACCTCAACAAGATGAACCTGAAGAGTTTGTAAAAATCCAGGCACCATTCCGGCCGCGCGGAGTATATCTGTCATAAGGGTTCCGCGACCAGGGCCCAATTCAACGAAATTGAGTTCCGTCGGCCCGCCCATATTATACCAGGTATCGGCACACCAAACGCCGATCAGCTCACCAAACATTTGACTGACTTCAGGAGCAGTAATGAAATCTCCTGCTGCACCAAAGGGTTCCCCTGACATGTAATAGCCATGTTTGGGAGCAATAAGAACATCAGCCATGAAGTCGGCAATGGTTATCGCTCCCTCTAGCTTAATTCGTTTGGCTAGTTGGTTGAATACGGTTGGATCATCCTGGGTGGTCGTCATTTTCCTTTAGACCCGTTTTTTTTGGGCCCGTTATTTTTTTGCGGGGATTTCTTTTTAGCGGCTTTTTCTGCTTCCTTAGGGGAAATGTCTTCTGGCTTATGTTCTGGGCCGATTGCCTGTGGTGGTTGTCTGAGTGCATAAAACGCGACACTCAGGCCAATCAAGATCATCGGTAACGACAACAGTTGCCCCATTGTTACTTCCCCAAACAAAAAGCCGATATGGGCATCTGGTTCGCGGAACAGTTCCACGATGGTTCTGGAAAGTCCGTAACCCACAAGGAAAAGGCCGGCGGTAAGGCCACGTCTTCTTAAGCCGCCAACTCGGGCAACAAGAAAGAGGATCAAAAAGAGGGTGATACCTTCAAGGCCTGCTTCGTATAGTTGGCTTGGGTGCCTCGGGAGAGGGCCTCCATTTGGAAACACCATGCCGATTTCTGCTGTGGTGACGCGCCCGAAAAGCTCTCCATTGATGAAATTAGCCAGGCGTCCAAAGAATAGGCCGATAGGGGTCGCACAGGCAACGATATCAGCAAGGGTGAGGAAATGTACGTTCTCTTTCCTTGCAAAGAGAACCATCGCCGTAATGACGCCAATGAGGCCGCCATGAAAACTCATGCCACCTTGCCATACCGCAAATATTTCCAGCGGGTTATATAGGAAGTAGGTGAAGTTGTAGAAGAGTACGTAGCCAATCCGTCCGCCAAGTATAATTCCGAGTGTTGCCCAGACGATGAAATCATCCATTGCAATGGGGCGCAATTGGCGGGGCGCTTGAAAGCAAAGCCAGCGGCTGTAGCGCCACCCAGCCAGGATGCCAAAGATATAAGCCAGAGAATACCAGCGAATGGCGATCGGACCTAGACTGATCGCTATCGGATCAACTTCAGGATAGGCCAGTGCAGCAAAAACCAATTCTTGTGTCATCGGTAGGGATCTTCCTTGGCAAGGAACTCTTTGACGTAACGTCCGACGCCTTCTTCAAGCGAAATAAAGAGGCGATCGTAACCAGCTGCTTTGAGCTTACTCATGTTTGCTTCGGTAAAGTATTGATACTTATCGCGTATACTTTCGGGTGTAGGGACGTATTTGATGTTTTCATTTTTGTCCATGGCTTCAAAAACGGCTCGGGCAAGATCTGAGAATGATCTTGCTTGGCCAGTGCCGACATTAAATAGGCCATTAACTTTAGGATTATCTTTCAGCCACATCATTACTTTTATGCAATCGTCGACGGCGATAAAGTCGCGCAATTGTCCGCCATCGGAATAGTCAGGATGGTGGGATTGGAATAGACGTGCCGGTTCGCCAGAAGTCACCTGATTGAAAAGATGGAAAGGTACGCTTGCCTGGCCGCCTTTGTGATATTCATTAGGGCCATAAACATTAAAGAACTTTAAGCCTGCCCACTGTGACGGCTGCGGGGCTTTATTCGCAATACGGCGAGCAACCCACCGGTCAAACAGTTGTTTGCTCCAGCCATATCCATTTAGGGGGAGAAGGTTTGAAAGGTGCTCAATATTATCTTCATCATCGAAGCCGTGTTCACCGCCTCCATATGTTGCAGCGGAAGAAGCGTATATGAAGGGGATCGAGTGCTTGGCACAAACATTCCAAAGGGCTTTACTGAGGCGGAAGTTATTGTCCATCAAAGCATCGCCATCGGTTTCAGTCGTCGCAGAAATTGCTCCCATATGAAACACCCCTTTAAGGTATTGAGCATTTTCCGCTAAAAAGCCTGATAGACTTTCTGGGGCGACAATATCTTCGAGTTCATGTTTGGCGAGGTTACGCCACTTGTCCCCTTCGCCCAGCCAGTCGCTTACAACGACAGCTTCACCCTTTTCTGTAAGTGACGCGACGAGATTCGAGCCGATAAAACCAGCACCGCCAGTGACGAGATACATACCTGAAGCCTTCCATTTCGTTCTTTCGCTTCTCTATATATGCTGTCAATTGGATATAGAGAAGCTCCAGTTGTGATATTTTTCGATAACTTTGTCCAATCTATGACGAACTTTGGTTGAAGCATATGGATCAACACGCCATATTAGGCCTATAGAATAATTTCGCTGGTGCTTTATTTTAGATATATCCAGCTAGGTGAAAGGCAAAACCATGCAAACTCAGAATCGTATCCTCGATGATCTGGCAAAAGTAGCGAGTAGCGCCATGGGTGCTGCAGCAGGAATGCGCGGCGAAGTTGAGGCGCGGATTCGTGAGCAATTCGAACGTATTATCACTCAGATGGACATTGTCCCACGGGAAGAATTTGATGCAATGAAAGCTGTTGCGGTCAAAGCGCGTGAAGAAGGCGAAGATCTCGCGCAAAAGGTAATGTTACTAGAAGCGCGCCTTGCCAAGTTGGAAGCAGATGCGAATCAGGCGCCCAAAACTTCTGCGCCCAAAACTTCTGCACCGAAGAAAACAGCCTCTAAAAAGACTGACTGAGAAACAGGGAATAACCTTCCCCAAAATACATTAGTATTTACATGAGAAGCCGATTTCTTAGGATCGATATCAAAAGCTCGGAGCATTTGTTCCGGGCTTTTATTTTGTCGTTTTTACTTGAATCATAGATTCGATCTGTGCCACACTATATTTAGTAGGGTGTTGTTATTAGTGTTCAACATATTGAATGCTGCGGCGCCAATTGTGTCTTGCTCGACTATTCTAGTGAGGGGTCAGTGCAATGAATTCAGATACTACAAATCAGCTACTACCTTTTAATCCCATTGATGCAATCGAAGAGTGGGTCCTGGATTATAACTGGGACTTTGAGCGGGAAAGTGATTTCGAGCTCTTGGCCGTGATAGAGGGGAACTGGAGTCCGCTTCACCTTCATTTCCAATGGCAAAGTGAATTACAAGCAATGTTTTTTGCGTGTCATGGCGATGTTGAGGTCCCACAAGCGGCCTTCAGCCGTATTTGCGAACTCTTGGTTTCAGTAAATAGCCAGCTCTGGCTTGGGCACTTTGATTTTATTCCAGAAACTGGGGCTCCAGCCTATCGCCATACCATACCGTTACGTGGACAAGATGGTTTCAGTGAAGATCAAACCGAAGATTTAGTTGCAACCGCAATCGCAGAATGGGATCGCTTAATTCCCGCAATTCAGTTGATTTCTTCAGGGGGGGATTCCGAATTAAATGCCATCGATCTTGCCTTGATGGATACGGCAGGAGAAGCGTAGAGTTCTGTTCCAGATAATTTAGGAATGGGACAAGCTAGATGCTTAATGGTGGAACTTTGCTGCTTATTGGTTGCGGTAAAATGGGTGGCGCTATGTTACAGGGATGGTTGGATCGAGGTCTTTCCGGCTCTCAAGTAACTATTGTCGACCCTTCAGCAAAAGCGAGTTATTTAGACACCTTTAAGAAACAAGGTGTTACTGCCGTTGAAAATCTAAATGATGTTGATGCAGACTTGTCGCCTGCTCTCGTCATGTTTGCAATCAAACCTCAGATGATGGACGACGCCATCGGGAATTACCGACGCTTTGTGAGGCCTGATACTGTGTTTTTATCGGTGGTGGCTGGTAAGAAAATTTCTTTTTATGAAAATAATTTGGGTGTTGATGCTGCAATTGTCAGAACAATGCCAAATACCCCGGCGGCTGTGTCCCGGGGCATGACTGTCCTCTATGCAAACCCCAATGTTAGTGATGAACAAAAGGCTATTTGCCAGGAATTTATGGCGGCTGTTGGTGAAACTGCATGGCTTGATAAGGAAGAACAGATTGATGCCGTCACAGGGGTGTCTGGTAGTGGTCCCGCCTATATTTTCCTGATGGCAGAGTGTTTGGCACAGGCCGGGGTCGATGCAGGGTTACCAGAAGAGTTGGCCCGTAAGTTGGCCCATACCACGGTTTCTGGTGCAGGAGAACTTATTCATCAATCTGATGAAACGCCTACTCAATTGCGTATTAACGTCACCAGTCCAAATGGCACTACCCAGGCAGCGTTAGAGGTCCTTATGGCGGATAATGGCCTGCAACCCATTTTGACCAAAGCGGTTGCTGCTGCAACAAGCCGAAGTAAGGCTCTATCCTGATAATTTGGAAACTGCACTGTAAAATGAGGAAATGTCTCTCCTTTTGGTTATAAAATCTGTTCCTATCAAGTGAGACACTTCTTCAACTAATCTGCTATGATAAAGTAGTTCCTCGTTATTACAGGTGTGGAGTCAAAAGATGAAAAAGACAGAAATACCTCGACATATCGTAGATACGGCAATGTCCTTGGCGGCGGAGAAAGGTTGGCGAGATTTATCTCTTGCAGATATTTCTGATGCGGCGAAGGTTCCGCTATCTAAATTGCACGCGTTGTTTTCTTCTAAACAGGCTATTGTGCGATTTATATCTCACAGTGCAGATCGCCAGATTATCGATGATGAAGATGGCGATCGCCTAGAACAGCCTGCTAAAGATCGATTGTTTGATTTACTCATGAACAGGTTTGATGCGCTTCAACCTTATAAAGAAGGTTTGGCTGCTATTGTTCATGATGGCAGTCGTGACCCCTTAATGGGTATTGCATATTTATGTAATTTACGTCGATCTATGGCATTAATGCTTGAAGCTGCCGGGCTATCCACTACAGGGTTTAGAGGGATTCTACGCATTAAAGTGTTATCATTGCTCTATTTAAAGGTCTTCCGGATCTGGCTGGGAGATGAGAGTGAAGATTTAACAAAAACGATGTCAGCCTTGGATAAGGGGCTTGAACGCATTGATTCTTGGGCGCGCCGCTGTTCCCGCTCTTGTGCTCCGAAAAAAACGCAACAAGCGCTATAGCAATCCTTGCGTTGTCCTCGTGGCCCATCCAAACTCTTGTAAGTTTTGAGGAGTTTGGATTTGAGTATGAGTGGCGAAACGGCAGACATTACATTCGACGATTTCTTAAAGGTTGATATCAGGGTTGGGACCGTCATAGATGCGCAACCTTATCCTGAAGCCCGGCGACCTGCGATAAAGCTTTGGGTCGATTTTGGAGAAGAGTTTGGCGTGAAAAAGTCTTCAGCCCAGATCACTCTTCACTATATTCCAGAAGATCTTATTGGTCGACAGGTTATGGCTGTGGTCAATTTTCCACCTCGGCAAATTGGTAAGTTCATGTCCGAAATACTTGTGCTCGGCGCTTCAGATCCAGAGGGTGGTATCGTGTTGATTGCTCCTGACAAAGAAGTGCCTAACGGAAGCAGGATGCACTAGAGTTCGGGATTGGATATCTGTTTTTTTAAAAAGGTAGTGTAATTCGGGCCCGAAGCCCCCCGCCGGGGGCTTCTTCCAGGGAGAGATCCCCACCATGATTGCTAATTATATCATTGGCGATAGAAAGCCCCAATCCTATACCTCCGGTGGCTTGGTTGCGAGACTGCTCTAATCGGAAAAATGGTTTGAGGACATCGTTACGACTTTCCTCCGGGATGCCTGGGCCGTCGTCATCAACTGTAATCTCTAAAAATTGCCTTTGTTGCGCTGTTCTGATTTTTGCACATATCATAACGTGCATTCCGTATCTTTGCGCATTGATGACCAAGTTGGTTATCGCACGTTTGAAGTTTTCTTTCCGTAAGGGGATTTCGATGTTTTCTTCGATGTGTAAATCAATCGGGTTATTGTTTATCCCCAGTTGATGGACAAGGTCTTTGAGCAGAGAAGATATGTCGCAAGTCGCGGTTTCCTCCTGACCTTCCCCTCTGGCAAACGCGAGATAACCTTCAACCATTTTCTCCATATCGGAAACATCTGCTTGAAGGTTTTTTGTATCTTCATCTTGGCCTGACATTGCAAGTTGGAGCTTCATGCGGGTTAAGGGGGTGCGTAAATCATGGCTCACACCTGCGAGCATTGCCGTGCGGTGCTCAACTTGGCGTTTGATGCGTGAGCGCATTCGGATAAACGCACCTGAAGCCTGCCTTACTTCAGTTGCACCTTCAGGTTTGAAACCTTTGACATCCCGACCTTTTCCAAAACTCTCAGCTGCTCTGGCGAGACGTTGAATGGGTCTGACCTGGTTCCTCATGAAAATAAAGGCAACGCCAAAGGTGATGACGGAGGAGCCAACCATCCACAAAATAACGAGATAGGTTGTCGACGTGAACAGACGTTTGCTTGGTACTAGAACTAGCAATACGCCTTCATTAATCTGGACTTGAATTTTAACCTGATCAATCAAGCTGACGGTATCTATGGTGTAGGGGTATTCTTTTTTAAGGTTTTTAACGATCTGATCATTAATTGCCTGGTCCAATCGACGCTCGAGTACAGACCAGCCCGGTGTCCAGTACGTTGGAGGAAGTTCAATTCCGTGGTGCAAGGTAAGCGATAGATCCGCTGTCTTTTGCATAAGCTGAAATATGTGGGCTTTTTCATAAGGTGTTTCTGCGTCTTGTAGAAGGAGTATAGACGCAGCAATATCCCCGGCCAGTCCTTGTGCGAGACGCTTGGTAACCGTTTCGTAGTGACGATCATAGAATACCCAAACAGATATCGCCTGGACGAGTAACAAGGGGGTAATAATGATCAGTAACGACCGCCCTAAGAGAGATTTAGGGAGATATCGTTTCAGGAAAAACGGACGTTTGCGAGAACGGCTTTCTTCTACGTTGGTTGGGTTTTGAATTTTTTGAATAGGTTCAGATGTCATGTTTAATCTGTTTTTAGGACATAACCGACACCACGAATGGTCTGTAGGTACCGAGGATATTTGGGGTCTTGTTCTATTTTCCGGCGCAATCTGGTAACTTGAACGTCGACACTACGTGTATTCGATAGATCAGAGCCTTCTTCGACCAGTTCATCTCTTCTAACGGCTGATCCTGATTGCTCCGCCAAAGTTTTTAGGAGGGCAGCTTCTACATCTGTCAGGTGAATAAAGTCGTCATTATTCCAGAGTTGTGATTTACGGACATCAAATCTAAACGTTCCAAAAATAATATTCTCAGACGGCAACTCTTTTTCCAGAGGCTTGCTTTGGATGCGTTTTAAAATTGCATTGATACGTAGTACCAGCTCTCTAGGTTCAAAGGGTTTTGATAGATAATCATCGGCACCTGATTCCAAACCGCTTATCCGATCACCCGTTTCCCCCATGGCGGTAAGTAGCAGAATTGGAACATCGTCTTTTTCGCGCAACGACTGCGTAAGTTCTAATCCAGTTTCCCCAGGCATCATGATATCAAGAATAAGCAGGTCAAATGAAAGTGACACCAAGTGTGATCTCGCTTCTGCTGCACTTGACGCGGTGGTTACCACAAAACCTTGATCGGTAAGAAACTTCTGAAGAAGGTTTCTAAGTCGAGTATCGTCATCAACAACCAAAAGATGCGGGTTCATATCATGCATATTGCCCAGTATAACGCCTCGTTTGTTCTTTCCCAGATCTTAATTCTGCTTATTCAGAGATAGGATTGATCTATCGGTTAGAAAAGGGGCTTTTTTGTTTATTGGTAAATCTGGGGCGATCGTCTTCTTCCATCATGTTCATCAGAACTGACCGGAAACCAGCGACAGCTTCGGCGCCGGATTCTTTATAGGCTCTGACAATACGCTGGCGCTGGACATTGAACAGTTTCTCATCCAACTCCAAACCTTTCTCGGTTAACTCCAATAAGCGCTGACGGCGATCCTCCGCGCCTGGCGTCTGCTTGATGAAACCTTCCCTGACCAGTTGACCAAGGACTCGAGAGAGGCTCTGCTTTGTAATTTGCAGGATCGAAAGCAGTTCACTAACAGTGATTCCTGGGTTGCGTCCAACGAAGTGGATTACACGGTGGTGAGCGCGACCAAAACCATATTCAGCGAGAAGTTCATCGGGTTCCCCAGTGAAATCTCTATAGGCGAAAAAGAGGAGTTCAATCGCCTGCATAATCTCCTCAGTTCGTAGAAAAAGAGGATTTGTTCCTGATTTTACGTCAGTCATGTTGACTTATCTATTGAAGTGCTGTTACATAATGACAGGCGAAATTGAAATAATTTATCAAAATAACCTGCAAACGGAAAATATATTTACCTTTTACTGTAGTGTATTCGATCGGGCGATCAAATAGACGGTAACGGTTGACGGTGACTTGAGACACTATACCACCTTGAACGGGAAAGCCATGACTATGCTTCCATTTGACGATCGCGACGGTTTTATCTGGTACGACGGAGAAATAATCTCCTGGAGAGATGCCAAACTTCATGTTCTCAGCCATGGCTTACATTATGGAAGCAGTGTGTTTGAAGGCGAAAGAGCCTACAACGGGAAAATTTTCAAGATGCGCGAACACCATGAACGCCTTATTCGTTCTGGAGAATTGCTCGGTTTCAAAAACCCTTATTCTGTCGTTGAAATTGACCAAGCCTGTAAAGTGGTTATGGAAGCAAATAATATCGTGGATGGCTATCTTCGCCCAGTGGCTTGGCGTGGTAGTGAAATGATGGCTGTATCGGCTCAGCGGTCGAAAATCCATGTGGCGATCGCGGCGTGGGAGTGGCCTTCTTATTTTTCTCCGGAAGCACGTCTGGAAGGCATTCGTTTGGATTTTGCCGAGTGGCGCCGCCCAGACCCAGCTACTGCTCCGGTCAACTCAAAAGCTGCAGGGCTTTACATGATTGCGACCCTCTCCAAGCATGCCGCTGAGGAAAAAGGCTACAACGATGCCTTGATGCTCGATTACCGGGGACAAATCGCAGAGGCAACCGGAGCTAATGTGTTCTTGATCCAGGCCGGGAAAATACATACACCGACCCCAGATTGCTTCTTGGATGGCATTACCCGGCGGACGGTTATTGGTCTGGCAAAAGAAAAGGGTTATGACGTCATTGAACGGGCGATCATGCCTGAAGAACTGGCTCATACGCAGGAAGTCTTCCTGACAGGGACAGCTGTGGAGGTTACTCCTGTTCGCGAAATCGGCGAATACAAATTTACCCCAGGAGAGATCACAAAAGACCTTCTCTTGGCTTATGATGAGTTGGTTCGCAAACCAAGCTGATTTATATCAGAAACGAAACTTTAAAACGGGTGGCATGACATCGGGTTGGGCATCTGACTGTGGGTCACTCGTTTCGTCTTACGGTGCACTCAAGTCGTACTTATTCTTCATGCCATCTGGAGGCTGCATCATCGTCAGAATCTCTGGCATCGACCCATTTACCGCCTTTTGAGGTTTCTTCAAGTTTCCAAAACGGGGCCTTGGTTTTTAGGTAGTCCATTAAAAATTCACAACTCTCAAATGCGTCTTTACGATGCTTACTACAAGTGACAACGAGGACGATCTGCTCACCGGGCTCCATTCGACCGTAGCGGTGGATAATGAGGCTGGCATCAAGTTCCCATCTCTGGTGGGCCTCAGCTTCAATTTCTTCAAGTAGTTTCTCTGTCATGCCTGGATAGTGTTCTAAGGTCATTGCTGAGATGTTTTCATCGCTAGCGATATCACGGACAAGGCCAAGGAATGAAGCGACACCACCAATCGAGTGGTTGTTTTCGGTTAGCTTTCTCAGCTCTAGGCCGACGTCAAAATCTTCTTGTTGAACTCTAATCATATCAACCACCTGTTACGGGTGGGAAAAGAGCAACTTCATCGCCAGTTTTGATGATTTGATCAAGCTCTGCGTATTCCTGATTAACAGCGATGCGAAGTAGGTCTCTTTTCTCCAGCGCACTGGCGTAATTCTCTCCAAGCGATGGTAGCCAGTTAAGGAGATCGCCAACGGTTTTAACCTCTACGGGTGGCGTAATTTCTTCGGTAGATTTTCCAATGGAAGTACGAAGCCAGGCGAAGTAGAGGATTTTCATAAGGCAATCTCATTAAAAGGTAGATAGGTGATCACTTGACCGGGTTCTACTGTTAACAAATCTTCTGGAAGTTCTGCAAAGCCATCCGATGCGCAGACAGAAGAAAGTACTCCAGCACCATCGCGTGGAAATTTATGTGCTACCCAAGATCCTGCGTCATTTTTCTTGAGATGAACTCTGAGCCACTCTCTGCGATCAACCTTTTTCTTGTGATTGAAAGCCGCAATGACAGGAAAAGAGAAAGGCGCACGATACTCAGAGCCCGAAAGTATCTGAATAAGGGGGCGGACAAAATTTGCGAAAGTCACCATTACTGCAACAGGGTTTCCAGGAAGGCCAACAAAGGCGGTTTGCCCGAGTTGTCCTAGAGCAATGGGCCGACCGGGTTTAATAGCTAAACGCCAAGCATGAAGACTACCTTGTGCCTCTACAGCTTGTTTGACGTGGTCTTCTTCCCCTACAGAAACGCCGCCAGAGGTTATGACGAGATCAAACTTACCAGCGACCCTAGAGAGCGCTTCACTTATCGTGTCAAGATCGTCGGCCAGGATACCAAGATCAGTAACTCTGCACCCTAAATTTTGAAGCAATCCCGTAATGGCGTAACGATTAGAATCATAAACCTGACCACTTATTAAGGGGTCACCTGGATTTTTCAGCTCATCTCCTGTAGAGAAAAGCGCTACACTTAATGGTTTTCTAACCGAGATACGGGCAGTGCCGACGGCGGATATCAGGCCAAGGTCTTGTGGTCTAAGAACGCGTCCTGCTTTAAAGATGATGCTATCAACGCTGACATCCTCACCTGCAAAGCGTCGGTTGGAACCGCGTTTGATGCCGTGGGGGATTATAACATTGCCCTTGCCGTCTAATTCACAATCTTCTTGCATGAGGACTGTATCAGCGCCCAGCGGCATTGGGGCGCCGGTAAAGATCCGTGCAGATGTTCCTTGTGCGAGGTGACCTTTGATCCGGCTCCCAGCCGCGATGCGATCACTGATGGGGAGGAGGGTGTTCTTGTTCGTATTGAGGTCATCAAAATAGACGGCATAGCCATCCACAGCCGAATTGTCGTGGGGAGGGACATTACAGGCAGAGGTAATATCTCGGGAAAGGACTCTTCCCAAACAGTTTGCGACAGGAAGTTCTTCTTCTTCAGTTATACAATGTACCTTTTGTTGCAGAAGGACGAGTGCTTGCGCCGTAGTCATCAGCTTGCCGCCGTGGGCAAAGCAATCGTCGGTTAACTGAGCCATTAATCAGCAGCCTTTCGGATCCTGTCGTTAAAGTCACAAACCTTACAAATAAAATCTGCAATCGATTCTATATCGTTGAGGTCAATGATGGGGAGCTTTGAGTTCTCAAAGTCTTCATCCGTTGCCACAGCGATAATGTTGGGGTCGTCTTTATGCAGCATACGCTTGCCAAGGGAGGGGCGATAAACCTCAAGCTTCTGATGATCTTCTCTTTTGAAGCCCTCAATGAGCAAGAGATCAACAGGTGTCATTCGTGGTATTAGCTCTTGTAAGCTCGGCTCTTTCTCATCACGCAATTCGTGCATCAGCGCCCAACGGTTTCCCGAAGCGATCATAACTTCTGATGCACCGGCCTCGCGATGTTCGTACGAATCTTTACCTGGTTTATCGACATCAAATTTATGATGGGCGTGTTTTAGAGTTGAGACCTTTAAGCCACGATCTACTAAAGCCGGAATGAGTTGTTTGAGTAGAGTTGTCTTTCCACTTCCGCTCCAACCCGCTAAACCGAAAACCTTCATGACGTACCTTCTGGCGTAAAAAATTACTTAGATAATAGCTGTATAGCCAGCCGTTGCATTTCTCTCCATGTTATAGATCAAATCAACTGATGGCGACTGCCGATTAAGGCAATATTATTCAGTGTTAAAGTGATCATAGATGGATTGGGCAACGATACGACTTATACCTTCGACAGCTTCTAGATCCTCAATACCTGACCTCGCGACAGCATCAGCAGATCCAAATTTGAATAACAGTGCTTTTTTTCGTTTAGCGCCAATGCCGGGAATACCATCTAGGACCGATTTTAGCCGTGCGTTTGACCTGCCTTTTCGATGGGTTTCAATTGCATATCGGTGTGCCTCATCTCTAAGTCGTTGGATGAAATAGAGGACAGGGTCTTTGGGATCAACAAGAAAGGAGGGACGGTTTGGTAAAAAAATGCGTTCGCGTCCTGCGTTTCTGTCTTGCCCCTTGGCAATGGCGACAATGGGGATATCGCTCAAACCAAGTTCTTCAAGCACTTCGATACCGACTGTTAATTGACCTTGTCCACCGTCGAGTACCAGAAGATCTGGCCATTGATCGGTCTGTCGGTCAGGATCTTCCTTCAAGCTTCGTGAAAGGCGACGCGTGAGCACTTCTTGCATCATGGCGTAGTCATCTCCGCCGGTGTAGGTGGCCTCGTGTGAGACTTGTTGGTCTGTCTGTGAGGCAAGGGTGCCCTCTGAAGGCTGATTGCTCTCTGTGGGCTTATCTCCCCGGATTTTGAATTTCCGATAAGCTTTTTTTGTAAACCCTTCCAGTCCCGCAACAATCATGCCCCCATAGGCTTCAGAGCCTTGAGTGTGGCTGTTATCGTAAACTTCCACCCGTTCTGGGGTTGTTTCCATCGACAGCATCTCAGCAAGGCCTTCCAGGAGCCTGCGTTGGCTCGCGCTTTCTGCCATTCTACGTGCGAGGGCTTCTCTGGCGTTAACGGTGGCATTCTCGACGAGTTTTCTTTTGGCACCTCTTTGGGGGTGGTTCACTTCTACACGATACCCGGCCTTACTGGTCAGAGCTTCAGATAAGAGCAACAGCTCTGGTAGTGTATGGCTAACCATCACGAGTTTGGGAACTGGTTTGTTGGTATAAAACTGAGCGATGAAGGATGTCAGAACGGTTTCAGCATCGATGGTTCGATCGTGGCTGGGAAAATAGGAGCGATTTCCATAGTTTCGACCCGCCCGGAAAAAGAACACCTGGATGCAGGATTGTCCTGCTTTTTCAAAGAGGGCAAAAACATCTGCATCATCAACTTCAGCAACATTGATTTCTTGTTTTGACTGAATAATGGTAAGAGCGCGGATACGATCGCGATACACAGCTGCTTGTTCATAGTCCTGATGGGCCGCAGCCTCTTGCATCTTAAGAGCCATTTTCTTTTGAAACTCCATCGATGAACCACTCAGATAACTTTCAGCCTCTTTTACATGAGAAGCATAGTTGTTGAGTGAAACACGTCCCACGCAAGGCGCTGAACAACGTTTGATTTGATACATCAAGCAGGGGCGGGTTCTGTTGGTGTAAACCCCATCACTACAAGATCTCAAAAGAAAGGCTTTTTCGAGAGCGGTAATGGTTTGATTTACAGACTTTGCATCAGCAAAGGGGCCAAAATAACGACCGTCTCTTTTTTGTACGCCTCTGTGCTTGGTTATCTGAGGAGCTTCGTGATCAGCAGTTATCAGAATATAGGGAAAGGACTTATCATCACGTAGCAGTACGTTATAACGAGGTCCCAGTCGCTTGATAAGGTTACTTTCAAGGAGAAGAGCTTCGGCTTCGGTATTAGTTTGGACGATTTCCATCGACCGTGTCTCGGATACCATCCGCTTAAGGCGATAGGGCAGTTGATCAACGCGTGTATAAGAGACCACGCGTTTTTTTAAGTTTTTTGCCTTTCCAACATAAAGAGCGTTTCCATCTTTATTAAGCATCCGATAAACGCCAGGGGAACCAGGAAGCGTTTTGACAACATTCTGAATGACGAGAGTGCCGAGCTCTATATTGCTGATTGTGGCAGGATCATTTTCTGGGGCCGAATTGGAGGAATCCCATTTGATCGTTGCTTCAGATAATCCCGATAGACCTTTGTCAATGTGACCTTCTGTTGAGGCGTTCGTATTATCGATTTCATGAATAGCCATGGCAGAGCGTTTTCCCCCTTGAGAAGGGTCTTTTTTACGCGGCCTTTGAATTGGTGCTTTGGTCATGGCTCGAAAATAAATACGTCTTAGGGCAGACGTGTTCCTCTGTTAGTAGGCGGAAATATGACAGCAGTAGCCACAAATCCAAAATGAAATACTTTTATAGCTATTAAATGGACATTCCTAAGGAACAGGTCAAGAACACTTTGTTAACACAAAAAGGTGACTCTGGAGAACTCCAAGGATTCGTGTGAAGAGTGGTTGTACCAGTGTAAAAGGTCCATAAATTGTATCCACCATTCCTGTGGATAACTTTGTGGCTATCTTGTGTGCCTTTGCTTACACCCCTTGAAAACACTAGGGTTACAATAAGCTGCTTAAAAAATAGGCATAAATTTTAAGGCATTGAATTTATTGTGTTATTCAAAGTCAACGCTCCAATATCGAAAAAAAATTGTTTTTTTTGGACTTGACCATTACAGAAAGATTTCTCCTGTGCACAAGTGAAAGGGATTTGACGGCAATCTCTTTGATTTGTCTAGATTCTCGCCTTGGAAATGATCAAGTTACTTGCGAATCTAACTAGGTAGCTGCAAAGAAATTGTACAACTGAAAACGGTTAATAAATTAGCTTGAGGCTCTGGAATCAAAAAGAGGCAGAAATAATAATTCCTGCCTCTTTTTGATGGATTATGAATAGTGTTTTATGAGCGTGTTCTTGTGATTTCAATTCCGACACCAGCAACATCAGGATAACGATCCAATTTCTCTATGCGCATGTGTACGACTTTAATGCGATCATCAAAGAAGCAGGTTTCAGATATATCATTTGCGAGGGTTTCTAAAAGTTTGACTTTTGTCTCGACACAAACATTACGGACTTTTTTTACGAGCACGCCGTAATTGATGGTTTCGTCAATTTCATCATTAAGAACAGAAATGGGGTTCAGAGTCAGTTCCAGGTTCAATTTTAATCGTTGTGGGCGGATACGCTCTTCATCTGTCAGGCCGATGTGGCAGCTAAGAGAAAGATCCCGTACGACCAATTTTTGTTTCGTGAGTAGGCTGTCAGTAGTCGTTTTGCTTTCGGATGCCATCTTCGACATTCCTTCTCTTTTAAATAGGGAGAAATTACCCGTAATGAAACGGTGTTAATTGGGCGCCAATTTACGCTCTGTAGTATCAGAGGTCAAAAGGCAATTATATTGAGTTGGATTACGACAATTTTTTTGAGTGTAAACGCGAGGGTTAGGACCTCTTAAATCAACACTTCTGAATTAAGAAGTTCTCATCCTAGGCTACGAAGAGCTTATCTTTGAATTGATAAAGAATGTAAGCTGCGTAAAGGGCAATAAAGAAAACACCTTTTAGGCGACATATTTTTCCAGAATGACACATGGCTGGAATTACCAGAAGACTGACGCCTGCCATCACCCACATATCAAATTGTAAGATAGCCGGGGATACGGCAAAGGGGGATACAATCGCAAGAATGCCCAGGATCAGAAGCAGGTTAAAAATATTTGATCCGAGGGCATTTCCAAGAGCAACCTCTGTATGGCCCCGTAGGCCCGCGACAACCGCTGTTGCAAGTTCGGGGAGTGAAGTTCCCAGGGCAACCAGTGTCACCCCGATAACGGTTTCAGATACACCTGCTGCGCGCGCAATGGTCTCTGCGCCATCAACAAGTAGTTCAGAGCCGATAATAAGTCCGCCAATTCCTAGGAAAAGTAAAAATAGGGCTAAAGGAATTGATCCGGGTGCTGCTTCCAACTCTTCAGCTAATTCAGGATCAGCTTCTTCTTTTGGGTTACATTTTTTCTCGCGATAATAACTGCGCCAAATATAAAATGTCAGCAATGCCAGCATGAATATGCCATGCCAGATCGTGAAAATACCTATGAGAGCAAAGATGATAAAGATTGCCGTGGCAATAAGCATTGCAATTGCATCACGCATTACATCACAGGGCTTTGTTGCCAAGGGCGAGATCAGCGCACCAACCCCGAGTATCAATAAGATATTGGCAATGTTTGAGCCAACGACATTCCCGACACCAATATCGGTAGCACCTTCTAATCCTGCTGTGAGAGTCACCATCAACTCTGGCATGGATGTCGCGCAAGCAACGATAGTCAAGCCGATCAGCATAGGAGAGATGTCGAGCTTACGAGCTATTCCTAGTGCACCACGGAGGAGAATCTCACCGCCCACTGCCAAGAGGACGAGGCCACCGCCTGCTGCTAGAAATGCTGTTGCTGTCATGTGTTCTGAGCTCTTTAGTTGTGCACACTTGATGCCTCCCATTTACTCAAATGCGAGAATCACAGGCCTTTAGATGCCCCTATGGGGAGGAGTTTTCAATAGGAGATGTTCAAATATGTCAAAATTTGGACTTATTTATCTGATTCAAGCTCTTCTTCCAAATTGAGAGAGGCAGAGTTGATGCAATAACGAAGGCCCGTTGGCTCTGGGCCATCCGGGAACACATGGCCAAGATGAGCATCACACTTTGCACAAAGAACCTCTACACGATGCATGCCGTGTGTGTGATCTTCTTTAGCACTGACATATCCATCCCCAATAGGTTCATAGAAGGAAGGCCAGCCACTGCCGGAATCATACTTTGTCCGAGAATGAAATAAGGGGTCATCGCAACAGATACATTTATAGGTGCCAGGAGTCTTGCAGTCGTAATATTTGTTGGCAAAGGCACGTTCAGTTCCACCTTCTCGCGCGATCCTATAGGTTTCAGAATCTAATTTTTCTTCCCAGTTTGTATTGTCGCTCGTCTTGTTGGTCATAGAACTCTTCTTTTCAGCTTAATATCTGTATTCTGTAATTTGTGCAGCTAGAAAGAAATTTCAATTCCCTAAACTGAAACTCAAGAAAAGGTGTTCAAGAAAAGGCCTTAATGCAAAACGTTCGAATCAATAGCATCGAGCACTCTTGATTTCGGGATAATAACGGAAACTGTTGTCCCTTTATTTATCTCACTCTCGATTTTTAATTCACCATCGTGTGCAGCAACAAGTCGTGAGGCAATATACAACCCCAGTCCAACCCCTTTTCCTGATGCCCAAGAGGAGCTTGCCGCCTGCGTGAAAGCCTTACAGACATCTTTAAGGCGATTAGCAGGTATGCCGATGCCTGTATCTTTGATCGAAAAAACAATGTTATTGGCAGGGTCATAATTCACGGATAATGAAATCGTGCCCCCCTCGGGAGTATACTTAATTGCATTGCTGATGAGGTTGGTGAGAATTTGACGAAAGCGACGTGCGTCTCCTTTCATTGATACACCGGTCACATTATTTTGAACGGTAAAGCATTGATCCTTTTTCATGGCCTCTAGTTCAAAAGTTGCACGGCAATAGTCAACAATGTTGTCGTGTTGAAAGTACCCTTCAAATAAATTTAACTCGCCGCTATCTATTGTTGAGGCGTCAAGGAGTTCATTTATAAGTTCCAACAAATGTTGCGCACTGCAGTGGATGTCTTTTAGGGCAGAAAGTTGCTTATCATTTACGGGACCATAAATTTGATGCTCGAGCATATCCGAAAACCCGATAATCGCGTTTAAGGGGGTTCTCAGTTCGTGGCTCATGGTCGCCAGAAAATTACCTTTGGATTTATTCGCATTTTCCGCTTCGTGTCGAGCGAGGGTGAGTTTGTGGGTGCGCTCACTTACACGTTGTTCTAGATCTAAATTAAGCCGTCGCAATTCTTCTTGTGCTCTGACTCTTTCTGTAATGTCTTCTTCTGTCGCAACGATGACCTTTGCTCCTGAAACAGGATCCAAGCCAAACTCTGCGGTTAACGTGTGCCAGCGATCGCCAAAGGCTGTTTGAATTTTTATATCCCGGCGAAAACGTTTTTCGGTATCTTGGCGGTTGATAATACTCTTTATGATATTTGGATCGTTATAGCGGTCTTCGAGAGTGGTGGTTGGTTTGTTCTCGATATCATAGACAGAGGCAGCAGAAGGATTTTGCGCGAGTAATCTTCCGTCACTTGCAAAGGTACTAATCATAAGCGGTGTATGTCTTACTGCCTCTAGAATACGTTTGGCTCGATGGTCGAGCTCTTCCCTTATTTGAGGGCTGGCCTCAATCAGTACCGCTCTTTTCCCGTTTTCTATGAATATGGGGGTGAAGGTGACGATGACCATTTTGGGGTGGCCATTGGGATATAGTGTCCAATTCTCTTCAACACGCTCACCTTGGGAGGTATTGGAGAAAATTTCGGCTAATCGACGTCGAACAGATGTTGAATCGCTTGAAAAATCTCGTGCAATAAGAACGGTAAGTGAATCTGCTTCCCAAAATTCGAGCGCAGATTCATTGCCCCACCAAATTTTATGGTCGTCGATATCGAAGACCCAAATGGCCGTGCTAAGTCTGTTAAAGGCAGACAAGTCTTGCCAAAAATGAAATTTTGGCAACTGTTCTTTGACAGTGAACGTCATCTATTTATCCAAAGATCAAGCTGAGAATATCATCGTGTGCTGAAAAAAGGAAGTGCAACAGTTAGCTTTAGCTTTACTGATTTACTTACCAAGTACACTATTTTCCTTTTCGTCCTCTTTGGTATTTCTTGCTCTTAGATTTCGCTTCGGCCATGGCCATACGATCGGATAAGTTTGAGTGTGAAGGGTTTGCGATGCCAAGTTCGTTCTCTTGAAGTTTCTTGATTTCATCTCGCATCCTTGCGGCTTCCTCAAATTCAAGGTCTGCAGCTGCTTCGTGCATACGCTTGGTTAAGTCGTCAATATATGACTTCAAGTTATGGCCGACCATATGGGGGGCACTTGTATCGTCGAGGTCAACCGTGACGTGATCGCTTTCGTATACAGATCCCAAAATGTCACCGATTTTTTTACGAATAGATTCAGGCGTAATGTTATGTGCCAGATTGTAGGCCTGTTGTTTCTCTCGGCGGCGATTGGTTTCGTCTAAGGCTTTAGTGAGCGACTTGGTCATTTTGTCGGCGTAGAGAATTACTTTGCCATCAACGTTACGTGCTGCGCGTCCGATAGTCTGGACAAGAGCCGTCGTTGAGCGAAGAAAACCTTCCTTATCTGCATCAAGAATACAGACGAGACCACATTCAGGAATGTCCAAACCTTCGCGGAGGAGGTTGATTCCAACCAGAACATCAAAGACGCCTTTTCGAAGATCTCTAATGATTTCAATACGTTCAAGAGTATCGATATCGGAATGGATGTAGCGGACTTTTAAGTTTGCTTCGTGGAGATATTCCGTCAGGTCTTCGGCCATACGTTTGGTGAGCGTGGTAACCAGTACACGCATGTTGCGACTGATGACTTCTTTACATTCCTTGATCAGGTCATCGACCTGAGTTTCTATGGGCCTGATTTCGCATACGGGATCGAGCAAGCCTGTGGGGCGGATGATCTGTTCTGCGAATACACCACCCGTTTCGTTCATCTCCCA
Source organism: uncultured Rhodospirillales bacterium (assembly GCA_913060675.1). GTDB lineage: Bacteria > Pseudomonadota > Alphaproteobacteria > Kiloniellales > Kiloniellaceae > Kiloniella. The sequence goes on from CAJXUS010000013.1 coordinate 61,327, forward strand.
TGGACCGGGTGTCGCGGACACAAAAACGGTTTGGGGGCGCATGGCTTCCCATTCTTGGAATTTTAGTGGCCGATTATCAATACAAGAAGGCAAGCGGAAGCCGAATTCAGACAGGTTAGACTTACGGGCAAAGTCACCGTTGTACATGCCGTTAAGCTGGCCAATTGTAACGTGGCTTTCGTCGACAAAGAGCAAGGCGTTATCAGGGAGGTATTCAAAAAGTGTTGGTGGTGGTTCACCCGGCGAGCGCCCAGTCAGATAACGGGAGTAGTTTTCAATACCAGCACAGGAGCCCGTAGCTTCTATCATTTCAAGATCAAAAACAGTCCTTTGTTCCAAGCGCTGGGCTTCGAGGAGTTTGTTTTCTTCATTGAATCTTTGAAGCTGAACTTTTAGGTCTGATTTTATTCCCTTAGATGCCTGAATGAGTGTCGGTCGCGGTGTTACATAGTGACTATTGGCGTAGACTCTGATGCCTTCGAGGTCGGCTGTTTTTCCTCCTGTAAGAGGATCAAACTCTTGAACCGTTTCGATTTCATCGCCAAACATTGAAACCCGCCATGCACGATCTTCGTAGTGCGCGGGAAATATTTCAAGTGTGTCGCCACGTACCCTGAAGGTACCGCGCCCAAATGCGATATCGTTGCGGGTGTATTGTAACTCGACCAGGGATTTCAAGATGTCGCGCATGTCGACTTCCTGTCCCACTTTGAGGCCCAAGGTCATCTGAGCATAGGTTTCTGGTGAGCCTATACCATAGATGCACGATACCGAAGCCACGATGATGACGTCATCGCGCTCAAACAGAGCACGGGTAGCCGAGTGGCGCATACGGTCAATCTGCTCGTTTATAGAGCTATCTTTTTCAATGTAGGTATCCGTACGGGCGACATAGGCTTCAGGTTGGTAATAATCGTAGTAGGAAACAAAGTACTCAACCGCGTTATCTGGAAAGAAGTTCTTCATCTCGGTATAGAGTTGAGCAGCAAGGGTTTTATTGTGTGCCAAAACCAAAGCAGGACGTTGTAATTTCTGGATGGTTTGGGCCATGGTGAATGTTTTACCTGACCCCGTTACTCCAAGAAGCACCTGGCTTCGCTCGCCCTCGCTTAATCCTTCACAGAGTTCTTTGATCGCATGAGGCTGGTCTCCGGAAGGTGAATACTCTGATTCAAGTCGAAACGGTTTCGAATCATCTTTGAAAAAACTGTCTGTGGCGCGTTCAATAAGCAAGGAAGTCATGCGTGCTCTCGGTATTGACTTGGAAACTGTTAATGTAGGGTTAGTGGTTCGGATCTTCACCGACCAGCTCTTGGTAAAGGGCCTTATCCATTGCGCCTTCACTATTGATCAGAAGAATACGCGAATCAGGGGATAAGCCAAGGGTCCGCCTACTTTCATTATGACTGGCGGTCATAAGCAGCGCAGCTAAACCAGCAACACTGGATTCGCCTGCGACCAAAGCTGGATCTGAAAAGGGCGATTTTGCAAGTAGTTGCATGGTGGGACCCGTAATGTCATCAGGTATTGTCATGAAAAAATCGGCCCCTTTAGAAAGAATTTTCCATGCAATGGGAGAAGCCTCACCACAATCTAGCCCAGCCATAATAGTATGTATTTCACCGGTTTCTTTGTCCCCGGAAGCTTTGGTCAAGGCGCCTTCTGCTGCGGAGGCAAAGAGGCAGGCGGCATTTTCCGGTTCAACTATAATAATGGTAGGTCGCTTCTCATCCATGAGGTCCCAGAGATAACCTGAAATCGCCGCTGCCATACCGCCAACACCGGCTTGAATAAAAATATGGCTAGGTGGGATCGCTTCTCGAAAGCTTCGGGTGAAATATTCAACGATGGCTTCTGCGGCAATCAGGCTATAGCCGCGCATGACTTGGGTGGGAATTCCAGTGTAATTTTCCCAGGAGGTATCGGAAATTACCTGATGACCTTCTTTATGAGCATTTTCTGCACACAAGCGAACGGTATCATCATAGTTTAGATCGGATTGGATAACATGGGCGCCAAACTCTTCGATTGCTGCGATACGTTCCTGACTACAGCTTGCGGGAACGTAAATAACTGCCGAGCAGCCAAAAAGCTGTGCTCCCCAGGCTACAGATCTTCCATGGTTACCATCCGTTGCGGTTGTCACTGTTATTTGTGACGTAAATTCTTGGTACTTTCCCGACCTCAGAGTATCTGAACCGATTTCCTTATCGGTTTTTTCTTCAACAACTCTTTGGACATGTCTGAATACGGCATAAGCCCCTCCAAGTGATTTGAAGCTGCCGAGGTTAAATCTGTTGCTTTCATCCTTGAAGCTGATATCCACGAAATTAAGAGTTTCAGCAAGTTTTGGAAGTGAGATTAATTCGCTGATTTTATAGTCGGGCCAGCTTCGAATTTCCTGATGGGCTTCGTGGCAGTTTTCTTTAGAGATGATCGCGCGTAAATCATCGGTATACCTGAGGATTCGGCTCGCATCTGGATTGGGCAGAAGATTGAATTGAGATTTTTTCCAAAGAGTTAGGGAGCGGTCCATTTGTTGCGTCTTGTCTTTCTTGAGGTGGCTCTGTTTTCAACAGTAAGGTCATTCTTATGGAAGCGAAAAGCCTAGACAAGTTCGCCTATAAAAGAGGCTAGTTGTAACTTAGAATTATTCTAAAAAAATCTTGACTTATCGATCAGCGGTCTATTAAGTTCGCGACATGAAAATACCCTTAGCGCGGGGCAATGCGCAATCACATATTTACACATTGTATCCGGCGCTCACATCGTGAGCATGACTATAAGGACTTGTACGAACTAATGCTTACGATTGGTGATAAGTTTCCAGAATTCGCTCTGACAGCTGTTATATCTAATAGCCCTGCTAATGGATTTGTTGAAATCTCAGACAAAAGTTATGAAGGCAAATGGAAAGTCGTTTTCTTCTGGCCAAAAGATTTCACATTCATCTGCCCAACTGAAATTGCTGCTTTCGGTGCTATGAACGAAGAGTTCGAAGACCGTGATGCGCAGATCCTGGGTGTTTCCACAGACAGTGACTTCGTTCACATGGCATGGCGTAAGGATCACGAAGATCTAAACGATCTTCCTTTCCCAATGGTTTCCGACATTAAGCGTGAGCTTTGTGAAGGCCTTGGCATTCTTGACGTTGAAGCTGGCGTTGCTCTTCGTGCAACTTTCGTTGTTGATCCAGATGGTATCATTCAGCACGTTGGTGTTAATGGCCTAAACGTTGGTCGTAACCCACAAGAAACTCTTCGTATCCTGGATGCTTTGCAGACTGACGAACTCTGCCCATGCAACTGGAACAAAGGTGACGACGTTCTTAAAGTAGCTTAAGAAGTTTTGCTAAAGAAAAAGGCGGGTACGGGAAACCGAGCCCGCCTTTTTTGTTGATAAAAAACGATTTAAACTCTGTCTACTAGAGCTTGGTAAAAGGATAATCTCATGTCTATTAGTGATCTGAAATCTGCAGTTCCGGATTATGCAAAGGATCTGAAGCTGAACATTACCAATGTTTTGACTTCCACAACGCTTAACGAGCAACAAATCTGGGGTACGGCGCTAGCTTCCGCGTTGGTAAGCCGCAATGCCTTGGTCATTAAAGCCATTAATGCTGAGGCAAAAGATAAACTTTCTCCAGAAGCTCTCACCGCAGCTAAATCAGCCGCCTCGATTATGGGCATGAATAATATTTACTATCGCTTTGCCCATCTCAGCGGTAACGAAGACTATTTAAAACTTCCCGCTCGTCTGCGCATGAACGTGATTGGTCGTCCCGGCGTTGATAAAGTTGATTTCGAGCTTTGGTCGCTGGCGGTATCATCAATAAATGGTTGCGGCATGTGTATTGAATCCCACGAAAAGCAAGTTGCTGCTGGCGGAATATCCAAAGAAGGTATTCAAGACGCTATTCGTATTGCTGCTGTTATGCATGCGCTTGCTGCGACATTTGATGGCGAAGATGCATTGACTGGATCAACCTGAATTAACTGGTTTTGGTTGGCATTATTTAAGGGGCACTTTGGCCCCTTTTTTGCTTAAAAATCTTGTTTCTTTTTTTTGATGCTAATGGGATTTGGTCTTTTCGATTCTGTCAGAATCAATCATTCGTTCCGCAAGAAATTTCTCTGGCGATAGGATCGCCGCAAGTGATACGGAGACTGTAGAGACAGATAGAAGGGCGACCAAGAGTATTGTCAGGCCAAATAGGCCTGTTCTTCTATCGCTACTTTTGTATGTATCGCGGACATATCCCGTTCTGTGCATCCCGCGCACTCCTTATCACTTCATCTCTAGGGGTAATTCAGCCAAATAAACTCTGCTAGGCTAGATAAATAGAGATCAACTGTGACAGTAGTTGAGAGGAAATAAGGCAATTTGGTGTTTTTACTGACCTGTAACTGACTGTGTTCTCATTGCAAATGAGCTTGCGATCTGTCGTGGAGTTTTAGTTGAGACTTACTACTCGCGGGTTAAAGAGCGTACTAAAGTGAGAATAAATGCAGATTCACAGTTGCGATCACTGTGTCGGTTATATTACGGTGCCGCTGTGCATAACCCCGTCTTGAAACTCGTAAGTCCGATCTGATTGTCTTAAATCTAGAGTCGGCGAAACAACAGGAGCATAAGGTCATGCCGCAACTTGCGGATCGCCTCTCGCGAATCAAACCCTCTCCGACTATTGCTGTAACTACCAAAGCCCGTGAGCTAAAAGCCGCAGGCCGTGACGTAATTGGCCTTGGCGCTGGTGAACCGGATTTCGAAACCCCGGATAACATCAAAGCTGCCGCGATTACCGCGATTAAAGGTGGTGACACCCGTTACACCGCAGTTGATGGAACGCCTGAACTCAAGGCGGCCATCTGCGAAAAATTCAAGCGGGATAATGGTCTCGATTACACGCCAGATCAGATTTCTGTAGGTACTGGTGGAAAACAGATACTTTACAATGCCTTCATGGCGACCCTAAATCCGGGGGATGAAGTGATCATTCCTGCACCGTTCTGGGTGTCCTATCCGGATATGGTTTTACTTGCTGATGGTGAGCCCGTTGCGGTTCCTTGCATGCAGAGTAACGGCTTTAAGCTTCAGGCAGAAGACCTTGAAGAAGCCATTACTGATAAAACCAAATGGGTGCTTCTCAATAGCCCTTCAAATCCAACGGGTGCTGCGTATTCCTATGATGAGATGAAGGCGCTTACTGACGTTCTTAAACGTCATGAGCACGTGATGATCCTGACCGATGATATGTATGAAAAGCTTGTCTATGACGACTTCGAATTCGTAACGCCAGCTCAAGTTGAACCTTCGCTTTATGACCGTACCTTGACCATGAACGGTGTATCCAAAGCCTATTGTATGACAGGTTGGCGCATCGGCTATTGTGGTGGACCTGCTCCCTTGATCAAGGCGATGGCTAAAATTCAGTCGCAAAGCACCTCGAATCCTTGCTCGATTAGCCAGGCAGCAGCCGTCGAAGCGCTTCGTGGTGATCAAGGCTTTATCGCCAAACACAACGATGTCTTCAAAGCGCGCCGGGATATGGTTGTTGACTTGCTCAACGATTGCCCTGGGATCAATTGTTCTAAACCAGAAGGAGCATTTTATGTTTACCCTTCTTGTGAAGGCACAATTGGCAAGACGACGCCTGATGGTAAACAAATTTCATCAGATGGTGATTTTGTGACTTACCTGCTTGAAAGTGCTGACGTTGCTGCGGTTCAAGGACAAGCCTTTGGCCTTTCCCCATATTTCCGTATTTCTTACGCAACTTCTACAGAAGCTTTGAAAGAAGCTTGTGAGCGTATTAAGCGAGCGTGTGAAGCGTTGAGTGAATAAGGCAGAATTTTCTCGTGGGTTGATTAGAGAAAATTAAAACGAAGGTCTTCACTTACCCGCGAGCTAATCTGGTTATTAATTGAGAAAGGGTGCATCATCTGATGCACCCTTTCTTCGTATTTATATGTGGATTGAAGGAGACACACGGCTATCTCGCGAAGCAGTGATTTGTTCGTGAGAACCCGAGAGGTTATCTCTTTAGGTGGAACAAGACAGAGGGATAGATAATGTTGATCAAACTACGCAAGCGTTGGGAACTGAAAGAAAATCAGACCACGTCCGAAAGCGTTTATTTGAACCGCCGCAGTTTTATCAAAAACGCAGCGCTGGGATCCGTGGTCCTTTCGGCTGGAATGATTGCAGGGTGTGAAGAACAAAGCGCTGAAGCCACAGCGGCTGCTCCTGTTAAAGCTCAACCGAGTAGTTTGGACCCTAGTGCCAAGTATTACCCGGCTGCCCGCAACGAAACTTACAAGCTGGATCGCGAATTAAGCCTCGAAGAACTGGCGACCACTTATAACAACTATTACGAATTCGGTTCTTCAAAAAACATTCATGAAAAGGCCCAGTCCTTACCCATTCGTCCGTGGTCGATCGCCATAGATGGTATGGTCGAAAAGGAAATGAACCTTGATATTGATGATCTCTTTTCCAAGATCGAATTTGAAGAACGCCTATATCGTCACCGCTGTGTCGAAGCCTGGTCCATGGCTGTTCCCTGGACGGGCTTTCCTCTTCGAAAACTTGTTGAACTCGCGCAACCGCTGTCCGGTGCAAAGTATTTGCGCATGGAGACTTTTAACCTTCCGGATATCGCAACGGGTCAAAAAGCTCATTGGTACCCGTGGCCATATATCGAAGGCCTGACGATCGAAGAAGCCACCCATGACCTGGCTTTCATTGCAACGGGGATTTATGGCAAGCCTATGCCAAAACAGAACGGGGCACCGCTACGTTTGGTTACACCTTGGAAGTATGGCTTTAAGTCGACCAAAGCGGTCATCAAGTTTACTTTCACTGATAAACGCCCAGTTTCCTTCTGGGAAGAAATTCAGGGCTCTGAGTACGGTTTCTGGGCGAACGTAAACCCTGAAGTGCCTCACGCACGCTGGAGCCAGGCTACGGAGCAACCGTTAGGTCAGAGTGAGCGGGTGCCGACACTGCCCTATAATGGTTACGCGGAAGACATTGCCTATCTCTACCAGAACATCAAAGGCGAGCGCCTTTATACCTGAATAAAAGTTCTGATTACGATTTTGCCGTGGGGTATGGTTATCTATGCCCCGCTTTGTCTTTTTTTTCGGTGAAAATAAAATAATGGAGAAAGTCCATTGTCGTTGATTGGCGATAATCCTGTCCTCCGGCTCATAGTGTTGCTTTGAATACATTTACCGCGCTGCCACTGATACGGACGCATTGTGGTTGACTGTCTTTTATATCTACAAAGACATCCATTTCACCTGGGCGCCCCATTGCCTCTCCTTGTTTAGCTCGAAAACGGAAGGTGCCGTTGTCTATATCGGTAGCTCCTTCGGCAACGAGGTAAGCTCCGACGGGGCCATTTGCATTTCCTGTTACAGGATCTTCATCGATGCCAATAGCTGGGGCAAACATACGGCCATGAACAAGACAATCATCTTCTGGGCCAGATAACGAAAATACAAAATAACCGTTACTGCCGATTTCCTTACTCAAGTTCTTTAATGCGGTTAAGTCAGGCTGCAAGCTGTTTAGGCGGTTTTTTGAGTTTAGGGCAATCATGACTTTGGAGTGTCCGGTCGAAACAACTCGAACCGGGAGTTGTAAGTTACGATCTTTACCCTCTATACCAAGTGCGTCTTCTATGCGGGCAATAAATTTGTCTGACAGTGCCGGTGAGAATAATGGTTTCCCCTGAGTCATGATAACCCTGATTTCATTATTCTGGCGGTCGATGTCGATGGGCAGAATACCTGCCCCAGTCTTCTGCAATATTCGTCCCGAAGTTAAGCCTAACTCTTTTGCACGGACAAAATGAGCGGCGACGGTCGCATGCCCGCAAGAGGGAACTTCTGTGTTCGGGGTGAAAAAACGTAACCGAAGGTCGTGATCATCATTATCTGGCTTGAGGATGAAAACCGTTTCTGAATTGTTGAGCTCACGGGCGATATTTTGCATTTGGTGGTCCGTAAGCTCATCGGCATACGGGACTACCCCTGCGGGGTTTCCCATAAATCTTTCGCTGGTAAAGACATCTACCTGATAAACGGACAGCCCCTCTACATTTTTCATGATTTAAATTCCTTTGCTTGTCCAGCTACTGCGATGACTTCGAAGCCGACGTCATAACCTAGGTGTAATTTTGAGCAGGGGATTACACTACGCGCGGGGGTATGATCACCCAGTCTTTGGCGATAGATTTCATCTACGATTTCCCAGTGTTTGATATAGGAAAGGTAAATGTTGACCTTAATAAGTTGTGAAAGGCGGCTTTTTCCTGCAAGGAGAATTTCAGAAACATTATCAAGCGCTTGATTGGTTTGGTGAGTAATGTCACCGGCTGGAAGGCTTGAGTTTTCGGGTGCAATACCAAGCTGGAGTGACAAGTATAATATGTCATGACAGAGCACAGCTTGGGCATAATGACCAAGAGGAGCAGCTGCTTTTTTACTGGTAATTTTGGTGTTTAAGGTAGTCATCTCTGAGAATATCCCGAATTTGTTATTGTCGATGAGATGATAATGATATGTGTAAGTAATTGTTCAGGCGATGAATGAAATTGTGCGTGTATGGAAAATTATGTACAGATGCAGAGGCAACTAGTTTTGTCGCGAGGGAAAAGCATTTGAATTGGGATGATGCCAGAATATTTTTAGCCGTAGCCACAGCAGGATCTTACGCGGGGGCTGCCAGAGGCCTTGGGCTGACCCATCCTACTATTGGCCGACGAATTCAGCATTTGGAAAGCACGCTTGGAGGGCGTCTATTTGATAAAAGTGGCCAAGGTGCCGCTCTAACGCCACTTGGTGAAGGACTTCTTGAGCCTGCGCAGGCAATGGAACAAGCCTCAGAAGGTTTTAGAATTACAGCTAGAGAAGCGACCGGACCAAAAGGTGTCGTTCGGATCAGTTGTGGAAGCCCAATGCTGTCGTTCCTCGTAGAGCATTTATCTGATCTTTACGCTTCATATCCTGAGCTTAGGGTAGAGCTTGATGATTCGACAGATTATGTGAACCTTTCACGAGGGGAAGCCGATGTCGCCATTCGCAGTAAGCTGCCTGAAACGGGGGCACTAAGGGTGAAGAAGTTAATAGGAGCGGACATGGCGATATTTGCTTCGCATGAGTATCTTATGGCTTATCCCTTTGATCCATCGGAACCACTGGCAAGGTATGATTGGATTGTTCATGATGAGCGGATGTCTCATTATCCTTATATGCGTTGGTTAATGCCGAAATTAGCGCCAACTTCCCCACGTTTAAGAGTGATGCGGCGTTATAATCAACTCGAGGCAATGGTCAGTGGCTTGGGCCTTGGGATGCTCCCAGTAGTGGAAGGGGCACGTTTTAAGGCACTCAAGCAAGTTACCCCTGCGATACCTGAACTCAGATTTTCTCAATACATTCTGGCCCAGGAGGCTAATTTGAGATCCAGTCGGGTACGGTTACTTTGGGGGTGGCTATCGGATCTGGTTAAACATCACGGAAGTGCTTTTGAGTGTGCATATAAAAACCAAAAATGATACTCGTTAAGGCTATTTTCACAAACATTGACCATTGCTGTAATTATATCGCTTTGTGGGGTAGTAACTTATTCTCTTCGAAAACGGATAAAAAAAACCTCCAAGCACAAGGCTTGGAGGCAAGTCAAACAGGGAGGTTTCACGTCTGGGAAGACGTAGGGCCCGAAGACCCTCAGGCCGAAGCCTGGAAATAGACCAACCGGAGCAAGCTCAACAGTCAGTCCAACAAGATATTGCATAGCAACATCCTATGACATGAATGTAGCAATTTATTTCGCGTTGTCGATTTACATTATTACAGTGCGGATATGCGTTATGTGCATAGTTACTAAGTTGTTGTAATAAAATATTAAATTAATATTTTTGATACGGTGAGATCAAAAATTATGGGGAATATATAGCGAGCTCTGTTGTAATGAGCCTATAGAATCTGATTTAGATGAGAGCGTTAGAGTGATTTCTAGGAACTGAATTGACCCACTTAAATACTCACCAAATTTCCCTCTCCCACAATGCCACTAAATGGATTGTTTTTTGGGTTATCCAGATAATGATCCTAATTCAAGTCTCTGCACGGGGGGACCTCAGTGTGACCCCAGTGGGACCACTGAATGAACTTTGGGGTGAGGAGAATAAAAAAAACCCCCAAGCACAATGGCTTGGGGGCAAGTCGAACAGGGAGGCTTCACGTCTGGGAGACGTAGGATCCGAAGACCCTCAGGCCGAAGCCTGGAAACAGACTAACTGGAGCAAGCTCAACAATCAGCCTAAGTAGATATTGCATAGCAACATCTGATGACATGAATGTAGCAATTTATTTTGCGATGTCGATTTACATTATTACAGTGCCGATATGCATTAAGTGCATACCTTATAACTATCTGTTATTATTGATAAAAGTAAATTTTATCAAATTAAAATTTTGATTCTGCGACCTTGCGTAGTAAGAAGTCACGGAAGATAGAGATTCTCTTTGAGGACCGCATTTCTTCTGCATAGGCGAAATAGGCATCAAATTGAGGGCCTTCCACCTCAGGTAGAACCTGAACGAGGTCACTGGATTCTTGTGTCATGAAATCTGGTAGAGCGCCTAATCCTGCGCCAGCTTTTACTGCCTTCATGATTGCATAAACATTATTGATGCTCATCGAGGCCCGGCGTGGTGTCCCACCATCAGTGCCAACACGCAAAAGCCAATTGATATCCGGCAGAGGTGGTTTGGTATCATCGCCATAAACGACGAGCCTGTGATCGGATATTTCTTCAATCGATCTCGGCATACCGTATTTTTTGATGTAACCGACAGAAGCATAGATATGCATTTGGGCAGTGATTAAGTGGCGTTGAATAAGGTCGGCCTGACGAGGGGGGTGCAATCTTACTGCAACATCGGCTTCGCGCATGGACAGGTCGAGTTCTTTGTCCGAGAGGATCAGTTGAACCTCAACTTCAGGATAGAGATCTACAAATTCATGAAGCCGGGGGGCAAGCCACGTCGAACCAAAGGCAACAGTCGTGGTTATTTTGAGAGGCCCTTTCGGGCGATCTTTACTTTCTGTCAACTGTGCTTCAGTCATAGCAAGTTTGCCAAAGACATCGTGCGCAGTACGGTAAAGTAACTCACCTTGTTCAGTGAGAATGAGGCCGCGTGCGTGTCTATGGAAAAGGGAAACCTTAAGGCTGTCTTCTAACGCCGATATTTGCCTGCTAACTGCGGATTGGCTCAGGTTTAGCTGCTCACCAGCATGGGTGAAGCTCCCGGCCTCTGCGACTGCGTGAAAGATACGGAGTTTATCCCAATCCATAATCGTTGCTCCCAGGCCACCCCGGCGTTTTGTGCCCTCTGGCAAGGTTCTTCTCCCTTAAAACTGTGCGTTGAAGTCGCAACAGCGATTCGTTTAATTGTGCTTATCGTACTGTAATTACAGCTTCTTAACAAATTATGCCTATTGGTTCAAAATAGACAAAAATAAAGCAGAGCCCGTGTTGAGCTCTGCTTTGTGTTTTTGTGAATATCTCAGTTAGTCGTTGAGTTCTGTGATATAACGCTCAGCCTCTAATGCGGCCATACAGCCAAGGCCAGCGGCTGTAACGGCTTGGCGGTAAATCTTATCAACACAATCTCCCGCGGCAAAAACACCTGGAATGTTGGTTGTGGCTGTTCCGGGCTTGGCCAGGATGTAGTTTTCATCATCTAGATCAAGTTTCCCCTGAAAGATCTTGGTGGCAGGGTCATGTCCGATAGCCACAAACATACCGTTGACGTCGATTTCTGAGAAGGTGCCATTTTGAGTGTCTTTGAGCTTGATCCCGGTTACGCCATCGGTATCCGTGCCAAGAACTTCATCGACGACTTTGTTCCATTGAATGTCGATTTTTTCGTTTTTGAGAAGGCGGTCTTCGAGAATTTTCTCGCAACGGAGTTCATCACGGCGATGAACCAAGGTTACTTTTGAGCAGATATTTGAGAGGTAAAGGGCTTCTTCGACGGCTGTATTACCGCCACCGATAACGGCGACTTCTTTGCCACGATAGAAGAATCCATCACAAGTGGCACAGGCAGACACGCCTTTTCCATTATATGTTTCTTCGCCAGGAAGGCCGAGCCAGCGGGCCTGAGCACCTGTGGCAATAATTACGGCATCGGCGACATAACTATTGCCGCTGTCACCTGTGCAGACAAAGGGACGCTCATCAAAATTGACTTCATTGATGATATCAAAATGCATCTTGGTGCCGACGTGCTCAGCTTGTTTTTGCATTTGTTCCATAAGCCATGGGCCCTGAATAACGTCGGCAAATCCTGGGTAGTTCTCTACTTCTGTGGTGATCGTTAACTGTCCGCCCGGTTGTAGTCCCTGTACAAGGATCGGCTCTAAATTGGCACGGGCTGCATATATGGCCGCGGTATAACCCGCAGGACCAGAACCAATGATCAGTACCTTTGTACGGTGGGTCTCGGACATGCTATCTAATCTTTCATTTTTTCTCGCGACCTCGCCGCGATGGAATCCATCTGTGTGGGCTGAAAAATAGAGTGCCTTCCCCGTCTCTTCAAGGGTGTGATCACGATCTTTTGTTACTTTAGACAAATAGAGGTGTTAGGGGGTGTTGACCTAGGAGGAAAATTTTAAAGAAATGGTCACGAAAAGGCCCAGAAGAATTAAGAGGTAGATCCCGTGGAAATCCCCGTGGAAATCTCTGTGGAAGTTCAGGAGCGTGACGATGGTTTAGGGGCAACCCTCATGGTTAGCTTTAAATCCGGTCTTGAGATCGCATTCGTTCAAGTACTTCTTGGGCCACACGCTTTGTCTCATTTAGCTCTGGGTAGCTCCAATTCTCTAATTGGCCGGTAAAGGGGCGTGTAATCCCCTTTTGCTCAAGTTGTTTATGAAAGCGGTCAAATTTATTGTTCCCGCCTTCAAGTTCGACTGTGAAAACGGGTTTGCCTGTACTCGCAGCTTCGGTGACCATATTTACAGAATCGCTTGTGACGATAATGGCCTCAGCACTGCCAAGGAAGCCAAAGTAGGGATTGTGCCCGCTACCATCCCAGATAAATGCGGGAAGATCTGAGAGGTATTGTTTCAAAAGGGCTTCGTTTTTTTCACCGGTCCTGCGAGAGGTGGTTACCAGAAAACCGCACCCAGTTGTTTCATGTAATTGTTGGAGCTGTTTGCCAAGCCTTTGCATTACAGGCTCGGTAAGGTCGTAGGCTTTGCTCTTTCCGCCGATTAATACCGCGATGAGAGGGCGCGGAAGGTGGGAAATTAGCGCACTTAACTTTGAGGAGTCTTCAGAAAGGCGCCGGCTTGTTACCTTGTTGAAACCGCCTGTTGTTGTGAGGACATTGTTGCCTCTGAGTAAATCGTGTTCAGGGGTTATGACCAAGTCGTAGAGGGATGAAGATATCTTTGGATCTTGGACTTGAATGCAATAGCTTTTGCCCAGGCTCTTCTTTCGAACCAATGCATTGAATATTGCCGCTTGTCTCCCGCAACCAATGACAAGATCTGGCCATCCGGTTTCTGGTGGAAATTGGGCGTTATATACGGATGGATGGAGAGGGACGAGTGAGGGGGGGAGCCAATGCCAGGGGCGTTTCATCTTTACATGACGGATCACGGGGGCAAGCCCCATGGCTTCTGCCAGCCCGGTACATTGCACCTCTATTCCAGCGCGACCATCACTAACAGCCCAACAAATAAGGTTTTTTTGTTTTTTGTTTTCTATATCTGGCATTACTTCAGGAATATTGCCTGTGAAAGTATTCTAGGCAAGCAAAAGACTTCCGACAGGATACTTTCCGATGACTATTTGTGCATAGTAGCTTGAATTTACGGACTTCACGGGTAATATTGTTACCCAAATCACCTCGATTCGTTCGAAAGTTTATAATGTAGAGCCATGTAAGCTTAGGGTGTTACCGTAAATCACTAAACAGGACGTTTGCATGCGCCGGGTAAAACTAGATCGTATTGATCTTCGTATTCTTCAGGATCTCCAAGAAGATGGACGTGTCACCAACGTCGAGTTAGCTCGACGAGCAGGCATCTCTGCACCGCCTTGCTTACGGCGTGTTAGGGCATTGGAAGAAGCCGGATTTATTAAAGGCTACCATGCTGAACTCGAAGCAGAAGCTTTGGGGTATGAAGTGGCTTTTTATGCTCTCGTTGGTCTTGCAGGGCAATCCGAGCAGGTTTTGACTGAGTTTGAAAGCTACATGAATGAATGGCCCGAAGTCCGAGAATGTAGCATGACACGTGGGTCGAACGATTTTGTGCTGAAGCTTGTTGCCCGTAACACCGGGCACGAAAATGAGCTGACAGAAAAATTAACCGCAGCTCCTCATGTTGCGACAGTTCAAACTATTCAGGTGATTCGTACATCCAAGAATATACCTGGCGTGCCAATTGATGATAATGATGCGATACTTTTAAGCGGCCAAGAATAGCGCTCTTACAGATAGACGTTAGACAAGAGGTGTAGGTTTACTGCACCTCTTTTTGATTCTGGATTAAGGCTGCTTGGTTATTTTGAAATAACGCAATTACGCCCCTTATCTTTTGCTTTATACAATGCACGATCCGCTTTTTTCATAACATCGCTTGGGTCTTCTTGTTTATCAGTACGTTGTGATAATCCAATTGAAACAGTGACCTTTGTCCGCTTGCCTTCCGGTCTCTTCCGGGTTTGGTTCTTTTTAGATCTTCCTGGTTTTTTATTGGGGCGGTTACTGCCGCGAACGACGAATATTGTGTCTTGAATTCTTTCGCGCACATCCTCTAGAACATCTATAGCTTCGTCGATGCTTTTGCCTGGGAAAAGCAGGGTGAATTCTTCCCCGCCATATCTATACGCCCTGCTTCCACCACCGGTCTGGTTCAACCGAGAAGAAACCATCCGTAACACCTGATCTCCGACATCATGGCCATGGGTGTCATTAAATTTTTTGAAAAAATCAATATCGACCATGGCAAGGCTATAACGTCGGCCGAGCTTTTTCATATCGGCAAGTAGAGCCCGACGACCGGGAATACCTGTTAACTCGTCTAAAAATGCCATTCGATGAGATTCTTGGAAAATCCCAAGAACAAGTAGTAAGGAAGAGAGTGAAATAAAAACCAGGGTTGCCGAAGGTTCGCCGTGTCTAAGCGCGGCGCCAAAAAGGGCAATCAAGCCACCGAGATACCCAGCATCCATTGGCCGATGTTTGCGGATGAGCTTTACCGTTAGGATCAACGTGGCGAGGGCAAAAGAAGCAAGGGCGGGCGCTGGTAAGGGCATCCATCCACCCCAATTGGGACGCCATTGAAGGGCATAATGCAGATCTATCCAAAGATTTGAAAAGATACCTAAATCATTTGCCGGATAACCAAGGGTGGCAATAATCAACCCCCAAGAGAGCAGCGAAAGTCCCTTTGCGAAGCCAGAAGGCGTTAATATGCCACGCTCTTCGCTCATCGCAAAGGTCATCCAGCAAAGGGGGACGAACAAATACGCTGCGGCGATCTGCGTTGATGAGGCACTATCGCCAAAATAGGATAACACTATAGCGATTATGAAGCAGAATACAGGATTTGATTTTCGAAACCACAAACACAATATGGCACCCAAAACGGGCAACATAATTGGGACAATGCTAAGTAACAGCTTAACGGGCGCCGGATAGCTTTGAGGGTAGAGAGCCAGATATACCGCAGTCGATATTAAGAGTATCGGCAGAAGATAAATTTTCAAAAATTGTGAGATCACGAGGTATCTGACTTTGTAAATGGGACCACTTGGTTCGAACTCAGGAATACTTGTCTTATTGTTTTTGGAATTGTGAAGCAGAATTGAGATTCTAACAATGTCTGCTTCACGTTGAGGACGAAGTGAAGAGTACTCGTCTGATATTAGTCGTTGTGAGAAAGCGCCTGTTTAGAAATTCTTTCCATAATGTCTTCAATCTCAGGACTAGCTGCTTGGGTTTCATCGTCGTCTGCATTCTCTTCAAGGAAAGTATCAATGGTGGTGTCCGCAACAGTCTCTTCTTCAGCAAGCTCTTCTTCTGCAACCTCCTCTGTATTGTCGTCTTTTGATTCGCCTGGAAGAGGTTCATCTTGCGAGGCGCTGTCTGCATTGTCTTGTGGATCTTCGTTTGCACCAGCAATTAGAGCGTCTTCGAGAGGATCTTCTAATCCTTCAAGGACATCTATCTCTTCATCTTGATCTGAAATATTAAATTCTTCAGCTGAGTCTTCTTCCGATGAAGCTTCTTCATCGTTACTTTCCAGCTCTTCATCAGGAAGAACGAGTTCTAAATTTTCTGCAATTTCTGCAATCAATGCATCTTCAGAGTCGTCCGGTATTTCAGATTCGGACCCTTCTACGTCTTCGAGTGCTTCAAAATCGAGAGACTCTTCTTCTGAACTTGGCTCCGACAGTTCTATTTCGCTTTCTTCTGCAGCTTCTTCCTCAACCGAAAAACCGCTATCTTCTGCTTCGTTTAATTCTTCGGTTTCAATAGCATCAGTTTGATCGTCTTCTTGGGTATCTTCAGAGGTCAGAGAGATTTCTACTTCCTCAATGTCGCTGTCATCCTCACTGATGGATGGTGCATCGGTGTCGGAAGGGATTTCATCTTCTGGCGCTGAGAGAGTTAAGTTTGGCGCTGGTAATTCGTTTGGTATATCAATCGCTTGATTGGACATTGCCGAAATTCTGGCGTCCATGTCTTGAAGGGTGTTTGAGGTGTCTCCCTTCTCGATTGCCTGTAACAGAGAGAATAGCATCGATCTTAGTTGCTCATTCTCGCCTTCAAGCTTTCCAATAGCCTGATCTTTTTGTTCAGTGACATTGAGAAGGGCAATGAGGCGTTGACTATAGCCTTTTTGTTGATCTGCAATGAGGCCAAAATGATCTTCTGCTGCTTCTACGCGTTGGCGAAGTTCTTCTAAATCAGACATGGTTGAATCCTAGTTCAAAAGTATTTGACTAAAGTATTTAATGAAAAAGGTTTTAAATTCCCTAATTCTCAATATTAATAGGCGCCTTAGGGAATTTGGAGGCCATAATGCAACAGAAATACGCTGGTGACGTTTCAGTGAGCAAAGCTTGGGAGACTCTGCAAGAGGACCCAAACGCAGCTTTGCTTGATGTACGGACAATTCCAGAATTTCAGTTTGTTGGTGTGCCTGATCTTTCCGGAATCGGGAAAGAAACTCATTTCTTACCCTGGCAGGTTTATCCGCAAATGCAGGTTAATCCCGACTTTGTAGAAGCGGTTAAGCTTTCTGGTGTCAACGAAGACCAGCCTGTATTCATTCTGTGTCGGTCAGGGGTACGATCTATTTCAGCAGCTGTTGCTCTTACCGCAGCGGGCTTCAATAACTGTTTTAATGTTGAACAGGGGTTTGAAGGTCCACCTGATGAAAATGGGCATCGTGGGAAAATTGCAGGCTGGAAAGCAACAGGCATTCCCTGGAAACAAAGTTAAATTTAACCGCCTTCTTGGATGAAATTCGAGTTTGGCAAATATGAGTAAATGGAAAAGAGAGATGACGAACAGCAATTCAAACGCTTCAGCACAAAAGCTTCGCCCCCAGACCCAACTGGTGCGCGGCGGGCTCATGCGAAGCCAGTTTGATGAGACAAGCGAAGCGCTGTTCCTAAACTCCGGCTATGTTTATAGTTCGGCTGAGGAAGCTGAGCAGGCCTTTAATGGTGAGCGCGAACGGTATGTCTATTCCCGTTATGCGAACCCGACTCTTTCCATGTTCGAAGAACGCATGCGTTTACTTGAAGGTGCCGAGGTTTGCCGTGGAACTGCAAGTGGTATGGCTGCGGTTAATGCTGCGCTTTTATCACAGGTAAAAGCAGGAGACCGGGTCGTGGGTGCCAAGGCTCTTTTTGGTTCTTGCCTCTATATTCTCAATGAACTGTTGCCGCGTTATGGTGTTGAGACTGAAGTTGTCGATGGTACCGATCTCAAAGCCTGGGAAGCTGCTCTTGCTAAAGGGGCTAAAGCTGTTCTTGTCGAAACCCCATCTAATCCCGCACTGGATGTCATTGACCTCAAAGCGGTTTGTGACATGGCCCATGCCGCTGGTGCATTGGTCATTGTTGATAATGTTTTTGCCACCCCAATGTTGCAAAAGCCTATGGAATACGGTGCTGATATAGTTGTCTATTCCACGACCAAGCATATCGATGGACAGGGACGGTGCATGGGTGGTGCAATCCTTTGTTCTCAAGAATTCGATGCTGATTACTTGAAGGATTTTTATCGCCACACAGGCCCATCAATGAGCCCGTTCAATGCCTGGACAATGCTCAAGGGGTTGGAGACATTAAGTCTGCGCGTAGACCGGATGAGCGACAATGCTTTGGCATTAGCAACTCATCTCGAAACCTTGCCTGGTTTGAAAAAGGTTATCTATCCCGGCCTGAAATCACATCCACAACATGAACTCGCTATGGCGCAGATGTCAGGAAAAGGTAGCACATTGATCGGTTTGGAACTCGAAGGTGGTAAGGAAGCCGCATTTAACGTGCTTAATCGACTGCGTGTTGCGGATATCTCAAACAACCTAGGTGATGCGAAAACACTTATCACCCATCCTTCTTCGACCACGCATCAACGCTTGAGCGAAGAAGAAAGACTGGCTGTGGGTATCACGCAAAGCTTCTTAAGAATCTCTGTTGGCCTGGAAGACGCAGAAGATCTCAAAGAAGATCTCGAACAGGCCATTCGCGGATAGATTTCCGGCATTGAACAAAACATAATGAGCCGTCTCTCTGTCTCTTATACACATCT
>CAJXUS010000014.1 GCA_913060675.1 uncultured Rhodospirillales bacterium
AGATCTACACTATCCTCTTCGTCGGCAGCGTCAGATGTGTATAAGAGACAGGAGTGTAATCGATCCTTGAGCGCGATTAATTGCTGGTTGGCGAGTACTATCTGTTGTTTGGGATGCGGCAAGCGTGCTGATAGTTCAGTTAAGCCAAAGGCCTGATGCCGTAGATAGCCTTTCATGGCATTTCGCATCCGCTCAGCACGATCATCCAGCCGTTGCATTTTTTCTTCGATTAACCGCCTCGGATCAGGAAGTCCACGGGAAAGGGCTTCAACCTGCATACGCTTTTCACTCAAAAGCCTGTTTGCACCAGAATAAATTCTGCGGCCAATATTTTGAACTTCACCGATGAGCTCTGCCCGAACAGGAACAGCCATTTCTGCCGCAGCCGTAGGCGTCGGCGCCCGTTTGTCGGAAGCAAAGTCGATCAGTGTCGTGTCAGTCTCATGGCCTACAGCCGATATCAGAGGAATTTGTGAATTGGCCGCAGCTCGAACAACTATTTCCTCATTGAACGCCCAGAGATCCTCTAAACTGCCACCACCACGCGCGATAATCAGCGTATCAGGTCTTGGAATGTCACCGTCGATTTCCAAGGCATTAAAACCTTCAATTGCTGCCGCAATTTGTTCAGCAGAACCTTTGCCCTGAACAAGAACTGGCCAGACCAAAACCCGCCTTGGGAACCGATCAGAAAGCCTATGCATAATATCGCGGATAACAGCCCCGGTTGGCGAGGTTACAACCCCGATAACTTCGGGTAAGAAGGGAATTTTACGTTTGCGCTCATCTGCAAAAAGACCTTCCGAGGACAACATGCGTTTTCGCTCTTCCAAGAGCTTAAGTAACGCACCTTCTCCTGCAACTTCCATACTGTCGATAACAATTTGATAATTTGATCGTCCGGGATAACTCGTAATCCTGCCTGTAACGATAACCTCTAAGCCATCTTGAGGCTCAACAGAGAGTTTAGCAGCCTGCCCGCGCCAGCAAATGACGCTCAGAACCGCATTATCATCCTTCAAGGACATGTAAATATGTCCCGAACCAGCACGTTTAAGGCCAGAGATCTCGCCGCGTACACGGACACGATCAAATCGAGTTTCGAGCTCGCGTTTGATCGACGTTGAAATCTCACTAACACTCATCGCCGGCGCGTTATTACCACGTTCGCCAGATGGTGCTGAAGGGGGAGGTGAAAATAGATCAGTCATTGGAAACCATCCTAAACAGCCCCTTATCGAAAGTCGACAGACCAATCTAAAATATCGCCAACTAACACTAAAATAAATCTACCCGAGAAGACAGACTGAGACTGGCTTTCCCACGCTGAATAGGGCATAAGCTTGCCAGATTGATTGACCCTCTAAAAATCGCCTGAATATCGGGAGCACAAAATGAAAATTCTCGTCGTTGGATCTGGTGGCCGTGAACACGCACTCTGCTGGTCTATTGCCAAATCTCCACTCTGCGAAAAACTCTATTGTGCCCCAGGAAATGCCGGAATTTCTGAAGTCGCAGAATGCCTTCCCATTAAGGCAGAAGATCTCGATGGTATCGTCGATTTCGTATCAAAGAACGCAGTTGAGTTTGTTGTCGTTGGTCCAGAAGGCCAACTCGTTGATGGTCTTGTCGATAGACTTGAAGAAATCAACGTGCCTGCTTTTGGACCATCAGCCGCTGCAGCTGAAATGGAAGGCTCCAAAGGTTTTATGAAAGACTTTTGTGCCAAGTATAATATTCCAACAGCCAACTACCAGCGCTTTACTGATTTAACTTCAGCCAAAAATTATCTCGACGAACAAGGGGCTCCAATTGTCATTAAGACAGACGGGCTTGCTGCGGGTAAAGGCGTAACCGTCGCGATGACACTGGCAGAAGCCCATACTGCAGTTGAAGAAGCTTTATCCGGGCGCGCCTTTGGTGCTGCAGGCGCTGAAGTTGTCATTGAAGAATTTATGCAGGGTGAAGAAGTAAGCTTCTTTGTCCTAACAGATGGTGAAAACTATTTACCCCTTGCCTCAGCACAAGATCACAAGTGCGTCGGCGAAGGCGATACCGGACCAAATACAGGTGGCATGGGTGCCTATTCCCCCGCCCCAGTATTAACTCCAGAACTTGAACAACAAGTACTCGACCTTTGTATCAAGCCAACAATTGATGGCATGAAAGCAGAAGGCCACCCCTACAAAGGCGTTCTTTTCGCAGGGCTCATGCTAACCAATACTGGTCCTCGTTTGATCGAATATAATGTCCGTTTTGGTGACCCTGAATGCCAGACTCTTTGCCTGCGCTTGAAATCAGATCTATTGCCTGCCCTGCTTGCCTCCGCAAAAGGCGGCATTGAAAAAGTATCTCTCGACTGGCACACCGAAACAGCTCTGCTCGTGGTTATGGCTGCTAAAGGATATCCTGCGTCATACGAAAAAAACACTGTTATCAAAGGTGTTGATGACGCCAACGAAGATCCAGAAGTAATCGTATTTCATGCAGGAACTGCCACTGGCGACGACAAAACCCTGCAAGCAATTGGCGGCCGCGTTTTAGGCGTGACAGCCTTGGGGTCGGATATCAAAGATGCTCAGAAAAAAGCTTATCAGGCCGTAGATAAAATCACATGGCCTGAAGGCTTTTGTCGTCGTGATATCGGCTGGCGCGAACTCGCCCGCTAGCTCGTTAAGATAACGTTCAAAACAAAACCACATACCTGTGATATTTATCGGCGCTCTTGAAAGAATGATTTCAAAAGAGCCGCACAAGCCTCTTCACTCAGACCTCCATAAACTTCGGGGTGATGATGGCAAGTGTTGTGCTCATATATGCGTGGACCGTGCTCGACACCACCGCCTTTAGGATCGTAAGCACCGTAATAAACCCGGCGTATGCGCGCAAAAGAAATTGCCGTTGCACACATCGGACAGGGTTCCAAAGTGACATAGAGATCGCAGTTTCCTAATCGGGCGCTCCCCAATTGTTTTCCCAGAGTTCGAATCGCGAGAACTTCTGCATGAGCCGTGGGATCATTATCTCGCTCGACACGATTATGCGATCGCACCAAAACTTTACCTGTCTGGCTCTCCACAATAACGGCCCCAACGGGTACTTCACCTGCCTCTGCTGCGGTCTTGGCTTCTATAAGCGCCAACGCCATGGCTTCGCCTGGTTTCTTGCAATATTCGAATTCTGAGCCATTTTCCATAACTGCGAACTTTCTGTCTAAATCGGTGTTAGGTCAAGTACCCGATCTAGTAACGGAGACACTGGATCTTAATTGCATAGGTCATTTGTTTTATTCGCAGTAGACAGGAGACCAACACGGGCATACATTCCGGCCATGACAAACGCAAAGACACCTCGACCAAGCCGTCCTAAGTCTGGACCAAGCGCCAAAGGCAGACCCTCAAAGGCTGTTGGCAACAATCGACCGATCAAAGGTAAGCCCGCTTCGCCAAAAGATGAAGCCATTACTTATCAACGGGTTGAGGCCGCACCTGTTTCTGACAAGAAAGAGCGCATTGCGAAAGTGATCGCACGTGCAGGTCTCTGTTCTCGTAGGGACGCTGAACGCTGGATTGCCGAAGGTCGGGTTAAACTCGACGGTAAAGTATTGGATTCTCCTGCCATTGTTGTTGGGCCAGAAAATACAATTGTTGTTGATGGCGAACCTCTTCCTCAGCCAGAACGCGCACGCATTTGGAAATATCACAAGCCAAAAGGCCAGATTACGGCCGCCCGCGACCCAGAAGGCCGCCCGACAGTCTTTGATAACTTACCAAAAGATTTGCCGCGCCTACAGCCTGTTGGTCGCTTGGATTACAATTCCGAAGGTCTGTTACTTTTTACCAACGATGGTGAAATCAAACGCAAAATGGAGCTCCCTGCAACGGGTTGGACCAGACGTTATCGCGTCCGTGTTCATGGAACCGTTGAAGACCAGCACATTAAGGCTCTTGCCGAAGGTATGACTATTGACGGCATACACTATGCCCCAATTGAAGCAGCTATCAGTAATCAAGCCAAATCCAATGCCTGGATGACCATGTCTCTGCAAGAAGGTAAAAACCGGGAATTAAGACGTGTTTGTGAGCACCTCGGCCTAGTTGTAAATCGCTTGATCAGAGTTTCCTATGGTCCTTTCCAACTTGGTGAAATTCCTGAAGGTGGAATCGTCGAACTCCCATATAAACTAGTTCGGGATCAACTGGGTTTACCAAAAGAAGTACCCGTTGAAGCCCCTGTAAAAACTGGCAAAGGTGGGAAGCCTCTGAAAACAGGCAAACCCGGTCAAGGTCGGAAAGATACCGGCAAGCCAGGAAATGCAGCGAGTGCCAAAGGCTCAGGTCGCCCGGTAAGTAAGCCCATCAGTAAACAGGGTAAACCAGATACACGCAAGACAACTAAATCCGCACCTAGGAACAAGCGTCCGTAACATGAGGATTGTCGGTGGCAGACATCGTGGACGACCGCTCGAATGCCCTGAAGGCAAAACAGCGCGCCCAACTTTGGACAGGACAAGAGAATCACTCTTTAATATCCTACTCCAAGGCGATGTCAGCCGCGGCCTGCTTTCCTCGGGTACAAGTAGACTACTGGTAGACCAGTACGTATTAGATGTTTTTGCAGGCACAGGAGCTCTTGGGCTCGAGGCACTATCTCGAGGGGCCAAACACGTCACCTTTATTGAAAAAGCTCCAGAGAGCCTCACAGCTCTCCAGAGCAATATCAAAACACTCAAAGAACAACTATCGACCCAAGTCATTTCTGGTGACGCGCTTTTTCCACCAAGGACGACGAACCCTTGTTCTCTGATAATGATGGATGCGCCCTACAATCAAAACCTGAGCGACCCTGCAATCACCGCATTGGACAAGGCAGGCTGGATCGCCCCAACCGCCCTCATCGTCGCCGAAGCCGACGCCAAAGAGACCATAACACCGCCTCCTGGCTTTGAAGAAGTCGATAACCGTAAATACGGGAAAGCCCGCGTTTTCTTTTTTCTAAGATTAGAAGATAGATAATCTTCAAGCCTTGGCTTGAGCCTTGAGGCTTTTTGCCGCCATGGCATAACCTCCATCCGCACCATCAATGAAATGAAGATGCTGGGAATGCCGAAGATCCAACATAAGGCATGTCATCAAAGCTTCTTCAGAAAGATGAATGCCGTAGATTAAATTTCGGGCTTCATGTTCCAGTTCAAGGAACTCTTTCAACTCTTCAATAACCTCCTTTTTACAATCCAAGACCATGCGAACCATATCGTCGAACTTGCGAAAGTCTGAATTACTTCGCAGTTCGGTCAAATATGTATCTGGTTGGTAGGGCCCTGATTTTAGATTTACGAAGTGCGCAAAGCGCTGAAAGGATCTTTCGAATATTAGTTTTAATGCTGGCAATAAACTTGCGCCAGATCCTGCGCTGGTCGCGAAGCGTTCAAGAGAGAAATTTTCAAAAAAACCACGTAGTTTCAGTCCCTGTGGTTTAACCGGATTGAAATCATCATTGCCACGGCCGAGGATTTCCTGAATGCCTTCGACAATTCTGGCGTAATCCTTCTCTACTGTGGCTTGAACCAACAAAGTTAGAATTTGGCCATTTACAGGCTTCAAAGGCTGCCAACGACAAGAGAGGCCTTCGAGGTTCGGAAGTCTTTCGGTTTGTTTGCTTTTACAGTATTCCCCAGATTTATCGGACTTAATTATACTATCTGCCAGCCCTAACCCGCCGCCATTAAACAGCGCCAAACTGTTTCCTAGTGAAAGCTCTAGCCGGGCAACTTGTACATTTTTCCCCTGTGCTCGAATTTCGTGCATTGGGACACAACCAACCCGAAGCTCAAGATCGTAATGCTGTAAGCCAAAGGTTTTGACAGCTAACAGTTCAGCAATCAGTTCAGGACAGTCTTTATCAGTACAGAGAAATGTCGCGCCATCACCACCAAAGACAAAGGGAATTGTCGCACCACCAACAACGTTAAACACGGCCGTTATACCGGCCGCACCAAGCATATTGATATCCTTGTAACGCCCAGCTTCTATTGCCTTGGTAGAACTGACCACATCGGTAACGATAACCCACCAGTCATTAGGAACTTCTTGATAAAAATCATCGCAGAAGGCATCAGAAAACCGCTTTGCTGGTATAAGCTCAAGAAAGTCAAAATCCAATGCTGATCCCCCGATAGAATGTCAATATCCGAATAACGAACCGTGCAATATGATCAGAGTATAGATAGGGACGATTATCTTCGAGAAAAGAGTTTTTCTATATCTGCGAGCTTTAATTCAATATAGGTCGGTCGGCCATGGTTGCATTGACCCGAGTGAGGGGTCACTTCCATCTGCCGCAAAAGCGCGTTCATTTCTTCACCATTCAGCCGTCTACCGGAGCGAACAGATCCATGGCAGGCCATCGTTCCCAAAACGCGCTCTACCCTCTCTTTAAGGGCGAGTGTTTCCCCAAGTTCTGCAAGCTCATCCGCAAGATCTGTAACTAGTCCTGCAGCATTTGCCCGTTCCCCCAATATCGCTGGAACTTCACGCACCACTACGGCTCCGGGACCAAACCCCTCCAAAACCAAGCCAAGCTCTGCCAATTCATCCGCTCTTTTCACCAGACGGTGAGCCGCGTCTTCATCAAGCTCAACAACTTCGGGCAAAAGCAGCATTTGAGTTTTTACGCCCTGTTCTGCCATCTGCCCTTTCATCTTTTCCAACACCAAACGCTCATGGGCAGCATGTTGATCAACCACGATAATGCCATCTGCGGTCTGGGTGATGATGTAATTTTCATGAAATTGAGCACGTGCCGCACCCAAGGGATGGGACTGATGGTCGAAATTATCGCCTTCCGAACCCGCAGGTTCAAAGCTTCCCTCACCTTGGTTCCAAGGGGCATTCTCTTCAGACAAGCCACTGCCTTGCTCGTTTCTTGCGTGGGGCGCAAAGTTTTCAGCACCTGGCAGTGAAGACTGGGACTGCCCAGACAAGGGCGCATGGTAGTCCATCACCGCATCAGATAAACGGCCTGAAGGATAGTTGATAGACGGCCTGGACTGCCAAGAATAATCTGATGAAGGTCTTGGAGGAACGATGCCATGTTCATTTTGGGCCCGTGCAGCCTCAAGCATACCAAGAGCTGCATTACCAACAGATGTCGAAGCTCTGTGTCCCGCTTCAGCCAATGCATGTTTACAGGCGCCGACAATAAGGCCACGGACTAACGCAGCGTCCCGGAAGCGGACTTCTGTTTTTGCGGGGTGAACGTTTACATCAACCATCTCAGAAGGCAGCTCCAAGAAAAGGGCCAAGAGAGGATGTCGATCACGTGCCAGGAAATCCTGATAAGCTCCGCGCACAGCCCCTTGTAACAGTCTATCCTTTACCGGACGTCCATTAACAAAGAGATATTGGTGCTGTGCGTTACCACGGTTAAGTGTGGGCAATCCGATGTAGCCAGAAAGCTTGAGATATTCACGCTCAGCATTAATCGCAAGAGCATTCTCTTCAAACTCACGCGCCATAACCGAAGACAATCGCTTTAATCTGACTTCGAAAAGATCACCACTATTTGCGGGTAATCTCAAGATCGTGCGTTTCTCATCTGAAAGAGAAAACCCAACTTGCGGGTGTGCCATAGCCAGACGTTTGAGAACATCTTCAGCGTGGCTGACTTCGGTTCGAGCCGCTTTTAAAAATTTTAACCGGGCTGGGGTGGCAAAAAACAAATCCCGAATTTCAACCCGCGTTCCAGCATTGCAAGCCGCTGGTTGTGGATCGTGGAGAACGCCACCTTCAACCTTTATGGCCCATGCATCTTCACTACCAGCTTCACGACTGGTGATCTGTAGTCGAGCGACAGCACCGATAGAGGGCAAAGCTTCGCCTCTGAAACCCAGTGTCTCAATATGGACAAGATCATCGCTTGGAAGTTTCGATGTTGCATGGCGTTCAATACAAAGGCCCAAACCTTCTGCACTCATCCCGCAACCATCATCAGTTACAGAGATGTAGCTCCGGCCTCCATCGCGCATGACCACATCGATATTTCGAGATCCCGCATCCAAAGAGTTTTCAACCAGCTCTTTTATTGCAGCAGCGGGCCGTTCAATGACTTCACCAGCGGCAATTTGGTTGACCAAGGTATCGGGTAGGCGACGGATAAGCACAAAAGGCTCCTATTTCGAAGAACAAGCGCGACAATAGTGCGCTAATGATGCTCGCCTAACAATGGCGAAATAAGCATTTTCGTGAAGTTTCCTTGGAAAATATCAGAGATCTTTGAGCAACCGTCTCGCCAGCATCTTGCCCTGTTCCACGGCGGGTTGATCATAGGGGTTCACCCCCAATAAGTCTGCTGTAATCACTGTTTCCAACATAAAGTGCATAGTTAAGGCACCCAATGTTTCTTCATCTATCTTTTCGAGTAGGAATTTACGAACAGGTCGACCATTTTTAGCTAAAGTTTGCGTCGTGGCTTCAGCTGAAATAGTAAGCAAGTCCCCAAGAGTACGACCGCGAAGATAGCTTAGAGAATCTTCACCTTTTGGAAGGACAGAATCTACAGGTAAGCCTTGGCCTTTGGCATCGTGATAAATCACTGTGAACATCTTGTCTTGAGGGCCATCCAAATAGAGTTGGAGTTGGCTGTGTTGGTCCACTGTACCAAGAGCACGGATCGGTGTTGTCCCCTTGCCTTCTTTACCTAAACTCTCCGCCCAGAGCTGATTGTACCAAAGACCGAGATCTGCCAGCCGATCTTCGTACGGCATAATTACAGTTTGGCGGATATCACGTTGCCGGAGCAAGCCCGTTGCAATTGAAGCTCCAACAGCAGCTGGGATCTCAGCCATGTCCTCTGTGCCAAAGGCTTGTTCGATTACTGTGGCAGCCCCTTTTCGTAAAGCTGCTACATCGAGACCCGCGATCATAGCAGGTAGTAATCCGACGATTGTCAGAATACAAAACCGGCCGCCAATCAAAGGGTTTTGGTCGAGGCACTCCAACCCAAGATCCCGAGCAAGTTTGCGAAGAGGATTTGGTCTTGGTTCGGTAATTACCGTAATCCGCTCAGCCAATTTCTCCGGACCATAGGCATCTTGGAAGGCAGGGAGTAATGCCATGAATTGGGCAACTGTCTCTGCGGTTGATCCCGATTTTGAAACAACAATCAATCCTGTCTTGGATATATCCAACCTCTTTAAAAGGACATCAAAACTATGGGGATCAATATTGTCGATAAAATGAAGATGAGGACCACCATTGATCGGGCCAAAGGTACTTGTGGCAAGACCATAAAGTGTCCTTCCGCCAAGTGACGAGCCCCCTGTTCCCAAGACGATAACATCACTACAATTTGCGCGATAAGAAGAGGCAACCGTCTGGCACACAGCAAGATCATCTCGTTGTTCAGGGATCGATAGAAATGGCAATCGACCGCTTTCTTTATCTTCTTTTAGTCGAACTATGCTTTGCCGACAGCTTTCAAGCTGTTCTTCAAAAATATCTTGCTTCAGACCTCCTTCACCGAGGAAAGTTTCAAGACATAATTTAGCATCGTGTGTGTAGGACATATTTTCCATCTTGTATTAGGTATTGACCAAGTGAGGCCACAAGAAAACTAACAAATGCTCCTCGCCATAAAAAGGCAATTAAGCACAAAGTAATGTTCGCTAATTAGGGATGGGTTCCACCTCTTCAACACCCACAGGATCTCCCGCAATGATAACCGTTAATGCTTCAACATTATAGAGTTCTTTGGCGACACGCCTGGCATCGTCCAAAGTGACCGCTTCGATATAGCTGTTACGGTTGTGAAGATAGTTTATTCCCAAATCATTTAGTTGCATCGCCAGAAGAATATTCGCCACACGTCCCGTACTCGTAAAACTAAGGGGAAATGACCCTGTTAGGTAGGTCTTTGCATCGGCAAATTCTTGCTCAGTCGGGCCTTCTTCAGCCATAAGGCGCCATTGCTCACGCATAATTCGAAGAGAATCACTTACGCGATCATTTTGAGTGGCCACAGATGCCATTAGCAAAGGCGCTTGATCGAGGAGAGAAAAATAACTTCCAACAGAATAGGCTAAACCCTCTTTCTCCCGGATTTCTTGATAGAGACGAGATGAAAAACTACCCCCTCCCAAAATTTGGTTCACAAGTATGGCCGCATAATAATCAGGATCATCTCTGGAAATTCCTGGCTGAACCAAGAGTACTTCGCTTTGAGGGATAACTTCTTTTATAATAACAACACCGCCAGATACTTTTGGTTTTGCACCCGTAATACGAAAGGGCTTGGCTTTACTTCTCAAGCCCTGAAACGCTCTATTCAACATAGGCCTAAGTTCGTCAGGGTTTACGTCGCCGACAACAGAAACCGTCAAATTATCCAAAGCAATATTGTCTTTAAGGTAACTTTGCAGATCAGTTACAGTTAAAGCTGCAACACTCTCAACAGTTCCATCATTAGGGCGCCCATAAACATGTGTGGGATAATACAGATTGCGAAACATCTTTTGTATTTTGTAACTAGGATCATCAATCCGTCGGCTAAGAGACAAAGATATTTGTGAGCGAATTCTCTCAACAGGTTCTTGGTCAAACCGGGGGGCTGTCAGCGCTTGATTAAGTAGTCTGAGGGCTTCGGCATGATTGCGCTTCAAAGTCACCAGCTCGCCACTAAAAAATTCTCGCCCGGCATCAAAACTCAAAGAAATGGATAAATCGTTCAACCTCCCCTGAAAATTTTGAGAATCAAGATCTCCTGAGCCTTCATCAATCGTCGCGGCAACAAAATTTGCGAGACCTTCTTTACCTTCGGGGTCAACAGATGAGCCACCTGAGAACGCAAATTTTATAGATATAATAGGATTACTATGATCCTCAACGAGCCAGGCCTTTACGCCTTCTGCGCTCTTCACCTCAACAATATCCTCTGCACGGAGAGTATGAGAGAAGAGGATAAGACCAAACATCAAACAAGAGAGGCTTTTGAAAAAGGTGTGCTTATTTATCAAAAAAATCATCACTCGGTTTCCTCTGGAAGAAGAAGACCGGTAACAGATTGATTATCGTTAAAAATCGTTTGCATTACTTTGTTTACATCTTCCGCTGTAACCGCAGCTATACGATCAGGCCAAGCTTCTATGTCATCAACAGTTCGACCGGTCATTAGTGCTCGTCCAATAATATTGGGCGCCGCTGAGAGTGAATCTCGTGCAAAAACTGCCGCATCAGCCATTCTGGTTTTTGCCTTCGTGACTTCCTCTTCACTCACCCCTGTCTTGAGAATATCTACAAGCTCTTCTCGTAATCTTTTCTCTGCGATTTCAATGTTCACCCCAGGACTTGGTGAAATATAGAGAGTAAAGGTGCTGAGATCATAGGCGGTTGGACTATAAGAAGAGCCTACTGAAGCAGCAGTTTTTTCTGCCACGGCAAGTTTTTTATATAACCTGCTTGTTGGACCGCTCCCAATAATCTCATCCAAGACCTGCAACGCGTATGGCGTGTTATCCCCTGCGGTGCGATAACTCGGAGCCAAATAGCGCACAGTAAGCGATGGACTGTTGATAAGCTTACTTTTTTTAACAACCCTGCGCGCTGCTAGTTGAGGCGGTTCAGAAACCCTTATTCTTTCGGGAACATCCTTTGCAGGTATGACCCCGTAATATTTTTGAGCAAGTGGTTTTACTTCTTCCGTGGTTACATCTCCCGTAATAATAAGAACAGCATTATTGGGGGCGTACCATTTGCGATAAAACTTCAAGGCTGTCTCTGTGTTCAATGCCTCGATTTCATGATCCCAGCCAATAATTGGAATTCGGTAGGGGTGGTTGAGAAATTGGGTTGCCCGCATAACTTCACCCAGTTGTGCCCCAGGGCTGTTGCCGACCCGACTTCTACGCTCTTCACGCACGACTTCACGTTCAGGTAATACGGCTTTATCATCCAGGATCAGCCCTGTCATCCGGTCGGCCTCAAGCTCCATCACCATCTCAAGTCGGTCTCGGGCTACAGTTTGATGATAAGCGGTATAATCCCATGACGTGAAAGCATTTTCCTGACCCCCATTTTTAGCAACAAGAGATGAAAACTCACCAGATTTAAACTTCTCGGTGCCCTGAAACATCAGATGCTCTAAAAAATGGGCGTTGCCGGATTCACCAAGACTCTCATCAGCAGCACCAACCCGATACCATACCATTTGTGAAACGATTGGGGCACGGTGATTGGGTATAACCACAACCTGCATACCGTTATCTAGGGTAAAGACATCAGGGTTAAAAACTTCTGCCCTTACTGGCAGAATCCCCAACAAAGTGAATAGAGCCGCAAAGACAGAACCATTACGAAAAGAAATTAGTATTTTAAAAAAGTACATTTATAAATCAACTAACTAGTTTGCAGTATGATGTAGGTAGAAGGCGAGAGGCGCCAAGGCAAGCCTAACAGCAACACGATATCTCACAATTGATTGAATAATAATCAGGCAAAACTAGGGCAACACTCATCAGATACGTGTATTTAATGAGCAAAACAAAAAAAAGCTCCGGAATTTCCGAAGCTTTTTTACAAAACTGAGAGTCTTACTTAGAAAATGTCATCAAAAACACCCTCAAGTGGTGCCTCGCGTTCGATAACAACTTTCGGGGTTTCCCCTTGGCCACGGGTTCCCAGAGCTGCATTTTCTTGGATCCGCTTGGCTTCTTTGGTCGCATCAACAACACTATTTGGGTTCGGTTGATCTTTCCAGAAAATCAGTGCATCGACCACTTTTTCGCTCTCTGAATTCAACTGCCGTGTTTCGCGATCAATAAGCAATCTGATATCTTCAGGGGCCTCTTCAGCGCCAGCCGACCTAAGAAGGGCCATTTCGCCATCCGTCCGGCCAGCCTGTTGGATAGCTGTGCTCTTTTCAGGACCAGCCGTACCATCGAGATTAAATACCGCCCGTTTAGCCTGCCCTTGTGCGGATCCTTCTTGAGGACGCAAGGCACCTGGGCGAGGTGGTGCTAGGTTATAATCTGGTGGAAGGCTCAAGGGAGCACGAGACACGACTTTAAACTCGTCCGGGGCTCGCTTGCCTAAACCGATTTGTTCTTTGAAGCCATCACTGCATCCGGTCATTACCAGAGAGATGACGAGTAAACCAATAATACGTAAACTTTTCATGCGCTCAATCCGCGTCCTTTTCCAAGGTACTTACTTATTACCCTTAGATGGCGTTAAGAACAAGCCGTCATAGAGTAAAACCAAAACCCCCACGAAAATAATACTGTCAGCTAAGTTAAAAGCCGGCCACGGATTAAAAATCCGCCACGGTAACCAGGAGATGCTGAAACTCAGAAAATCCACGACCCCGATATGCATAAATCTATCAATAACGTTTCCTATTGCACCACCGCTAATCAGCCCTACTGACAAGGCGATCATCTTTGTCGGCTCTTTACTAAGCCAAACAAATAATCCAGTCACAATAGCAAGCGCCACCCCTGCTAGGATGAAAGGACGCCATTCGGACTCACTACCAAAAAGCCCAAAGCTCACCCCCGTGTTGTAAGTCAAAACAAGATTAAAAAATCCCGTGACTTCAATCACCCTAGGCGGATCCATTACTTCAAGTAAAATGAACCACTTACTCGCCTGATCCAGTCCGGCGATAACCAAGGTCAGAATCAATGCACGTAATATCATGTTTTCTGTTCCCGATAACTCGTCGTTAGGATGACGCTTCACCTAGTACATCTGCGCACCGACTGCAAGTTCCTTCTGCATGAGGATGGCTTCCTACATCTGGCAGAACCTTCCAGCAACGCTCGCACTTTTCACCTTCAGCCGTATCAACAACAACGCCTACCCCGTCGACATCGTTAATACGATAGGCTTCTTCTGGAGCATCTGCGTTTACCAACTCTATCTGAGATGTAATGCAGATATCTGCCATATCAAGGTCACCAATCGCGCTAAGAAGCTCATTACGACTGATGTAAACAGCAGGACGAGCTTGCAGGCTTGATCCGATTTTCTTTTCTGAACGCAGAACTTCGATTGCGCCAGTTACTACACGACGAACCTCACGAACACTATCCCAACGACTGGCGAGAGTTTCGTTCTTCCACTCTGTTGGAATTTCAGGGAAAGCTCGTAAATGTACGGATTCTGCTTCATTGGTTTTACCACGGGCCAACCAGGCTTCTTCTGTTGTGAAGCAAAGGATTGGAGCCAACCAAGCGGTTAATGCATCAAAGAGGATGTCGATAACAGTCCGACAAGCACGGCGCTCTAGATTCTCCGCAGCATCGCAATAAAGTGCATCTTTGCGAATATCCAGATAGAAAGCAGATAGATCCAGCGCACAGAAATTGTGAAGGGCCTGGAACATTGCATGGAAGTCATAGTCTTCACAGCTTTTACGTACAACACCATCCAACTCAGTCAGACGATGCAGAACCCATTTTTCAAGTTCAGGCATTTCTGCGATTGGAAGCCGTTCAGTCTCAGAAAACTCACTCAAACTTCCCAGGAGGAAACGAAGAGTATTCCTCAAGCGGCGATAAGCATCAGCCTGGAATTTAAGAATTTCATCGCCAACACGCAGATCCTGTGAATAGTCAGAAGCAACGACCCAAAGACGGAGAATATCTGCGCCGTACCTAGAGTTAATCTCGGCAGGTGCGGTAATATTGCCCAATGACTTGGACATCTTACGGCCTTTGTTATCGAGAACAAAACCGTGTGTTAGTACGGCGTCATAAGGCGCACGGCCACGGGTGCCGGCAGATTCGAGCAGGGAGGTGTGGAACCAACCACGGTGTTGATCGGAACCTTCAAGATAAAGATCCGCTGGCCATTTTAATTCCGGACGCGCTTCGAGGACAAAGCTATGCGTAGAACCAGAATCGAACCAAACTTCAATTACATCCTGGATTTGCTCAAAATCATCTGGGTTATATTCATTGCCGAGGAAACGAGAAGGAGAGCTATTAAACCAGGCATCGCCACCTTCTTCGTGGAATGCAGACACGATTCGATCGAGAACCTTTTGATCACGCAGTGGCTCACCCGTTTTCTTTTCCACGAATATTGGTAACGGCACCCCCCAAACACGCTGGCGGGATACACACCAGTCTGGGCGCCCTTCAATCATCTTATAGAGACGATTACTACCTTTTTCAGGGATAAATCGGGTGTCATCAATCGCTTTTAGAGCTTTCTCGCGCAGATCATTGGTCTCCATAGAGATAAACCACTGTGGAGTACTTCTGAAAACGAGCGGTGCTTTTGAGCGCCAGGAATGCGGATAGCTATGACGCATCGAGCCCTTGGCTAGCATCGCACCCGTTTCGATTAGAGCTTTGATAACCCGGCCGTTTGCATCACCTGCTTTGCCCTCTTGGGTATAGACACAAGCACCAGCGAAAAATGGCACATGATCGTAGTAAACGCCGGCTTCATCAATCATCATTGGCACTTCGAGGCCATGTTGACGTCCGAGTTCATTATCATCAGCACCATGGCTTGGTGCAATGTGAACGAAGCCAGTACCCGCATCATTAGTGACAAAATCGGCTGTTAAAAGAGGTACTTGATAATCAAACCCACCCTCTGCACCTTCTAAGCCCTCAAGCGGATGACTAAGGGTTACGCCAGATAAATCAGAAATAATTCCGATTTCTTTCCAGGTTTCAATCTTGGCATCAATTCTAACTTGTTCAGAGAGTTCGCGATTAAGAACAAGACGCTCTCCGACCTTGGCCAGACTGTTTTCACCCAATTCAGTAACTTCATAAACCAGGTATTCGAATTCTTCACCGCGGGCGACAGCTCGGTTAGCCGGAATGGTCCAAGGCGTTGTTGTCCAGATGATAACCGAAGCGCCTTCAAGCAATTCATTATTGCTGCTTGCAATCGGGAACCGCACCCAGATCGTGGGCGATTTTAGTTCGTGGTATTCGACTTCAGCATCCGCCAGAGCCGTTTTCTCAACAACGGACCACAGAACGGCTTTCGTTCCCATATAGAGGCCCTTGTTCATCAAGAACTTGCCCATTTCCTTTACGATCAGGGCTTCTGACGCAAAATCCATGGTGCGATAGGGCTTTTCCCAATCCGCTTCAATACCAAGGCGCTTGAACTCTTCGATTTGGATATTGATCCATTTATCGGCAAACTCGCGACACTCCTGACGGAACTCAACGACCGGAACCTCATCTTTATCCTGTCCGCGTGCGCGATAACCTTCTTCAACTTTCCATTCAATCGGCAAGCCATGGCAATCCCAACCAGGAACATAATGTGCATCTTTACCCATCATTTGCTGAGAGCGATTGATCACATCTTTAAGCACCTTGTTCAGGGCGTGCCCCATATGGAGGTGACCGTTTGCATAGGGCGGTCCATCGTGAAGGGTGAATTTATCACGGCCTTTACTTTGAGCACGCAGTTTTTCAAACAGACCAATATCAGCCCAGTGCTGCAGTATTTCGGGCTCTTTTTTTGGCAACCCGCCGCGCATTGGGAACTCAGTCTTTGGGAGAAAAACAGTATCTTTATAATCCGTGCTCATGGAGCCAATCTTCCGTCTTACTATTTTGCTTATTCATTACTTGTTGTGGTTACAACAAACTCTATCGGGTGATCATCTAAATTCAATAAGAGCTCTTTTGCTTGCTCACTGTCTTTCGCGATCTGGTCGGTTAAAGCCGTAAGGCCATCAAATTTCTTTTCAGGGCGCAGATACTCTATGATTTGTACCCGAAGGTCCATATCATAAATATCTTCGTCAAAGTCAAAGATAAATACTTCAAGATTCACACAATCGCCTTCAAGCGTCGGCCGATTACCAATATTTGCGACACCATCGTACCAATGGGTCAGGCCAAAGCCCTCAACCCCAGCTTTGGCGACGCGAACAGCATAAACCCCAAGACTTGGGTGTAAATAATTTTCCATGGAAAGGTTCGCCGTTGGAAATCCAATGGTTCTTCCACGCTTAAAGCCATGCAAGACCGTGCCATCTATTTCCCAATACCGGCCGAGTATTCTCGCCGCAGCCCCCGGATTACCATTACGCAGGTAATCCCTTATCCTCGAAGATGATAAAACTTCGCTACTCTTATCTTTTACGAGAGTCGCAGCCGTTACACCAAAGCCGTGCTCTTGTCCCATCGTTTCAAGAAGCTTGGCATTTCCTTGACGGTCTTTACCAAAACAAAAATCTCCCCCAATTACGAGGTGCTTAGCCCCGAGGTCACGAACGAGAGTATCTAGAACAAAGGATTCTGCCGTTTGTTTGGCAAATTCAAGTGTAAAATCTTGAATAAAGACATGATCAACACCGACTTTTACCAATGCATGTGCCTTAGCAAACATGGGCGTCAGTCGAAAACAAGGTTGATCTGGCTGGAACAATGAACGTGGGTGTGGCTCAAAAGTCAAAACAGCGAGTGGCACACCAAGTTCTTTCGCAATCTCACTGGCTTGGCGAATAACAGCTTGATGCCCCAAATGAACACCATCGAAGTTACCAATGGCAATGACAGCGTCCCTAGCGTCCGCTGGCATATTGGTGAAATTATGAAAAACCGCCATATCCTGACCTGGCCTTACTTCTACCTAATTATTGGTAACAGGCCCTAATTGTCGCTTTATGGAATATATTTATTACATAAAGCACACGCCCGAAGGCCTATGAATACAAGGTCAGAAGCCGCTTGAAAACAGCCTAGTCAAATTTTTCAAAAAAGATTGGAAAAATGAACCTTAATCTTCTCTTGAAGAAACCATAACGGTCGCTTCTCCTTCTAAGACATTTTTGCCTGAAACCTGACAGGTTGTCTCCAAAATCACACGTTTTTTGCTTGTAACCACATCCTTCACTCGCACTTTGGCTGTCACCGTATCTCCAATACGAACAGGCGCCTTAAAACGCAGAGATTGGGAAAGGTATATCGCGCCGGGTCCAGGCAATTTTGTTCCAAGTACGGCAGAGATAAAAGAAGCCGTTAACATGCCGTGGGCAATTCGGCCCTCGAAAACACTCTTCAGAGCAGCTTCTTCATTAATATGAACTGGGTTTGTATCGCCGGAAATGCCCGAAAAGAGAACGATATCAGCTTCTGTTACGGTTTTAGCAAAAGATTCCTCCATCCCTTCTTCTAAATCTTCCAGATAATACCCTTGTTGATCATGCATTTTAACTCTCCCAGAAGCAGCCCTTGCCGCACTTTTATTTCACGATAAGCCTACATTTATTGTTTTATTTCTTAGGTCGATCGAATTCTGTAATTTTATGCAAAATACGCCCCTTCGCACTTGCAAACAAGCGTTATTTTGCAGCGCACCATATTTGAATTATAAGAGGGACAGAATTGAGATAGGATTACTGGCTTTTTCCCCTGAAATGCCTATTATAGCCGAAGGCATACCGGAGGGCGTTTCAAGTTGTCGATATTAAATAAAGCCATATTAATTTTCATTCTGTCTCTTACTTTAGCAGCTTGCGGAGCCAGTAGAAAAGCTAAGCCGATAACAGGCAGCCTACCGCATGCATCTGAAAGCAATGCTCGAATTTATTTTTATCGCTCTAAAGTACCGTTTCTTGCAGCAATTGAACCTAAATTTCTGGTAGATGAGAAGGCCGTTGGCAAGGCCGTTATGAATCAGGCAATTTATCGGGATGCTCGACCAGGAGTTTACGAAATCAAAATATCTTCTGATATGGAAAATCCGATCACTCTCTCGCTGTCGCCAGGAGACACACGATATATCAAAGCCTATGGAACAACTTCAGTTATTCGGACATACCTTTCAATCGAAGAAGTCAACGAAGAACAAGCCGTGAAAGATCTCCAAGGTCAAAAGCTACTCGCTCCTTAATTACATTCAGGTAAACGAACAGCTTTTGTTAATTACTCTTCAGAAGCTTCTGCAGTTGGGGTTTCTGCACCTGAGGCTTCGACGACTTCTACTGGCTCTAAACTCACAGATGCCTCTGTTACAACTGGCGGAGTCTCTTCTCGAGCGAGAATAGCTGCGAAGAACCCATCACAACCATTTCTGGCTGGCGTAAGCCGCAGCATATCATCGAGATATTCAGGCGGAGAAACCGGCATTTGTTTCTCCCAGATTTCTTTAACTGGAACCAATTTGAAATCAGGGCGAGACCGCAAGAAGTTTACGATCTGCTCCTCATTTTCACACGGCAACAATGAACAGGTTGCATATACCAGTCTTCCACCAGGTTTTACCAGGCGTGCAGCAGAGGTTATAATACTCTCCTGGAGGGCGACTAATTCTTCTAGATCCGTTTCATCTCTCCGCCATTTCGAATCTGGCGCACGTCTCCAAGAACCTGTTCCACTGCACGGCGCATCGATAAGAACTCGATCAAACTTGCCTTTGTTCTTTTTAACCCAGGGGTCTCGTTCGCTTTCTAATACTTTACGTTCAGCGTTAAAGACACCCGCACGTTTAAGTCGTTGAGCTGCGCGTCCCAATCGTTTGTTATGAACATCGCAAGCAACGAGTTGGCCTCGGTTATCCATCTCCGCAGCAAGGGCAAGAGTTTTTCCCCCAGCGCCTGCGCAAAAATCTACGACCCGTTGACCGGGCTCAGCAGCGACCATAGCAGCAAGAACCTGAGACCCCGCATCTTGTATTTCAAATTCCCCACGCTCATAAAACGGCATATGCGCTTTTTTACAGTGATCGTGAATACGGATGCCATTTGGCAACCAATCGAGGATTTCAACCTTACAGCCTGCTTTTTCCAACCGAGGGATAATGTCTTCGCGATTCCCTTTGAAAGGGTTCACTCTGATATCAAGTTGAGAAGGACCATTGAGAGCTTCTACTTCAACGCCAAAACGTTCACCAAACACTTCACGTAGACCAGCTTCAGCCCAAGATGGACACTCAAGAAGCACAGATTCAGGCATCGTAGCTTCTGTAAGCTCCTTGCCTTCCATAGAGTTCAGGGCACGCGCTTCAGAATCAGTTAGGCGCTTAAGGTATCCACCTCCGCCTTTACAAAAATTTGTAATATCTTGTACGGTTTTACCATGAGTAAGTGCCAAATCTGAAAGCAAGAGCTTCCTCATTTGAAGGGTCTGTCCCTTGAGTTCAAGCCACCAAAGCAATCGGCGGTAACGGCGAACCACGCCCCAGACCATATCACGGATACGGGCGTGATCACGGTCCGTCAAACGCCCTTTAATATTTGCAAAATGTGAGGCAATTGCACGATCTATAGGACTATCTGAGCTTGTTGCTTCATCTAAAACAGCAAGTACATGATAGAGCAGACGCCCCATTGGCAGGTCTACGCGCTGCGCACCGCGTGCTAGTCTTTCCCCGCTCCTGGCTGGTTCAGCATCAGAACGTTTTGTGTAGAAACTATTTTCAGCGTTGCTCTGATCGCCACGATTATCATCGCGAGGCTTATTCCCATAACCGCTATCCCTTGAAGGTCGGTCACGATATGAACTGCGGGAGTCACGTGGTGATGCCTGAGGCGCCTCGCGTTCATCTGCTTTATGTTTTTCAGATACAAACCGTTCTTTACGAGCGCGTTGTTTCTCTGATCCACTTTGAGCTTTATCGCCCTGGAATTTATTCGGGGTCTTTCGGGGGACCTTACTGGGTGTTTTTTTATCGGAATTATCAGTCACTCTATTCCCCTAAAGCCCTAGTAAGGCTTGTTCGATTTTAGTAAAGCCAACAACGACCTTACCTTCTTGCTCAAAAACGGGCCGCTTGATGAGCGTCGGATTTTCCAGCATCAATTTTCGGGCAGAATTTTCATCGATAGAATTCTTCGTATCATCAGAAAGATTCCGCCAGGTTGTGCCCCGTCGATTGAGGAGCTTTTCCCAGCCAACAGACTTTATCCAACTTTCAAGGCTTTCAATAGAAAGCCCATCCACGCGGAAATCATGATAACTATGGTCTTTCGCTGCACTGCCGAAAAACTTCAAAGCCTTTCGGCAAGTATCACAATTCTTTATGCCATAAATTTTAGTCATGATTTTAGCCACATGGTTATAATTTCTTGCCCCTAGGTAAACTGCTTAGCAGAAAAAGCAAGCAAACTTCGTGTCAGACAAAGCCACTCATCTATCCTAAGCCTGCAGCCCGTTGATTTTGCAAAATGATTTTTCCAGCAAGATCGACACCAATCGCAGCCGTTAATATCATTTGTAAGTCATGGTCCTTTTTATACAACTTCTCGACAACATCCCTTTGCCATACCAGACAGCGAGAAGGCTCTCGAATAACAACGGTCGCTCCAGCACTTTGTCCTGTTAGAAAAGACATTTCACCAACGAACTGCCCCGGCCCGATTTGTCCAATGCGTTTATGCCTGACAGAAACAAACGCTTGCCCCTCAAGAAACAAAAAAAGCTTATCTGGACACTCGCCTTCCACCAGAAGAGTATCCCCTTTTTCCAAATTGCACCACGTAGCCGCTGCAAATAATCGTTTAACAAAGACACGCTCCATTGAGGGAAATGCCTTATCTTTTAATTGCTGCTCCTCATTGGATAGGCATGAACGGCGGCGTTCCATAATCAATAAGGTTGAATGGACCACATTGATCGCAATCAACAACATATTGCCCGCAAAAGATAACCACATGGGGCCACTCTCAGGTAACAACGCTGCAATCGCCATCGCAAACTTAGCCAAAATGGTGAAAACCCGGAGCCAAAGAATATCACTGATGACAAAGGCTATAAGCGTTAAGAGAAAACCAATCGAAATCAGCATCGATGGCAGACTGGAATAGTTTTCAGGAACCCAATCCATCTAATAACCTCTTAAGCTTTAAGACACGTTTGAAGCTTAAGAGTAGAGGGAAAATCCTATCACATTAAAGAAGAAAGTGGTGATACTCCAAAAAGCTGACCATGGTAGGTCAACGCCAAGCCATACAGCACCACACCAATGGAGGGGCCGATAATACCCAACCTCGGCAGGATATCTTGAGGTGCAACTCTAAGCCTCATGAGCGACGGCATATAACCTGTTTGAGCGAGAAGCTGACAATCACGTTCTTCAAGCGATGCTTTAGTTTGAATATCACTCCAGAGCATTGCCAAAATACAATACCCCCCAATGCCGCCAAACAAGACGATCGCAGCTAGATCACCGTTGACGAGCACATGCCCAAAACAAGCAAGAGTAACTCCAATAAGCATAGGATGACGGGTAAGTCTTAGTGTCCCTCGCGAAACATAAGAACTTACCAACAGGACAAATGAAATTGGCATAAAAATAAAGGTTTGAGCCAGCACCACCATTTTCTCAGGTTGCCAGTATTCAATATATTCCATCGTCGCGTAGCCGTGTAACATCCCCCCAAAAGAGGCAAGGGAAAGCAGGGCAAATATACCTTTATAGCCCCCCTCCCCCAATCGTCCGACGAGAGGGCGCCTGATAGATCTTGTGGCTGTGGCCAGATGCAGTATTGAAAATAAGGCCAGACCTCCGCACAACAGAATTAATCCCAATTGTTCCCCCTCGTACATTAAAATCTGTTTATCCATAATCTGAGCAAATTATGACACGTTATACCACACCCCCAAGGCATGAGGCTATTATTGTGTTAAATCAAAAGCTTTCCAAACATTCTTAGCTTGAACATAATTTCTCATAGCTGCCCTGATCGGCTAGAGACTTGGACTCAGTTCAAAATTCAGTTATGACCCAGCAAGCATTTTGAAGTGATCCGTAATTTCTAGAATTCACGTTCGAGAAATCTGGCCCTAGAAATCACGGGTTTCCAAGCAAAGAGAGAGTTTATGCAAGACTGGGATGTGATCGTTATTGGAGCTGGCGCAGCCGGCCTTATGTGTGCGATTGAAGCTGGTAAACGCGGACGTAAGGTCCTTGTTGTCGATCACGCCAAGAAACTTTGCGAGAAGATCCGGATCTCTGGAGGCGGGCGTTGTAACTTCACCAACATCCACACAACACCCAACGACTTTATCTCGGGCAACAAACACTTTCCCAAGTCAGCTCTTGCTCGGTATACGCCACTTGATTTTCTTGATCTCATGGCAAAATACAAAATCAAGCATCATGAAAAAACACTCGGGCAGCTTTTTTGTGATAACTCAGCACAAGATATCATTGATATGCTGTTGGCAGAATGCCGAGATGCTCGTGTCGAAATTAAAAATCCCGCCACAGTCCAAGCCATACGCACTCTTCCTCCAAAATCGGGAACCGAGCAATTTTCACTCGAAAGCAGCGCTGGCACATTGACTTGCAGTTCTTTGGTTATTGCGACTGGTGGGCTATCTATACCCAAGATCGGTGCCACAGATTTTGGCCATCGCATTGCCAAACAATTTGATATCCCGATGACACCAATTAGACCCGCTCTGGTCCCTTTGACTCTAAATCAGGAAGACAAAGATTTCTGTAAAACACTCAGTGGGATCTCTCAAGACTGTATTGCTTCAGTCAAGAAGCAGAGCTTTAGAGAGAACCTGCTTTTCACGCACCGTGGCCTCAGTGGTCCTGCAATTTTACAAATCTCATCTTACCTGGAGCCTGGAAAATCCCTCTCCATTGATTTGCTCCCCGGCCAAAATATCGAAGACGAGCTGAGCGCTGAGGCAAATAAGAAGAAGTCTCTGACCAATGTTCTCGCACCATTTCTAAGCAAACGCTTTGCTCAAGAATGGGTTGAGAGAAAAGCCCAAAACCGCACACCAGCGGACCTCGGCAGCAAAAAATTAAAGGCCGTTGCAGAAGGTATACATAAATGGGTTATAACCCCCGCAGGTGATGAGGGGTACGCCAAAGCTGAAGTTACTCTCGGCGGTGTAAACACCAAAGACTTGTCATCCACGACAATGGAAAGCAAAACCCGGCCCGGTCTTTTCTTTATCGGTGAGGTTGTCGACGTCACAGGTCACCTCGGCGGTTTCAATTTCCAATGGGCCTGGGCATCAGGCCATGCCGCCGGACAAGCGGTTTAGCAAATTATAATAAACCTCAATAACCCGCAGCTCGTTCCACCAACTTAGGTAATTGTCCTGAGTTTCTGTATCGTTGAATATTCTCAGCCACAATCTGAACTGCCGTTCTCGGGTTTGTTGGCGCCGCGACGTGGGGCAGCAGGGTAATATCTCTATGTTGCCAAAGTGGGTTATCTTCGGGTAGCGGTTCTCGAGAAAAAACATCAAGCACAGCATGGGAAAGTTGCCCGCTATTTAAGGCCTCGACGACATCACTTTCAACCTGATGGCCTCCCCGACCGAAATTAATCAAGCTTGCCCCTTTTGGCAGCTGGTCAAACAAGGGCTTGGATAAGATGCCTTGAGTCTCACCTGTTAGTGGCAAAAGGTTTACGACCATATCAAGCCCCTGCAGAAATTGCGCGAACCCTTCATCCCCAGAAAAACACTGAACATTCTTTACCGATTTAAGCGAACGGCTCCAGCCCCGAACTTTAAAGCCAAGCTGGGTAAGCTGCATCGCTGAGGCTAGCCCCATTTCACCAAGGCCGAGAATCCCAATATGACGTTCTGATGCCAGAGGTAATTCATGCTGTACCCAAAGTTTTTTTCGTTGCTGTTGCGCATAGCGTGGTAAATTCCGATGAAGTGCTAACACATGAGTTGCCACCGCCTCAGCCATAGACCCTGCCAATGTTGGATCAATTAGACGCACCAATGGCACAGCTTCTGGCAGCGTTGGGTCATCCAGCAAAGCATCCACACCTGCCCAAAGACTTTGTATCCATCTCAGATTGGGCAAGGTGCTCAAAATCCCTTGCGGTGGATTGGCGACAATTGCCAGATCTACGGAACCGTTATTAGTGACTTGATCAGGAAGAACGATCTCCTCTTTAGGTAACGATGCGCGAAGAGAATTCAGCCACATTGCTTCCTCTTCACGCGGGACCGAAGTCAGCAACAGAATGCTCATGATGCAAATACCTTATCTAGGGACTTAAAGCCCTTAATCTCGATTGGATTACCTGAAGGATCATAGAAGAACATCGTCCATTGTTCACCCTGCTCCCCTTCAAAACGAACTGCTGGCTCCAGTACAAAGGAAATTTCCGCCACCTTCAACCTCTCGGCAACGACTATCCAGTCTTTGTAATCGAGTATAACACCGAGATGTGGCATAGGGACCAAGATACCACCGACCTGCCCTGTCGCTTCTGTCTTGAAAGGCTCACCGATATGAAGTGAAATTTCATGACCAAAGAAATCAAAATCCACCCAGGTAGATGCAGACCGCCCTTCTTTGCAGCCTAGAGTTTTTCCATAGAAATTCCGTGATTCTTCTAGTTCACGAACGTTATAGGCAAGATGAAACAGGCTTTTCATAATAAATCCTCACAATAACAAATATTTTATTGAGGGCTTTCTAGCACAGACAACAACTAAGAATTACTGTATTATATTGCCTTCAAACAGAAGGATATCTATCTTTTGAATAGTCAGTTTCTTGAAAGTCTTGTTGCAGTGTCTCAATACGGTTCGATTGCAGAAGCCGCCCGCGCACAAGGCTTGACCCCAACCGCCATAAGCCAACGTCTTAAAGCCTTAGAGGTTATTATGGATACCCCCCTCACTCTTCGGGCGGGAAAGACGGTTCGTTTGACAGAAGCCGCTATTCGAATACTGCCGCATGCCAGGCAAATCCTCAAAGAACAACGTAATTTAATTGAAGCACTTAACCGAAACAGGATTTCAGGCCGCATAGAGTTTGGCGCAATATCCACCGCGATGACCGGCGTTCTTCCTGGCGCGTTGAAATCTTTAGGTAGCAGCAAAAACGATCTAGAAATTAAGCTGCATCCCGGGACTTCGGCACAGCTAT
Source organism: uncultured Rhodospirillales bacterium (assembly GCA_913060675.1). Taxonomy (GTDB): domain Bacteria; phylum Pseudomonadota; class Alphaproteobacteria; order Kiloniellales; family Kiloniellaceae; genus Kiloniella. The sequence continues at coordinate 25,848 of CAJXUS010000014.1, forward strand.
ACAACAGGCTACTCGCAGACGAACTCGATGCCGTTATTATCACGAAGCCACCCTTCCAAATCCCAAAAGGCGTTAAAGTTTCTGATTTACATCAGGAAAAACTCTGCCTCATTACCGCGCAAGATTATCTTGAACCGACAACAAAGAGCACAGAGAAAATCAAGGGCAATATATTGAGTGACGCCCTACACAAGCAGCTCCAACAACTTCCCTTCATAAGGTATGATCAAAAATCCTGGGGCGGCGGATACGTAAGATCATATTTGGAAGATCAAAACCTTAAGGTACAAGAGTTCTGTGAACTTGACGCGCTGGAGGCTATTTCAGTTCTCGTCAATTCGGGGCTTGGTTTGGCGTTAGTACCAAACTGGCCGGCTCCATGGGCTGAAGGTCTTTCTCTGGAAAAAATAATAATCCCGAACGAGGCCTATTCCCGACAAATTGTTTTAATGCGGAAAAGAGAAACGGGTAAAGAGACTGCCATCAACTTTATCTCGCAGCATCTACTTAACTCAAGCACGCGCGCTTAGAACAGATACGTAAAGCCGGTGAGAAGACTAACGCCGAAAAAGGCCACTGAGCAGATAAAAATATAGATCGGATGCCAATACAAAAGCAGAGGATTTGTTTCTCTTTGCCGATTTGGATTCTTAATTTGGCCTTCAAAGTAGAAACCAGGCTCGTAAAGCTTGAGGGCCGAATCGATATTCCTCGAAGTCTGGGAAGCTTGATGCCGTCGCCGACCATGACGGACTAACAAGAGAACAATAACAGAAAAAAGTAGGGTATTGACCAGCAATATCGCTGCGGCGATATGAAGAGCAATTCCCTCTTGCCCCGTCATCCAACCAACAAGAATAAACTGTGCTGTTAGGTAGCCAAAGACGAGGCGTAAATCCAGGTTCGCCATAAACCGGAGTTGCTCCCCCTGCTCCTTGGCCAATTCAGCTAAAACATGTGCTTGAACAGCATCCAGTTTACTCATCAGTATCTTCCTCAAAGCAGCAGAAACAAAGGGAATGTATTCCCAAAAACTTAGAGATGATGGTAATATAAAATAACGGGGAATAGCTATCTGAAAAGCGAAGGTATTCGCTTTTTCTACGGCGACTTTCGCGAAAAAGAAATGGTGCCCCCGGCCTGACCCAATCAAATATACAATATCAATTACTTACGGAGAGTTTGTCGTAATTATGCCGTAAATTGCCAAAATAGGAATGTAATCAAACATAGATTTTTACCAATCGGTAAACATTTAAAACGATGCCTCTCAGTGAAGATATATCCCTGATGGATAGATATTTAAACCAGGGTAAGAGCTTTATATTCAGGATAATAATTAGAGAAATAACCTGCCATTTTTCAAAAGGAGTTTCAAGTATCGTGGGGTGTCCGGAAAAGCGTAACATATGTAACCTATATAAAAATCATACTGTAACTAATTGATAAATATAATATATAAAGGTTACAGCATATAGTAACCAAAACGTAATTAGGTTACACTTTGCAATGTAATTTATCTGAAATATATAATGTAATAATAACAAGTACTTACATGGTAATTGTAACTTATATTACAAAAGATTACAAAAAACTGTAACCTCTATTTTTCTTTAATATCAGATAGTTAAATACAGAAAAATGAAGAGGTTACAAAGGTTACGCTTTTCCGTAGTCGAACTGAAAACTACCCCATACTATTTTTCACTACCTGATAAATAAGAACCTATAAAAACGCTCACCCGTGCAGAAATTTGCAAAGATACAACACAGGTCATTTCTTTATGTAAGCCTTATCAGGGGCCGTTATCTGGGTGTTATGCAGCGCAAAAAATGCGGCCTCTTTAACGTCCAGGCGCGGCGGGGGGAGAACTGCGTTTTGCGTAGCTTTTTCTCCTCCCGTGGATATACTCGCATTCGGGGAAATTAAGATCATCTATTGGGGGATCAAGTGTCGGGTAAAATTCTCAGTTATGTAATGACCACTATTCTTGCAGTTTTTGGCATTTTAGTAGCAATACAATTGGGCACCATCATCATTCATAAGCTTTCGCCCGGTATCGATGGTCGTGACTGGTTGGCATTTGGGGGATCATTTGTAGGTGCTGGGTTCGCAGCTATTGGTGTTTATTGGGCGACACACCATCAAAGGGTAGCAGCAAAAAAAGCATTAGAAAAAGCAGAGGCCGCTTTAAAATTTGAACAAGAGAAACATCGACAGGAAGAAAATAAGAAAACTGAAACTGCCTCAATAATTATATTTATTGCTTTAGAGAAATTTGATCAGAAGATTAATAAATTCACCAATCCTATTATGAGGTTAGCATTATTTATTGCCACAGAACAAAATAATGCTGAACAAGGTACTGAAGATAATCAGGATGATACGCTCAAAATGATATTGGATGATTTAGAGACCGTTATAGAAACCAATACTGATATGGACATAAACGATTTAGCAAAATACCTTCCGTATATTCCTCCTGAACTGAAAAACGATATTCTAAAGCTTATTGCTAAAGAACGGGGACTATTGGTGGGGTCTTTCGAACTATATACTATGATTAAACAGGTAGTATATCCAATGAGTTACAGCCTAAGTTATCTAAATACAATTGGTGATAAAAACGCCGTAATTTATCTAGAAATAAACAATACCGCCAAGAACATCCATGAGATCTCGAGTGCTTTAAGAAAACTTATTTCTACTAAATAAAATCAGCGGGCCAAAACAGTTGCAATGGTTCTTTGTAAATTTCATTCTGGATACTAACTACACGGCAAAAATCATTATAAATTGATAATCAGAACTTCACCGACTTTGCTGGTTTGTTTTGTGGCGATCGAGAAGATGGTTTGCACGGCTTTGATATCACCATGTTTTCTAAGCTACCGCGATTAAAATTAATTGCCCCCTCTAGTTTTTCAACTTCTCCTTCCCATATTGAATTCGTAAGTTTTTACAACTACAGGGGGAGCCGTTTTATTATGTCAGACAATAAACCACATCACTTTCTCACTATCGTCCAAACCGTCGTTACCGCTAATTGCATCACGCTTAGTGTCGATGATGAAGAAAAGAAACTTCGTCACATATATTCTGCAACTGGTACATTCATCGTTATGGATGAGGCTGTCAGAGCAAGCACGATGATTCCAGAAGAAAAGACCGCCGCGGAAGCTGCAAATGAATTTTGCTTCTATATGCTCGATAATCTTCGGGAAGAAGGCGAAGAAGTTCCAACTTGGTTTATGCGCCTTTAATCAATGATGAATTGTATTCCCACATAGCACGACTTAACCTGGACTAAGACTGCTAGATTCGCAGCTAAATATCCTACTTACATGAAACTTATCTTTTCAACATCATTTCTCGATGGAGATCTATTTTGGTTAAGAAAAATTCAGAAGTTACGGGAAAAAAGGCTGCTTCTGCAGCAGCTAAGACACTCAACAATCCAACAGCGAGTAAAGCTGCTAAATCTGCAGCTGGCTCGGCATTATCACAACGAAAAGCGCCAGCTAAAGTTACATCTGCAAAAGCAGCATCTGCTGCATCTAAAACACTTCGTACAAAAAGCGCGAGTGTACCTGCAAAAAAAGCAGCAGCCTCAACACTTACTCAACGTCCGAATAAACCTAGGAGAAAATAACAATATTTCTCATCAAAGGAACACAAAATGACTGAAAAGCTAATGCCTCGACCACTACCAAGTAAGAACGTTGGATCTGACCCTAACCATTCAAGAGAAGGTTCAGTTAACCCATCTAAAAAATCTACCCCTGCTCCGCCTCCTCCGAAGAGGAAGTAGAAGGTTTTCTTATATACCTACTTATAGACACCCGTGCTATTTCGGAAGTAGGGATAAAAGTAAGATGTTCTCGTCCATGATTGTCGAGAACATCATTTTCTATGTCGTATATTTGCTCTTTCCCATCTGGATCAATAATACTCGTAATGTAAAGCGCAATATTTCCAGCTTCATCGAGTTCACACGTTGTTTTAGATAACTCATCAGGGAGACTTTGCAGGTCACTCTCAATGTAACTACCATCATTCAATCTTACCGATAAATACGACCACTCAAATTGTTCATGGATAAGAGAAGACCAAGTAGATCCTCTAAAATTTTCAGAACTTATTTTTGCTTTTTGAAGAAGAAAAACTATGAAGTTTTTACCCCACTTCCTCCAAAATATTGCTGATATTACCGGTAGCACAAAGCTGCCAGCTATCGAGAGCCATTTTATGGAAAGTGGCGAAGTATTTGTTTCAATCAGGAAGGTAAGACTAAGTTCATAGCCAAGCTTGGCAATAACACTGTAGATTAATATGGAGAAGGCAACGTCTATATGCTTATGATTATCTTCAACCCCAGAGCTTGCAATCTTATAAGCTACATATCCAGAAGCAAGTATGACTTGTATTTCGAATGGTAGCTCTAAAGTTTTTTGATCAAGCATGATAATCCTATCAAAATCAAAGTTGTACACAACCACTACAAAATAGAATTAACAATTATTAGTAGTATGATCAATTCCCCTATCTATTTCACCTCATCCTTCAGACCCTCGATCGCGTAGTCATCAAAGCTCACGATCTTTTCGCCCATCCAGTCATTCAAAGATTTAAACGCCGTCTGCAGAGGGATCAGCTCATTGCGGTTGAATACTTTGGCGGCGTCTTTGACGGATCCAAAGCCACCGGTGTTGTTTGGCACGATGCCCATCAATTGCGGCGGTACCCGATGCGCAGCGAGGACATCGTCCCTGGTCACGTTTTTAACGTTAAGGAATTCGTCTTTTGCCCCGACTTCTGCGATCGGAATGACCTTTAGGCCATCGGGTTTTCCACCAGGTGTATTGACCACAAGGTTTTTAAAATTTCCGGGCCCCTTGGCGTTCTTCATCGCGGTTTTAAGGGCTTCGATATCATCCGGGTTTTGCATGGCATCGGTTAAATGCAGGATGAAACCAGCATGGGATCCATTTTCATAATATTTGCGCCGAAACAAAGTGGCGCTTTCATTAAGTAGGGCAGAGTTCAAGGCAGCGAGATAACTCGGCATGCCATATATTTCCTGATTGATATCCGGTTCCATCAAATGGAATATTGATCCCGGTTCAAACTCGTGTTCCCGACCTATTTCATTCAGATAAAAATATCTGCCTTTGCCAACTCGGGTAAACTTGGCAAGCGGGGGTTTGAGCTGAAACGTGCCGCCGAGACCATTGCGGATACGTTCAAGATAGGAATTTCCAAAAAACAGATGATCCATCACCATGCGTTTAAAAGATTGCCGCGGTAAATAACGATGACCGCGATAACAACTGGCAATGATATTGGTTTTCACTTCCAAGGCTGACTGGTGGTGCGGGTTGGAGTTTTGGGTCTTGGCCAGGCTATCCCAGGAAATCGGCGGTGAATAATATTTGCCGTTAAAAGCGGAGTGATAAAAGCCCATCAAATCCCGCCCTTGGAGAACGGGTACCGGATCCCCAAACGAGAAAACGCTTGTTTCTAATACCTGTTTTGTTTTTGCGGATTTACTCATCTTTATAAAATCTCCATAGAGGATTTGTTGTCGTTGCCCGGCTCATCAATCGCGATGATCCCTTCGGCCTGAAGGGCATGCATGCAAGCCCAGGCAATATCGGCGTGTCCGGTTTCGGAAGTACGGCTGGCCTGGAAGGTGGTTTGTTTTCCCGATGCGGTTGGGGTTTTTCTGATGGTGAGGAAAGCAAGCGCCAGATCGGACCATCCGGAATCAAATTCCATCCGTCGCCGGCTAATGATTTGGTTCGCTTTCAGCACCAGCATGTTTTTGACTTCGACCGAATAGGAAACGCCAACCGCAAGCGGGAAGAATTTTTTCACCAACTCAAAAACGCCCAGACCGATGGTTGAAGTATCAACACCGATGTGGACCACATTGTATTTTTCAGTAAGCCGTTTGATGCCGTTGGCTTGGACTTCAAAATCGGTATCGTGCCAGGTTACTTTTTCAAGGCAGCGATATTTTCCACCTTCGACCAATGGCGGTGCGATCACCATAACCGCGGCGGCATCTTTGAACCGGCTGGGATCATATCCAATCCAGACCGGGTTATCGCCATATGGCCGGGTGTTAAACTGATCAACGTCCTGCCAAACCGACCAGGTATCGACCATGCATTTTTCCAGATCCGCCATTTTGAAAAATGAAACATGATCATCCACAAATTGGCACATATACAGGTTTTGATAATCCTGCTCGTTGTATTCTTTTTTCAGCGCATCGATGTCGAAAAGATCACATCCGCCTTTTGCGGCATCTTCAATCGTGACGATCTGGCGCCACTGGCCATCTTCACAAAGAACGCCATCTTTTAAAGCAGAATGGGAAACATCGATCTCGATCCGATCGGCTTTATTTTTTCCCTTGTTGAAGCTCTCACCACTAAAAAACGGATAGGCTTGATGGCCAATTGTTGACGGTGTTGAGAAATATGTCTGGGTCCATTTTTTGTGCGACGCCATGGCAGAAGCGACTTTCTTGAATTCCGCAAACCGCGGGATCCAGAAATATTCATCCATATAGATATGGCCATGGTAGGACTGTGCTGTTCTGGAATTGGTGCCCAAGAAATAAAGCGTTGCCCCATTCCAAAGCTTGATCGGATCCCCGCGCAACTCGACGTCACAAATCTCTTTGACCCATTGGGTGATGTAATGTCTGAAAACGTGTGCCTGGGCTTTTGACGCCGACATGAAAATTTGATTGTCGCCGGATGTAATCGCATCCAAAAAAGCTTCCCTGGCAAAGTACCAGGTCGCGCCGATCTGCCGGGATTTGAGGATATTGCGGATCCGCTGTTTCTTCCGCGCCTTGTGCCATTTCTTCTGGTACCGGAATAGGTTCTTTTCAAAATCGTCCTTTAGGGCTTGGATCTGCTCTTCGTTTAGGAAGTTGCCCTTTTCGGGATCCTGTTTCTTTTTGCCCTTATTCCGGTTTTTGACTTTTGGATTTAAATCGGCTTCATTACCGCCATTGGAATATTTCAGGATCCTGGCGGTGCGCTCTAAAGTTCGGGTGAGTTGATCCAGCTCTTTATAATCGCGATCGCTTTTGTCTTCCTTGGTGATCAGCTGATTAACGCGGATATGGATATTGGCTTCAACCTGAACAACAACGGTGGCTTCATCCCACTTGTCACGCCGCTTCCAACTATCCACGGTGGGATAGGCCAGATTTAGGGATTTGGAAATTTCCGTGATGGTGTAACCATTCCAGTACAAGGTTCTGGCGCGGGTTCTGGAATTCAAATCTGTGACGTTGATATCGTTGCTTTTCATTTCGATAAGTTAGCCACAAGCGAATAACACTACCCGCTTACAGGGGTTGGTTTGTCCACAAACCAACCCGCGAACAATTGCTTTTATTCAGCCTTTGCCCCGACCATGGACGAAATCATTCGTTTATCGATCCCGCAAATCTTAAGGCTGTCTGAATATGCTTCGTTCGAAATTCTTCCGAGTTGCTTCCTCTGGTAAAACCGTCGATGGCCGGGAAATTACACCCGAACAAATCGACCAGATGGCCGCGTCCTATGATCCGAAAAAATACGGCGCTCGTATCTGGATGGAACACATCCGATCTTATATGCCGGACGGCATGTTCAAAGCTTACGGCGATGTCGTTGCCCTAAAATCAGAAGCTGGCGAAGATGGCAAACGCGTTCTATTTGCCCAGATCGAACCCACACCGGAGCTGGTTGAAATCAATCGCAAGGGACAAAAAGTCTTTTCCTCGGTCGAAATACAGCCCAATTTTTCGGACACCAACGAAGCTTACCTGGTCGGGCTGGCCGTAACCGATAGCCCAGCCAGCCTGGGCACTGAAATGATCAAGTTCTGCATTGAGAATAAAGCAGACTTTGCCAAAGAGTTAGATCTACCTGATTTAGTAATCGGCGATAGTATCGAAAATGAAACCCTCGAATTTTCCGAAGAAGAAGCAGAAGAAGACAAACCGACCTTGATGTCCAAGGTGAAAGCCTTGTTTAAATCCAAAGAAGCCCAAAGCAACCAGGATTTTTCTGATGTTCATGCCGCGGTGATCGAATGCGCCACGGTTGTTTCTGATTTGCAAAAACTCTCTGACACCAAAGCATCTGCAACCGATGTTACCGATCTAACAGCCCAGGTCGAAAAACTCTCTGCCCAGATCGAGGATCTAACGAAACTCTCTGGCCAACCTGAGAAAAAGCACCAAAAACGCCCAGCATCCGACGGAACGGGAAGTCATTCTGTAACCGACTGTTAAACGACACACCAAAAGAGCCATCGACAAGCGCCTTTTAATTAAATCCGGACACCCAAGATGAAAAATGAAACCCGCGTTCTCTTTGAGCAATACACCAGCCAGATCGCCCAGATCAACGGTGTGCCAGATGCGACAAAACAATTTGCAGTCGACCCAACAGTCGAGCAAAAACTTGAACAACGCATCCAGGAACAAGCTGACTTCTTAGGCGAGATCAATATCGTTCCTGTTGATGAGATTACTGGCAAAAAACTTGGGTTGGGAACATCCGGGCCAATCGCCAGTCGCACCGACACAGCTGTCGAAGATCGTGTTCCGCGTGATATCAGTGATCTGACTGAAGATGATTATCTCTGTATGAAAACAGATTTCGACAGCTTTGTTACCTATCTAAAAATTGATCTCTGGGCCAAATTCCCTGAATTTCAAAACATGATGCGTGACAATGTAATCAAACAGATTGCACGCGATCGCATGATGATCGGCTTTAACGGCACAAGTTCAGCAGCCAAAACCAACCTCGGCGCCAATCCTTTACTCCAGGATGTAAACATCGGCTGGTTACAACATATGAGAACCAAATCCGCTGCGCGTGTTCTTACTGGGATCAAAGTCGGCGACCAGGCTGGATCTGACTATAAAAACATTGATGCCGCGGTCTTTGATCTTATCGGCGAAGCGATCGATCCTTGGCACCGTGAAAGCACTGGCCTCCAAGTCATTACCGGACGTGATTTACTCCAGGATAAATATCTTTCTCTGGTCGACAGTACGAGCGTCCCGACAGAGCGCAAAGCTTTGGAAAGTTTGATTGCTAATAAAAACATCGGCGGTCGCAAAACCAAAGCGGTGCCTTTCTTCCCATCAAAATCAATCATGGTTACCGACCCGACAAACCTGTCGATCTACTACCAATCAGGATCGCGTCGCCGGACAATCGAAGACAATGCCAAACGTGATCGGATCGAAGATTATCAATCGGTCAACGAAGCTTATGTGGTCGAAGAATTGGGCGCCTGCGCCGTCTTTGACGGCATCCTGACACCTGATGGTGCTGGCGGCTGGGCTTAATTTTAGGGGGAACATTCTATGAGCATCGCACGAAAACATTTTGAAAAGGTCTCGGCAGCACAAGCCGCCGAGACCGCCAAGGACAAAGGCGAAACCGTTATCTCCGGTAATGCCGCGGATACGATGTTAGCCAGATTACGTGGTCACGAAGTCATTTTGAAGAACATAAAATCGACCCGTGCAAAGATAATCAAAAAACGTGAATTCCTTCCTGAATACGAAGGCTATATCGATGGGATAATCTCAAGCGGTACCGGGCTGCAGGACAACGTTGTCACCACGATCATGGTGTGGCGCTTTGATATCTCGGATCTGGTCGGTGGTTTGGAAATTGCCGCCTATGTCCTGGAACATGATCTCAAACTGCCAGAACGTTTCAGCCGAAATGCGGCCACCATGGTTCTCGAGGTGATTGCAGATCTTTGTGAAGCAACAAAACCCGAGGGCGATCAGGCTAAAAACTTTATTGATGCCCTGGGCGAAGCTTTCGAGCTAACCGACGGCATGGATATGCCCGACGAAGTTCGCGCCAAGTCCTATAAGCAACTTGGATTTCTACAAGAAGCCGATCACCCACAAGCCGCTCTGGATAGCTTAAATGCTGCTTTTGAATTCGATCCCAAAAGCGGTGTGAAAACCAAGATCGGCCAATTGGAGAAACTGTTAAAGCCTGCAGATCCACCAAAAGATACAAAACCAGCACCGGCATCGGATTTGAAAACAAAAGAGACCAAAACACCAGGCACGAAAGCAAAGAACACCACCCCGAAGAAGACCACGCCGAAGCCCACTGAAACTATCCCCTCTCCCAAGAGAAGGTAAACTTTTCGGAGGCCCTCTTTCTTATGGTCCCTGTTCCAGTTGGTAAAAGAGGTTCCCCCCGGTGCGACGGCGACAGAAGAAAGGTTTTTCGTGTTAAAGCGAATAACTCGATTTCTGTCCCGTCGCCATTTTTTTGAGCGAGAGATTGATGTCTTCTTTTGTACCCAACAGTCATTCCGATCCGGCAACGACTGAAACTGTATCCAACGATGGTTTCTTTCCGGATCTTTCCCTGGAAGACTTTAAAAAGCGTATGGCCGTGGGCGAGGATACTGCCGTCGACCGGCTGATCGATCTTTTAACCCAGGCTATGATCGAAATTAATCACAGCTTAACCGCTTGGCGCATTGGCCTGGTGGATTACGTCACTTTGGCCGACGTTCCAACCACGATGTACGGACAGGTTTCAGAAAAAACATATCTCTATCAATCCGCTGTTTATAACCGCGCAAAGTCACTTCTGATCGAAACCCGTAAAGGGTACGACAGCACAAAATCTGGCCGCGATAAATCTGATCAAATCGAATTACCAACCGATGATTATTACCGCGCATCGACCGACGCCATGTCGCGCCTGACGGATCAACCCAGATCAACCATTGAGCTTATCTAATGGCAAATTCTGGATCTGAAATCGAAATTATCAGCCAACAAAACGACAATATCGACGCGATATGTTTTCGCCATTACGGCACTTCAAGCATGGTCGAGGCGGTTTTAGAACGCAACCGCGGCCTTGCCGATCACGGCACGGTGTTGCCGATCGGTTTAACAATTATTCTGCCACCTCGGGGGGACGAAAAGGCAGAAAAACAGACAATAAAATTATGGGATTGAGGATGGATAAAATCTCCACAGGTACCGCCTATGCCACAGCTGGCTTTGCGACCGTTTTTGGCTTCACGGTAAACGAGTTTGTTGCCTTTGCTGGCATCGCAATTGCCCTGGCCACCTTCCTTGGAAATCTCGTTTTTAAATATTTGCACTACAAGTTAGAGAAAGGGAAAACCGATGCCAGATCTAAAAGCCCGGATCGTTAATGGAATTATCAATCGCGAAGGCGGTTATGTGAACGATCCTTCTGATTCCGGTGGTGAAACAAATTTCGGCATCACTTCGGTCGTTGCTCGGAACTATGGCTATCAGGGGGCCATGAAAGATCTCCCTCGATCCATGGCATTTCGTATTTATTGCGATCTCTATTGGAACGCTTTGAAACTCGACCAGGTGCAGCACTTGTCTGAAAAGCTGGCAGAGGAAATGGCCGATACAGGTGTGAACATGGGTACCGGTCGGGCGGCACAGTTTCTACAAACTTGCTTGAATGCTTTCAATCTTGGTGGATCCATTTACCCAGATTTAAAGGTGGATGGTGGCATCGGATCAATCAGCCTGAATGCCTTAACTCAATATCTAAATTTGCGGGGTGCTGATGGAGAGGTTGTTCTTCTTCGGGCAATGAATGCCCTGCAAGGGGCTTACTATATCGAGCTTTCTCAAAACCGCCAAAAGGACGAAACATTCGTTTATGGCTGGATGCTCAACCGCGTAGCTTAAGAAAGAAAACAGATGTCATTTGATCCCATCTCTGCGGTTTTTGGTGTTGCTGAAAAGGTCATTGAACGGGTTTGGCCGGATCCCGCGCAACGTGCCGACGCTCTCCAAAAGATGAAAAAACTGCAACAAGAAGGAGATCTCGCTTTCTTGAATGCAGAAGTCCAGCTGCTAACCGGGCAAATGGAAATCAACAAGATGGAAGCCCAGCACGGCGGTAACTATAAAGGCGGGTGGCGACCTTTTGTTGGTTGGGCTTGTGGCTTTGCGTTGGCGTACAAATTCATTGTTTATCCCTTCCTGGTTTTTGCGCTCCAGGTCTCAGCCTTTTACCTCGACGCTCAATTATTCCCGGTGGACTACCTACCTGAAATAGCCTGGCAACCTCTTTCAATCGTTCTTTTGGGCATGCTCGGCATCGGGGGCATGCGGTCATACGAGAAAACCAGGACGGCAAATGATACCGGAACACCCAAATGAAAAAACTGGCTGATATTAGAGATTTTCTCATCAATCACCCGATCCAGGTCGATGCAGATAACCTCTTGACCTTCGCGGAAAAAGGATCCGTACAACATCATTTTGATCCTGATGATCAGTCCTTTTCCCTTTCCTATGATGCCAACATCATTCTGACTGATTTTGTCGGGGACTTTAATATTCTGCTATTTGTCATTTTGGAGTGGCTCCAGGATAAACAGCCAAATTTGAAGCGTGATGCGGTTGATTTCCACGTCGATATTCTCGATCACAAAAGATCCGATCTCTCCCTGACTTTCAATCTCAGCGAAGATATCAACGCCACAGAATTCGCTGAAGGCAGCGATCTCACCAGTATGGATGAACCCAACATCCACACCATCGGGCTGCAATTCGGACCTAGTGGAACTCCCTTGCCGTATCCAACGGACCCACCTGATGAACCCGCCTCGTTGGGATCTGAAATTGACGACAACACAACGAGTTTGGGTGCGGTTTATTCAAGCCAAAAAGTCGAAGACCGTCTGGGGGAAATTATTGGAAATCCAAACATCGATCTGGTCGTGTTGTTCGATAATCTTATCAGCCAAGGAATTTAGAAATGTCCCTCGAAGCAACCCTCTCAAATCTTGTCACCCGGCTTGCAACAGAAAGAAACAACCATAAAAACCAAATGGGAGATCTCCCATCCCTATCAACAACCGCAAAATCAAGCCTGGTTCTCGCAATCAATGAGCTTAAAACCCTGATTGATAATACCACCGGGATCGATGATGCTGCCACCGCGCTAGGCTCCACCTGGTCATCTACAAAGATTATCGGCGAAATCAATGCCGCAAGGGATGCCCTGCTTAATGGTGCACCTGGTGCGTTGGATACATTGAACGAGCTTGCCACCGCTCTTACAGACAATGACGGTGATATCGCCACCATCCTAACAGCCCAATCAAAACGAGTACGAACGGATACAGCTACACAGGGATTATCCGCCACAGAACAAGGCAATGCGCGGACAAACATTGGCGCAGTTTCAACCACTGACATTGGAAATCCGGATGTAGACCTGGTCGCGTTATTCGAAGCAGGATTGGCATAATATCATGTCACTTGAAGCAAAATTATCCGCCCTGGCGTCACGGATAAGCCAGGAAATTAACGCGGTTCGTTCTGATATCCCCGCCTCATCTTCTGGAAGCCTATCCATGATATGGGCCGAAGAAAATTCATCCTTAAATCCCGCGACAAACAGTGGTTTCCAATTTTCGTTTGGTAATGGCGCGACAAGCATTAACGGGATAACTCTTCCGCTTCCAGGGACTGTCGTTGGTCTTTCTATCAGCTCAAACGGCGATATTACTGGTGGTGTGATCGAGCTTTATAAAAATGGAATTGCGACTGGCCAAACCATTACCATTACTGGTGCCGCAAAAGCTCATCTATCTGGACTTAACATTGCCTTTAATGCCGGCGACCAACTGACCTTTAAAACCACAGCTGGTTCAGGAGGCGGAAAGGTTGTCGTTTCTGCAGCCATTTTGCTTTAAGGTAAATCATCATGCTCAAAGCTCTTTTCCCAGCACGAACAACACCGCCTCAGTGGATTAACCTGGTAGAGCGCGAACCCTGGTTGATCGATGAGACAATAAATCCTGATGCTCGGTTATCTTCCGATGAAGAAATTAACCAGGTATTCAATGGATTAAAAGGTTGTTTCCGCTATGAGGCCGACGATCCTGGGAAAGATTGTTGGGGCATGGGTGTTTGGCAAAGGAAAATTATGAGTGATGGTGAAGTCTTTGCCGGCGATTGTGATGATTTTGCCTTTGCGGTGCTTGAAGATTTAAAAGACCTTGGCGCGCCTATCAACAGTCTGCATATGGTGATGTGCACCGATCCAAACGGGCGAGGACATATGGTGGCTGCTTTGATCCAAGACGAAAAAACCTGGATATTTTGCAACCAACAAAACCGCGTGGCCAGGGCATCTGACCCGATATTTAAAAACTACGTGTGGAACAAAATGAACCAGGGAAACAAGTGGTTTTTAATTGTCCTGATACCCAATCAGCTAAACCAAGATTAACCAATGTCATCTGATCTTTTCAACAAGGGCCTTGGAAAATTTGATCGATGGATGGACGTTATTGTAAACAGCCTGTCGTCGGCACGTCGTCGGGTATTATTCCGAACTATTGCCCGTGATCTTCGTAAAGCTAATCAAAAGCGTATTTCCAAACAGATCAACCCGGATGGGGATGCCTGGGAAGCGCGTAAATTTGATAACGGTTCTGGCCAGGTCCGCAAAAAAATAAAAATGATGATCGGGTTGCGTTCTACCAGGCGTTTGAAAATAACAGCAGGACCAGACGGGGCGACCATCGGTTTTTCCGGACGCAATGCAAAGATCGCGGCGGTGCATCATTTTGGCGGTATGGACCTGGTTGATCCCGATAGCACTACCAAAATCAGATACCCGGTTCGACAACTGCTTGGTGTTACCAAAGAAGATCAGACATTGATCCGAGATCGCGTCTTTGGTCACATTGAAACCGCCGCGTCTTAAAGGGATTTGGTAAAGTTTTGACGGGTTGGTTTGTGGACAAACCAACCCTTCCCGAGATGACTTAAAACAATGGGTTCAGCATTATAATTTGCATGAGCCAAGCACAATCCGAAATCAAACGACAGTTAGAAAACTTGATCAATTTCGCCACCGTGGTTGAAGCTGATTACGCAAATGCGCGTGTCAAAGTTGAGATTTCAGAACGTGTAACAGCCTGGCTCCCCTGGTTAACAGGGTCTGCAGCTGGCGACCGTTCCTGGGATGCCCCTGAAATCGGCGAACAGGTTGTTGTTCTTTGTCCTTCTGGTAATCCTGCAAACGGTGTTATCGCCGGCGCATTGTTTCGCACATCTGCCCCAGCCCCGGCCAACGATGTTGATATTACCAGGCGCGTCCATGGCGACGGTATGGTGATCGAACACGATCGCAAGAATAAGATCACCCGGATTAATGCCCTGGATAGCGAAGGCACGATTGTTCTCGAAGCCAAGAACATAATCTTTCGCACTGGCGAGGGCGGATACTTCCAACGAGATCACCACGGCTATGTCACCAGGTTAACCCATATCGACGGCGCTAACTTTGAAAGTGAAACATGGTTGAACGGCGCTGTTGTCACCGGCAAACCAGATAACGGCTATTCCCCGTCTGAAGTCCTTTCCCCTGCTGAAGAGGACGCAGGCTTATGATCGGGATGAACACTCTATCTGGCCGCAAGGTTTCTGGCTTGGAACACCTCAAACAATCCATTGCAGATATCCTGGGAACGCCAAGAGGTACCCGGATCATGCGCCGCGATTATGGCGCAGATACTTTTGATTATATCGATGCGCCAGGCAACCCCTTTAACGCCCAACGGATCATCGCCGCCTCTGCTGCCGCGATCGCCAAATGGGAACCGCGGATCAAAGTTACCCGGATTATCTCATCCGTGGCTTTTGATGGCCACGCCGAAGTCCTGGTCGAAGGGGAAACCACCGAAGGGATCAAGTTCTCTGATGTCTTTTTATTGGGATCCCAATCGGGAGCAGCTTCATGAAAACATTTTCAAGTATCAACCTTTCTGAACTGCCGTTTCCCGATGTTATCGAAACAATCGAATACGAAGATATCCTGGGCACACTAAAAGCAGAATTGATTGCTCTCTCTCCTGATTCCGCTTCTGTGCTGGAATTGGAAAGCGAACCGCTTACCAAACTGTTAGAGCTTGCCGCTTACCGCGAAGTCACCCTGCGCCAACGGGTCAACGATGCCGCACGGGCGGTCTTGCTTGCTTTTGCTGAAACCTCTGACCTTGATCAAATCGCTGCCGGTTATAACGTATCAAGGCAACTGCTTGTCCCAGGCGATCCCAATGCCTTCCCGCCGATCGACGCGGTTTATGAAAACGATAATGATCTGCGTCGTCGTACCCAGCTGGCACCGGAAGCATTCACAACTGCGGGATCCGAAGGCAGTTATATTTTCAATACGCTTTCTGCCGGTGAAACCCCGACAGGGGTAACCATCACAGCCCCAGAACCTGGTAAAGTGGTTTTGACCTATACTTTCCCAGGTGAAAGTTTTAGCGCCAAAGTCAAACACGCATCTGCTATATCTCCCAACCCAGGAGAAGTCCTGGTCTCAGTGCTTTCCCGTGATGGCGACGGCACAACGGACGCGCCAACACTTCTCGCCGTCACAGACCATCTTTCCGGCGATTATGTCCGACCGCTTACCGACCAGCTAACGGTGCAAACCGCCGATATTGTTGAATATGAAGTCACCGCGATCCTTCATTTATACGATGGTCCTGACCTCGACCTGGTCAAAGCTGAAGCTGAAAAACGGTTTTGGATTTATGCCGGCGAACGTCATGCCCTCGGGGAAATCGTCACCCAATCCGGCATCGATGCCGCCTTACATCTGGCTGGCGTCCAAAAAGTAGAACTAACGGGCTGGGCTGATATCGTCACTACGGCAGAACAGGCGCCCTTTTGTACCGCCCTTAATATAACAACAGCGGTGGCATCATGAGCCTTTTGCCGCCAAACGCCTCCGCAACCGAACGCGCCGTCGAACAAGCCACCATCCGGATCAATGATATTCCGGTACCGATCGCCGATCTTTGGGATCCTTTGAAATGTCCGCTTTCGATCCTGCCTTTTCTGGCCTGGTCCTGGTCGGTTGATAATTGGGATTCTTCCTGGTCTGAAAACATCAAACGCCAAGTCGTTGCCGCCGCCATTAAGGTTCATCGCCATAAGGGCACCCCTGGGGCGGTCCAAGACGCAATCGATGCCATCGGTGCCGGGGCGAGTATTTCAGAATGGTTTCAATACGGCGGCGATCCCTATCACTTCCGCATTGATGTCGAATTGGATCAACGTGGTCTAAGCGAAGAAGAAACCAAAACATTAACCGCCATTGCCCTGGCGACCAAAAACGTCCGCTCTCACCTGGACGATATGAAAATCTATATCACGTCAAAATCAGTCGGCCCCTATATCGGTGCGGCAACGACGATAGGCAACACCATTACAATTTTCCCGATCGATTTATCTGAAATTGTTGTCGAACAAGATCCAATGCCGGCAATGGCCGCGGGAACTTATTTTGTCAATTCAATCACAATTCAGCCTCAACCCTAGGTGATCTATGCCGCAAGCTTTCTACACCATTTTGACTTTAATCGGACAAGCCAAACTGACAAATGCACAAGCATTGGGTCAAACCATCAACCTAAGTCATGTCGCTTTTGGATCCGGTGATAATGATGCAGCATATAATCCAACGGAAACTCAAGAAGCCCTCAAGGGTGAAGTCTTTCGAAATGGCATCGTTCAAATCATCCTCGACGAAGCCGATCCAACCAGATTTACAGTTGAATCCATCATCCCACAGGCGGAAGGTGGTTGGACTATCCGTGAAATAGGCATATTCGATAATGACGGTGATCTCTTCGCCGTAGGAAACATGCCTGATACTTATAAGCCTGCTTTGGGTGGAGGTGCCGTTTCTGACGTGCTAACGCGGTCCATCATCAAAACTGGAAATGCTGCCCAGGTTGAATTGAAAATCGATCCTTCGATCGTACTGGCGACAAAGTCTTATGTGATTAACGCCTTGGCGACACACTCAGCTGATCCCGATGCTCACGATGATTTCTTGCGCCGTAATCGTACGGATACTTTGCTGAAAGGTTTTTGGTCCAAACCTGTTCCGGTTGATATTGCGGATGGTATCGCTGAATTAGATCCAGAACTTGGCAACGTCTTCGACTTTACCGCGGATAAAACGATCACAATCAAAAATCCTGAAACTATGCCCCTAGGCGGCATGGCTTTGATTTATGCCAGGCAAGACGCAAACGGAAGCCGGGCAATAAACTTTGGATCAGCTTACAGCATTAATAACGGTCAAATCTCAACCGAAGGTGACGCCGTTAACCTTATCTATCTAAGTTTTGATGGCAGTGCCGTTGTCGATGTCCATATCACCCAGAGGGCATCCGCATGAGTTTACCCCTCATAACTCAGCCACCAAAAATCGGCTGCGGTGATCCGGGCGATCCGATTGATTTCTCCGGTCTTTTTGATGGTGGCCAGCACATGGCCTTTACCCCAACACAATCCGGTAACGGTAACGTCTGGGCGACATCTTTCTGGGAAAAAAGAACAAAGCTTGGTGATCGTGAAAGTATCTTTTCTTATGGCTCATCCGGGGCAGGAATGATGCACTGTTATTACTACCAAGATCGTTTTTCTTTTTATGATTCTGAAAGTAATGAAGGTTCAAGATCTGATGCTGGTTTATCGCGAGATCCAGCATCCTGGAAACACCATTTACTCGTATTTAATAACACTCTTCCTATTGCTCAAGATAGATACAAGCATTGGATAAACGGTGTTCTAAATACTGACTTTTACGTGAATACTGCCTTTCAACAAAACAAATCTATGAAAGCATTTCAGGCTGGCCAAACTCAGTTCATTGGTCTGTTTCGAACTGATCAATATTTTCTTGGCGATATGAAGCTTGCTGATTATCACGGGCTCGACGGAATAGAACCAACTCCGGAAGATTTTGGATACTTTAACTCTGATGGGCATTGGGTTCCTAGAACATACTCTGGTTCTCATGGTTTACAGGGTTGGCACCACGACTTTGCTGATCCACTTGATCTCGGCAAAGATGTATCAGGGAACGGCAATCACTTCACTTCACCAGGTATGACACCAGCCAATCAATCAAGGGATACGCCGACAAATAATAAAAACACTTGGAACCCGTTGGATAAAGAGACTGTTGTTAGTCTTCAGCAAGGGAATTTAAAAGTTACCGCCCCAGCTGGAGCACATCACGGGGTTCGTTCTACCATTCCTATTCCGCCATATGGGAAATGGTACGCTGAATCTACTTTTTATCGTGCTTCAACCTCAGAATTAACATTTGGTCTTGCAACGCTTGAACACCCCTTAACCACTTGGGGTGGTTACTCTGATCAGTCCTGGGCTATAGATGATTTTGGGCGTGTTCGAACTAACTCGGTTGATAGTTATACAGGCGTACCGTTTACAAATGAAAGCATAGTTGCGAGGTTGGCTTACGATGCAGAGACTGGAAATCTGTGGATAGGCCAGGACAATACCTGGTTTGGTGGTGGCGATCCAGAACTAGGCACAAACCCTACTTTTAGCGGCATCCCTGAAGATGTGTTTTTCTGGGCCAGTGCTGCAAATTCATCGACCCAAACAACCCGTTTTTCTGAGGATCAATGGACTATTGCTGTTCCAAATGGGTTTAAATCACTCAGCACGCCAAATCTTGAGTGCCCGGAAATACTGGACCCGGATGACTATTTTACCATTCGCGAAGTATCTGCGGGTGATGATGTCTCGGATCTTCCCTGGAACCCGCTATCTATCAAAACAATGGTTCTGTCAAAAAGGATTGATGGGTCAACGGAATGGCGAGTTGTAGATACGGTTAACGGCGCAGGGAAAGCTTGGGCGACAAATACACCTGCAGCACAAATTATCGAGGCGGATGGTTTAACATCCTTCACTGCTGGTGGGTATACAGTTGGGGCTAATGCTGCTTACCAGGGTATTCGCAAAGATTATATCTGGAGAGCAAGCCCCAAATCCGGGTTTGATATTGTCCAGATCAATCACGTTAATGGAACGCCTTCTACTGTCTCACATAACTGTGGTGGCCCCATTGATTATGCCTGGCTTGTTCCCCATTCTGGCGGCAATCGTCGAATTTTTCATAAAAAGCTGCCTACTGGAAAATATGCTCATTTGAATGTGGCAACCACTCCGGCAACGGATAGCGGTTGGTTTAGTTCAACGGCGAATGATGTCACCATAAACGGTTCGCTTCCCAGCGGGATTTATACGCTGCCCATATGGCGTGGAGTAGCGCAGTTTTCCAGTTTCGATGGGCATAAAGGCAATCAGTCTGCGGATGGGCCTTTTGAGACTAAAGATTTTACGCCTCGGTTGATGTTTTGTCGCAAATCGGCTTACGGCGAAAGCAATTGGATGCAGGAAATCGGGGACAGTAATCCGCAAACAAAAATGCGGTACTTGAATGATCCCGCAGGCGAATACAGCCACGCTTCTGGGTATTCCATTGATTTTGACAGCAATGGCCTGAAATGGCGCACCGCTGATACGTCGTGGAATGCTTCGGGCGTCGATTTCATCACAGCCTCATGGGCCAAGACCCCATTCAAATTCGCCCGAGCTAGATAAAGGTATTTCGATGTTTCTCTATCAAATAACAGATGAAAATTTAAACCCGCTGCGAGTAGCAAAAAGTCCTCGTGGGTTGGTTGCTTACAACGGTATTCGCATTGATAACGCCACCTCGATGTCGGTGGATGAATTGGCGGATCTTTATATCTTTGTCATTCAAGACC
Organism: uncultured Rhodospirillales bacterium; assembly: GCA_913060675.1. Classification (GTDB taxonomy): domain Bacteria; phylum Pseudomonadota; class Alphaproteobacteria; order Kiloniellales; family Kiloniellaceae; genus Kiloniella. The sequence goes on from CAJXUS010000014.1 coordinate 46,552, forward strand.
ATGGTCGTCCTGATACATCCTGGCAAAGCATTACCGGAAATACGGTGGTCATCGAAGGTGAAGCAAACGCCCCTCGGGATGTTGTCTGTACTCTGGAATATCAGGTTGAAGATATCAGCCTGGAAGCTGCAAAAGAAAAGCTCTCTTTGAAGCTCAAGAACTACGCCCTGGTTGTCAAAGACGGCGGGTATAACTGGGCAAGGACGCCAGAAGAAACCTTCATCGTCGACAGTGATCTGGAATCACGGGTCAACCTGGTTGGGATCGATAACATGGCCAAATCGGGTGACCTTGGTGCCGGGATTAAATTCACCATGGCCGATGATAGCGAACCCGAATTAACTCCGGTCGAGCTTATGGACTTAACCAAGTCCGTCGGTGTGTTCGTTGTAACCGTCCACGGCATCAAAAAGGCCACGTTACGAGCCATCAATGCCCTTGCTGATCTCGATGCCTGCAAAGCCTTTGATGTGAAAGCCGGCTTCCCGGATATACCCATCATTGATCAGGAGATTGTCCCGTGATCAAACTCGCCTTTTATAAAGCCAAAGGGAAATGGCGGAACCGGCTAATCCGGATCTGGACCCGTGGACCCTATAGCCATTGTGAAGTTCTGTTGAATGAAAGCAATGGTCGGTGTGTGTCTTCTTCTGAAATGGATGACGGTGTTCGTTATAAGTTTATCCAGCTGCATCCCGATCATTGGGACATCGTTGATGTAACTGGCACCACTTTAAAACAGATCACCCGTTTTGCTGATCCCCTGGTCAAAGCACAGTTGAAATATGACTGGCTTGGGATCTTGTTGTCTCAGGTTCTCCCCCTGGCCAGGCACAGTAAAAACAAATGGTTCTGCTCTGAATTTTGCGCCGCGGCCATTGGCCTCCCCAAACCCCAGAAATATAGCCCCAATTCCCTGCACCGTTATATTTCTGCTCGTTCTTCCGCCTCAACTTAAGGAACCACCCCCATGCCAGAAGATTACCATCACGGCGTCCGCGTCATTGAAATCAACGAAGGTATTCGCCCGATCCGCACCATCATGACTTCCGTGATCGGTGTGGTTTGTACCGGACCAACTGCCGATGCGGATATGTTCCCCCTCAACCGCCCTGTGCTTCTCACCAACGTTTATGACGGTATCGATAAAGCTGGTACAGACGGCACCCTGCCTTATGTTCTGGATGCTATTATTGATCAGGACAACCCACTTGTTGTTGTTGTCCGCGTTGAAGAAGGCGTCGACGAAGCCACCACCCGCACCAATGTAATCGGCGGTACCGTTAACGGTATGAAAACCGGATTGCATGCGCTCACAGCCGCGAAAGCCCAGGTCGGTGTTCAACCGCGTATTCTCGGCGCACCTGGTCTGGATGATGAATTTGTCACCGCAGAACTTGCCGGCATTGCCCAGCAAACCAGATCCTTCGTTTATGCTTCTGCCTGGGGTGCGGAAACCAAAGAAGATGCCATTATTTACCGTGACAAATTTGGTCAACGCGAAGTCATGATCATTTGGCCTGATTTCATTTCCTGGGACACCAACACCAACGCCGTCCGCAATGCCTGGGCCACAGCCCGTGCCCTGGGAATGCGTGCAAAATTGGATAATGAAGTGGGTTGGCACAAAACCCTCTCTAACGTTGTCGTCAACGGTGTTACCGGTCTTTCAAAAGATATCTATTTCGATCTGCAGGATCCCAATACGGATGCCGGCGTTCTTAATGCGGCCGATGTCACCACCCTGATCAATCAAAAGGGCTTTAGGTTCTGGGGATCTCGCACTTGTACAGCGGATCCGTTGTTCGCTTTTGAAAACTATGTCCGCACTGCACAAATCCTCGCCGATACCATGGCAGAAGCCCATCTCTGGGCGATCGACAAACCAATGCATCCAACCCTGGTCAAAGACATTGTCGAAGGCGTGAACGCCAAAATGCGTGACCTGGTATCTAACGGGTACCTGATCGGTGGGTCCGCCTGGTACGATGAAAGCGCCAACACGCCGACCACTTTGAAAGCTGGCAAGCTCTATATCGATTACGATTACACCCCGGTACCACCGCTTGAAAACTTGTTGTTTAAGCAACGGATTACTGACCGTCATCTGCTCGATTTTGCTGCCGCGGTAAATTCTTAAAACCAGAAACTCTTAGAGTTCGGTTTCACCCACCAGACTAATTAAAGTGAGTATCTAAAATGATCCCACAAATACTTAAAAACTTTAATGTTTTTATCGATGGCTTTTCGCTTGTAGGCGAAGCCGAAGAAATCACCCTGCCCAAGTTATCCCGCGTTACCGAAGATTTTCGCGGTGGTGGCATGCAAGGTCCGATCGAATTGGATTTGGGTAATGACAAACTTGAATTGGAACTAACCCTCAAAGGTTGGAACAAAGAAGTTCTTAAACAATACGGTGCTTTTTCTGCCGATGGGGTGGCGTTGCGATTTCGCGGGGCTGTCCGTAGTGATGCCAACGAAGCACAAACAGACGCCATTGAAATCGCTATTCGTGGCCGGCTGAAAGAACTGGATTTTGGTTCTGCCAAACCAGGGGAAAGCAACACCCTGAAAGTCATGATCCCGCTGACCTATTTCAAATACGAAATCAACAGCGATCCCTTGATTGAAATTGACCAGGTTAATTCGATCTTTGTCGTCGGTGGTGTCGATCGCCTGGCAGACGAACGCAAGGCACTCGGTATCTAAGAAGAACGTTCCGGGGGGAACTTCTCTTCATATAAACTAGAAAGTCAGAGCCATGACAAATCCAAAAAACGTGAAATCTATCACCACCACTCTCAAATATCCTATTCCGTACGGGGATAAGAAACTGGATAAAATCACGATGCGCAAACCTTATGGTGGGGATCTTCGCGGCGTTTCTCTTACAGCGCTTGGCACTATGAAAACAGACGAATTATTTATACTTCTTCCAAGAATATCGAGCGTTGCTCTCACAGACCCCCAGCTTAATACGATAGATCCCACTGACATTTTAGCCATCTTTACCGATTTAAACGCTTTTTTCGGATAGGAGTAATTCCGGAGGACTTCCGGGCAGCATGGGTGGTTATCAATCAAGCTTTTGGTGGATGGCCACCATCTGAAATGGATCAAATGTCCATTGAAGATTTTGTCTACTGGTATCAATCCGCAGTTACTCACCTAGAAGCTCAAGCAAAAGCCTATTCCAAATAATAACCTGAATACTGGATCCCCCCGATGGCGATGAAAGATCTAAAATTAAATCTGGTTCTTCAGGCTGCGGATAAAATTTCCAAGCCTTTCAAAACAGCCACCGGGGCGTCCAAAAACTTACAAAAGGCCATCAAGGCAACATCCGGAAAATTACGTGATCTCGAAGGATCAAGCCGGGATTTATCCTCTTTCACTCGATTAAAAGACCAGGCGTCGAGAAACGCTGACGCACTGCAAAAAGCACAGCAAAAAGCCCAAAAGCTCGGACGAGAAATGGCGGGTGCTGACAAGATCACCAAACGGATGACGACTTCTTTTGAAGCCTCGCGAAAATCAGTAACTAAACTCAAAAATCAACAAGGTGCACTCAGAGAGAAGATATCCGGTGTCAGCCAAAAGTTGCGTAAACAAGGTATCGCCACCACAAATGTTGACCAGGCACAGAGAAAACTTAATCACAGGATCAAAAAAGCCTCTCAGGAAATGGACGGCTATTCCAACAAACTGGAAAAGGCGCGGATCCGAACCAACAAACTGACCAAGGCCCGTAATAAGTTCAATAAATCCATGGCCCACCGTGCCAACGCGTCAATTGTCGGGGCCGCGGGTGTGGCAACGGGCAGCACGATGTTGCGCGGTGCGGCGTCGATTGTTCAACCTGGTATCGCCTTTGAAGAACAAATGTCCAAGGTTGGAGCCCTTGCGCGGGTCGATAAAACATCCGATGCCTTCAAGCAGTTAAACGAACAGGCCAAATTCCTTGGTGAAACGACCCATTTTTCAGCCACACAAGCGGCAGAAGGCATGGGCTTTCTCGCTATGGCGGGTTTTGAGACCAACGCCATCATAAAAACCATGCCTGGTCTTTTGAACTTGGCCAAGGCTGGCGGCATGGAACTGGGGCAAACCGCCGATATTGCGTCCAACATTCTCTCTGGTTTTGGACTTGAAGCATCGGAAATGGGGCGGGTTTCTGATGTCCTTGCTGCAACATTTACCAGAACAAACGTTGATCTCGGGATGCTTGGCGACACCATGAAATACGTCGCGCCAATCGCCCGTACTCTGGGCGTCTCAGTCGAAGAAGCAAGCGCCATGGCTGGTTTATTGGGGAACGTCGGTATCCAAGGGGCACAGGCTGGAACGGCGCTTCGAGCCATTCAAAGCAGACTTGCTGCACCACCTGCCATGGCCAGAAAAGCCATTGAAGAACTCGGGCTTTCCATCACCGATGCAAGCGGCAATATGCTGCCCATGGTCAATATCATGGGACAGGTTGCCAAGAAGACCGAGAAAATGGGCACTGCTGTGCGTCTTGGCTTCTTCAAACACATTGCCGGCGAAGAAGCGGGATCCGCCTTTGCTGAACTTGTGAGCAAAGGTGGCACGCAAGCGATTACTCAATTCACAACCGTCCTGCAGGAAGCCGGGGGCGAAGCTGCACGCATTGCCAATCAAATGGGCGATAATTCAGCCGGTGATCTCAAAGCATTTGGCTCTGCGTGGGAAGCTGTCAACATTACGCTTACAGAAACCAACACCAGCCCAATGCGCGAACTCATTCAGTTGGGTACCGGGATCCTTAGATCAACAAATGAATGGATCAAGGAAAACCCGAAACTCGCTGGTACTCTCTTCAAGGTCTTCGCGGCGGTGGCTATCGGGGTAACTGTCCTCGGTGGTCTGGCTCTAGCCATCGCGGGGATCTTGGGGCCTTTTGCCATGATGAAATTTGGCATTCTGGGGTTTTCATCGGCAGCATCAACCGCATTTCCAATCGTGGCCACAGGCATCCGAATGCTTACTGGGGTGCTTATGGCCAACCCCATTGGTCTGGCGATTGCTGCGATCGCAGCTGCTGCATACCTGATCTATGATAATTGGGGGCCAATAAGTACCTGGTTCTCTAATTTGTGGAGCCTCATCACTCTTGATTTTGAAGACGGTACCGCTCTGATCACCGACCTTTTGAAAGGTCTGGGTGATCTCGCACTTTGGGTTGCCGATAAAATGATGGCTCCTTTTGCACTGGCGAGAACCATCGGCACAACAATCGGTGGATGGCTTGGCGGTGGGGATGACACTGATGCCAATGGTAATGCTCAGGCGAACAAACCCTCCATCACCAAAACCATCGCCGCGGCAACCATTGCAACAACCGCGGTGGCCTCACCCGTTGCAGCCGGACCATCCGCACCTATTCAGAACAATCAACGGTATGAAATTGTAATCAATCCTGCACCTGGCGCCGATGCCAACGAAATCGCCCAGGTGGTCCGTGATGAAATCGAACGTATTGACACCGAACGCGCCGCAAGATCCCGTTCCCAGCTTTATGATTAAGGAATAGCCCGTTGTTAATGTCTCTCGGATTGTATGTTTTCACCCGAACAACAGCCCCTTTTCACAAGTCCAAACGTCAAACCAAGGAAAACTGGTCGACCGCCAACAGGTTTGGCCAACGCCCGGCAAATCAGCACATCGGACCGGGGGAAGAAAGCATCACCCTGGATGGCGTGATCGCGCCCAGCATCACCGGGGGGCCAAAGAACCTGGACACGCTTCGATCGATGCAATCAGAGGGCAAAGCCTGGATCCTGACTTCCGGTACCGGGGATGTGCTGGGACAATGGATTATTGAATCGGTCGATGAAACCCGCACCGCCTTTACCAGTGATGGCCAAGCCAGAAAGATTGAATTCACTCTCAGTCTAAAACGCTATGGCGAAGAAGATCCGGACCAACTCGGCGACCTGGTGAACTCCCTATGAAGCCAATTTTCAAAATCACCGTAGACGGATCTGATATAACCAGGGCGATAAAAAAGAACCTGGTGTCGTTGAACCTAACCGACAAGCGCAATCTTGAAGCCGATCAGCTGGATATCACCATCACAGATCCCAATGGATCGATCGCCTTGCCACGCAAAGGGGTGAAACTGCTCTGCTGGTTGGGATTTGAGAAAACACGGCTGGTTTACAAAGGATCGTTCACCGCCGACGAAGTAAGCCACCAGGGACCGCCCGATAAAATCACCATCCGCGCCCGGTCTGCCAATTTTTCTGGTGGATTAAAACAAGAAAAGGATCTGTCATTCAGCGGTCAATCGCTTGGGGATATTTTGGGATCGATCGCTAAAGCCAACAACCTAGACCTCGCCATCGAAGATAAATTAAAGTCGATCGTCATCGATCACCTGGATCAAACCAATGAAAGTTTTGCCAACATCATCACCCGCCTGGCAAAACAATATGACGCCCTGGCCACGGTGAAGAACGACAAGCTGCTTTTTATTCCCGTTGGCCATAACAAAACCGTTTCCGGCATCATCCTGCCAACGATCACGATCAACAGAAATGGGTGTGGCCGGCATACATTTGTCGACGCCGATCGGGAAACCGATTTCACTGGCGTCAAAGCCAAATGGCACAATCTCAACACCGGCTATACCAAACAGGAACTCGCCGGCAAAGAGGGCAATGTCAAAACCCTAAAAGAGACTTTCCCCACCCAGGCTGAAGCCGCTGCCGCTGCTAATTCAAAGTGGAAAGAGCTATCCAGGGGTAAAAAGACAATGAAGTTTTCCCGCCCTGTCGGCATGCCTGAAATCACCCCCAACATGCCCACACGCTTAACCGGCTGGCGATCGGAAATTGACCAGGTGAAATGGGTGACCGGTGATATTACCCACAAACTTGATCCCGGTGGTTTGGTAACTGATTTTCAGTTTGAGGAAGCGGTTTAAAATGTAGGTAAAGTTACTGTTCACAACAAAACCTACGTAGGGACAATAGTCCAGTCCCCAGCTTCCAGTACAAATTTTTTTCCAGGAATGGTTTCAAAACTAATTGTAAAAATAAAATCAAGAGTTTCTGGGTTTCTAAGCATATTAAAATTAACGTCATCATTATTAATATCACCAGAAATATGCCCCATTTCTATCAAACCCTTAATCATTATTTCTGGGGGTGAAATTTTAAATGATTTTCTTGGGGGAACAATCCCAGAAATTAACCTACTTAATTCAAATATTGTCGGGTCAATAGCACCAATACGAAATAGAATATCTGAGTGTTCATGCGAAGTTGATAAAATGGTTTTCGCCAAGTGCAGATCATACCCATTTTCCAGCATTCTTTGTAGTAGCGATACCAAATGCGCGTGAGTTGCTGCATAACTACTCAATAAATGTTTAATCCCGTAAAAATTGTCCTTTTTATCATTATAAATTTGAGCAGCTTTTTTAATTCCAACAATCTTAATAACTGTTTTTAAATACAATATCGGCCCCTCAAAACAAAATTGCTTTGGTAAAAGAGGTCGCGCATCATCTCTGTTTCTAAAGAATTCTATGTATATTAATTTCTCTGAATGATTGATTTTAGAAGTACACCAATCATCGCCATCACGAATTAAGCTCTTGCACAATAAAGCGACAAAATCATCAGACGGTGGAACAACATTCGTAGCCAAGTTCATAAGGAATTTCTCTCTATCATGAACCAAAGCTTCATATTGCTTCACCTGTTCTTGCTTTCTGATTTCTTTCAACTCGCGATCAGAAGTTTTCTTATTTTTCTTTATCTGTTTATCAACAGTGTAAATAACTACAATTATAGACAGGAAAGAAAAAATCGGAGAAAGCACACCGCCGATATATGAACCAAAATTACTCCAAACGGCTTGTTTTTGTGACAAATCTCCATGGAACTGCAATAAATATGCTCCAACAGTAATCATGATTAAAATTACTGCGAATACACCAGATGCAATAAGAATTTTCCCCACGTCAGCTCTCATCCGCTTTTTGTGGATACTTCATTAATGCCATACAAACAGCTGCTGACTTTTGCGGTGGATACTCTACGAGGTCGACGCCTTGCTCTTGATAAAATTTATTGAGACATGCGACGACCTCTAATGATTTGATTTTCATGTAATCCATCGAAGTGATGTTTTCTTGCCCCATATAAGCTGCGGTCCAGTCTGCAGCAGTCGCCAATTGGTCATCTCCTGACCCTAACATCCACATTGCAGCCGAGGCATCGTGTAATGTTCCGCCGCTGTACCATTCTGTTTCTGCGACTTCGGGGAGTGTTGTCATTGTTGTTACTTCAGCCAATTCATTCACAGGCTTGTCATCACCAGAAGAAGCACCGAAGATAATCAATCCCACAGACGCCATAACCGCAAATACGCTCATCATTGCGTGGTTAGGTGCTTTCGCTTCCTTACCTTTCGCGGCAGCTTTTATCTTTTCCTGCTGAACGATATAATTAAACACTGGCGGAATAGGTAGAGCACCGACAAGAATCATTAGTGCCCCTGAAATAAAGGATCCGCTGGAAAAAAGAAAAAATGCAAGCATTGCGCACCAAAGACCAACAACCCAACCTAATGTTTTCTTGAACATGACTACCTCAAAGAGAATTTTATCAAATTAATCAGCCAAAGGTAGCCATTTGCTTTGAGAGTGTCACCGGAAAATTTCAACCCAAACGGTTAATAACTGACGTTACCACGCCCCAGATGTAAAATTTATCCTGGTCGGTAACTTCTATGGTTGGAAATTTGGGGTTTTCAGATAAGAGAAGGATCCGCGGTCCCCGATCGTCAAGTCGTCTTATGACAAGCGCACCTTGATAAGCTGCGACAATGATGGATCCGTTTTTTGCCTTCAATGATCGGTCTGTAACAATCAAACCACCTGACAATACTCCCACCCCTGACATTGCCATCCCGGATATTTTAAAAAAGAATGTCGCATTGGGATTTGGGATAAAGAGTTCATTTAAATCATACTCATCATCCAAGAAGCCTTCCACCTCTGCGGGTAACCCTGCAGGTACCTGATCCACAAACAGGGGCAAAGGCATAATACGGGCGTTTATATTGGCGGGTATGGGGGACTCGATCAGCATCTTTTAAAAATGAACTTACCAACTAAACGAGTCAATGTTCTTTATTTGTTCGCATTATTTATGCCGCTTTATGGCCGCTTAAATAATCAATCGTTTTCTGATCGACAAAGATATCGGCCACTGCTGTTTTCTTGCCATCGATCGCCTTGGCCTGGGCTTCATGGATCCTGACCCGAACGCCGTTTCTAATGAGTGTTTTTTTGAAAATCGCGATCGGCATTAAGCCCAAGTATTTATCGATGCCCTGGTCTATTCCAAATTGTTGAATGGCGAGGATCAATTCCTGCAATGCCTGGTTTCTTTTTACCGCGGTTAAGCTGCTATCCACGGCTATACGGCTGGCCTCCCAGACATTGGGTTTCTTGGGCGGGGCATAGGGCAAAAAGTCCGGGAATACTTCTTCGATCATATAGGGGTGGATTGTTGATATCAGCCGGCAACACGCCAGGCATCGGCCTTGTTCTGAAATCAGAATATAGATTGCTCTCGGGTTATCGTATTGATCCCACTCCAATTGGTCATGGCTTGGAACCTCCCACCCCTGCCGATCGACAAAAGATTGATATCTCAACCCGTGATGCTGGATCCATAAATCTCCTTTTAAGTGAAGATTTGACCAGGAAAGAATATCTGTTTTCATAAAAATGCTCCACCAATCAATATATTGGCGGAGCATATGACTTATTAAAGGTAGAAAAAAAGTATCTTAGGGTTGGTTTGTTATATCTGAACAATTCCCTGTTGAACTGCCTTGGCCACCAGTTCTGGTATGGTTTTACATTCCAATTGGTTTCGGGCGTCCTTGAACATGTAATCAACACCGTCGATGGTCCTGGAAATGATCTTGGCAATTTCCTGATTTTTTTTACCGACCATGGCCAGCTGTATGGCTTGAATTTGCTTTTCAGAAAATTTGGCTTGCGTGTGCTTGATTTTCCGAATTGTCAGATAGCACCGAAAGAAATGGTTCGCAGAGATCTCCAATACGGTCATAAGCTTTTCATCGATTTCAAACTCTTCAGAAGACATAATCGATAAAACATAACACCCATCAAAAGTCCGCAAAGGTATGGCGACACCATTTTTTAAACCATAACCTGCCGCTTCTTCAAAAAACTCGGGCTGATATTTTCTTAAATTATCCCATTTTAAAAATCGAGTTACGTGAGGGCTAACCAAAACTACTGGATCTATGTTGTAATATTCTTTTTCAAAGTAGTGATCTACCCACTCTTGAGGTAAATTCATCGAGATTGCAGGCCCTCTATCTTCCATTAAGGCATTGCTATCGCCATATAAATTTCCGAATGCGTATAAGTTGAATCTCCTTTTTTTTAAAAAATTATCAATCAAACTAAATAGTTGATCTAAGTCTTTGGTGTTATTACAATTCGTGGTGAATTCTTCCAATTCTTGCCACATAATTTTCCCCTTTAAATTGAATGAGTATGAACTTCGGCTTGCGGACTACGGAATTCCGTAGTAATAATCATTTTCTTGCGATAACTTGCTGTAGTTTTTCTTGCTTTGGTGGTGCTGATGGATAAAAAAAATATTCAGGACGTGGTTAAAAGTGCTCTTTCTACTCCCTCCTCTACTTCTTCGCCTATTCAGGCAAGAATTTCCCTAGATACATTATCAGTAATTTCAATTTTCGGTATTGCCGTGTTTGCCATTGCTGCAATTACCCTTGTCGCGTTGCAAGCCTGATAATAGTTGCCATTGAATCAACATTTGCCGATGTTTTTTCGCCAGCTTGCGATTTGATATAATCATGTAATGCAAAGATCAGTTCTGAAAATTTATCGGGACTGGTCATCTGCAATTCTTCTTCCTGCATAATCTCGATAACAGAAGATAACACAGACTTAAGAACATCTGGATCAATCCGTTGTTCTTGTGTTGTGTTAAATTCTGGATAGAGAACATTTTCCCTATTTTCTTCCGCCCCACAAAGCCAGGCAAAAGAAGAATTACACCCCTCTGAAAGACTGTTAAGACCTTCGACAGGTACCTTTACGGACCCCTTACACCACTTGTTCAGTTGCTCAACCGTAATTCCTGCGGCCTCTGCTGCTGCAGATTTACTGGAATACTGCCCAACAACCTTTTGGATCCGTTGGCCTAATTGTTTTCTATATATTTCAGGATTGCCCATCTGGCTTTTGTCCCTGTTTTCCTGCCTTAAAGTTTCGACACCTTGAAACATATCCCAACAAAAGTCGAGAAATAAATATCGACTTTAATCGCGTTTTTGATTGCAATCTCGATTTTAGTCGATATTAATGTTTCAACACCTCGACTTTAATCGACATTTGGAAATTTCATGTCATCCGACTGGGCAAAATCAAAAATCCGTTCTGAGCTTCTGTTAAGGGGCATCAACCTTACTGACATTGATCGGGCTGCTGGTATGCAAACTGGGTCATGCAGTAAGGCTTTAAATCGACCTTGGGCCAGATTGCAGAATGAAATTGCCAAGCGATTAAGCATTGATCCCTGGGTTATTTGGCCAAGTCGTTATGACCAGGACAACAACCCGATCGATAGAAGAGGTAAATCAGGCAAACAACAACGGGTGGGGACTTGATCATGGAACTGCAGAAAGATTTTTTCAGCATGTCGAGCAAGTTACCTCCTGTTAACGACAACCCGCCGACGGATAAACCCAAGATATACAGCGTTGGACATTATCCAAAAGTTATATGTCCACACTGCTTGGGGAGTTGCACGGGTTGGAAAACCAGCCAACAAACGGAACTGGTCAGAGAAATATATTATGCCTGTCAAACGCCAGATTGCGGTCATGTATTTGTCGCCCAACTCGTACCCGTTCGCACAATTCTGAAATCCCAAATGCCAAACCCGGAAATCAGATTACCCAACTATCAAGAAAAATCCGAAGCCAACTAACCCGACACCTATATTTCAGCTTTCTTCCGGGGGGGAATAACCATGAATGCACAAGCAATCCGACAACCCGATTTACCGCCGTACATTATGGAAAAGCGCAGTCCTCGCAGCATCGGTCAGAAATTTACTTCGATTTCCCGACACAGCGTCAATCGCTTCCAGGACAGCTTCATCAATCGTTACCTGGACCCGCTTGGCACGACTGGGCAAAATAACATTAACCAGGGACACCATATAAGCACCCTCGGTATCTTCTGCGCCCAAATCTTCGACAGCCGTGGCCAGAGGAATATCTTGTTTATCTTTGATAAGCTCTTCCACCATAATCGCGGCAGCTTCATAGGCCATCCGCAAAGCTTCTTCAACAGTATTTCCAGATGCGTAACACCCCGGAAGATCCGGAATGCTGACGCCAAAATCACTATCTGCATCTTTGTGCAAGATAGCCGCGTACAGTCTCTTATTCTCAATCATGATGTTTTTCCGACAGTTTTATACTTTATCTTATTTGATGAATTGAAGCCCCGCCTAGCGAAGCTTCAATCCCGTTTTTTTCTCCATCGCTTTGATCAATCCGGTTCCCAGTTTGCTCTTAGGATGGGGGAGAATGGTTGTTCCTTTGGTCGGGTGTTTGAAAACATGGTGGCTTCCTTTAACCCGGCTGAGAACCCAGCCATTCTTTTCGAGTATTTTCTTAACATCTTTACTGGTTGTCATTTACCCCTCTCGCCTTCAATACATATTATTATACACACTAATATACATACATCAAGTATTAATGTGTACGTTTATACATATCTTTTTTACTTGACGGCAAAAGAAAACATGCGTAATGTCCAACTTGTTCAAGCAATGGGGTTAGCGTCTCATTTGGACAATATATTCACAGGGCGTCCACACGCCACGAATGCGTGTTTTTTTGTGCCTCTTATGGTCGGACGCACGAGGGGATCTTCGGATCCGCTCTTTCCTTGTGAAGAGTACGCTAACCCCGTGCGTCCGGTCACCAGCTTATTAGCGTGGGCAGTGATCGGATTAATTCCATCACAAGGAGGCATTCTTATGCCCATCGAAAAAGCACACCCGGAATCTATCTACCGCGTAAAAGAACGCCAACTGCACGATCTGGAAGATCAGATCCTTCAAGTTGCAGTCGTCGGCGAAGCTCTCTTCCTCGTTAAAGCATCCGTCCAGGAAATGGTCGACAACCACAAAGCCGATTATGAAAAACTCTCGGCGGGATCATTTTCCATGGCGATCTTTCAACGATGCATCAACGATGCCGTGAAAAGTGCCAGCCAACAGATTGAAGCCATGCGGGTCAAACCCGCCCAAGGCTCACCCTCATCAAAAGCAATCGAAAACAAATCTAAATAGAGGGTAGCGCCATGGCGATCCCAAGTGATGTGCGCCAGGACGTTATTAAACGTCTAGCGCATGACTATACCTTTAAAAAAAGAGGTGACTGGTTCCGGGGCGGCAAATGCCCCGGATGCGGTAAAAAAGAACTCTATACCCACGCCGTTGAACCTTGGTCTTTGAAATGTGGCCGGGAAAACAATTGCGGTTGGGAAAGCAACATCAAAGAGCTTTACCCCGATGCGTTCGAAAACTTTAACGAACGCTACCAACCCACCAACGACAATCCAAACGCCACTGCAAATGCCTATATGGAATTTGCACGGGGCTTCCCCCTGGACAAAATCAAAGGTTGGTTTAGCCAGGGTAAATACTACAACCCCAACGCCGTTGGTAAACAAGGGACAGCCACCGTTAAATTCGACATCGATCGCGGTGCCGACATATCAATGGAACGATTTGTCCAGACCCTGAAAATCCGGGACAAAGAAGACGGTAGCATCAAAACCCAAAAGGCCCATTTCAACGGTAAATTCAGAGGAATGGCATGGATACCGCCAGTCGTGGATCTTACCAAAATCAAGGAGATCTGGTTCGTCGAAGGCGCGATCGATTCCACAGCTTTAAACCTCAAGGACATTGCAGCAGCTGCAACAATGTCTTGCACCAATTATCCTGAAAAATTTCTCGAAAATGTTCCTAAAAGTGTAAAACTGGTTTGGGCGTTTGATGATGATCCTGCAGGCCGTAAATACATCAAACGCCACGTCGTGAAAGCCAAAGCCGCGGGATACAACTGCGCAGCCGCCATTATCCCAATCAAGGGAAAGGACAAACACGATTGGAACGACGCATATCAAAAGGGCTGGCTAGATGATAAAAGCCGAATGGAAGCCTATAGATACCAAGGCGATTTACTCTTAGCCCCAAGCGCATTTGAAAAAGCCATGATTATCTGGCGAAAGCTTGGCGTGAACCACTTTGCGGTTGATTTCAATTTCAAATTTTACTGGTTTGCTCTGGATCTTGAAAAGTTCAACAAGGCTATCGAAACCCTTGAAAAGACAGGAAACGACGAACCAACAGCAATGATGGAAGCCGCAGCCCGTCAATCCGGATCAATCAGCCAAATTGCAAACTGTCACTTTGAGTTTCTGTACTTCCTCAAAAGTAAATTCACCGATGAAAGTTGGTATTATGCAAAGGTCCAATTTCCCCACAAAGGGGCAATCGTCAAAGATACTTTTACAGGTGGCCAAGTTGCGGCATCCAGTGAGTTTAAGAAAAGGCTTCTTTCGATCGCAGCCGGCGCATTGTTTACGGGTAAAGGCAACCAACTTGACTGGATCATCAATCGGCATCTAAGCCACATCAAGACGGTCGAAACTATCGATTTTCTCGGTTATGCCAAAGAATACGGCGCCTATATTTTTGATGATGTAGCGATCGCTGATGGCAAAGAATACCCGATCAACGACGAAGACTTTTTCGAGGTTGGTAAAAGTTCTCTAAAAACCATGAATAAGTCGGTGTCCATTAGCATCGGCAACAAAGAAGACTATAAACCAGAATGGAAAGATAACCTCTGGGATGCCTTTGGCCCCGAAGGCTTTGCGGCATTAACTTTCTTCTTTGGCTCTCTTTTTGCCGAACAGATCCGCGGAACGCAAAAATCCTACCCATTTCTGGAAGTGGTCGGGGCAGCTGGGGCGGGTAAATCCACCCTGATCGAATTTCTTTGGAAGCTTTTAGGGCGGGATGACTTTGAGGGGTTTGATCCCAACAAAGAAACCGTCGCATCACGAGCACGTAAATTTTCCCAGGGCGCAAACATCCCGGTCAGCCTTATTGAATCGGACCGTGAAGATAAAGCCAAGGTCCGCCAGTTTGATTGGGATGAGCTTAAAACTGCCTACAACGGACGATCCCACCGGGGACGCGGGGTAAAGAATTCAGGAAATGATACCGATGATCAACCTTTCCGGGGATCAATCGTTATTACCCAGAACAATCCGGTAAATGCATCCGAAGCCATCATGTCCAGGATCATTCATTTCTTTTTCACCACAGAAACCCAGACCAAAGAAAGCTATCAAGCAGCAAAGGCACTGGAAACCACACAGGTTAAACACGTTAATTACTTTATCCGAATGGCTTGCCTGGCAGAAAAAGCCATTCTGGCCACGGTTAATAAACAAGCCCCGGCATACGAACGCGACTTAACCAACCTAAACGAAATCAAATCCAACAGGATTGCTAAAAACCATTCCCAAATGATGGCGCTTACAGACGCCCTAGCTCCAATGATCGGACTTACTGACGATCAACACGACGCAGTTATCGCCTGTTTCACTAATGCCGCGATCAAACGCCAGGCCGCCTTGGCCGCTGATCACCCGATCGTCGCAGAATTTTGGGAAGTTGTTGAATACCTGGAACAGGATGGTCGCAGACTTAATCATTCAAGAAACGATCGAGAATTTGCACTCAACCTGAATGAATTCGTCCGTGAAGCAAGTATCCGGCAGCAATCATTCCCGCCGATACAAGATCTCAAGAAACATTTGAAACAGAGCCAGTCGCGAAAATTCAAGGACGTCAAAGTCGTGAATTCTTCGATAGGAGAAACCGGATCAATTCGGTGCTGGATCTTTGAAAACGAGGTGAACTAATCATGCCTGATATAAAACTTCCCCCCTATTCCAAAACGGCTCACCACGCAGCCTTTCTTCAAAAATCTGAAATGTCCGTTGTAATTACTTTCAACAAAAAGACTGGGCGTTTTGAACACCGTTGCTACGGCATGAACGAACGCTTTAGGCACATTGCCGGCACCCTTGCAGAAACATCGATCCGGGCAATTCAGATCATCCCATCAATGGACAATGATATCGGCTTCAAATCCTTGTCTGCAGAACCCGATCAGGGAGGACAACTCTAATGCATCACAAAAATAGCAAAGCCCTTGAAGCGGGTCTGGACGCCGTATCAGCCCTTGAAGCCCGTCTTGCTTCCCCAAAACCGAACCCACGCACCCACGGCCTTAAAACCAGCCGCCAAAATTCAATCCAGGAGGATATCTAATGCCAGCTTTCAACTTCCAGAAAAGATTTGCCGATACCGTCCTGGACGGATCCAAACATTCCACCATCCGCGTCAATCGCAAAGACAAACGTACCCCTGCAGCGGTTGGAGATATCGTCAAGCTTTACACCGGCATGCGGACCAAAAGCTGTAAAAAATTACGTGAATGCGAAATCACCGCGGTTAAACGCTTCATGATCACCCGGCATATCCAGAACGACGGCTTTGAATTCACAGCCTATCTGGACGGCTTGCCTCTCAGTGAAAAAGACTTCCACCAGCTAGCCATCGCCGACGGCTTCAAAGATGCCCAGGGACTAATCGAGTTTTTCACCAAAACTCACGGCATGCCCTTCTCCGGCTGGCATATCTCCTGGGAAGGATTAAGCGCATGAGTAAAAGTAACGTTTCTTCCACTGGGATTAGCACCTTGGGGCTTTTGGGTGTTGTCTTTGTTGCCCTGAAATTGACAGGCTATATCGACTGGTCTTGGTGGTTAGTAACACTACCATTCTGGGGCGGCTTAGGAGCCGCACTTGCCCTAATTTTTGCTGCAGGCTTGGTATGTGCAATCTGCGGATTGATCGTTTGGATTTTAGAGATGAAAAGCGGAGGGCTTAAAAAGTGAGAATTTATGTCGCCGGCCCAATGACCGGATTACCTGGATTAAACAAAGAGACCTTCAAAGCTGCAAAAGATCGACTGATCTATCAGGGTCATAACGTTATGAACCCTGCAGACCTTCCCCCCGGATTTGAAGAAACCCATTACATGGATATTTGCATGGCCATGGTCAGAAGTTGCGAAGCCATCTTCATGTTACCCGGATGGAAAACCTCCGAAGGCGCAGTCGCAGAAATGAACCTAGCCAAAAAGCTCGGCTTGGAAATCTTCGAAGGAGGAACAGCCAATGTATAAACACAAGCCTTTGCCAAACATTAAAAAGAGCGAATTCAATCTTGGTGATGTCGTTTGTGTTGTAGACAACATGAATGGCGATTGGACCGCCGATTGGCAGACTGATCATGACAAGCGGTTGCTTATCACAGGGGTATCCATCCCCCGTATTGGCAATACCTTTGATTTCTCCCGAGTAACTTACTGCGTAACGAACCACTATAACGATGCGACAGATGAAATGGCCGAAGAAAATTTAATCTTAGTAAAACCCCGCCCCGCCAGCCCCGATGCCCAAAATAGCAATCTTATTCACGACCTGAAAAACCTTATCGAAGGATTAGGTCACACCCCAAACTCTGGCCCTATAAAAACAATTGAAAGTGCAATCCCAACCATAGTAGGCCAACAGGCAGAGATTGATCGTCTGACCAAATCGATAAAACAACACATTGATACTGGAGGAGTTCTTTATTCAAAGAGACTTGAGGAATATGAGACAAACTTAATTCTCCAAACCCAAGTTAAGGCTCTTAAAATTACCATCGGTGAATTGCTTGGTGCGGAACGTGAAAAGGAGCCTGAACAATGACTAAACACTTCTCCGATAAACGCCGCCGTCAAATGGCCTTTCTTCCTTACATGCTTGAACATGTACTAGGGCTTATCCTCAACGATAGCGAATATGGTTTGCATCATCCTGATAGCCTCGACGAACTGGACGAATTGAAAAGGTCTATTCCCTTGCTTCGTGAAGCCCATCGCATGGTCAAATCCGATCGTGAATCTATTGTGAATACCGGAAAGGTCTATGTAAGCCTAAAGCGGGATTATAAAGAGCTTTTCAGTGATCCGTTGAGGGAACGCAAAACCGGATATGCTTTTACTCTTTTGGTATATATGTGTCAGCAGCTACTCAAAGAAGGCGGCGATCTGTCCGACAACATCCTGGACGCCGTCAACCTGATCGCTCCGATCGCAGAACACGGCCACAACGCCAAAATGATCGATGGAATGAAAACCTCCGCCGACCGTCTGGCCCCAAAAATAATAAAAAACCTCCGCCGCCGCGATTACCTCCTAATCCCAAACGTAGGAGTGGCAGCGTGAGTGATAAGCTACTTAAAGGTATTCTAGATGAACTACAGAAGCTTAACCGGACCAGCCAGGATGTATGGGATATGTCTGACATCGCCAGTTACATGAAGTTTGACGAAGATCATATCCGCCGGAGAGTAATCACTATTCCAGGTTTTCCATTTCCTGCTCAATTGCCTACTTCTGAAAAAGGTGGACACAAAAGATGGTTCGCAACAGAAATTAAAGAATGGTTCAAAAGATGGAAAATCAAAAAGTGACTACAAATCACCCTAATCGTTCGGCAATTTCACTTGCCGTTGCGTTATAATAGACCATTAAAGACCTGGGATCCTTGTGGCCAACCATCCTTCCAAGATCTAGGACATCAATCCTTCTGGCCAACCTTGTTAAAGCTTCATGCCGGGTATCATGGAATTTCAAATCCGTTATCCGGCATTCTTTTTCTTTCAGTACCCGCCTGAACATTGCACCCGCAGCAACTTGGCTACAGGTAAACACTTTAGTGTTGTTAGAGGGTAAAAACATTTTCAATAATTCAACTGCCCGTGATGACAAGGGGACATCTCTTTTGGTTCCGTTCTTTGTCACCGGCAGATGAACATATTTATGTTCCAGGAATACATTGTCCCAGGTCATATTCCAGATTTCGCCCTGTCGCATCGCTGTTTCGATAGCAAAAAGAAAGGATACGGCCAATTCTTGCCGAGTAGTAACGGGTCGTTGGCCTTCAACATAATTCAGGGAATTAAGAATTTTAGAAATCTCAACATCTGAAATTCTACGATCGCGGTGTTGTGGTGCGGGTGGTAGATCGGCATCTCTGCATGGGTTTTTTTCAATCCATTTCCACTTTTTTCGCGCCTTTTCCATAACCGCAGAAATCAGATGAAACTCTCGATGGATCGATCCTGCCGATAAAGTAATTTCCGATTCTCTTATCCAATCATTCAGATCATCGGCAGTGATTTGCAGTAGGGATATATTCGCAAGATTTGACCTTGATAACTTCTTAAGTCGAATCCGTTCCCATCGTGCCCCTTTTTTCGAGGGGGAAACCTCTTTTGAGTATTTATCGAAGGCATCGGAAACTATTTTCCCGTGTACCAAGCCAGTTTGTCGACCGAATTCTTGTTCTTTTTCGATAGCCCATCCCTGGGCTTCAAGCTTACTGTCAAAAGACTTAGATGCGTACCGACCTTTAAGGCGAACTTCGGCTGACCACTTCTTACCGCGCTTCTTATATGTGGCCATTAAATCGATTCCCTAGACTGACTTGTCGTAAATTTGTCGTAAATTATAGCAGGGAATGCCATAAAATACCCTATTTTGTCCAACTTTAAGAATTCACGACCACCTAACCCAAAGACAGAGAACCACACTCAAACCACTAGAAAACAAAGGATTTTAGGCATAAAAAAAGAGGTTCAAGCAACTTGCTTCGACCTCTTGAATTATAGTGAATGGTGCCCCCGGCCTGACTCGAACAGGCACATCCGAAGATACGAGATTTTGAGTCACGCGCGTCTACCAATTCCACCACGGGGGCACTGGAGGCGCATATTACGCATGCTTACGGCTTTAGCAAGTCTCCTTTTTCAAAAATTTAATCATTCCAAAAGAAGTCACATTTTTTACACGCTAAACATGAACTTTTGCCTTTTGCCACAAACTTTAGTATTCTAACACTAGAATTTAATCCTTAATTAAGGTTACTATAAGATTAAACGGCCACATTCTTGGGGGGAAATAATTCATAAAATGGCCGATCCCAAATCTTCAAATTCCCCTCATAAGCTTATTGGCTATCCTGATGCAGGAGAATCTTTGAGTACAACAGTAAGGTCAGTCCGGAGCAACCGTGCGCCATGTTGGAAACCAGTGTAATAGATCAATCTGAATGCGAACTGCCTGATATGCAGGCTCGGGTAAAATGGTTCAATGCCACCAAAGGTTTTGGCTTTGTACAAGCGGGTAAGGATTTACCCGACGCATTTCTTCACATTTCCGTTCTCGAACGCGCAGGCCATAGATCCCTGCCAGAAGGGGCGGAACTCGTCTGCGATTTGACAAATGGAGACAAAGGTTTGCAAGTCAAACATATCCATCGCGTCGAATCCATGCCTGAACCGCCGCCACCACCAGGGAGTGAAAGCGGAGAGCCAACTATCGAAGGCATTGTGAAATTTTTCAATGCAGATAAAGGTTATGGCTTTGTTTCTCCTGATGATGGTAGCCGCGACATTTTTATTTCGGCTCGTATACTTGAGCGATCGGGAATTTTCCGAGTCACTCAAAACCAGCGAATCAAAATGGAAACCGAGGATGGAGATAAGGGTCCCCTAGCAACAATCGTGCAGATGCTGGAATAGAATTACACACGTTAGTAGGGCTACGCCCTCTCACTTCCCCCCTACTAATCACATTATCTCAGCACAAAGCTTGACCTCGGCTACGATGTCCTGTTTTCTTCGCTTCCTGATTAATGGAAGGAAGCAAATAGTGTTTCGTAGCCTCTACAACTGGACAATGGGTCTTGCCGCACATCCGCATGCGTTGCTTGCGCTCGCTCTTATCGCTTTTATCGAAAGTTCAGTTTTCCCCATTCCGCCAGATATCCTTATCATCCCGATGGTGTTGGCGGCTCGGGATCAAGCATGGAAAATAGCACTGGTTGCGACCATCGCTTCGGTACTCGGCGGCATGCTTGGCTATGGCATTGGCGCGCTACTATTTGACAGCATCGGTCAGCCAATAATCCAATTTTATGGTAAGACCGAATATCTAGACAGTTTTCGCTCCAAATATAATGACTGGGGTGCATGGATTGTCTTTATTGCAGGTGTTACACCCTTTCCTTATAAAGTCATCACCATTGCCTCAGGATTTTTCGAGCTAAATTTTGCTATCTTTAGCATATCGTCTATTGGTGCTCGCGGCTTACGATTCTTCATCGTTGCAGGTTTGCTATGGCAATTTGGTCAACCTATTCGAATTTTTATAGAGAAATACCTTAATATTCTCGCCACAATATTCTGCATACTGCTTGTAGCGGGGTTTGTCGCCCTGAAATACCTTCTATAAACAGCTCACACAAAGAGATTTAAATGGCCGCCATAAAAAGAATACTATCTGATATAAGAACCGGATATATGGCCTTATTGGCCATTGCCTCCAGCGCTCTCGTTTTGGCTGGCGCTCTGGCATTTCAATATATTGGCGGCCTCTATCCTTGT
Source organism: uncultured Rhodospirillales bacterium (assembly GCA_913060675.1). Classification (GTDB taxonomy): domain Bacteria; phylum Pseudomonadota; class Alphaproteobacteria; order Kiloniellales; family Kiloniellaceae; genus Kiloniella. The sequence goes on from CAJXUS010000014.1 coordinate 68,261, forward strand.
GTTCTGTGCATGTATCAGCGCTGGGCCTATGTTGTCGCGGCTGGCTTCGCACTCCTAGCATGGATTTTGCGGAAAAACCCTATCCTTGCGCGGCTTACTCTCGGTGCCAGCAGCCTGTCATTTATTGGCGGCGCAGGTATCGCGGCTTTCCATGTCGGTGTTGAAAACCATTGGTGGGAAGGCACAAGTGAATGCCAAGGGGATGCACTCGACTTTTCACTCTCGGCAGATGACCTCGCAAACCAGTTGTTAAACCAGCCTATTGTCAGGTGCGACGTTGCACCATGGGATCTGTTTGGAATTTCGATGGCCGGATATAATGTTGCAATATCTCTCGCGCTAGCCAGCGTGTGCCTTTGGGCTCTAAGACAAAAAAAGCATCATTAAATCATCGCTAAAGGCAACGGCTTTACTGTAGTAGTGTAACCGCTGTTTCACCCTCCAGTTCCGTATCCCAGTAAAGAAAATCACGCCAACTCTCGTGGAGATAATTGGGCGGAAAGCCCTGTCCGTTGGCATTTAACTCATGAACAGTCGGACAACGCGGCCAAGACATTAGTGGCATACGAGCCTCTTTTGGCGAGCGGCCTCCTTTATCAAGATTACATCCCTGACAAGCCGTTACAATATTATCCCAAGAGGTACCACCACCTTGGCACCGTGGCAGGACATGATCAAAAGTTAAATCTTCTGACCGCTCATGGACGCCACAATACTGACAGGTAAAACCATCCCTTAAGAAAACATTGAAACGGGTAAAGGCGGGTCGTCTATCAAGATGAACATACTCTTTCAGAGCAACCACACTTGGTAGGCGCATCTGAAACGACGGAGAATGAATTTCTTTATCGTATTCGGAAACAATATGAACGCGCTCAAGGAACACAGCTTTGACAGCATCCTGCCAAGACAAGAGAGAGAGGGGAAAATAACTCATCGGTCTAAAGTCCGCATTTAGGACTAACACCGGATTACCAGAAAAGGAAACCACGTTTTACCTCCGTGGGATCTTATACACCTCGGTTTAACGATACTTAACGATACTATTGTTATTACTTATAAATAGTAAATCTAGGCTCAGCATACAACATTTTGTGCACACGTAACAAAAGAAACACAAAATTCAGATTCAACTGTAACAATACTCCCATTTAAAAAATATGAAAAAACGTACAAAAAAGGCTGCTTCTCACATGTGAAAGGCAGCCTTGATATGGAAGCATAAGAAAAACTTAGTCGTCCTCAATCGGACTATAACCTAGGGTTTCTATTGCGAAACCCACACCCATTCTAATGCCATTTTCATCAATGCCATGACCGAGCTTTGAAATCATCTGCTGATAAACAGTAATTTCGTGCTCTGTCATAACCTTAACAGCAGCAGGTAGGGCCTCAGGCGGAACAACCTCGTCAGCGTCGCCGTGAATAGCCAAAACGGGACATCTGCTCAACAAATCATCTTTGAGAAGATCAGAGGCAACGAGCATTCCAGAAAAACACATCATCCCTGCAAAAGGTTTCTTCTGTCGGAACCCAATATGATAGACCATCATTGCGCCTTGGGAAAAGCCCATCAGCAGCACTCTATCGGCTGATAGGTTATAATGTGCCATTTCCTTGGCAATATAAGCTTCGATGATCGGAGCAGCTGTACGGACCCCATCCAAAATGAGATCCTGATCCCGGCTCTGCAGACTGAACCATTGACGCCCCATTGGCGCCATATCGCAAGGCTGGTGTGCGTCGGGAGAAACAATAGCGGCATCAGGAAGGGCATTGGCAAAGTACGGCGCAAGCCCGATCAGGTCCTGCCCATCAGCGCCCAATCCGTGTAACATAACTATTAGCTCTTTGGCTGGCCCGCCCGAGCTCGGCTCGTGGCGTTGTCCAGATAAAGTTATCTCTGACATTCTTCATGCCCCCCATGTATAACCATTTAACTTTACACGATTTTTTTCGCCGGGTCACTAATTTTAGCCAGATGGTTAATAAATGATCAACAAAAGACACAACCACCGATTATTTCAGAGATTATCAAGCGATCCCAGTATGATGGTAATAGTGCCACAAAAAGCGAGCGGCAGCGCTTCTATAGGGTCGCCAATCTTCTGATAACTCATACATCTCTTTAGGACTTGGTCTATCTACTAATCCTTTCAGGAGCTTCATCCCTTCTTGCAAAGCCAAGTCGGCAGCAGGCATCACATCCTGTCGATGCAACGCAAACAAAAGGTAAACTTCACACGTCCAGCGACCAATCCCCTTCACTTGGATCAAGTGTTCTATCACGTCTTCATCCGGCAATTCGGGAAGCTGCTCAAGATTTAACCGGCCCTCCAACACATCTGATGCCAGACCTCTTGCGTAACGTTGTTTGGGTCGACTCAATCCTGCCGCCTTCATGCCCTCATCATCAAGAGCGAGGATATTCTCTGGAGTTATATCCACCACCTGTCCCAGTAAGCGATTTAAAATTGCGCGTGCGGACTGTACGGACACCTGCTGGGAAATAATCATTCGGACAAGACCATCAAAGCCAGGTTCTTGCGACCGAACAGGGGGCAGTCCACATGCTTTAAAAGCGTGAGCCATATCTGAATCTTGCAAGGATAGAGCTTCAAGCGCAGGGCGCAGGCTTTCATCTGGTATTTTTATATCACTCACGACTGGACATTTACCTCTATCTCGTTACACATTTCAGGACATGACTATACTCCAACCAGCAGTATTCCGCTTCGCCCCCTCCCCCAGTGGTTTTCTTCACCTCGGGCACGCTTATTCAGCACTTTTTTCTAGAGCTCAAGCGCAGGCGCTTAAAGGGCACTTTATTTTACGCATAGAAGATATCGACACAACACGCTGTCGCAAGCATTTTGAGGAAGCAATCTACGAGGATCTCAACTGGCTGGGCATAAAGTGGGAAGAACCGGTAAGAATTCAATCCCAGCATATGGACGACTACAAAAAGGCTCTCAATAAACTCAATGATAAAAACCTAATCTACCCTTGCTTTTGCACTCGCAAAGAAATCCGAACTGAAATCGAACAATCTGGCAAAGCCCCACACGGACCAGACGGCTTGATATATCCCGGCATTTGCAAAAAACTGTCCGCTTGCCAGCGCCAGGAAAAAATAAATAAAGGGCAAGTCTATGCACTTCGGCTCGATATGAACAAATCCATTGAGTTGGCTGAACCTCTCTTTTGGCAAGATGTCTCAGCAGGCCAGATCAAAGCGACCCCAGAAGAGTTTGGCGATGTCGTACTGGCGCGGAAAGATATCTCCACGAGCTACCATCTATCCGTTACGGTTGATGATGCTCTTCAGGGAATTACTTGTATTACCAGAGGCAAGGACCTTTTTGAAGCGACCCATATCCATCGGTTGCTTCAGGCCTTGCTTGAGCTTCCCGTGCCCACATGGCATCACCATGACCTTATCTGCGATGATGAAGGCAATCGTTTAGCTAAACGCTACAATGCTCTGTCAATTCGCGAACTGAGAGAAAAGGGACATACTGCTAAAGAAGTTTTGGCGATGGCTGGGCTCTAAACCCGAAGTTCTAGCTCCCTTACTCCCAAGCAAATCCCTCAAACTAATCAGTTACGCCCAGAAAGCAGGCCTCGCGCGATAACCTGAGCCTGAATCTCAGCCGCACCTTCAAAAATATTCAAAATGCGCGCGTCACAAAGTACACGGCTGATCTTGTATTCTTCAGCATAGCCATTTCCGCCGTGAATCTGTAGTGCATTATCAGCATTAGACCAAGCCACTCGGGCCCCGAGAAGTTTGGCCATCCCCGCTGCAATATCGCATCGCCGATCAGAATCCTTTTCCCGTGCAGAAGCATAGGTAAGCTGGCGTGCGATCATCGTCTCTACCGCCATCCAGACCAGCTTTCCAAATACACGCGGGAAACTATAAAGCGGTTTTCCAAATTGAATGCGATCGTGGGCATATTGCATCCCAAGTTCCATGGCGCATTGAGCTACCCCAACCGCCCGTGCCGCAGTCTGAATACGGGCGGATTCAAATGTCGCCATCAACTGTTTAAATCCTTGCCCTTCTTCCGCACCGAGCAAATTTTCCGATTTTACTTCGAAACCATCAAAACCAAGCTCGTACTCTTTCATTCCACGGTACCCAAGTACTTTAATCTCGCCACCGCTCATACCATCAGCAGGGAAGTCATCCCCATCCTTACCGCGTGGCTTTTCGGCGATAAACATCGACAACCCTTTGTAACCGGGTTCATCAGGGTTTGTACGAGCAAGCAAAGTCATAATGTCACTGCGTGCTGCATGGGTAATCCAGGTTTTATTGCCGGTAACTTTGTAGGCATCCCCTTCCTTAACCGCTCGGGTTCTCAATGAGCCAAGGTCTGACCCCGTACTGGGTTCTGTAAACACAGCTGTCGGCAATATTTCTCCCGCTGAAATTCGTGGAAGCCACTGATGTTTCTGTTCTTCTGTTCCACCAAGACGAATTAATTCGGCAGCTATTTCAGAGCGCGTCCCAAGGGACCCAAGACCAATGTATCCGCGTGACAATTCTTCAGTCACCACACACATGGCGGTCTTACCCATGCCAAGGCCACCGTATTCTTCTGGAACGGTTAATCCAAAAATACCCAACTCAGCCAATTGCTCGACAACTTCTATCGGAATCAATTCATCCTTTAAATGCCAGTCATGCGCTGCATCCGCATGATCATCGGCAAATTTTTGAAATTGATCACGCACCATATCAAGCGTCTCGTCGCCCAAACCTAGGGCGCCAAAATTCCGGGTCTCCATGCTATCTACCAAGCAGGCAGCAAGATGTTTTTTATTTTCGGTGGTATTGCCGGAATCGATCAAAGACATGACATCTTTTGTTTGGAATTCAGAAACCACTTCTGGATCCAGTCCAAGATCTCGGGGCCTTACAATTTCAACCTGACTAATGGCGATCCCCCCGCTCATCTGCGAAAGGTACTCCCCAAAAGCGATCTTTAGAATCAGGTTTTCCGTTTCCCCATAGGCATTTTCGTCTTTTAGCCTGCGCGCCCAGATCAGCATGTTTTCCAGTGCCGAGACATATGTCGCCAACCAGGCGTACCCATGTGCAGCTAACTGCTGTTCTTCCAACATAGCCGGACTTATCCGGTCACCATCGCTTACGAGAGCAAAAACCGATTGACGTGCCTTTTCCAGCAATACGCCTGCAGCTTCGACAGCTTTGTCACACTTAGAAAACAGCACTATATTTTCGGACATGCCTCTGGCCTTTGAATATATTCAATAGATTTAAAGCGTAAACCGGTAGGAAAGATCACCGCCAAGGATCAACAACTGGCTATGGATATTGACTGTTACAGGCAACACTCGAGAGCTGATCTTTAATCGCAAGCATTCCTACCGGCAACAGGGAACAACTACGCCTCGATGACGTCTTCCAGGGTTCGTAGACCTGGCCGTTTGGATTGTACCAACACAGCCATATTTCCTGGTTTATGTTCGTTGTTCAGCATCTTGGTGTGAGCCCTAGGGATATCATCCCAAGAGAAGACCTCTGACATACAGGGATCGATACGCTGCTCTATCACCAATTGGTTTGCTTGTGACGCCTGCTTTAAATTAGCAAAGTGACTGCCCTGAATTCTCTTCTGACGCATCCACACAAATCTGGCATCAAAGGTGAGATTAAATCCCGTCGTCCCGGCGCAGAACACAACCATGCCACCGCGCTTGACGATATTACAGCTCACAGGGAAAGTTTGTTCTCCCGGATGTTCAAAAACAAAATCCACGTCGTTGCCTTTGCCGGTAATATCCCAAATTGCCTTACCAAATTTCCGGACTTCTTTCATGTAGTCTTTATAGCCCTCGACATCATCCACTTCTGGCAAGCGCCCCCAGCAGTCGAAATCTTTGCGATTTATAACGCCTTTTGCCCCTAGGGAGAGGACAAAATCACGTTTGGTTTCGTCAGAGATAACCCCGATTGCATTAGCACCAGCTGTCGCTATCAATTGAATAGCCATGGAGCCGAGCCCGCCAGATGCCCCCCAAACCAAAACATTATGGCCAGGACGCAAAATATGAGGACGGTGCCCAAACAGCATCCGATAAGCTGTTGCCATCGTCAGGATATAACAGGCTGATTCTTCCCAAGTCAGGTGACGAGGACGATGCATGAGCTGCTGGGACTGGACTCGTGTAAACTGTGCAAACGATCCATCAGGCGTTTCGTAACCCCATATACGCTGGGAGGTTGAAAACATGGGGTCACCACCATTACACTCTTCATCATCCCCGTCATCCTGATTACAATGGACTACGACTTCGTCGCCGACCTTCCAACGGGTTACTTTTGAGCCTACAGCCCAGACGATGCCAGAAGCATCTGATCCTGCAATGTGGTAGGGCTCACCATGAACATCGAAAGGAGAAATAGGCTTACCGAGACCAGCCCATACACCGTTGTAGTTCACGCCAGCGGCCATAACTAAGATAAGGACTTCGTTGTTTTCCAGCTTTGGAACATCAACAACTTCAACCTGCATCGCCTTTTCAGGCTCGCCATGACGCTCCCTTCGGATCGCCCAAGCATACATTTGCTTGGGGACATGACCCATCGGTGGAATTTCACCTACTTCGTATAAATCTTTTTTTTCCTGGTGGACGGTGATGTCCACAACTTTTGCCGTATCACTCATCTTAGCCTTTCCCCATTCATGCCACCTTTTGGTGGTCTTTACCGTCGCCCGGAGAGACAAATCTTCATCGCTGTTGAAAATTAGTTTAACGAGAGTTGATTATTTTGCAATGCACAATTATTATATTTTTGCGATAAAGAATAATATATAGTAATTTTATGTCTAAATATACCGTAAATAGTGACAATAAAAATAAAATCAGGGAAAATGGGAATGTCAGACGATCAGAAAAAAAACACCAACAACGCAGGTGCAGCAAAAACACCTCCCCCTGACCGCCCATGGTTGTTTCGCACCTACGCCGGACATTCTACTGCGGAAACATCCAATACTCTTTACAAAAAAAATCTGAGTAAAGGGCAGACTGGACTCTCGGTAGCATTCGATCTCCCAACTCAAACAGGTTACGATTCGGACCACGTTCTCTCTCGTGGTGAGGTCGGAAAAGTTGGTGTCCCAATCTCACACTTAGGCGACATGGAAGCTCTGTTTCACGAGATTCCACTGGATCAGATGAACACCTCTATGACAATCAATGCAACGGCGCCTTGGTTGCTGGCCCTCTACATTGCCTGCGCAGAAAAACAGGGCGTTTCCAAAGCGGATTTATCTGGAACCACACAAAACGACCTCATCAAAGAATATCTCTCTCGTGGGACCTATATTTTCCCACCGAAGCAGTCCATGCGTCTGATTACTGACGTTATATCATTTACTTATAGTGAAGTTCCAAAATGGAACCCTATGAATGTCTGCTCTTACCATCTCCAAGAAGCCGGAGCGACCCCGGTACAAGAGCTTGCCTACGCACTTGCCACTGCCATTTCCGTCTTAGATTCTGTCAAAGCTTCAGGCCAAGTACCCGATGAAGATTTCTCAAGAGTCGTTGGCCGGATCTCATTCTTCGTTAATGCAGGAGTTCGTTTCGTTACCGAGCTTTGTAAAATGAGAGCCTTTACCCGATTGTGGGATGAAATCTGTCGGGAACGCTATGGCGTAGAAGAAGAAAAATATCGACGCTTTCGATATGGCGTTCAGGTAAACTCTCTTGGTCTTACCGAACAACAGCCCGAAAACAACGTTTATCGAATTCTATTGGAAATGCTTGCGGTCGTTCTGTCCAAGGATGCCCGCGCCAGAGCCGTTCAACTTCCGGCATGGAATGAGGCGATGGGTCTACCACGATCCTGGGATCAACAATGGTCACTAAGGATGCAGCAAATTGTAGCTTTTGAATCGGATATTTTGGAATACGGCGACATCTTTAATGGGTCCACTGAGATTGAAAACAAAGTCCAGTCTTTAATGGTCGAAGCGCGTGAGGAGCTCGACCGGATCGAAGACATGGGAGGCGCAATTGCAGCGGTTGAAAGCTCCTATATGAAAGGAAAGCTGGTAGAATCTGGTGCAAAGCGATTCCGTGACATTGAAAGTGGTGACTTAACAGTAATCGGCGTTAACAAGCACACAGAAACAGAGCCATCCCCGCTAACAACGGGAGAAGATGATGGCTTTTTGAAAGCAGATCCAGCAGCAGAATCTGACCAACTAAAACGGCTGATGCAATGGCGCGAGCAGAGAGATGACGCAGCCGTAAAAAATGCCTTGGCCGAATTGAGGTCTGCCGCTCTGGAAGGCCAAAACATAATGGTAAGCTCTATTGCCTGCGCACATGCGGGGGTAACAACAGGAGAATGGTCCCAAACTCTACGCGATATATTTGGTGAGTTTCGGGCGCCAACTGGCGTGGGACAAGCCACCGGAACGGGAAGTGATCGACAGTCACTCTTAAAAATTCAAACAGAGCTTAACCTACTGTCCGAAAAACTAGGCCGCAGGGCTAAAATGTTAGTCGGAAAACCCGGCTTGGATGGTCATTCTAATGGTGCGGAACAAATCGCCGTACGCGCAAAAGAAGCTGGCTTTGAAGTGGTTTATGAAGGAATACGCCTAACCCCAGCTCAAATTGTCAACGCCGCGCTCGAAGAGGGCGTTCATGTCATTGGCCTTTCCATACTTTCAGGATCTCACCTACCTTTGGTAGAGGAGATTATGTCGAGATTGGCCAAATCCGGACTATCCGACATTCCGGTTGTCGTCGGCGGGATTATTCCAACTGAAGACGCAGAGACCCTTAAAAAAATGGGTGTTGCAGCAATCTACACCCCTAAAGACTTCGACCTGACATCCATACTAGAGGACATAACAAAAATCTTGTTTGAAGCTTATAAATCAGCAGCCTAATAACCACTCGAAATACATATTATTTTTACTGGACTAGATATCCCTTGGATAGAGAAAAACTCATACAGAAAGATAACCTCACTGATTTGTGACTGTTGCTAGTTCATGACAATGCCTATCTGTGGTTGAGAGACAAAGAACACATCAATTAGGCACACTCATGAAAACCAAGCCGCGAGAACAGGTAAAATGCAATTGAGAAACGATCCTAAAAATTACGGGTTGATTGCTAAATTATTGCACTGGTCGACGGCCCTGTTAATTCTCGGGCACATCCCTCTTGGCTGGTGGATGCGTGGATTGCCATTGAGCTTGGATAAAGTCTGGTATTACAATCTTCACAAATCACTTGGGATTACCATCCTGATTTTAATCGTGCTCAGAATAGTATGGCGACGAATTTCCCCACCACCACCATACCCAGATACAATGAGCAATTTTGAAAAAAATGCCGCTCGAACTTTACATTACAGCCTATACGCCGCACTGATTGCTCAACCTATTATTGGTATAATTCACTCTTGGGCATCGGGCTATCCGATAGTGTTTTTCAACAGCTATACTTTACCAAGTCTATCAATATTAAATAAATCGTTTGCAGATTGGCTCTCCACTTCCCACTTCATACTAGGATGGGGGATCGCAGCGCTTATCGTCGTCCACATTGGCGCAGCTCTCAAACATCACTACCTGGACAAAGACTTCATTTTAACTCGCATGCTGCCATTTTGCAGGGTGCGGAACTGACTCTTTTTGAAACACGAGACCGATATGAGCACCATATTTCGCATCCTTTTTTCCGCAGCCCTTCTTGTATTTGGCATAATGTTTTTGGGTCGATCTCATGCTAATGCAGCCCCCATCTGGGCGCTTGATACAGAACAAAGTCAGGTCGGATTTATTGCCAATCAATCAGGAGCCGATGTAACTGGCATATTCGAACAGTATGATGCAAAAATTTCCTTTCACCCAAAAGAGCTGAGTACAAGTCACATCCGTATAGAAATTGTGACAAAATCGGTAAACACCCAGTCTAATGATCGTGACAAACTTATCCGCTCAGCTGCTTTTTTCGATAGCACCAGCCACCCTAAAGCAATTTTCGAATCTTCTAACTTCGAAAAAATTCAGGAAGATAGTTTCATCGCTCACGGCACCCTAACAATGCGCGGCGTCACAAAAGAGTTAGACCTCCCCTTCCTTGCATCCGTTGATAGCAATAATCTTGAGGCCTCTGGTGAAACTCAGATTTCTCGTCTAGAATACGGCATTGGATCTGGTCAATGGCTGGACACAACAGTGATAGGGGAGATGGTTCGCATTACCTTTGCAGTTGAGGGCCTTGTTAAATAGGCAAGGTAATAGGTAATAACAAACCACGAACAAACATGATTAATAAGGTACGTAACCTAACAATATTCATGACATTTCTCTTTCTGCCCCTGAGTACACAGGCAGCCGGAAAAACTTTTCTTATTACACCAGAAACTGCCAAAGCAACTTTTCGAGGCCAATATTTAGGCCTATCCTCATTTAACGGCCAATTTCATGACATCAGTGGCAAAATAACTTCTGACCCGGAAAAGCCCGACAACGATAATATTCAAATTACAATCAACACCTGCTCCCTCGAGATGGCAGACAAATCCTTATCCTCAAAAGTAAAAAGCCCCTCCTTTTTAGATTGCAGACGATTTCCCATTATTACTTTCTACAGTACAATGGCTCAATGGCGGCAGGGGGCAGACCTGGAAGTTAAAGGCCTGCTAACCTTGCATGGTATTACACGGGAAATCCGTCTCAACACCAAGCTCGACAGACAAAACATCATCAATAAAAAAGCCCTTAACTTTCAAGGAGTGATTTCCTTAAACCGTTTGGACTTTGATGTTGGCTCCCGCTTTTCTGTCATCGACGACGAAATCACAATTTCTTTCGACTTGAGCGCCCTTGAAGATATTACCCAAACGGCTGAACTCAAGTAAAAATACATGGGGCTGTACCAGATAACTAGCCCATTCTTTGTTTAACAAATTGTTTTAACTGTT
>CAJXUS010000015.1 GCA_913060675.1 uncultured Rhodospirillales bacterium
TCGTCGGCAGCGTCAGATGTGTATAAGAGACAGACCCCAAAAAGTGGCCAACTACCCACTTCTGATTTTGCAACAAAATGACCGTCGATCAGGCTTCCCAACACAGAAATATCAAGATATGACACATGGTTAGAGACGAAAAGTGTTGGTTGTCGACGACTTCGTTCCCCCCGAGTAATCACCTTGATTCCCGTCAGATAGCATGTTGCGCCATGATACCAAAGCGGCAACATGTACCGACCAGGTAGCCGCAACAACAGCAGCAACATTTGGAGCGGGATAAGGCTCAAGGTAAAGCTGAGATAAGCCAAAAGCCGGCAAGATGCTCGAAAATTTGATCCCAAGCCAGAAGCGACAGCGATATCAGACATGTCAGGCCACCTGCTTCGCAGCAGTATCCACTTCTCGCTTGTAGTGCTTTAGATATTTATCGGTCACTCTACTGGTTTCAACGATGACACATACATCTGTGGTCCCAAATTGCTCATCAACAACGGCCCCATCACCAATCACACCGCCCAATCGAAGGTAGCCCTTGATTAAAGGAGGCAGCTCTTTGATCGCTTCGCGTGAATTTATTTTTTCGAGTGGCATCAGATCCATTGAGCTGAACCGATCAGGAAGGGCTTTGGGGCAAATCGCAGTATCCGCCAAATGATTATGAAACAAATAGGACAGGGGTAATTTCAACTTGTTGGGGTCTATCCCCTGCAAGCTGGCACAGCCAAACATATATTTGATGTCATAATGGAACACATATTGAGCGATACCTCGCCATAGAAGCTGCATTGTCGAGCCACGGCGATAATCTGCATTAATGCAAGAACGACCTAACTCTAAAATTTCACCCTTAAAATTGAGTAACTTCTCAAGATCGAATTCATCAACGGAATAAAACTGCCCCCGAGCCTTAGCGCCTTCTCTACGCATAACACGATAAGTGCCGACTACCGCGTCAGGCCCCTCACCAAGCTCATCATCAAACACCAAGAGATGATCACAATAAGAATCAAAACTATCAAAGTCACGACCCAGTGATTCCATTTCCGGAGTGGGTTGGGCTGAATTTTCACGATAAAAAATTTCATACCGCAAGCGTTGTGCGGCTAAAATTTCCTGCTCTGTCTCAGCAAGCCTTATGGACAGAGATCCCGCCGTCACTTCAACGGGTCGCTTTGTACCCTCAATCATGCTCAGCTTGTTCCCTAAAGTTAACCATGGAAATTAAACATGGTGAGGACTTTGCCAGATAATTGTGTCTATTTTATTGCACTACAGCCTTCACGGACAGCATAAAGTTCTAATCGGTGGTCCACGAGTCTATAGCCTAGCTTTTCTGCCATCTTGGCCAAAAGAGAATGAATTTCAACGTCCGTAAACTCCAGTACTTCTCCAGAATTCACATCGATTAAATGATCATGCGCTTGCTCAGTGGCTTCTTCATAACGAGATCTACCGTCACCGAAATCATGGCGCTCAAGTATCTCAGCTTCCTCAAATAATTTTACTGTCCGATAGACCGTCGCGATAGAGATTTTTGAATCAAGTTTAGAAGCTCGATGATATACCTGCTCTACATCGGGATGATCGATTGCATCAGAGAGAACACGCGCGATGACACGGCGTTGTTCTGTCATCTTTAGGCCTCTTTCGGCACAAAGAACTTCCAATTTTGATGTCATGGTTACCCTAAAATCGTGGTTAATTTTATTAAGGATCTAATTTTGAATAATTCTAATGTACACAAAAATGCACTACGGGGCAAACACCCGTAGCGCATTTTTTCATTAGGTAAGATCCATACATTAAAAGTCTTATTTGGTTCTATTTGCGCGAGTACCAAGTCCAATTTGTTTAGCCAATGAACTACGCTGCTTAGCATAATTTGGGGCAACCATTGGATAATCCTGAGGAAGATTCCAGCGCTCGCGATATTCTTCAGGGGTCATATTGTACGCCGTTTTCAAGTGCCTTTTGAGCATTTTCAATTTTTTACCATCTTCTAAACAAATGATAAATTCAGGCGTGATTGATTTTTTAACAGAAATTACCGGCACAGGACGTTCTGGCTCTTTTTTCTCTTCCTGCCCTAGAGTGGAAAGTGTTCCATAGACCTCACGAATAAGCTGAGGCAGATCAGCCATGGCAACAGAGTTGTTAGCAACATGTGCTGATACGAGACGTGTAGTTAGGTCCACGAGCTCCAATGAGGATTTTTCTTCAGACATAAACGACTGTTCTTTCAAAATATAAGGTTATCTTGCTTTTTAAGATTCATTACTTGTTTTATAACATACTAAAAATTGAATTAAAGTCATTTCCCGCAATTTACAAGAATCAAACATTGAAAATAACTATGCTTACAGTGAATTTCCTAGAAAAGTTTTTGTTTTTATAAAATATCTAGTTGCATCACCAAAGCATCAACTAGTTCACCCCCTGCTTTACGGTAATATTTCACTCTACGGCCAACTTCTTTAAATCCTACATTTAAATAAAGATAAATAGCCGAAGAATTATCTTCAGACACTTCCAAATATAATTTACTTACTTGTTCATGACTTAAAAGACGCAGCACCTTATCAACCAAGGGTCGTGAATACCCTTGCCCCTGCCACTTAGGATCTATGCAAATAGTTAAAATTTCGGCCTCACCTACAACCATTTGCCAGAGGATAAAGCCAATCGGCACGCCCTTGATACAATAAATAAGGCCATTATTTGGCTCTTGGAGAAGTATTCGAGAAATTGATGGCGCATCCCATGGAGCATCAAAAAAGCAACGAGAATGCAACTCAGCCAGCACTTCTGAATGCTCAATTCCTGCCTTAACAATAGCATCTGTATTAAAATCGGGCTGCGACATATCAATTAACACACAGGTGATTTAGACTTTGGCAAAGACACATCTGGAGCTCTTAGATACAAAGGGCTTAATCGTCCTTGATCTTGCTCAAATAATTCCCTCTCGACGGCGATGTTGAGTAAATACTGAGCATCCAAATGCGGATTAACAGCAGAAATTTCGATATCTCTGCCTGCTTCTTTTAAAGCTGCTGCCGCCTGATCGACACCATCGCCAATTAACAATAACTTTCCTTCAGGCATCTTCATTGACATTTGATCAGGCGCGACAGCAAAGGGTTCTGTGAAGCTCGATAAGTTCGAACTAAAACACTGAACAAAAATATCGGCTCTTTTAGCATCAATTAAAACCGCAAGGACTTGATTGGAAAGCTTCTCCTCATCGGGAACCGCTCTGGCCATTACTTCAAAATTATTCACACCAACAAGCGGCTTATCACATGCAAGGGCAAATCCCTGTGCCGCAGCCAAACCAATACGCACCCCGGTAAATCCACCAGGTCCCCTTGTTACCGCGAAACCGTCCATATCCAATAATTCCAGATCGACTTCACCTAACACCTCATGAACCAATGGCAACAATCGCTCTGATTGCCCGCGTCGCATCTCCTCCAGACGGGTCGCGACAATCACACCATTTTTCATCACTGCAACAGAACATGAAGAACCAGCCGTATCCAAGCCGAGTAAAGTTGGGTTCTCAGATATATTCATAATAACTCAATCTATTCTTATCAAAGTAACAACAGCCTGAAAGCTTGCATTTTATCTCTATGTCCGGGTCTCTTTAAGAAGACGGAACTCCTCTTTGAAACACCACAATATTACCCGTGTAATTAATCAGCTAAAACTATTTGGCAAGTTACTTAATTTAAATTGGCATTTTAAGTTCAGCATAATCCCCCCAACCATCAACGAAGGAAATAGAAAATCAGGTGACAAATCGCTCATCCATATCTTTGTACTATTCGCTACGGCTATTCTCTATGGTGAAACGATCGCTTTCTTTTTAATATACCCCAGCCAATTACTTTTCATTGATCTCTTTTAACATTAGAAGATCTAACACATTAACAAATGAACAGATCCGGTCATGCCAATATATCCACTATTGAAATACACCCTTGCAGTTATGGTCTATTGCTTATGTATCGGATTTTCACTGAAGGCCCCGCTCGCGCAAGAGACATCTGTCAATAATGGTGCTGTTGTCATTATGTATCATCGGTTTGATGAAAATAAATATCCTACCACCAATACCAGTTTAGAGACATTACAAGCCCACATTAAAGAGCTAAAAAGCGGTCCATACAATGTGCTCCCTTTGTCAAATATTGCTGATGCCATTGCCAACAACCTACCACTTCCGGACAGAACTATCGGCATCAGCGTAGACGATGCTTTTCTTTCTTTTTACAAAACCGCCTGGCCTGAATTCAAAAACGCCAACCTCCCGGTAACGATATTTACCTCTACCGCTCCAGTTGAGCAAAGCCTTCCTGATTATATGACATGGTCGCAATTGAGAGAAATATCAGCGGACGAATTGATTACCATTGGAAATCATGCTCATCAGCATACTCACATCATAAACCAAGATTCAGAAGCACAGGCTTTGGCCATTGATAAGGCCAATCAACTATTTCGGCGCGCACTCGGAAAACAACCCAGCCTATTTGCCTATCCTTACGGTGAAATTAGCCAACAACTCAGCAATGTTCTCCGCGCAAAGGGCTTTAAAGCAGCCTTTGGTCAAAATTCAGGCGCCATATCGAGGCAAACCAATATGATGCACCTTCCCAGGTTCCCCTTTAACGATCGATTTGGAACCCCGGACCGCTTCAAACTGGCTGTTAACAGTCTTCCTCTCCCCGTTTCTGCAATTTTGCCAGAAGATTTAATGTTAAACAGTTCGACTAACCCGCCTCCATTTGGCTTCACGATCTCGAAAGATATCAAGACGAGGGAAGACGGCACCTACCGAGGTTTGAACTGTTATAGTTCACAAAACGATCTATCTCTTCTTCAACTTGGCGCTGGTCGAGTAGAGGTTCGGATTTCCGGGCCTTACAAACCGGGACGGGCAAGGATAAATTGCACGATGCTTGGCCCTGAAAGGCGTTGGCGCTGGTTCGGGCAACAATATTATATTCCGGAATAACAGAAGGATCATGACAAGCTAAGAGCTTTATGTCCTTAAACCTACAGTGAAAATCGACCCACGAGCGTCAATTAGGAACTAAGGCCATCGTTGTTTGTACTGTCAGATAATCTCACGCCATCAAAGTCCTGTAAGCGATTGGATTTAATAACAGCTTGTATAGCAGAGATATAGTCTTCGGCTTCTTCAGAATAAGCGAGAAGCGTTCCGGTAAGGACATAACCATTTAGAGGATGATCGTTGCTCCTCAATGCCTTTCGGCGCGATCTGAAGTATGTGTAAGAACGGTTTGTATTTAAGTTATGTGCATAGCCTTTGATTGAATCTAACAGGCCTGCAAAACGTCTTACTTTAAAAGATGCACCATCTTCACGATCAACGGGAACCATACCATCACCCTCACTTGACCAGGTTCGTTGACCAAACAATGCATTCCCATGAAGAGCAAACCTCGAAGTCCCCCAGCCACTTTCCTGAATAGACTGAGCCAAAGCAAGACTTACGGGAATAACGTCTAATCTAAGAAGTAGTTTTTTGGGCTCATTATATGAAAAGCCGTATTTTTTGGAGAGCTCAGTAAGCCAATTAATGTCACTTTCAGGCACCCTAAGACCATTATCCAAACTTTCGGAAATGGCGATTACTCTGCTCCTGTCTTCATGTATTGTTTCATTAACTCTGAGAATAAGCGGAAGAACAGTCCGTATATAAAGACTCTTTTTAAGCTGGATATTGTTCTCTTCACTTAAATCCTCAGGAAGACCTCTGAGGAAAAGCCGGGGCACATCTTGTTTCTGGCCCCTTACTTCTGGCAGAAGATAACCCGCTTTACCAAACAATAACTCCAAGTCTTTACGAGACTTCAATGTTATTTGCTCTTCAGTCGGCGACTTTTTATCTTCCCAACCAGACCCGACAGGCTCAAGCCCCCCAGGTATTAAGATATAGGCCAGATAAGCGGGTAGCACCAACGTCACGACCCACGCCAACAGCTGAGTAATGAAACTTAATGTATTATATTTGTGAGACCCGCTTGAGATCATTTCTTTATAAGAAATAATTTAAGGCTTTATTCGCTGGCTCGCACTTCAGTGACTTCGGGAATATAATGCCTCAGCATATTTTCAATACCCATTTTCAAAGTCGCTGTTGAGCTTGGGCACCCAGCACAGGCCCCTTGCATGCGAAGGAAAACGACACCGTTTTCAAATCCGTGAAAAACAATATCTCCACCATCTTGAGCCACAGCAGGACGAACCCTTGTATCCAGGAGTTCTTTGATTTGAGAGACAATTTCGTTGTCGTCTCCATCTGCAGCTTCTGCATGACCTGATACGCTCTCCGCACCATCAGCCATCACAGGACGACCCGCAGTGAAATGCTCCATAATAGTACCAAGAATAGAAGGCTTCAGGATATACCACTCTTTGTCTTCAGATTTGGTAATCGTGATAAAGTCAGCGCCAAAAAAGACACCGGTAACGCCTTCCACATCGAAGAGGCGTTGAGCAAGCGGTGAATTGCCCGCAGCTTCTTTTGCTTCAAAGAAAGCTGTTCCACCATCCAAGACAGGGCATCCCGGAAGGAATTTTAAAGTAGCGGGATTTGGGGTCTGTTCTGTCTGAATAAACATTGTTTGCTCATTTAATTTGGTGTGAGGTTATTGTTCTTATATGTAATCTTGCGGGGTACATTCAAGCCCCAAGTGACAAGTCAAACATTAACAGGGGCCTTGGCTAGCTTATTTCGTCGATTTCAGCAGGCTCTAGGTTGTCTGGCACGACCGTAATCGGAACCCTTAATCTCCCGATGTGTTTGCCCATCAAGGCAGTCAAGAGAGGTCCCGGACCGCCCGATCCTGAACTTGCACCCAATACCAAAATTGAAATCTGATCGTCTTCGTTCACAAGCTTAACCAACTCGTCACGGCGATCACCTTCACGCATATAAAGCACTGGAATTTGTCCGGAATATTCGAGAACTTCTTCGCCCAGTTTTTGCATAAGTCGCTCAGCTTCTGCACGCGCCTCTTCTTGCATTAAATCACCGACCGCTGCCCAGTGGTTAAACTCAGCTGGCTCAATCACATACAATAACGCCACGCGCCCACCTGTATGCAAAGCCCGACGACAAGCAAAACGCATTGCCTGAAGCATTTCCTCACTGTCATCAACGACAACGAGAAAGATCCGATCTTTAGAACCGTGATCTCTACATGTCTTTTCGTCAGCCACCTGATCAGTCGTACTAGTATCACTCAATGTATTACCCTTTACGGAAAGCAAGATGACCGATCCAGCCGGATATCAATGCAATGAATATAGCAATGATACCATACATCGCTCCATGTTGATGTGCATAGTCAAAAATTTCAGCTTCGAGACCAATCTTGGAAACGGAAAGGGGGGTGGTTCGCGCATCGATTATCTGTCCATTGCGCAGATGATAGACGCTCACAAAATAAGTTCCTGTAGGTACACTCGACGGTAATTCAAACTCCGTTTTAAATAAATGTTCCCCCAAAAATATAACTTCTGCGCTCTCTAATTGATAATTTCCAGACCGCATCAGGTTTCGGATCAGAGAATCTTTCCAATCTTTAGCAAGAGAGCCCGCAGCTTTGATAATGGGAAGATCTAACCCAATATTATTAAACCCAATATTATTAAGGGCCCGGGTCGCCGAAGAGGTTATCTCATCCAAGGGCCCCGTCGAAGCAATCGCATAAAAACTTGGAACATCTTCAAATGTCATGGACGCTGTATTCATCCAAATACCCGCAACTCGACTCTTTCTCAGCATTTTAAAGTCTGTATCCGGCCCGCGCATGACAACAAGCACTTCACCCGGAGTATTAATGCTGCCGTATAGTTGAATCCGATCACCAGAGAAATCAGCTCTTATCGCGACCAGATGACTTGAAAGATCAGCCTCAATAGCACCCACAGGCTTAGTATCCGCGATCAACAACAAGCTGGCAAAACTCAAAATTAATGTCAAATTTAGGAGATAACGCGCCCTGATCATGATCATAGTTTCACCTCTAACGAATAGAGGTCCGCAGGGGTCACAAGCAGGTCGAGAAAGAGTTTGCCGCAGACCATGACAACCATGATCCCGAGGAGAAGACGGAGCCAGTCTCCTTGCATTTTAGCGCCAATCCTTGTGCCGAGCTGTGCACCAAGCACAGATCCAACCAAGAGTACCAACGCTAAGACGACATCTACGGTCTGGTTCTGAGCTGCCTGCAAAAAGGTGACGTTTGCCGCCACAAAAATAATCTGAAAAAGCGATGTCCCGATAACCATCGCGGTTGGCATTCCCAGCATATAGATCATAGCAGGAACAAGAATAAAACCACCCCCAACGCCCATAATCGCAGAGAGAACACCGACAAAAAAACCGATCGCCAAAGGAAGTAGCGCTGAAATATATAACCGTGATTTCCGAAAGCGGATTTTTAAAGGTAATCCATGAAACCAATTGTGTTCGTGTAACTTACCCCGGCTCGCGCCACCCGATCTTCGGCGTCTAAAAACGGCCTTAAGCCCTTCCAGCATCATCAGTAAGCCGATGGTACCAAGAAAAACAACGTAGGATAGATTAATAACGAGATCGATTTGCCCTAAACTTTTCAGGAAAGTAAAAAGCCCGACACCTATTGTGGAGCCGATAAATCCACCTATGAGCAAAATCCAGCCCATGAGGAAGTCAACATTTCCCCGACGCCAGTGGGCAAAAACACCAGAAACAGAGGCCGCAATTACGTTATTTGCTTGAGTTGCAACCGCGACAGCAGGGGGAACGCCAATAAATATCAAGAGGGGAGTCATAAGGAAACCACCGCCTACACCAAAAATCCCCGATAACAAACCAACGCCACCTCCCATTGCAAGCAAGAGTATGATGTCTACGGATATTTCAGCGATCGGCAGATATACTTGCATCTCGATCAGCCGTTAGTGCAGCAGGTTTGCATATGGCTCTACGCTCTACTCTATTTTGGCCCTGTTTTGGCGGTAAACCTTTTTTGTGAATCTATATTAGCTCACTCCATAGAGAATCTAGCCTGCTTAGCCTAAAAGGAAAAGGGGGCAGGTACGATTTTTTTGTTGTATTTCAACTTTTTGGTTAAGGGTTTTTTAATCCCACTCAATTTTAAAATGTGTCGTTTTCCGATACGGCCTCTCACATTACCCACCAAAAAAGGCACCTAACTCAATTTAAGTGCCCTTAGTAGAATCACATTTGGTACCAGAGTATTTCAATTCTGGAGTTAGCCTCCTTATGGACGGAGGAAACCGACCGCATCGAAAACTTCTTTCATAACCGGTGCCGCGAGAGCTGCAGCACGATCAGCACCATCCTTTAGAACAGCATCAACATGAGATTTATCGTCCATAAGGCGTTTCATTTCCTCACCCATTGGCCCCAACTTGGATACCGCAACTTCGGTAAGTGATTTTTTAAAATCAGCGAAACCTTTGCCTTCAAACTCGCTCAACACGTCGGATAGTTCCTGATCTTGAAGTGCAGCATAGATTGAAAGCAAGTTGAAAGCCTCCGCCCGATCTTTACGAATCTCGGCAGGAAGAGCACCATTTTCATCCAAGATCTCAGCTCCTGGAATGAGGTGCTGATCGCTGGTCGCTTTCCTGATTTTTTTGGCAACAGTCTCTGCGTCATCCATCATCGTGATACGACTGTAATCCGATGGGTCTGACTTACTCATTTTCTTGCTGCCATCACGCAAAGACATGATCCGAGTAGCTGCGCCAAAAATAAGAGGTTCCGGTACAGGAAAGAGTTCAACTTTGAAATCATTGTTAAATTTGATTGCAATATCACGTGTCAGCTCAAGATGCTGTTTTTGGTCTTCGCCAACGGGTACGTGGGTCGCTTTATAGGCCAAAATATCCGCGGCCATCAGGTTTGGATAAACGTAAAGGCCCGTCGAAGCCTTTTCACGGTTTTTACCTGCTTTGTCTTTGAATTGGGTCATGCGGTTGAGCCAGCCAATTCGAGACACGCAATTGAATATCCATCCGAGTTCAGCGTGCGCTGAAACTTGTGATTGGTTGAAAATGATATGTTTTTTGGGGTCTACACCTGCTGCAAGGTAAGAAGCAACCACTTCACGTGTATTATCAACCAATTGTTTTGGATCTTGCCAGACAGTAATGGCATGCATATCCACAACGCAGAAAATGCACTCATAGTCGTCCTGCAGGCGCACAAAATTGCGAATAGCGCCGAGATAGTTACCAAGATGTAGGTTCCCTGTAGGCTGTACGCCCGAGAAGATACGCTTCATGGGGAAAGATCCGTTCAATAGCGGTTAGATATACAAATATTTAGAGGTCGCTTTATCGCCCTTCAACCCCTCATGGTCAAGAGCCAGGGTCAAGAGAGGACAGGTATCGTTAGCACGCTCCATCACTCCCCATCTCCTAATCTGTACCCCAGTCAGCAATCTGATTTGAATTTCTCTCGACTGAAAGCCCACGTTGAGACAAAATAAAACTTAATCAAATAGCCCCTCGGGATCGTAAATAACCTCTCCACCAAGGAGTGTTGCTTGTACATCTGTATTGCCTATTTGATTTGCCGGCATATCAAAAATATTACGATCCAATATAACAAAATCCGCCAACTTACCGGGCTCTATCGATCCGGTTTTATCTTCATGATGTAGTAATCTCGCGACATTAATTGTCATCATTTCTATGACAGTCTCTATATCATCAAAAGCACCATTTTTTTGAGTTAGCACGGCTTGAATTTTCTTCAAGGGAGACAATTCTTCGGCGTCCCAATCACTGCTCAATACCAAATCAACGCCGGCGTCATATAACTTACGAGCAGGCATAAGCCTCTCCGCACGCTCCCCCACAAAACTCTCAAGATACCGTTTCGTTTCCGGATCGGTTGCAGTGGGGGACAATTGGAAATCCGTTATAACATCCAGCTGCTTGAACCTTGGAATATCTCGCTCATCAACGAGGTACAGGTGAGTTATACGGTGACGCATATCAGCTTGCGAATTTATCTTTTTTGCATATTGCAAAGCATCAAGAGCAAGACCAATGCCGCGATCTCCCGTGGCATGGAAATGAAGTTGAAACCCCAATCTTTCTAACTCTGCGACATATTCAACAAGGATATCCTGATCAAAATAAAGAAAACCCCTTTGCAGCTCTGGAGGAAGATCCAGGCCCCGCTCATAAGGTTCATAAAGTGCCCCGGTTGCTTGAGATAAAATCCCGTCCATATAAATCTTTGCCTGATTAAAACGCAAAAGACTGTTCGGATCGTTCATATAACGGTTTCGAAATTGAGAAATCTGCTCATCAAAAGGAAGATCCGGATAGAGATAAAGCGCATTACTCGCTCGGACCGTCAGGGTATTTTCTTGCTCAGCTCGTATCCAGGCTTCCTGATGGCCTCTGGGCCAATATCCACCTGCATCACTGACCGTCGTAATGCCGTTTTGTGCCAGCACTTCCAGCGCATTGAGCAGACTATTATAGGCGAAATCAACATTCTCTTTTGTGGGCGGAAGAGCTGCATTTCGCAATCTCTGCTGCGCATTTTCAAAAACAACACCCGTTAAACGCCCACTGATAGGATCTCGATCGAGAATGCCTCCCGGAGGATCTCTCCAAAGGTCGGTATATCCAACCGCCTGTAGGGCTTGTGTGTTCGCCCAAGCCCCATGGCCCAGATTGTCCAGGATTACCGCTGGGCGGTCTGGTATTAGCTGATCCAAAAACGCCGCAGGAGACTTAAGCACCTCCAACAGTGCTGGCATGGATACTCCAGCACCGATAAACCAAGCCGATTGACTTTGCTCTTCTAGGCAGTACCCAATTTCTTCACGGTAAGTATTTGCACTCCCTTCAGCGGGAAGAAAACAGGCGGTCTCATTTATGCCAGCTTCAAGCGCATGGAGATGTGGATCCTGAAAACCTGGCATAAGCAATCTTCCGCCAAGATCAATGACATCGTATTTTTGATTTGCCTGTTTTAAGAGATCTCCTTCCGAACCAACCGCCGTAATCTTCCCCATTTCAACCAAGACCGCCTCGGCCCAACGCAGATCCCGATCAACCGTGTAAACATTCGCATTTACAATAAGATAACTTTCCTCAGTAGCATACCCATACGAGACCATACCTATCGTCATCAAAGAAATCAGACTTCCCATCTTTAGGGTATCGGTGAGGCAAAAATTTACTGGGAGGTTATTTTTAAGCAATGACTTCATGCTCTTGCCACCAGAGGAATGCGGATTTCTGTTAAGAGTTCAGCCACCACAAACTCCATTGGGTCGTTGTGGTAAATTTCAATTGCAGGACCTTCTGCGGCTTCACGCCCTGAATCAGGAAGCCAGCCTCCGTAGATCCAATCGTAGGCCTCATCCAGATGGTCATACGGCCCCTTAAAATGAGCTACGGCAAATTGACCTGCTTCTATCGTTTGCTTTTGCATTTCGCCGACCTCACAAGTCAGATTCGGTATCACGACCCCGGCGTCTGCCCTCAAATATTTGCTTTCAGTAATATTTGGATCATCATGAGAGAGCATAATGATCGCGGCTTCATCGTTTAATATATTGGCTTTCTCCGCGAGTTCATACAGCTTATCAAAAACAGGTTCTACCTCTTCATAGGGTCCTTGATGGCGGACAAAAGCAATGTGCATTTTGTCATGAGTTTCTATCTGAACATTTAGATTCATGGATCTCTCCTTATCATCCCACAAGCGATCAAATTTAAAATCCATCGCTGTGGTCCAAAGCCCTTTGGGCGCTTTATCAGGAAAGCAAAGCCCACTTTCCTGCCGATAACGACGAGGGGTCACACCAAATGATCTTTTGAACGCACGGCTGAACGATTCTGGCGTTTCAAATCCTGCATCAAATGCCGTGTCCGTCACTGATTGCCGGGAATAAAGCAAATCACTTGCCGCCCTTTCCATACGCAACCGCTTCACATGGCTTGCAAGACTTTCTCCAACCATGCCACGGAAAATTCGATGAAAATGATAGGGAGAAAAGTGCGCAATATCAGCTAATTGAGCCAGATCCAATTCTTGATCAAGGTTTTGTCGAACATACCGCATTACCCGCTGAAGACGACGTTCATAATCTTTACGCGTCACCGATTTAATAGATGTCACAGATGTTAACGACATAAATTTGGGTCACTCCTCTTCGTTAAAAGCACCCTAGGCGATCGTATTTATAAAAACCTGACTATTCTTGCTAACTATTAAGAGCCGGTGGTATTACATCCGCGTTGATTGCTACTTTAATTTTGAATGCAAATACTCCTGATAGAGCTCAAGAGATATTGGAATATAAGGGCGCGTTACACGTTCGGGACGACAAAGGTCAACCTTCCTCAAAGCGTATTCTATACTATGCCCTTGCTTGATTAAATAAGCACACACCGCGAGTACACTTCGAGACATTCCAAGCGCACAGTGCACGTACACGCCCCCCTTTTCCAAAGCAGTTTCAATATGTTCCGCAAGATAATCCAAAGTTTTTGGATCAGGAATAGCAATATCAAGAAGTGGGAAATGGTTCCAATCCACGCCTTCAGGTACATCTGAGCTCAGTTCAGGAACCAGATCTAAGGCTGTCGTTATGCCCTTTTCCTGAATGGCAGGCCAATCCGATACACTTGGTTTTGCCCCCACCCAGATACCTTGTTGAACCTCGGCCATAAGGGGAATGCGCCGCTTCCAAAAGCACCAATTCAGCCAACATCCCAATAAATAAGGCCAGAACAAAAGCTTTATCAGGACGGGATAACCAGTTCGTTTTTTATAAAGAAAGTTTGTAACTCCAAGAACGTAACTACCTGTTACGTAAAAAAGTGTAAGGGCGATCCATCCGAACAAAAAACCCAACTTGCCCGCATTAAAAGCCAAGACAACAAAGATAGTAGTAAGGACCAAATAACGAAACCCCATATGTAAATGTCTTGGTGTCACAAAACGAAGCGGGATCCAGCTCTTGCGATTACCCTCCGGGATAACGCGATAAATCAGCAATATGACCCCTACTCCACCGAGAATATCAATGAAGTGGTGCTGAAAGACCATCACAGTAGAAAGAGCAATCAGGATGAACCAAGCCGTAAGCGCTATATAAGCCAACCCTTTCAGCCGAGCGCTAATACTTTTCCATGCTAAATACCCAAGAGAAATATGAAGGGAAGGTAACTGATTATAAGGTTGATCCAGACTCAGCCAGTCAAACATTATGGTTGGCCAACCTTCAACGGAAGGGCGGATAAAAGAAAATTGTAATGGAAAACAAAGAAATATGATCGCCGAGAAAGCTATTGCAAAGCCGTAACGCAGCCCCAATTTTTGGATTTCCTGACGAGAGGTGCAAGTAAAAAAAGCGACGACAAATACAATGTCCGAAGACATATAGGGTAATATTAACTCTGGCACGAAAGGGATCGAATTTTCCCACTCCCAATAGAAACTGAGGTGAGGGGCCGTAAGCGAGCTAATGTAATTTGTTGATCCATATACCAGAAAGAACAACAAACCCAGGATCAGCATCCAAAGTAATTTTTCCTTAAACAGCGGACTGGCTTCTGGTCTGGCATCAAACACTATTTTCACCGTTCTTCCCAATTCCTACAACTAAGCCGGTAGGCTAAATTCTGTTCATTTACATTTATTGTTTGTTTTATTTATGATTGCCAACCTTATATATACTTCTTCTTATCAGTGCATTTCTAATCTGGGGGTGATAAATGCAAACTGTCTTTGAGCACACGATGAAAAGTTGGGATGACACCGAACTGTTTTACAGATCGTGGCAGCCAAAAAAGAAATCAGCAAAAGCAGTTATCCTTTTTCATCGCGGGCACGAACACTCGGGCCGATGGCAAGATGTTATCGAAAAACTCAATATGCCAAGTATGAACTTTTTCGCTTGGGACGCACGCGGTCATGGCAAATCACCAGGAGAACGTGGCTACGCAGATGACTTTAGTACTTTGGTCAAAGACGTTGATAGCTTTGTACGTCATATCTCGGATAAATATGAAATTCCTTACGAGAACATTATTATTATGGCCCACAGTGTTGGCAGTGTTCTCGTCAGTACTTGGGTCCATGATTATGCTCCTCCAATAAGAGGGCTTGTACTCGGCAGCCCTGCCTTAAGAATTCGGCTCTACGTCCCCTTTGCCATCCCCGGATTAAGACTACTTGAGAAGATTAAAGGAAAATTTTTCATCTCTAGTTATGTCAAAGGGAAACTCTTAACCCACGACATTGCCAAGCAACATTCCTATGATAACGACCCTCTGATTACACCTAAGATTGCGGTCAATATTCTGCTCGGCGTCCATGATGCAGGAACAAGGCTTATTGCTGATGCTGGAGCAATAACACCTCCAGTGCTTATCCTTTCCTCTGGTGCAGATTTTGTTGTCAAACAATCCGCGCAACGCCAATTCTACAACGGCTTTAAAAATCTCCGAAAAGAAATGCAGACCTTCCCCGGCTTCTTACATGATACCTTTAATGAGAAGGACAATCATCTTCCCATCAGTAAGGCGAGGATGTTTATCTCCGATGTTTTTGCCAGAAAGGTGGAACGCCCTGATTTTCTCAACGCAGACAAAACTGGCTATACCAAAGACGAGTATGAGCAAGTAAAACGCTCACTTCCTCTTCTTTCCCCCAAAGGACTTCAATTTGCCATCACACGGTTTCTAATGAAAACCATTGGTAAATTAAGTGATGGTATCCAGCTCGGGTGGAGTGAAGGATTTGATTCCGGCGTTATGCTCGACTACGTCTATCAAAATAAACCCAAAGGGCTGAGTTTAGTGGGTAGATTGATGGATAAAGCCTTTCTCGATAGTCCGGGGTGGAAAGGCATCAGGCGACGAAAAGAAAACCTTGAACTGCTTTTGAACGACGCGTTCACCCGTTTGAGGCATGACAAAACAGATATTCGTATTACCGAGCTCGCTACCGGCCATGGTCGCTATATTCTTGATGCCATAAAAAACCAACCTCATGACGATATTTCTGCATTACTTCGTGACTTCAGTGACGAAAATGTCGCTGCTGGTGCCGGCCGAGCCACGGCCCTTGGGCTTGATAAAATCACCTTCAAACAAGGCGACGCCTTTGACAGTGCCTCTCTCGCAGAGATCGATAACAAACCGAATATCGGTATTATTTCTGGTCTCTACGAACTTTTCCCAGAGAACGAGCCCGTTCTCAATAGCCTAAAGGGTCTGGCGGCTAAAATTGAAAAGGATGGCTATCTAATCTATACCAACCAACCTTGGCATCCTCAGTTGGAATTCATTGCCCATGTCCTCACCAGCCACAGAAATGGTGAAAGATGGGTCATGAGGCGTCGAACTCAACAGGAAATGGATCAACTCGTAGAGGCAGCCGGATTCAAAAAAATCGATATGAAAGTTGATGAATTTGGAATATTCACCGTTTCACTCGCCCAGAAAATTTCACCTCCGAAGAACTAATATCAGCTAGGACAAGACCGAAGAAACTCTTCAATCTTGTCCTTGCTTTCTTAACCCCACCACAAGATTAAATTATCTTTTATGTCACAACTGCCACAGTTCGTTTTTGTTGATCTGGAAACAAATTTTCAAGTGCCCCGTTAAGGGTCGGATAATGAAATCTGTAGCCCAACTCAATCGCCCTGGAAGGAGAGATCTTCTGCCCCTCAAGGAAGATTCCAGACATATCTCCAAGTATTTTTTTGAGGATAAATGCGGGAACAGATAACAAAATTGAGCGATGAAGTACTTTAGCAAGATCGCCCATAAAATTTTCGTGTCGAACGGCAGTGGGAGCCGTGGCGTTAATAACACCACCGGCCTCGGAGTTTTTGAGTATAAAATCGATCAAACCAAGCACGTCTTTTAAGTGAATCCAAGGCATCCACTGTTTTCCATTTCCCATTATCGTTCCCACCCCGAAACGTATGGGTGCCACTAGACCTGGTAAGGCGCCACCATCGCGTCCGAGTACAATGCCCATACGTATAATGGATACCCTTACGCCATGTTGTGCAGCCTTTTGGGCCTCACTTTCCCATTGCTGGCAAAATTCTGACATGAAGACTGGTTGCCCTTCACTGTTTTCATTGAGCAACTTTTCTCCACCATCACCATAATATCCGACAGCGGAAGCGCTTATCAGCACCTCCGGCTTTTCTTCTAATCTGGCAATAAGGGTGATTATTGAGCGCGTTGTACCTACCCGACTACCACAGATGCGTTCTCGGCGGGCTTTATTCCAAGGAAGACCGATCACCGCCTCTCCCGCGAGATTTACAATGCGATTAATCTTACAATCATTGGAAATTTCATCTAATTTCTCCACCACCTTCACATGATATCCAAAGGCATCTTCGACTTTGGTCTTGTCTCTAGAGAGAACAATCACGCTTTCTCCACGCGAAAGCAGATCACGGGTCAAGGCTTTACCTATAAATCCCGTTGCCCCTGTTATCAGTACGGTCTTTGGAGTTTCCTTTTCTCCCACGAAGATTGGATCTCTTACATACTCAGAGGTCTGCAATGGCCCAAGCTTGATCACAGCGTAGAGATCTCTCACGCCCCAGAAAAAGACCCCGACACCATAGAGGGTCATTACCCATGAAAGAACGCCATAATCTGCTGGCTTAATAACGCTTGCATCCAAACTCCACCCCCACAGGATGGGTAAGAGTAAGATCAAGACAGCGCCGTAGTTCATCGCCAAAACGGTATGTAACACCCGTTCTAAGGGCGGTAGCTTTCGGGTCATGTCTTCTTCAATAAAATCCCACAAGGTAATACCTACTTCGACCACCAATAAGATCATAGTGAATATGCCAAACAAGCCATGCCAAGTCGCCCAACCCAACATGATAAAAAGAACCGCGTAGATAAACTCTCTAGCGCTATGGAGCATTAATTCTTTTCGTGCACTGGGTTTGGAGGGAAGAGCTTCGGTTATTTCGTGGTGCCAGAAGTTATCAAATGCGCCCATTACTCCTTGGGCAACAAGTAAGCTAAGCACGAGTAGCATTTTTCATCTCCTCTTCTTTAAAATAACCATCTTGAAAGGCAAGTTGACCGAACAGGGGATGGCAGACCTCTAACATAAATTGAAACCAGTTCTCTCCAATATCCCGGTGCGTGACATGCAAGGTACCAGGACTAAGAAACCGCGGCAGAGCAATACGCTTGCCAAACATTTGCAGATAAAAACTTGTAGAAATGAAATGAAGCGCACCGCCTTCTTCTGTCAGCTTAAGCTTCATGCCAAAGTGCTTTCCAAAACACTCCAGTAGCCCTTCCTTTTTGCTGACCAATTTTGTGGTTTTCGCGACTTGTATTTTGTCTGGCGCAAAAGAATAGCAACGTGCCCATACAACTCCGCCTTCACGCTCAGGATCGTCATAAGTGATCACATCACACGGTACATTTTCTCCTCTGGACCAGGCCATTGGCGTCCCGATCAAACGGCCCATCTGGGCCATGATTAACCCAAGGATTGTGGCCTCAACCTTGTCCATTTTTCCGCGGTAGATATGTGTACCACCTAGTTTGGCATCACGACCAAAGCGCTTTCGAATGGCTGGTCGTAACCGCAACCATGCGGCATCACCGAGTAAGGCTCGAATGTGTAAGGGGTCATCATCCTCATCGTTAGGTTTAAAACGAACGAGAGGGCAGGATGCTAAAAATACGGCCGGAGTAACAGGAGAAGGCTTTTTATGCTGAACGACATTTTGCATCTTTCTTCCTTAATTTCTGTAATTTCTGTCTAAACAGAAACTACCTCCCACAAAAAAGGCGAACACTCTGCCCGCCTTTAGATTATTTACCGACGAATTTTGCGACCTTTGCACCAAGCATCATGATTTTTATCAAGGTCTTTGTCGGCAATCGGCTTATCTGTTCATACCAGGTCGTTAGGTTCGTAATAAAATCAAGCATGTCTTGCATGCGTTTCAAACTTTCCGCTGGTATGTCACTTTCTTCTGAACCATCAAGCACACATTTACGCAAAGTAGAGAGTGTCGGGGCAATCTCACGCTGCTTTCGCGCATTGGCTATAGTTAGCAACATTTCCCACAAATCATGGGTTGCTTCGAAGTGATCTCTCCGGTCTCCAAGAACGTGGTGGAGATGGATAAGCTCCCATCCCTGCAATTCTTTCAAACTTGTACTGACGTTGGATCTAGCAATGTTCAGGGTTTCGGAAATTTCTTCTGCATGCAATGGTTTTGCAGCTAAATACAACAGAGCATGAATCTGGGACACAGACCGGTTTACCCCCCAGCGAGAACCCATTTCTCCCCAATGTAAGACGTATCGTTCCATGGCAGGTGTAAGTTTCATAATTCATTTCCGAAATTTCTGTCATTACAGAAATAGGTGAAATAGAAAGAAAAGTCAAGTTATGTGTTTTGCTCCTTTAAACATAAAAAAAGGGCCGGAGGAATAATCCTCCGCCCCTCTACCTCACCCCTTACTTAAAGGGAAAAGCTTAGTAATCGATTAGTTCCAGCTGGCAACCAGCTCGTCATAATCAACTGTAACGCCTTGTGGTTTTTCGTTAGCCAATTTGGCTTTCGGAGAACCAGGTTGGTTCAGCCAGTAGCTGGCTTCTTTCTCTTCGTTCAACTTAGGACCACATGCCCCCTGAACGCCTGCGCGTTCTAGACGACCCATGACTTTATCCTGAGCAGCTGCGAGTGAATCCATAGCTTCTTGAGGTGTTTTAGCACCAGAGCTCGCATCACCAATATTCTGCCACCAAAGCTGAGCCAGCTTTGGATAATCAGGAACGTTGATACCTGTTGGAGTCCACTGTAGACGTGCTGGTGAACGATAGAATTCGATCAAACCACCAAGTTTAGGAGCACGTTCTGTGAAGGAAGCGTGCTGAATGTCACTTTCGCGTACGAAAGTTAGACCAACGTGACTTTTCTTCAGAGAAACAGTTTTAGCAACAGTGAACTGAGCATAGAGCCAAGCAGCTTTACGACGATCAACTGGTGTGGATTTCATAAGAGTCCATGAACCAGCATCCTGATAACCAAGCTTCTGACCTTCTTCCCAATAAGGACCGTGTGGGGAAGGTGCCATACGCCATTTAGGTGAACCATCTTCGTTCACAACAGGAAGGCCTTCTTTGACCATGTCAGCTGTAAAGGCTGTGTACCAGAAAATCTGTTGAGCAATTGCGCCCTGTGCAGGAACTGGACCAGCTTCACCAAAAGTCATCCCTGGTGCTGATGGAGGAGCATAGGCTTTCAACCAATCAACATACTTGGATACGGAGTAAACAGCAGCTGGACCGTTTGTCGCGCCACCACGGGAAACAGAAGACCCGACTGGGCTACAGCCTTCCATACGAATGCCCCATTCATCAACCGGGATACCGTTTGGAATGTGTTTGTCGCCGGCACCAGCCATGGAGAGCCAAGCATCAGTAAAACGCCAGCCAAGTGATGGATCTTTTTTACCATAATCCATGTGACCGTATACAGGCTTACCGTCGATTTCTTTCACGTCATTTGTGAAGAAATCAGCAATATCTTCATAGGCAGACCAGTTTACTGGAACACCAAGATCGTAGCCGTATTTAGCTTTAAATTTAGCTTTGATATCAGGATCGGAGAACCAATCATAACGGAACCAATAAAGGTTTGCGAACTGTTGGTCAGGAAGCTGATAGAGCTTGCCGTCTGGGCCAGTTGTAAACGATGTACCGATGAAATCGCCAATGTCGAGATCAGGGTTACTTACGTCAGCACCTTCACCAGCAATCCAATCCGTAAGAGGAACAACCTGCTGATAACGGTAGTGCGTACCAATCAGATCAGAATCGTTGATGTAAGCATCATAGATGTTTTTGCCGGACTGCATTTGAGTCTGCAGTTTTTCAACAACATCGCCCTCACCGATCAGGTCATGATTAACCTTGATACCAGTGATTTCATAGAATGCTTTGGCAAGAGTCTTTGATTCGTACTCATGCGTTGTAATGGTTTCGGAAACCACATTGATTTCCATGCCTTTGAAAGGCTCAGCAGCTTTTGCAAACCACTCCATTTCGCTCATCTGTTCAGCTTTAGACAGTGTCGAAGGCTGAAATTCATTGTCGACCCAGGTTTTTGCAGCAGCGGAATCCGCTTGAGCTGCTCCAGCTGAGAGGACTAAAGCAACGGCTGTAAGCGCGCCACCAAGATAACGGGACTTCATTATTATATCTCCCTGTTTATTTAATCAGTATACGAGAAGGTTCTTCTCGCTACCCCACACATTGCCCTCTAAGCCTCACACCCACCGAAAAACGATGAATGCATAGGCAGCACTTACGACGAGGGCCCACCAGAGCTGGATATCCAAAAAGAAAAGCCAGCCTAGGTGAATAAAAGCGCTACCAAGCAAAGTAATGAACAGTCGATCCCCGCGTGTGGTTGGAATATGAAGAATTCCAACCCGTTCTCTTTCCGGAAATTTGATTGCCAATACTGTCATCACAACAAGTGTTGTTGCGATAATGAGAAAGAAAGTCGCCGTTGGCCAAGTCCAGGCCATCCAGTTCAATTCCATGATACGGACTCCTTATACCCGGCCGAGGGCAAAGCCCTTGGCGATGTAGTTACGAACAAAATAAATCACCAGTATTCCTGGGATAATGGTCAAGATCCCTGCAGCAGCCAACACACCCCAATCAAGACCAGAGGCCGAAACTGTTCGGGTCATCGTTGCACTGATGGACTTTGCATCGACTGATGTCAGGGTTCTTGCAAGCAAGAGCTCGACCCAAGAAAACATAAAGCAGAAGAACGCTGCGACACCGATCCCAGAGGAAATCATGGGTGTAAATATCCGGGTGAAGAAACGCGGAAAGGAATAGCCATCAATATAGGCCGTTTCATCAATCTCACGTGGCACGCCGGACATAAAGCCTTCGAGGATCCATACCGCCAACGGAATGTTAAACAGACAGTGCGCCAGTGCCACAGCTATATGGGTATCAAACAGACCTACAGAAGAATAGAGCTGAAAAAACGGTAGAGCAAAGACAGCGGGCGGAGCCATACGGTTGGTAAGCAGCCAGAAAAACAGATGTTTGTCGCCCATAAAGTTATAGCGCGAGAAAGCATAGGCTGCGGGTAATGCCACCAATAGGGTGATGATGGTGTTTAACACCACATAGATGGTGGAGTTGATGTACCCATTATACCAACTTGGATCTGTAAAGATGACAATGTAATTGGCAAATGTCAGATCCTGTGGCCACAAACTGAACGTGCTTAGAATTTCTTCGTTTGTCTTCAAAGACATGTTTAAGAGCCAATAAATCGGCAACAACAAGAAGACAATGTAAAGAACGGTGACGAGAGCTTTAGTTTTCATAACTTAGTTCTCCGCTCTGTCTAGATAGCTCATAACTGTAAAGAAAACCCAGCTGAAGAGCAGAATAATAAGGAAGTAGATCAAGGACATTGCCGCAGCTGGACCAAGATCAAACTGACCGATCGCCATCTGTACCAAATCAATCGAAAGGAACGTGGTGTCATTACCTGGACCACCACCGGTCACCACAAATGGTTCGGTATAGATCATGAAGCTGTCCATAAATCTCAGTAGAACTGCAATGAGAAGGACCCGGTTCATTTTTGGTAACTGGATATAGCGGAAAGTTGCCCATTTGCTGGCGCCGTCAATTCTTGCGGCCTGATAGTAAGCATCAGGAATTGACTGAAGACCTGCGTAACAAAGCAAGACCACAAGCGAAGTCCAGTGCCATACATCCATAACAACAAGGGTTACCCAAGCATCAATAGTATTTTGAGTGTAATTGTAATCAATACCAAGACTATCGAGTGTCGCCCCTAATAAACCAATATCAATACGGCCAAAGATTTGCCAAATTGTACCAACCACATTCCATGGAATGAGCAGAGGCAAGGCCATAAGGATCAAACAGAAAGGAACCCAAAACCCTTTGCGTGGCATTGCCAGCGCAATACCAATACCAAGCGGTATCTCTATTGATAGAATGATGAAAGAAAACAGGAACTGGCGCCCCATGGCTCCATGAAACCGCTCAGATCGCAGAATATCCCTAAACCACTCAAGGCCTGCCCAGTAAAACTCATTATTACCAAACGTGTCTTGAAAGGCATAGTTCACAACTGTCATCAAAGGGATAACAGCAGAGAACGCAACGATCAAAACTACGGGCATTACGAGCCACCAGGCACGGTTGTCAGACCATTTATTCATGATCAGGCCTCCTCTACCAAATGACTGTTGGCATATAAATTCACATGCGTAGGATCCACGATAAGCCGAGCCCCATCTGTAGGGACTTCCTGATCTTCTCCGACCATGACTTTGAACTCGTGATCTTCTAAGCGAACACTCGCCACTCTGAAGCGGCCAAGATCTTCCACTTTTTGGATCGACACAGCAGGTCCATCACCATCGCGCGAAAGCGATAGGAATTCGGGACGAATGCCAACCTCCAAAGAAGCACCCTCTGGCACTTTAGAGAAACCTTGCTCCATAGAGAAAGCGTGTCCTGCAACCATGGCTTTATCGCCATCGATATGACAAGGCACCACGTTCATGCCAGGAGAGCCGATGAAATAGCCCACAAAAGTATGCTTTGGACGCTCAAACAACTCTTCAGGTGTGCCCATCTGGACCACTGCACCGTCATACATAACCACGACTTTATCAGCAAAGGTCAGTGCCTCAGTTTGATCGTGTGTTACGTACACCATGGTGTAGTTAAAGCGCTTGTGGAGATGTTTAAGCTGAGAACGCAATTGCCATTTAAGATGTGGATCAATCACCGTTAGAGGTTCATCAAACAGGATCGCGGACACATCAGCGCGGACCAGACCGCGGCCAAGAGATATTTTCTGTTTGGCATCTGCGGTAAGACCACTGGCTTTATTCTTGAGGCTATCGCCGAGTTCAAGTAGCTCAGCAATCTCACGAACACGTCCGTCAACTTCACTTGCACCAACGCCACGATTACGGAGCGGGAAGGCCAAATTGTCGTATACAGACATGGTGTCATAGACGACAGGAAATTGGAAAACCTGAGCAATATTTCGGTCTTCAGTCGCTTTTTTGGTAACAGCATTACCGTCAAATAGAATTTCGCCGTGTGTTGGGATCAACAAACCTGAAATAATGTTCAAAAGTGTGGTTTTGCCACAGCCAGAAGGCCCGAGGAGCGCATAGGCTCCACCATCTTCCCACACATGATTAAGCTCTTTAAGAGCAAAATCTTGAGCTTCTTGAACCTGAGGCATATATGAATGCGCAAGTCCATTGAGTTCAATTTTAGCCATTAGCCTTGCTCCCCAACTGATGACCAAGGGCCCGCCAGAAGCTTGCCGGAGGTATCAAAAACGAAGCACTTGGATGGCTCCAGATAAACATCAATGGTGCTATCGATATCAACATCCCGAACACCATGCGTCAGGCTCACCCAGCGCTGACCAGAAAAATCAACGTGGACAAAGCTTTCTGACCCTGTAATTTCAGTTACTGCAACGCGGGTACTGAAAGGAATCATATTGTCACTATGCTTGTGCAGGTACAGGTGATTTGGGCGGAAGCCCAAGGTGTAATCACCGTCTGATACCGCAGAGAGCACACCTGATGCGGGTGCAGACAATTTCTCTCCATGGCTAACCACACCATCACGTATAGATACAGGCAGAGTATTCATCGGCGGATCAGAGAACACATCAGCCGTCAGAAGATCGCCAGGATTACGATAGATATCCAATGTTGATCCAAACTGCGTTACGCGTCCTTCATTCAGAGTTGCGGTATTTCCACCAAGAAGCAGCGCTTCGGTTGGTTCCGTAGTTGCGTAAACAAACACAGCACCAGATTCTGCAAATACACGCGGTAGTTCTTCGCGTAGTTCTTCACGTAATTTGTAGTCCAGGTTGGCGAGAGGCTCATCAAGGAGAACGAGGTCCGCCCCTTTTACCAATGCACGCGCCAAAGCTGTACGTTGCTGCTGACCACCGGATAGCTCCAGAGGTGTTCGATCAAGCATAGGCTCAAGCTTCATCATTGCAGCGGCTTCACGGACCTTGCGATCTATTTCAGCAGCAGGCGTACGCGCTATGCGCAATGGAGAAGCAATGTTCTCGTACACTGTCAAAGCTGGATAGTTGATAAATTGCTGATAGACCATTGCAACACTACGATCCTGTACTCGGACCCCTGTTACATCCTGACCATCAAACAAGACACGGCCTTTGGTCGGCTTGTCCAAGCCTGCCATCAGTCGCATCAAACTGGTTTTGCCTGCGAGTGTCGGTCCTAAAAGAGTGTTGAGAGTACCCCGCTCTAAGCTAAGATTAGCTTCAGCGATATGGACCTCATCTCCGACCGTTCTCCAGACATTTTCAAGAGTTAACGTCATTCAAACCCCACACGAATTCAACTTTTGTTGATTCTGCTTATTAATTTTTTATCTAACTGGCTTGTGCCAGTAACTTTGTTTCCGACGCCATCCATTCGGACAACGCCTCTTTATCTGCTGCCTTAATTCGCAACCCTAATTTACTCCGCCGCCAAAGCACATCTTCCGCTTTCTGCGCCCATTCATGGGTCATCAGATAACGGACTTCGATTTCATAAAGATCGGCTCCGAAATTCCGACCTAAATCTTTGGATGACGTCGAGTTACCAAGCAGAAGAGAGAAGCGCGTACCATAACTACGAATCAATCTTTCTGCATGGTTTTTCTCTATAAACGGGTATTCTTTTAACAACTTTGAAACTTGATCTGCGGCCTTATCACAAGGGAAATCGCCCCCTGGCAAGGTCGCACCTTTGGTCCAAGTCTCTCCCATTTCAGGGAAATATTTAGATAACTTTTCCAACGCAGATTCTGCAAGGCGTCGATAGGTGGTGATTTTTCCGCCAAATATATTTAATGCAGGTGCGCCATCGAGTTCATCAACCTTAAGCACATAGTCGCGGGTTGCTTCTTGAGCCTGGCTTGCGCCATCATCATAAAGCGGGCGAACGCCTGAATAGGTATGAACGACCTGATTGGAAGAGATCGATGTCTTGAAATAACTGTTAGAAAGGCGACAGAGGTATTCAATTTCATCTTGAGAAATTGCAACATTCGCTGGGTCGCCCTGGAAATCTTCATCCGTCGTACCGATCAGGGTAAAGTCTTTTTCATATGGAATGGCAAAGACAATGCGCTTGTCATCATTTTGGAAAATGTAACACCGGTCATGATCAAACAACTTTGGCACCACGATGTGGCTGCCCTTTACCATTCGAATAGAATGGTGCGAAGAACTTTCCATTTCTTCGTTTAGGAATTTCGAAACCCACGGACCAGAAGCGTTGACCAAAACCTTGCCCCGGATTTTTTGTTTTTCACCACTATCCCTGTTTTCACAGGTAAGGTTCCACATACCGTCCTTAACCGTTGCATCTACACAACGGGTACGACAATAAATGTCTGCGCCTTTATCTCTGGCATCGATTGCGTTGAGAGCAACGAGACGCGCATCATCAACCCAGCAATCTGAATATTCAAAACCCTTCGTAAAACCTTCTTTCAAAGGTTCTCCCGCAGCATCTTTAATTAAATTGAGACCATTACTCGCGGGTAATTTTTTACGACCACCCAAGTTGTCATAAAGGAAAAGGCCAATACGTATCAACCAACCTGGGCGTTGTGATTTATTATGCGGAAGAACAAACCGGAGCGGCCAGATAATGTGTGGCGCCATTTCCCAGAGCGTTTCGCGCTCAATCAAGGCTTCGCGTACTAACCGAAATTCATAATGTTCTAGGTAGCGCAACCCACCATGGATCAACTTTGTACTGGCCGAACTTGTAGCGCTCGCTAAATCGTTCTGCTCTACAATGCATACTGATAATCCACGACCAACAGCATCTCTTGCAATGCCGCATCCGTTAACGCCACCACCAACGATGACTAGGTCATAAGTTTGACCGCCCACAATACCTCCTCGACGCAATGCTCATTTATATAGCTGGCACTACAATTTTCGAATCTTTCGAAACTAGTTTCCTTTTAGTTTCGGTTTGAACGCTATTCGAAGATTCAAGGTATCGCAAGCGAAAACTTTTATGATGTTTTTATGACAGTTCAGCCTCAATAAGGCGAACCCCTTGATCTATACAGATTTTACGAAGATTTTCTGATTCTAAACTGTCTGTAACAAAAGTATTAATTTGATTAAACTCGGCGACTCTTACTGGAGCAGTCCGTTTTAATTTCATCTTATCCGCGCAAAGTATGACGTGATGTGCGTTTTCAATAATCGCCTGAGCGACCTTTGCTTCTCGTAAATCGAAATCAAGCAGAGAGCCATCCTCGTCAACGGCTGAAGTACCGATAATAGCGAAATCAACTTTGAACTGTTTGATGAAATCTACGGCCGTTTCTCCCACTACCCCGCCATCTGAACGGCGGACCATGCCACCCGCGATAATCACATCAATGGAAGGTGCTGGGCGTAATATATTGGCAACATTAATGTTATTCGTAATAACCAGAAGATCTTTTTTACGTAACAAACACTGTGCAACTTCTTCTGTCGTGGTGCCAATATTGATAAACAAAGAACAATTATCCGGTACTAAATCGGCCGCGGCAGACCCTATTCCACGCTTTTCATCCTGGGCAATCATTCTTCGCGCATCATAGCGGAGATTCTCAACACCCGCGGCAAATACAGCTCCACCATGGATTCTTTTGAGGATCGCGCGGGCGCATATTTCATTGAGATCTTTACGAATAGTCTGGAGAGACACATCAAACCTAGAAGCCAGTTCCTCGACTAAAACACGGCCTTCTTCACGGGCAAGTCCAACGATTTCACGCTGTCTGGCATTAAGGGTATCCATCTCGATCTCTCCAGAATTCATTTATAATCTGCACCTTTAAATTTAGTTTAAGCCCTGCAAAACGAAAACGAAAGAGCAAAGCTTTCGTTTTTCGAAAATCGAAACAAAACATCCCTCACAATAACAAAGGCTATTTCATCAAAGAGAACAATGACCACTATCACGTAAAGATGATCAATTCGGACTAGACCAATGGATCATTCAAGTCGATGCTAAAACCAGATACAATATCTTCTCCAACGACATTAGCTGTAGAGTATTCCCATGAGCAAAGTCATCGACTATTACCATTTCCTGCTTTCCCCCTGGAGCTACCTTGCGATCGATCGCTTTAACGACGTGGTCGCCAAACATGGGGCAACTGTGAATTACAAGCCTATTTCAGTGATGGATACATTCGAGAAAATGGGCGGCACGCCACCCGCCAAACGCCACCCCTCACGGATGCGTTTTCGTATGGACGAATTAAAACGTTGGGCTAAGTTTCTCAACATACCTATGAATTTTGAGCCAGCCTTCTGGCCTGCAGATCAAACCCTCGCCGCCCAAATGGTTCTGGCAGCACAAGCCGCAGGTGGAAATGCCGGCAAATTAAGTGACGCTTTGTTAACAGCAGTCTGGGCCGAAGAACGCAATATCGCTGACGAAGAAACCCTCGCTTCCATCGCCCAACAATGCGGCTTCGATTCCAACGCCCTTATTGCCCAGGCCAAAAGTGACGTCATGGCAGAAACCTATAAAGCAACGACAGCCGAAGCTCATGAGCGTGATGTCTTTGGCTCCCCCACGTATATCTACAAGGGTGAAAATTTCTGGGGACAAGATCGCATCGACTTCCTCGATCGCGCCCTATCCGAAGCTTAAGGTATCCTATACTTCACACCTTGGAGCGCGCAGAATGAGTCAATGATGGAGCTATTCAGCCCCCTCAAAGGTATGAGACAGGGGAAGAGACAAGAGTAAGGAAGGGTCCTAAATATCAGCCAACCTCTCCAGAGTACCCTCTAACGTGCTTTTTTCCGTCGAAACATCTCTGAAAAATCTGCCGGGCGAACGGCCCCCAACATGAGCGATAACAAGCCATAAACAATCATACCGCCAGCGATAAGAACGGATAAAGCAGCAATTTTTTCATAAAGAGCGCCATCGAACCAAGGGCGTAGCCACCGCATACCAGACCATAAAACACCCCCCATCACCACAGAAGAGGCCATAATCTTGGGCAGACGGGAGATAAAGCGACCATCCAGTTTAAGGTGATCCTTTCGAACCAATACGATCCACAGCATCAGCACATTCAACCATGAGGAAACCGCGGTTGCTAAAGCGATGCCGATATACTGTATGAACTGGAACAGCACCAGACTTAGAACCACATTCACGACAATAGAGACCAAAGCGAGACGGAAGGGTGTTACGGTATCTTCCCGTGCATAAAAAGCAGGCTGCAAAATTTTCACCAATACATAAGCAGGCAGGCCAGAAGCAAATGCCATCAATGCATAGGTAGT
Source organism: uncultured Rhodospirillales bacterium (assembly GCA_913060675.1). Lineage (GTDB taxonomy): Bacteria > Pseudomonadota > Alphaproteobacteria > Kiloniellales > Kiloniellaceae > Kiloniella. The sequence goes on from CAJXUS010000015.1 coordinate 29,514, forward strand.
TGCCTCGGATGCTTCTCGGGTAAATTTGCCGTGCTCAAAAAGGGTGACAACAATCGGCCAAGGAATAACGATCAAAGCAATCGTTGCAGGCAATGTTAATAAGAGTGCCATCTCCATTCCACGGTTCAGACTCCGCATTGCCCCTGTGTGATCATCCGCCTTCAATCTTCGTGCTAATTCCGGAAGCAGGACAACACCAAAAGCGATACCAATCATCCCGAGTGGTAATTGATAAACCCGCTCTGCATAATACAGGAAAGAAACACCCGCTTCATGAAAGGTCGATATAGCCGTTCCAATAACCACGTTAATTTGCATCGCCCCTGCAGACAGAACACCCGGCACCATGCGCCGCATGAGGGTCTTCACATCACTGCTTAATCGCGGTAACCGCATCTTCATTTTCAAGCCGGCACGCTTCAAGGAAATATAGACCAAAATCAATTGACCAAAGCCTGCCGCTGTGACCGTCCAAGCCATTGCTAAGCCAGGATCTTCAACTCTTGGTACAATCAAAATTAACGTAAAAATAAAGAAAATATTCAATAAAATTGGTGCCGCAGCAGCAGCTGCAAAACGCCCTAAACTATTGAGCATTCCTGAAAATAGGGCCACAAGGACCATGAAAAACAAGTACGGAAAAGTTATAAAGGTAAGTTGTTCTGCGTACTTAAGCTTCGAATGAAAACCTTGAGGTATAGCAAGCAAGGTCTCTAAGCCTTGAGGATTAAGTTCGACGAACTCTTGAGTTGCTATGTTTAAGGCATAATCCTCAAATCCTGGTGCCAATGCATAAGTGATCCAAGGCATTGTCGCCATCGCAATCGAGGTCAACACCAACATAAAAGTAAACATGACGGCGTGGGACTGCTCTGCAAAAGTTTGCGCAGCCTCTTGTCCTTCAGCTTCTATTTTTCCGGCATATAGCGGGACAAAAGCCGCGTTAAAGGCCCCTTCGGCAAAGAGTCGGCGGAATAAATTTGGCAACCTAAACGCCACAAAGAAAGCATCCGCAATTGGCCCCGCGCCGACAGACGCAGCAATCAATATATCCCGAACAAATCCGAGAATTCTGCTTATTCCGGTAAACCCGCTAACGGTTGCCAGATTTTTAACCAACGACATTCAGATCCCTCGTCCAAAAACCTCTGCGGGTATTTGGTCTGCTTTTCTTTATGGATACGAAGTATATCCCCCGAATAAACCTGCGACCTTTTTAGTGGAAGCTTGCCCCCTTGGGAAGAGAGTCTTATTGGATTGTCCATTTATTCATTGAGTAATTCATTAACGGTGGCCATGATTTTCCGCTTGTATGTTCTCCGATTGATATCTAATTCACCTAAAACATGTGATCAGTTACACTCCTGAAAGAAATACAATGCCTTTTGAAACCTGGATTATTTTTGTCCTTACCACTTGCGTTGCATCCATGACGCCGGGTCCAAACATGCTTCTTTCCATGACGGTAGGCATGAATATTGGCAAACGTGCGGCAATTGCGAGCTCAATTGGTGGTGTATCCGCGATGCTCCTACTACTCTTTGCCTCTGTTGCTGGACTAAGTGCAGTTCTGGCGACTTCCGCTGAAGCTTTCACTTTCATAAAATGGGGGGGTGTTGCCTATCTTCTATACCTCGGCATTAAAGCCTGGTGCAGTCCTGCGATTGCCTTAGAGGATCAAGAAAAAGGGTCCAGTAAAAAATACAATTCATTTCAATTGTTTCGACAGGCTTTTATCGTTGGCATCAGCAATCCAAAAGCGATGATTTTCTTTGCTGCATTTCTCCCCCAATTCATAGACCCAACTCTTCCTCAGGCTCCTCAATTGGTCATTTTATCAGGCAGCTTCGTTTTCATAGAGCTTTTCTGGTTGATGAGTTATGCAACAGGCGGCAACCAACTCGTTCCAATTTTGAAACGTTCAGGAAAAGTAAAACTGATTAACCGGATTAGCGGGGGTGCATTGATAAGTGCAAGTGCCTTACTTGCCAGCAGGTGAACAAACGGTAAATTCAGCTATCACACAACTATTTTTATCCGATAACATTCTACCCGCTTAAAGGAACTCCAAAACCGATATCAATGTAATCGCGCTGGCGAATTTTGTAATATTCAAGTTGTTTATCGATTTTTTGATGCCACTCAATTTTTTCGATCAAGTCATCTACAAATACAAACAGCGGGTGACCATCACCATCCGCAGTCAGTGGATAGCCCAGGGATTCAGACACATGGATTTGGCCTGATTGATAACGCCCTTCAATCACAACCCTCATCCCACAGGGAAAAGAGGCGGTTTTAAAGAGCTCGTTATAAGCCTCTTCTTTTCGGTCAGCAGAAACAAATTCAACATAGTCATGTCCGGTGGGATCAAAACCCATACGCTCAACAATTCCTGTTCCAACCAAGCGAAGAATAGAGCGCCCGGGTGTTCCTAAATCATGCATTAAAATGTGTGGCAATATATCTTTGATAGCTGCGGGGTTAAAGTCTGTCTTCATGGGGACTGCGAGAACAGAAGAGCGCTTTAATTCCCACCAATAATCATGAAGCCGTCGGCAACGCGGACTTTCAAATTCCAGTGACAAGCCTGTCTTCATAAGGAGCCCCTCTTTAATAAACAGTCTCGTATAAGACTATAATTTATTAGCAACCCACAAAAGACTAACCTGAAATGTTCAAACGATTGTTAACGGCCCAATTTACAGGAATCAGACTTTCAAAACCTCGAGCAATTTCTTTTGCACAGTTTTGACCTTTTGTTCACTGGAGACTTTGTCTCCCAAAGCTGACTGCACGTAAAAAACATCCACCGCCCGCACACCGTAAGTCGCAATACGAGCAGAATGCACCAGTAGTCCCAGTTTTGTGAAGGCTTGTGTCAGATGGTAAAGCAAACCAGGTCTATCCTGGCCATTGACCTCAATAACCGTATAGCTGGCGCTGGCTTTATTATCGATAAGAACACGGGGTTTTACCTTCAGGGCTTTATGAACCCTGCTTGGCAATCTGGTTGGCAGATTTTTTAGCATCTTTGCCGCCTTAAGTTCTCCCGTGAGGGATTGCTCAATGGCTGTCTTGATTGTCTCGAGGCGATCCGTTTCCTTAATCAATCCCTTGCTGTGTGCATCCGCGATATAAAAACTATCCAGCGCCATACCATTGCGGAGTGTATGAATAGTTGCGCCTTCAATAGAAGCCCCAGAAACAGCCAACGCCCCAGCGACACGGCTGAAGAGACCAGGATGGTCAGCCGCATAAATCGTCACTTCTGTGACCTGGCGATAATGATCAACTCGCACTTCAGCAGTATAGGGCGATTTTTCTTGCTCAGCCTTGTGAATTAGCTCGGCGTGGCGTTGTTGAGTCTCGGTATCTGTCGAAATCCAATAGGAGACTGTTCCGCGCTCAAGGTGCTCTGCAATATCTTTCGGAGCCCAGTTGGAAAGAGTTTTTGTGAGCTCTTCCCAAGCCACCTGGACCCTGCGTTCTTGCCCTTCCGCAGCCAACCCTCCAGACAATAATTCTTCTGTACGCCAATAAAGGTCTCTTAGTAGCGCGGCTTTCCAGGCATTCCAAACGTTAGGGCCAACTGCGCGGATATCTGCCACGGTCAGAACTAAAAGCAGCCGTAGCCTTTCGGGCGATTGAACTATTTCAGAAAAATCCTGTATGGTTTTGGGGTCATCAATATCGCGGGAAAAGGCGGTTTCGCTCATGGTCAGATGGTATCTGACAAGCCACGATACCGTTTCAGTTTCTTCTGGCGTCAGGCCCATACGGGGGCATACACGCAGAGCTATCTTAGCACCTTCGATAGAATGATCACCTTTGCGCCCCTTGGCAATATCATGCAAAAACATCGCGACATAGAGAACCTTGCGGGAAAGAACCTTATGGATGACCTCACTTGCGATGGGCGCTTCTTTCTTAAGCAATCCCTTTTCAATCTGGTGTAAAATACCAATTGAAAATAACGTGTGCTCATCAACGGTATAGTGATGATACATATTGAATTGCATCAGGGCCTCGACCTTGCCAAAGTCGGGTATAAAACGGGCCAAAACACCAGACTCATTCAATCGGCGCAATGCTTTTTCAGGATCTTTAGGGGATGTCAGTATACTGAGGAACAAACGACTGGCTGCTTCACTTTCTCGAAGCTCTTTTTTGATCAATCGCAGGCTTTGCGTAATCTTTCTTAATGCCGCCGGGTGAATATCAAGGTCGTGCTTTTGGGCGACATGAAAAATACGCAATACTTCGATCGGTGATTTTTCAATTGCATCATCATCTTTAAATGTGAGCCTATCCCCTTCCAGCCTAAACTTCTCGACAGCACGGCGTCGCTTGAAAAAAGGAAGCGGAAGACGGAAACCAGATCGACGATTATGTTCTGCTTCTAAGGTCGCACAAAAAATACGCGTTAACCCCCCAACAGCTTTAGCAACGATGAAATAGTGTTTCATCATACGCTCTACACCTTTGGTGCCTGCGTGATCTGTATAGTGCATCCAATCCGCAAGCTCGGTCTGAACATCAAAAGAAATACGTTCTTCCGGACGATTGGTTAGATAATGTAACGCGCAGCGCAATGACCAGAGAAAAGCCTGAGCTTTCTCAAATTGACGTACTTCCTGGCGGGTAAAAATTCCCTTTTTCACCAGGCTTGGTATGTCATCAACTTGATAGATAAATTTTGCGATCCAAAACAAGGTATGCAGGTCTCTGAGACCGCCTTTACCCTCTTTAATGTTGGGTTCAAGAATATAGCGGGAACCGCCAACTTTTTTATGGCGCTCACTCCTCTCAGCAAGCTTTTGCTCGATAAAGGAAGCCCCGTGTCCAGAACGAACAACCCGATCATAGGTTTTACGTAATTTTGTAAATAAAGCGAGTTCACCACAGAGATAACGTGCCTCAAGAATTGAGGTATTAATCGTTAAATCGGACTGTGAACCGCGAATACACTCTTTTACGTTTCGGACTGAATGGCCAACTTTGAAATTCAAATCCCAGAGGAAATAGAGCATTGCTTCCACAACTTGCTCGGTTCTCGGCGCCTTCTTGTAGGGCAAGAGAAAAAGCAAGTCGACATCCGACTGGGGGGCTAACTCTCCGCGCCCGTACCCTCCAACGGCTACCACGGTAAAGCTCTCGCCCTTAGAAGGAGCGCCAACGGGATAGAGTTCTTCATCCACAAAACGAAAAACAAGTTTCAAAATTTGGTCGACGAGAAAACAGTTTGCCCTGACCACCATGGTGCCAGAGGCTTTTTCATCAAATCGTTTTCGAACTTCACTGCGGCCGTTGCTTAACGCTTCTCGCAAGAGTGCAAGCACCTCGTTACGTTTTACCTGTGCATTTTTTTTCTCTGCACTGATCTCTGCAATTTTTTCTGCGAGATCGACAGCCGGGAAGATTGCGTCCTTATTTTTAACGTCTTGATCATAGGCGTAATCGAGAGATGTTATCGGCATTCATTCCTGCTTTTTCTGGAGCTCTTAATTTTTTTCCTAAATGAGTTCCCGTCATTAGTACTATAAGGGAATGCCATTAGACCTAATTTTATTGTCCGGTTGAGCTTTCTATTAACTTGTCCAGTCATACCAGCTTCTTATAAATCAGTAATCCAGAATATATTATAGCTAAAGCTCTATTTTCTGCTCGAGTTCTCCATTGCCTTCAATTCATAGAGTAAGTCCAGGGCCTGTCGAGGTGACAAATCATCCAAATTGACTTCCTTAAGCCGAAGATCAACCATGGCATTACCCGAATTATTATCTTCGACTTCTGAATCTGTCGTCGGCAAATGAGCAAACAGGGGCAGGTCCTCGGCAAGGTGTGCCAAATTACCAGCCTGCCCATCTTTTTCCAAAGTTTCGAGCACTTGTTCAGCACGTGTCACAGCCGAAAGGGGAAGGCCCGCTAACTTAGCGACGTGAATACCGTATGATCGATCTGCAGCTCCAGATGTCACCTCGTGTAAGAAAACGACTTCTCCCTGCCATTCTTTCACCCGCATAGAATGACAGGACATAGAAGTAAGTTTTGAGGTCAAACTGGTTAGTTCATGATAGTGGGTAGCAAATAGAGCCCGGGATTTATTGGCTTCATGCAGATGTTCAACACAAGCCCATGCGATAGACAGGCCGTCATAAGTCGCAGTGCCTCGACCAATCTCATCTAGAATAACCAGTGATCTTTCTGTCGACTGATTAAGGATTACTGCGGTTTCGACCATTTCAACCATAAAAGTTGAGCGACCGCGCGCGAGATCATCTGCGGCGCCTACCCGGCTAAACAAACGATCAACAGAACCAATATGTGCGGCTTCCGCAGGCACAAAAGACCCCATTTGTGCCAAAACGGCAATCAAGGCATTCTGTCGCAAGAAGGTCGATTTACCTGCCATATTCGGTCCGGTAATCAGCCAAAGTCGTTGCTGGTCTTCCAAAGTACAGTTATTGGCCACAAAAGGACCTTCGGAGGTCTTGGCGAGAGCGGCCTCAACAACAGGATGACGCCCGCCAACAATATCAAATGATAAACTGCCATCGATCCGAGGTCTGTTCCAACGCTCTGAAATAGCGAGCTCGGCCAAGGAAGATGTAACATCCAGTTCGGCAAGAGTACGGGCAACAATGGCAATGCCTTCAACCTGGCTGACAATTTCGGTGACAAGTTTCTCGTAAAGCTCCTGTTCGATAGCCAAGGCCTTACCAGCAGCTCCTGAAATTTTTTGTTCCAAATCAGAGAGTTCCACCGTCGTAAACCTCATGGCAGAAGCCAGGGTTTGACGGTGAATAAATTCTGAATCTGCGTCTGTGTTCACCTTTGAAGCATTGGTTGGGCTGACTTCGATAAAATAACCCAACACATTGTTGTGCTTTACCTTCAGCGTACTCACACCCGTTTTTTGAGCATAATCGGCTTGGAGGCCCGCAATCAACTTTCGGCTATCATCACGGAGTTGTTTATATTCATCCAACTCTGGAGCATAGCCATTGGCGATGAAGCCTCCATCCCTGGCAAGGAGAGGCAACTCATCCAGTAACGCAGACTGTAAGGTGTCACATAACGCGCTGTGATCACCTAATCCTTGAATACAATTGTTAATCCCCAGTGGAATTTGATCAGGATTAACCGTGGACAATAGTAACTTAAGGCGGCTGGCTTCGCGTAGGGCGTCTCTAATCCCTGCCAAGTCTCGAGGACCACCACGCCCTACTGTCAACCGCGATAGTCCTCGTTCGATATCAGGACACTGGCGCAGGCTCGCCCGAAGATCCATGCGGCGGCCGTCCTCTTGAACAAACCAGGACACCATGTCCAATCGGCTTGCAATGGCTTTAGGGTCTGTTAGAGGTGCAGCCAGGCGAGAACCAAGCATCCGAGCCCCCGCGCCCGTGACGGTGCGATCAACCGTTGCAAGTAAACTTCCCTTGCGGCCACCAGTAAGAGACTGGGTTAGCTCCAGATTGCGTCTGGTTGCTGCATCGATTTCCATAACCGCGCCAGAGCGAACTCTCTTTGGAGAAAAAAGGCGCGGCAACTTACCTTTTTGTGTTAACTCGACATAATCCAACAGGGAACCAGCGGCGGCGACTTCTGCACGTGAAAATTCACCAAAGGCATCCAGCGCCTTGATAGAAAATACTTCTTCAAGGCGACGGCGCGCGTTTTCACTATCAAATCGAGATGAAGGAAGGGGCGAGACAATAGAGCGCCACTCATTGATGATATCTGATAATTCTTCGCGCAAAAATAACCGCTCAGGAATAAGAAGCTCTCCAGGATTCAACCGCGCGAGTACGGCGAGAAGGGCAACTGAGAGATTGGTTTCATTGGTATGAATTGGCTGAGTATAAAAATCACCTGTCGACATATCAAGCCAGGACAAACCATAGTCACCAGCAGCATCCGTAAGAGCAGCCAAATAGTTGTGACTTCGCGCATCCAACAACTCATCTTCGGTAATCGTTCCAGGTGTTACGAGACGAACGACCCCTCTTTTTACAATCGACTTTGGCCCGCGTTTTTTGGCTTCTGCCGGGTTTTCCATCTGCTCACAGATAGCAACCTTAAAACCTTTGCGTATCAAACGAGATAAATAACCATCCGCAGCGTGAAAAGGAACACCACACATTGGAATATCTGCGCCTTTGTGATGCCCTCGTTTGGTTAAGGTGATATCCAGCGCTTCAGAAGCATCAACTGCGTCTTGAAAGAACAGCTCGTAAAAATCACCCATACGATAAAACAAAAGAGAATCTGGATAATTTTCTTTAATTTCCAGATATTGCACCATCATTGGCGTCACTTTATCTACCGCTTTATTAACAGTCTTTGCAGGTTTAGTCGCCGCGATTTCAGGTCTTTCAAGAAGTGCTGAATCAGATTGAGATTGTTCTTCAATACGTTGGGGAATTGTTGTCGTTTCGGTCACGGAAAAGATATACTCTACAAAGAAGAAAACGGGACCTAGAAGCTAACACACCCATAAACCTTCGCAAAGTAACCAAGCCCACAAACCTCAAAAAAACAACGATCTTTTTTAACTTAATTCGCCACCAGCTTAGAGAGCGCTCTTGTCCGCTCTCTTGGAAAGATCATTGTTACTTTTGTGCCTTGATTGAGCTTACTTTCCAGAATTAGTTCGCCGTCGTGGAGTTCCATAAACGTTTTAGACAGAGGAAGCCCAAGTCCTGTACCTTCGTGTTGGCGGGTCAGGTGACTATCGACCTGGATAAACGGCTTTAACACTTCTTGGATTTTTTTCTCTGGAATCCCTATTCCGTTGTCTTCAACAACGATCTCAATCTGGGATTTTTCATTCACCCCTGCCGATAAAACAACTTCACCCCCTTCCGGGGTAAATTTCACAGAGTTACTTAATAAGTTCAACAAGAGCTGCCTCAATCTCGTATTATCACCAAACAAATAGGGGCAATCTGGCGCAATATCTGACTTCAGGGTTACCCGACTACGCTCTGCACGGCCGCTCATTATCTTAAAGCAGGACGTAGCGACTTCTCTCAAGTCGACCATTTCGTTTTGAAGGCTCAACTCTCCTGCTTCAATTTTGGACATATCAAGTATATCATTAATGATTTCAAGAAGTAATGTACCACTACTATAGATGTCATCGGCATATTCACGATATCTAGGTTCATCAATTTTACCCAGCATTTCGTACTTAATCATTTCCGAGAATCCAAGTATAGCATTGAGCGGCGTACGTAGTTCATGGCTCATATTCGCCAGAAAATATGTCTTTGCACGGTTGGCGGCTTCAAGACCCTGTACATAGATAAGTTGCTGCTGTTCATGCTGCTCCAACTTATCAATCATACGATTATATCCATCGATGAGATCACCAACTTCATCCGTAGATTTAACAGGGATTTTATGTCGTAAATCTTTCTGATCAAAAGTAGAAAAACCCTGACTCAAGTCTTTCATTGGAATGAGTAAAAACCGACGGGTTGCAAAGATAATAATCGCCGTAAGGGCCAGCACCAACAACACATTTTCAGGTATCTCGTCGAGAAAACTATTCAACAATCTGCTTGTGATATCCGTATGGGCAACCACAAGAACAAATTTTCCAATTCGACGATTTACAAAAGGATCCTGATAAACAATGTCCAAAGTGAAACTCTTGTGAAGCAGAGATCCACTATCATCAATACCTGCGTTCGATATCAGGTTGTCTTTTTCGTCATATACCTTGGCTGAATAGACTTCGGAAAATTCGACCAAACTTTCAAGGTGTGAATTTATTGCTTCAAGATCAAAGTTCCATAAATAGCCAGAGACGACATTGGCCTGGGTAGTCGCAAGGTTCTGCCACTGCTCTGTGACCATAACCTGCTGCTCTTCATAATCTAGGTAATTGTCGATAAAGGATTCGAACATCGACACCAAAAAGACTGCCGGCACAATCAGATACAGCAGCTTTGCATTTATGGTTTTAACCGGTCTAAGCATCTAAATAATTCACAAAATTGCCACGCTCATAGTGTCCAAATAGTGCCCAACTTTTCGTCGGATTGTTTCGCTTTATTTTTTTCCCCAGAAAGGAGTATTTATAAGTCCAATCTATTGAATGCAATAAATTATGGCGATTACATCGAATTACAAATCCTTTCCCAAAGGACTATAAGCACATTTTCTTTCATAATTACTTAATCAGATGCTAATTTCAGCCTATTTACACCCGTAATTTTGAGATAAATTACTCTCAGCAGCCCTGTTTCGGCGTGCATGAGATAATATAATTAGTTTTGGGGTCGTATATTCAGACATTTTTGAACAATTTCTCTTCCCAATGGCTGTATTGCAATGCAGTATAGCCACCAAGAACTGTTAAACAGGTTCATTGCACACCAATTACAGACCTAAATCACCCAGATGACGACATTTTTTTAAATAGCGGAGAGAAACCCGTGCCTAAGCACAATTCCCGGACTACTGACGCAGAAGCGCTGGAATTTCATACCTCGGGACGTCCCGGTAAACTAGAAATCAAAGCAACAAAACCATTAACAACACAAAGAGATCTCTCGCTCGCCTATTCACCAGGGGTCGCAGTACCATGTTTGGAAATAGAGAAAAACCCTGCAGCCGCTTATGATTACACTGCAAAAGGCAATCTTGTCGCTGTCATCTCTAACGGCACAGCCGTTTTAGGACTTGGTAATCTTGGAGCCCTCGCTTCGAAGCCCGTTATGGAAGGTAAAGCTGTCCTCTTCAAACGCTTTGCTGATGTTGATGGCATCGACCTTGAGGTTGACACTGAAAACGTCGATGAATTTGTGAACTGTGTACGTTTCCTTGGAAAAACCTTTGGCGGCATCAACCTAGAAGACATCAAAGCTCCTGAGTGCTTTATTATCGAACAAAGACTGCAAGAGCTTCTTGATATCCCTGTATTCCATGATGATCAGCACGGTACAGCGATTATCGCAGCAGCAGGTTTGTTAAGCGCCCTAGATATCACAGGCAAAGACATCAAAGAGATCAAAATGGTCGTCAATGGCGCGGGCTCTGCTGGCATTGCCTGTACAGAGCTTATCAAAGCACTCGGCGTTCCTCACGATAATATCCTGCTTTGTGATACCAAAGGGGTTATTTATCAAGGGCGCGCCGAAGGCATGAACCAGTGGAAATCTGCCCACGCCGTGGTCAGCGATGACCGCAGTCTTGCTGACGCCATGAGCAATGCTGACGTGGTCTTTGGTCTTTCTGTCAAAGGGGCTTTTTCACCTGAAATGATCAAGAGCATGGCACCAAATCCGATCATCTTTGCCATGGCCAATCCCGATCCCGAGATTACTCCCGAAGATGTTGCGAAAGTCCGCGATGACGCTATCGTTGCAACAGGCCGATCAGACTATCCAAACCAGGTCAACAACGTCCTTGGGTTTCCCTATATTTTCCGTGGCGCTTTAGACGTACGTGCGTCCAGCATCAACATGGAAATGAAGGTTGCGGCCGCCAAAGCGCTCGCTAAACTGGCCAAAGAAGACGTTCCCGATGAAGTAGGGAAAGCTTATGCTGGTAGAAAGCTAAGATATGGTAGGGATTATATTATCCCAGCGCCTTTTGATCCGCGCCTAGTTGCCGTTATTCCGCGTGCTGTGGCTGAAGCTGCAATGGAGAGTGGCGTAGCGGGCAAAAATATCGAAGATCTGGATGCCTACGAGCGTGAACTCTCCGCCCGTCTTGATCCCGCAGCAACTACCTTCATGCGCATTGCTCAAAAGGTTCGCAGTCATCCCAAACGTGTGGTTTTTGCAGAAGGTGAAGAAGAATCAGCCATTAGAGCTGCCGTTGCCTTTCACAATGCAGGCTATGGTACGCCTCTTCTTGTGGGTCGTGAAGACATCATCAAAAACACCATGAAAAATATTGGTGTTAACGGTGATTTTATCGAAATCCATAATGCCACTATTTCAAAAGACCGGGAACGCTATACCGACTATATCTATAGCCGACTGCAACGCAAAGGTAAGCTCTATAGAGATTGCCAGCGCATGGTGAATCAAAACCGTAACATCTTTGCCTCATGCTTGGTAACTGATGGTGTTGCGGATGCCATGGTCACAGGCCTGACCCGAAGCTTTGCCGTTTCTCTTGATGACGCAATGCGCGCAATCAACTGCAAACCGGGCAAGCGCGCCATGGGTATGTCGATGATGATCATCGATGGCAAAGCAATCTTTGTCGCTGATACTTCTGTGAACGAAGTGCCAAGTTCTGAGCAGCTTGCAGACATTGCTATTCAAGCGTCCTCTCATGTCCAAGCCATGGGATATGAACCCCGTGTCGCTTTCTTGAGTTTCTCCAACTTTGGAAATCCAACCCGCGAGACCACCACTCGGATCAGACGCGCCGTCTCAGTTCTCGATACCATGAGTGTCGATTTTGAGTATGAAGGTGAAATGCAAGCCAATCTTGCTTTGGACTTCGACCTCCAAAAAAGGCTGTTCCCTTTCTCTCGTTTAACTGGGCCTGCAAACATTCTTATCATGCCAGCTCTACATTCTGCCAACATCACAACCAAGCTTATTCAAAAAGCTGGTGGTAGCACAGCAGTGATCGGCCCAATGCTGGTAGGTTTGGAGAAGCCTGTTCAAATTGTTCCTATGGGCGCCACCGTTACAGATCTCGTAACCATGGCCGCTCTTGGCGCGTACGAATCAGCAACCAACGAAATGGACTAACCCCACTTTTGATGTAAAGTCATGTGGATACGCGTTACAATTTCGTAATATTGACAGTGGCTTCTGGTTCCAAACACCCAGAAGCCACTGAAATGAAACATTATTTATATTCGTCTTCAAACTGTCATGAAGGCAAGCTAAGTATAGCGTAATTGGCTGCACTAAACATAGCCGCTCCTTGCAAACATACTCGGGTCATTATGCCAGTTCGACAGGATAAATATAATCGACTGTTCACGTCGTCACTCATCCTTGCTTCTCCAAGCGTTGCAGTGCTCTTTGCTTTGGTTATTCTTCATTTGGTTCCCTGGCAAGCGGCTGTTATCGCCGGGGTAGTGATCCTGTTTGGCACCGGTTATATTCTCAGCAACCACTATAATCATGTCGAACGCCTCAAAGAATACATCACCGCTCTTCGTCAGTTAAAAGGCAAGGAATCACTTCCAGAAACGCCCTCGGCGGTCGGGAGTTTCCTTTATCCAGAATTAAACATTACCCTTTCGCGTATGGCCCAGGAACGCCAGCAATATCGACGCCAACTCGAAGCCGTCACCGAGGGAAACGAGGCCATTCTAAAATCACTTCCTGATCCCTTGATTATGCTTGGTAGTAAGCGGAAGATCATTCGGGGCAACCCTGCCGCGGAAGCAATTTTCGAAGACACACTTGCTGAAAAAGAACTCTCAACCGTTCTACGCAATCCTTCGATTTTAAATACCATTGATGAAATTGAACACAGCAGCAAAGACATCTCGCGCTTTGTTGATTTTAAAATCCACGGCAGAGTAGAGCGCTATCTACAGGCGCGTATAGCTCGTATGAGCGAGCAAACATGGGACGGTACCAAGATCATTGTCAGTTTACATGACATGACCTCTGCAAAGCGTGTAGAGCAAATGCGGGGTGATTTTGTCGCCAACGTTAGCCACGAGCTAAAAACCCCTCTCGCCAGCTTGATGGGGTTCATCGAAACTCTGAAAGGCCCCGCAAAAGATGACCCAGACGCACAGCAACGATTTTTAAAAATCATGCAGGATCAAGCCGAAAGAATGTCCAGGCTGGTTTCAGATTTATTAAGTCTGTCAAAAATTGAGCTCTTAGAACACACCCCGCCAACAAGTGTAACCGACCTTAGTGAAGCCATATCCAACATCATCGAGGGCTTGCATACCCAGATTGAAAACAAAAACATGACGATCAGGCGTGACATGGACGATGTCATCCCCGTCTTGGGAGATAACGAGGCCCTGACCCAGGTTTTCCAAAACCTGCTCGAGAATGCCATCAAATATGGTCACCATGGCACAACCGTTACAATCAGATGTAAATCATATGGTCCCGGTAGTCAGGGTATGCGGCGTTTGGGTCGGCCTTCTTTTGCGATCTCTGTGATCGACCAAGGTGATGGCATCGCCCGAGAGCACCTACCTCGTTTGACTGAACGTTTTTACAGAGTAGATCCTGCGCGATCTCGACAACTCGGTGGGACAGGCTTAGGCCTCGCAATTGTAAAGCACATCGTCAATAGACACCGGGGTGTTCTTACTATCGATAGTGAAGTAGGGAGAGGCTCAACTTTTACCGTCTACCTACCTCAAGCCATGATAACGGAAAGTGAGCCTGCTCAGCTAGCATCCCGAAAGTTGGATTTTTAAGGAAGTAGATCGAATAGGGCACTATTTAACAAAACCTTCAAATTTCAACTTTTGAAATCTCCCCAACTCATTACCAACATAAAATAGAATATATCAATTAATATCATATACTTAATTACATGTTAGATTTTATAAACCTTAATTTTTATCTTTTTCTGTGTAACGAAACTGTCATGGTAGAGTCACAGAAGTATCGTCGTTACTAGATATGTTTTGCCTCGTCGAATGATCGACAACGCATGAAACACTCTCGGCGATAAGAAAAACGGTTGCCACATGAGAGCCTGTAAACCCAGGGAATGCGAATTGAGATTTATAAACGCTATATAGCGGAGATACGAACGTGATCAAAAAAGTTCTCACTGCGACAGCACTTGCTGGAATGATGATGGCAGCAGCTGGCGCCGCTCAGGCACGCGACCAGATCCGCATCGTCGGCTCTTCAACGGTTTTTCCATTCTCAACAACAGTGGCTGAAACCTTCGGTAAAACAACGGGCTTCAAAACGCCGGTTGTTGAAAGCACCGGATCCGGTGGTGGTATGAAGCTTTTCTGCTCAGGTGTAGGTATTGAACACCCGGACATTACAAATGCTTCTCGTCGCATTAAGGCTTCTGAATACGAGAAATGCACCAAAAACGGCGTTTCCATTACAGAAGTTAAAATCGGTTTTGATGGTATCGTTCTCGCGAACTCTAAGCAGAGTGATCGCCTGACCCTTACCAAAAAACAGATTTTCCTCGCACTTGCTAAGCAAGTTCCTGTAAATGGTAAAATGGTCGATAATCCATATCAAAACTGGAGCGATATCGATAAAGGCCTACCAAACAGCAAAATCGAAGTCCTTGGTCCTCCACCAACATCTGGTACACGCGATGCTTTCGTTGAGCTCGCCATGGAAGGTGGTGCTAAGAAATTTGAAAGCCTCAAAGCACTTCGTAAAAGTGATAAGAAAGCTTTCAAAGCTATCGCACACACAATTCGTGAAGATGGTGCTTACGTAGAAGCTGGTGAAAACGACAACCTGATCATTCAAAAACTTGAAGCAAATCCAAAAGCTGTTGGTATCTTCGGTTTCAGTTTCCTTGATCAGAATGCTGACAAAATCCAGGGTTCTATCGTTGAAGGCGCCGAACCAACTTTCGAAAACATCGCTGCTGGTGACTATGGCGTATCCCGCTCGCTCTACTTCTACGTTAAGAAAGAGCACGTTGGTTCCGTACCTGGCATCGAAGAGTTCGTGAAAGCCTTCACAAGCGAAAATGCATGGGGTGATGAGGGATATCTGGCTGACAAAGGTCTAATTCCATTACCTGCTGCTGATCGCGAGCTGATCAAAAACTCTGCACGCGGCCTTACATCCCTTAGCATGTAAGCTTCGATATCTTTCTGGAATACTGGCGGCTTGGTTGCAAGTCGCCAGTTTCTGGTACAATAAGTTAAGTCATTAATCGTGGTTTCCCTTTCGGGTATGTAAACAAATGGAACAGTTGGCTCTTTTCTTCGCTTTGCTATTCCTCACAGTACTGGGATTTATCCTGGGAAAAGGGCGAGCAGTTGCGTTATCTGGTCAATCAGATCAACCTCTCCACTCCAGGCTTCCATACTATGGCCTCTACACTGCCATTTGGTGTGGATTACCCAGCCTTCTTATTATGGCTGGATGGATGATTTTTGAGCCCCAGATTGCTGAAATATTGGTTAAATCTCAACTGAAAGAAGCCAACCAGTCTCTTTCTGCTGATCAGCTTTCTCTCTATATCAATGACGTTATAAATCTTGCTTCTGGTGGTATCCTCAGTCGAGAACCTGATGAAAGTATATTGGAAGCTGCCGAAAGTTATCATCTGTTCAAGCAAATCAGTTATTTTGCAATGGCTGTGGTTGCAATATCAGTTTCTCTCGTTACGCTTTTTGGTAGTCTACGAAAAATAAGCCCCACGCTCCGCGCCCGCAATAAGGTTGAGAAAGTCATCTCTGTAATTATGATGATTTCCTCCCTAATCGCAATCTTAACCACCCTTGGCATCGTTCTTTCTCTCATCTTTGAAACACTTCGTTTCTTTGAGAAAGTTCCCTTTTTCGATTTCATCTTTGGAACTCATTGGAGCCCCCAAACAGCCCTGAGAAGTGACCAAGTCGGAGGATCGGGATCCTTTGGCGCGATCCCGCTCTTTGCCGGGACGATGCTCATCACCTTCATCTGTATGGTCATCGCGATACCAGTTGGTCTCATGTCCGCGATTTACATGTCGGAATATGCTGGTAAAAATTTCAGAGCCTTTGCCAAGCCGGTCTTGGAAATTCTCGCGGGTATTCCAACAGTGGTTTACGGCTTTTTTGCTGCTCTGACAGTCGCACCGTTCTTCAGAAATACAGGAACGATGCTTGGTCTGGATGTTTCCTCAGAATCAGCCCTTGCAGCAGGGGCTGTCATGGGAATCATGATCATCCCTTTTATATCGTCACTTTCTGATGACGTCATGAATTCTGTGCCACAATCACTACGTGATGCTTCTTATGCCATGGGCGCAACCAAATCTGAAACCATCACAAAAGTTATTATCCCAGCCGCCTTACCTGGCATTGTTGGTGCTATCTTACTGGCGATGAGCCGCGCGATAGGTGAGACAATGATCGTGGTTATGGCCGCCGGTCTTGCTGCAAATTTAACTGCGAACCCTCTCGAAGCCGTCACCACAGTAACAGTTCAAATTGTAACCTTGTTAGTCGGCGACCAAGAGTTCGACAGCGCCAAAACCCTCGCGGCCTTTGCGCTTGGCTTATTACTCTTTGTCGTCACACTTTCCATGAACGTTGTAGCCCTTAAAGTGGTCCGTAAATATCGTGAAAAATATGACTGATAACACGCCACACATAGAGACCGGTCCCCTAGAGATTAATCAGGCACTTTTAAAAAAGCGCAATGCTCGTGAGATCCGCTTTCGCCTTTATGGTTTGAGCGCTGTTCTCACAGCTATCATGGTTCTCTGCCTTTTATTAACCTCAATAATCTCCAAGGGTTATACCGCCTTTGAGCAGACCTACATTCTAATCGATGTACGTCTTGATACCGAAACCATTGATCCAAAGGGAACCAATCGGCTCGAGGACCTCGCCGCGGCGAGTTATAAGAGCCTGTTACGTGCCGCTCTCAGAGAACAATTCCCCGGCATCGAGGGCCGACGTGAAAAGCGTCAACTCTATGGTATTTTAGGAACCTCAGCTGATTATGATGTTCGCGATGCCGTTCTTGATAACCCTAAGCTTGTGGGCACTACAGCAACTATCGCGGTAAAGGCTTCTGACGATGTTGATAGCTATTTTAAAGGCTATATTTCCCGTGATGTTCCCGAGGATAATCGCAAGGTAAAAGACCTCGAACTGATCTGGCTCGATACCTTTCAAGCCGATGACCGTATTATCAAGAAATTCAACGTGGATTTTTTCACCAACGGAGATTCTCGTGAGCCTGAAGAAGCGGGCATTTTAGGAGCCGTCATTGGCTCTCTCTATACCTTGGCAATTACGCTCGCCCTTTGTTTTCCAATTGGTGTTTTAACCGCGATTTACCTTGAAGAGTTTGCCCCAACGAACCGATGGACCGATATTATTGAAGTTAACATCAATAATCTCGCCGCTGTGCCTTCAATCGTTTTTGGCCTACTCGGTCTGGCAATTTTTCTAAACTTCTTTGGCTTACCCCGTTCTGCCCCACTTGTAGGGGGAATGGTCCTTGCCCTTATGACGCTGCCAACGATTATTATTGCCTCACGCGCGGCCCTAAAGGCCGTACCACCTTCCATACGTGAAGCGGCCCTTGGTATTGGTGCATCACGGATGCAAACGGTCTTCCACCACGTCCTCCCTCTCGCAATGCCTGGAATCTTAACGGGAACTATTCTTGGAATGGCGCAGGCTTTGGGTGAAACAGCCCCGCTTCTTATGATCGGAATGGTGGCCTTTATTGCTGACATTCCAAGTAGTATGGGCGATGCTGCCACAGTTCTCCCGGTACAGATTTTTCTGTGGGCCGATAGTCCGGAACGTGGATTTGTAGAAAAAACTTCAGCAGCCATTATGGTCTTGCTGGCCTTCCTTGTCGTCATGAACGCAATCGCAGTTATTTTGCGCAAGCGTTTTGAACGCCGCTGGTAAGTTTAGGAAAATAGGAATGTCCTCCGCTATGGATATGCAAAATTTTAACATCATCAACGATCCCATTACGTCCGAGCCTAAAATTATCGCGCGTGATGTGAACGTGTTTTATGGTGCGAGCCAAGCCCTGAAATCCATCAATTTGGATATTGGTGCCAACGAAGTCACTTCTCTGATCGGTCCATCCGGGTGCGGTAAGTCAACCTTCCTACGCTGCTTGAACCGCATGAACGATGTAATCGAAAACTGTATGGTCGAGGGCCGAATTAATCTCGATGGGATAGATATTTACAATTCTGGCTTGGATCCCGTTCTATTGCGGGCAAGGGTCGGAATGGTTTTTCAAAAACCAAATCCGTTCCCAAAGTCAATTTATGATAATGTTGCTTACGGCCCCAAATTACACGGGACAGTGAGTAATAAAGATGAGCTCGATGAACGCGTAGAGAAAAGTCTTCGCCGTGCAGGCCTATGGGATGAAGTCAAAGATCGCCTGGACAAACCAGGAACTGGACTTTCCGGTGGCCAACAGCAAAGACTTTGCATCGCACGGGCTATCGCGATTAACCCAGAGGTTATCCTCATGGATGAACCTTGTTCTGCTCTCGATCCCATTGCCACGGCAAAGATCGAAGAACTGATAGATGAGCTTCGGAAAAGGTTTACGATTGTTATTGTAACCCACTCAATGCAACAAGCAGCACGCGTGTCTCAAAAGACTGCTTTTTTCCATATGGGTGAAGTGGTTGAAGTAGGCGAAACAGACAAACTATTTACAAGCCCCCAAGACGATCGCACCCAAGGGTACATTACAGGACGCTTTGGTTAAGGATTATGGATATGCCCGAAACACAAGACCATATCGTCAGCTCTTTTGATAAAGAACTCCGTACCATACATGAAATTATCATTCGTATGGGCGGTATGGCGGAAAACCAGCTTGCAGAGGCCGTTGACGCACTTGTACAACGCGATAGCGCCAAGGCTGAGCTGGTAAGAGCAGAAGATGCTAAAATTGATGAGCTCGAGGAAGAACTGGAATCAGCGGTTGTACAATTGATCGCTCTTCGACAGCCTGTGGCAAATGATTTACGAGCAGTGATTTCTGCCCTCAAAATCTCTTCTGATCTCGAACGTATTGGAGATTACGCCAAAAACATTGCAAAACGCAGCATCGCCATCAATCAGATGCCCCCGCAAAAATCAGTCACAACCATTATGCGGATGTCTCGATTGGTTCAGGAAATCGTCAAGGATACTCTTGATGCATTCTCGACCAGCGATAAAGACAGAGCGATTGATGTCTGGCACCGAGACGAAGAAGTCGATGAAATGTACACCTCGCTATTTCGCGAGCTCCTGACCTACATGATGGAAGATCCACGAAATATCAGTGCCTGCACCCACATGCTGTTTATCGCAAAAAATATCGAACGCATGGGAGACCATGCAACCAATATCGCTGAAACAATTTACTATCTATCAACAGGTGAACGCCTGGAAGGTAAACGCCCCAAGGGGGATAGAACATCCTTTCAAGTACTTACACCCGATAGTAATGGCCCCGATAATGACCGTGAAATAGAAATTTAATGTAATGGAAAAAAAGGACCTTTCCATGAAGCCCCTAGCTTTGATCATTGAAGATGAGCTCGCACTCACAACCTTACTCCGCTACAACCTTGAAAAAGAAGGTTTTCGTGTCAACGAAGCCCACGATGGCGAAGAGGCCCTCCTCCGTGCAAAAGAAGAAGCACCAGATCTGATTTTACTGGACTGGATGTTACCCCTTCTCTCAGGTATCGAGGTCTGTCGCCAGCTTCGGCGTTTACCCGAAACCAAAGTGGTCCCGATCATCATGCTGACAGCACGCGGAGAAGAAACCGACAAGATCAGAGGTCTTGATTCCGGTGCAGATGACTATATGACCAAGCCCTTTTCACCTGCGGAGCTCATTGCTCGTATTCGCGCTATCATGCGCCGGAGCAAGCCAGAAACGGTAACCGAAGCTTTGGCTTTTGAAGACATCAATATGGATCTTGCCGCCTATAAAGTTTACCGTGGCGAGCGTGAAGTTCACTTGGGCCCAACCGAATTCAAACTGTTGCGCCATCTTATGCAAAATCCAGGACGCGTATTCAGCCGTGAACAGCTTTTAGATTCAGTCTGGGGCCACGATGTTTACGTAGAGCCTCGTACCGTTGACGTTCATATCAGACGTTTACGCAAAGTCTTAAACGAAGGCCCCGAGCTCGACCTCATTCGCACTGTCCGCTCCGCTGGCTACGCGCTTGATCGGTCTAAAGCAGCATAATTCCTTTTTAAGACGAGGAATTGACTACATAGAATGGCCGTGTTCATCGCGGCCATTTTTATATCAACTCTCTTATTTACTTATTAAAATTATGATTATTACCAATATCCCCGGCTGTAGTTAGGCGCTTTACTCCCTTTTTTACATACTTTATCGCGCCCGATATGGATGGCACCGTATCCTTCTGTTATCTTGCTATATAAAATCTAAAACATTATGGGATACCATTGTGAAGAATGCCTATTATTTGATCATAAGCAGTCTTATTTTTATCTCTATTCTTGCAGGGTGCAGTTCTCAACAGAAATCTAAAACCACGACGGCTCAACCCTCTTCCACAATCACACCCTCTGACAGTACAACGTCAGTAGAAAACCCAGGTTTCCTCACCGACAATAAAATGGCTCGGCTTGAAGCAAGGGAATATCCCTGGAGCTCGCTTGGCCGTCTTAATGTTGCAGGCCGCCATTTTTGTAACGGTGTTATGGTTGGAAAGAACAAACTATTAGCCCCAGCGTCATGTCTTTATGACTTAGTGGAAGGGCGATGGTTCCAGCCAAAGGAAATGGTTTTTGTCGCTGGTTATCAAAGAGATGATTCAACGATATTTTCACCCGCTGACAGCTACCAGATCGCACAGGGTTTTGTGCCCCAAAACAAGAGTTTGAAATCTCTGCTCAACAACTGGACTTTGATCAGCCTGTCAGTACCATTAGGCGAACATACCGGCTGGGCTGGTGTGCGGAATAACGCTACAGAACAAGACTTAACAATGATGGCGGGGTATCGCCGTGGATGGGAACACGTACAGGCTCTTTTCCCCTTGTGTAACCAATCAGCCGTTAAAAAAGATAAGTGTCCACAACGCAGTGACGGCCCTTTGAACCGCTATATTGTCGAAGCCAACGGGCTTTTCTTGGCACCAAATCATCCAATTGCCTCCAGAACCTATACTCTTTGGAATTTGCCCACATCTCCTCAAGCACCCAAAAGATTTAACTATGTTTCCTCGATACCTAAAGATAGCGTGCAGCGACTTTTGGTTGATTTGGGTTATCTGGATAGGACCTCACCAGACATCAAAGCCGCGACATCTGCAGCACAAAACGAGCTTGGATCTACTCAAAGCGGGCTGCCCGATGCCAATACCCTTTATTTACTCTTGAGAGAATTAAACAGAGTACGCAACGGCAGCCCCGTATCATAAGATCTAAAACTTAATCTACTGAAACAATACTGCCAGGACCGTTTTTTGACTCCAAGGCTTATAGGGCGGTACAAACCCCCTCGGTTGCTGGCCATTATAAGCTGGTTACCCATAGGTAATGGCCGATTCTTAGTCAAACTTTGAGAGTTAATTATTGTGACGTTAATCCTGGCCCCAATGGAGGGGCTCGTCGATGCTCAAATACGCGAAATCCTGACCTCTATTGGTGGGGTAGACCGCTGTGTGACCGAGTTTATCCGGGTTAACGACCAAGTTTTACCTCCAAAAATATTTTATCGATTTGCGCCAGAACTTCATAACAATTGTCGAACTACATCGGGTACTCCCGTGGCTATTCAGCTTCTTGGCAGCAATCCATCTGTTTTGGCTGATACGGCTCTTTTGGCCGTAAAACTCGGCGCACCAGCCATAGACCTCAACTTTGGCTGCCCATCCAAGACAGTGAACAGAAACAAAGGGGGGTCAGTTCTCTTAAAAGAACCCGAGCTCATCCACACGATTATAAAAGCGGTACGGGATGCGGTCCCTATCCACATTCCAGTGACCGCAAAAATGCGGTTGGGATACGAAGACAAATCTTTGGCACTGGATAATGCTTGGGCTATTCAAGATGCCGGCGCAACAGAAGTATGCGTTCATGCCCGAACAAAGGTTGAAGGCTACAAACCGCCTGCCCATTGGGAATGGATTGCGCGTATCCGAGAAGTGTTGAAGATTAATGTCGTAGCCAATGGAGATATCTGTTCTTTAGAGGACTATCAGCGCTGTAGATCCATAAGTGGCTGTGAAGACGTCATGATCGGACGCGGCTTAATGGCTTTTCCCGATCTCGCCTTAATCATTGCCAACCATCAAGCAGGTAATCCAATAAACCCTGCATCTTGGGAGGATTTACTTCCCGTTATTCAGAACTTCTATCAAGAAACCAGCAAACAACTCCCACCTAAACACGGTCCCGGGCGCCTTAAACAGTGGCTTAAATTTTTAAGAAACCAATATCCCGAAGCGCAAACGTTGTTTGATGCTATCAGAGGTATACAAGACCCGCAGGAAATAGCAGATATTCTTGATCCGCAGGTTTTGAGAAAAGTAGGTTAGAAAGCTTTATCGATAAGCGGTCGCCAACCAGAGGCCAAAATCTTCGCGCCTGCAGCTGTCATTAGCTTGTTACGTAAGAATACAAGTGGCCGAGCTTTAAGCCGGGCCAAGCCCATGCGCTTTAAAGATTGATGTTGTACCCATTGCGCTCTTTCAATTCTACGTGCTTGATAAGCAACCAAAGCCTCTTGAATAGAGGATTTGTTTTCTAGCTCATCTGCAAGAACCAAGGCATCTTCCATGGCCATACTCGCCCCTTGAGCCATCGTAGGCAGAGTTCCGTGCGCAGCATCACCCACAAGAACACAAGCGCCCTTCACCCACTGCGGAACCAACATTTGCATAAGATCACCGGGTAATACGGGTCCATCCTGTTCCAACTGTTTGAGGATACCGGGAACTAAACCGCCAAATTCAGTAAATTCTCGTTGAATCACTTCAACATCACTCGTGAGGCTATTGGGGGATACAAACTTACCTGTGGGATCAGACAACGACGCAAAAACATAAGCCCTGTCATTGCCTATAGGCATCAGAAGGAAGACCTTACCCCCGCCCAACATAAAGTGGGGTTCAGTAAGGTTTGTAATTTTCGTGGTCCAGCGCCAACACGTGATATCAGCAGAAACAGGTTTTAATTCAGGCCCGAACAACATTCCCCTAGTCGAAGAGTTGATGCCATCCGCAGCAATAACGAGGTCATATTCACTGACTTTACCATCAGAGAATTCTACAGAAACTGAGGTGTCGGCAGTACTTTGCTTATGAGAAAGAGCTTTTATTTCACTCCCGAAACGAACGAGAACATTGCCAGCTTTATCGACCAGTATTTTATGAAAGGCATCCCGTGAGATTCCCTGAAATTGGGGCCAAGTATCATCCGAAAGATTCAAACTAAAAAGCTTGTTATCCTTCTGATCACAATATCGAATTTCATGAAAAGTAAAGGATTGAGCCTCTACGGCCTCCCGTATACCAAGCCGATCCATCGGGACAACAGCGTTCCCAGGCAAATGCAATCCTGCCCCTCCAGAACGCCAGCCGGAATGCTTCTCAATAATCTCAGCTTCAATGCCTTTTTCCTTAAGTGCGATAGCAGTCGAAAGCCCTGCGATGCCCCCACCAACAATAAGAACGCGCACTTATTCACCAGCCTTTGAGGCAAGATTCTCTTCGCCATCAAAACTCTTTTGTCGAGAATCAATAACCATCAAAACCAACACCATCAGAATCGCCGGAATTCCCATCGCAGCAGCGTACAAAAAGAAAGTCGAATAATCTGTGTTATCTATAATTATTCCCGAAAATCCAGATATGAACTTTCCAGGTAAGGTCATGAGAGAACTGAAGAGAGCGTATTGAGTAGCGGTATAACTTCTGTTTACCAGACTAGACAAATAAGCAATGAACACTGCACTCGCGACACCATTGGCAAAATTGTCAGCTGTAATCGTGAGTGTTAAAAAATCAAGGGAATAGCCAACCTGTGCGAGGGCAGCAAATAATACATTCGTCAGACATATGAGTATAGCACCTAAAAGCAGGACGGGGAGTAGTCCAACTCTCATCAACAATACACCGCCGACATAACCACCCAAAATGGTCATGAACAACCCAAATACTTTAGAAATGCTGGCTATTTCTGATTTAGAAAATCCAAGATCGATATATAGAGGATTTGCCATATTCCCCATAATAATATCGCTAATTTTATATACACCGATGAAAAAGAGAATAAATCCACCGGCCCATCCGTTACGTTTAAAGAAATCTACGAAAGGGTTGAGCACCATAGTTTGGGCTTTATCAACGTATTCATTCGCTTCTGCCAAATGAACTATATCGTCTTTAATTTCTATCTCATCGGGTTCATTGACAATTAAGACTGTGAACACACCAATACCCATTAGCAAAGCCATCGCTTGATATGTAAGAACCCAAGAATAAAAATCTGCTAGGTAAAGAGCACCAGCCCCAGCTACGAGCATTGCTATGCGATAGCCCATCACATAGTTCGCTGCCATTGCACCTTGATATTCAGTGTCCATCGCTTCAATACGATAGGCATCAAGGCCAATGTCTTGTGTTGCAGCTGAAAACGCAACGACAACACAGAAAATTGCCATCTGAAATAAATCTGTTGAAGGATCAGTAAAGGAAATCCCCAGTAGGCCGATAATAATACCCAACTGTCCGAGCAGCATCCAAGATCGGCGCTTACCCAAAACGCCTAAAATTGGAATTTTTATATGATCGACTAGGGGAGCCCAAAGAACCTTGATCGAAAATGCAAGGCCAACCCATGCAAAAAAACCAATTTCGGTACGAGAAACACCCGCTTCTCGGAGCCAAGTGTTCAGGGTCGAAAAAATGAGTAAAAAGGGGAGCCCAGCAGAAAAACCCAGAAATAGCATACCAACTACGCGGGGTTTGAAATAAACCTTGAGAGATTCAGCCCAATTGTGAACATGAGCTTTCTCAGTTTCTCGACTGACCATTCTACAGATTTCCCCGGTGTTTAGCTTATCGTTAAAGATCTTTATGACCCTTTTAAGACTAAAGCTCTTTTAACAATTCAGGTAATCAAAAGTCACGTGTCAATAATAGCCTAAGAGGTTTTTCTATGTCGAAAACTAGAATATGGCTATTACGAACCAAATCTCAGTGTTAAAGTTTTGACTAAGAGGTAAATATTTAACACTTACACAGGATTAAGCTCACATGTCAGACGCACCCAAAAAAGCTGTCACCAAATTTCCAGCGCCGTCACAGGGGGAGCTTACTGCTGATATGAAGCAATATTTTGACGACAATGGTGTGCTGGTTTTGGAAGACTTTGTCTCCAAAGAAGCTTGCCAAAAACTCATGACACAGGCTGGATCTATCGTTGAAGCTTTTGATCCCAATGAATTCCGGGCGGTATTTTCGACCACGAATAAAAGCCATGAGGGCAATGACTACTTCGAAGAATCCGGTGATAAGATCCGTTGTTTTTTTGAAGAAGATGCCTTTGATGACCAAGGCAATTTGAAACAGGAAAAAGCGCTATCTATTAACAAGATCGGCCATGCTCAACACGATCTTGACCCGGTTTTCTCAGCGTTTTCCCGCAATCCTAATTTGGCACGGGTTGCCAAGGATCTTGGCATGGCTCAGCCCCTTCTCAGCCAGTCTATGTATATCTTCAAGCAACCGCGCATCGGTGGGGAGGTCATTTGCCATCAGGACACCACCTTCCTCTATACCGAGCCGCATTCGTGCATCGGCATGTGGTTTGCCATGGAAGACGCCACCTTGGAGAATGGATGCATGTGGGGGCTACCTGGACATCACAAAGCGCCACTAAAAAAACGTCACTACCGTAACGAAGCCGGGAAACTGATCACAGAAAAGCTTGATAATAGCCCCTGGCCCGAAGAAGACCGTGTACCGCTTGAAGTCAAACAGGGCTCATTGATTGTCCTACACGGCCAACTCCCCCATCTCAGCGGCCCAAATACTTCAGACAAATCCCGCCAGGCTTATACCCTCCACCTGATCGACGGTGCCTGTGAATATCCAGGCACCAATTGGCTATATCGTAGTCCAGATATGCCTTTTAGAGGTTTTGAGACGGACAATGCGTCCTGATTACAATCAAGTTCTCGATGATCTCAGGCTGTCATCCGTTCTTTCAGAGCATGAATACGCCGTCATCGGCACACCACCTTTGATGATTGATGTCGATAACAGTGATATCGATATTGCCTGCTTTGCTAATGAACCAGATGAGATCGCCAAATGTTTGCGAAATAACTATGGTCACCTAGAGCATTTCATTGAAAAAAATCATCCCTCGACTTTGCTCCAAACCCAGGTTGTTTCTTTTGAAACACAAGGGTGGCAGGTAGAGTTTTTCATCCAAAACCAACCGTTGGACCAACAAAATGGCGTTCAGCACTTTCTCATAGAAAAGCGCTTACTCAACCTCTTTGGCCCTTCATTAAAACAATCCGTTATCGGGCTTAAAAAACAAGGCACCAAAACAGAACCCGCCTTTGCCAAACTCCTGGGGGTGGTCGGAGATCCGTATATCAACCTACTGAAGTTAGATGCCTTTTCTGATAATCAACTATGTTTTATTTACCTTACTCCAGAAAAATAATTCAAACCTAGCTGTTGTCCAAGACGGCCAACCAACGCTATGATCCCGTGAATTTATTTTATATCTAACCAGCTTTACGTGTTTCCTTTGGGCTGGTTTGAGGGGGTCTTTTGGACGAAGTTTTGTTGGTATTACTCGGTCTTGCCGTGATTTTCGGGGGTCCAATCCTCGCCTGTGTGGCTTTAACCAAAATAGGGGGTCTGCGCCGAGAAATCACCTCTCTTAAACACGCCTTAAGCAAACTAGAACAGACCGAAGCTCCCTTAGTAACGAGCCAACCACTGCAAAGCCAGCAACCGACAAAGACCCAAACCCCACAAGCTGAAGTCAAAGCTGAGCCTACAGAAATTCCGGTTCCGACAAAACCCTCTCAAGAATCTCCTGCCCAAGAACACCAGCTGGATAGCACCTCAAAAGTTGAAGCGGGCCCATCTGGAACTGAAGATATCGCAGCTTCGGTGGCTCCTCCTGTAAGTGATGCAGCCCAAAGTAAAGAGAGCCCCTGGAAATCCTTTGAGGAAGCCTTTACCCGGCAATGGCTGGTATGGCTTGGCAGTCTGACCGTGATGATTGGCGGCGTTTTCCTGATCAAATATTCCATTGAAAACGACCTGCTTTCTCCAGGGTTTAGAATTACAATGGGCGTCCTTTTCGGCATCAGTTTAATGGTCGGTGGCGAATGGTTACGCCGTCGCCCGATTGAACTCGCCATCGCCGCCCTTAAACCCAACCATGTCCCTCCAGCACTGACCGCTGCGGGTCTTGCAATTACCTACGGCAGTATTTATTCGGCATATGGCTTCTATGACCTTATCCCGCCGCTGCTGGCTTTTATCCTGCTGACCCTTGTCGCGATTGTAGGGTTAGGCCTATCTCTGCTACAGGGACCTTTAATCGCGGCTATGGGCATGGCCGGGGCTTTTGTTATTCCTCTACTGGTCAGTACCGGGAACTCATCGGCCTGGACCCTCTTTAGCTATCTGACCTTTATCACCGCTTCTGCCTTAGCGGTGGTCCGCTATCAGAACTGGTGGTGGTTGGGCTGGATGTCTCTTGCTGGCTCTCTGTTTTGGCAAATCGCTTGGTTTAGCGCGATGTGGGAAAGCTCCGACGTATATCCGCTCGCGTTACACCAAATCTTGATCATCGGCCTCTTTATTGCTCCTCGGTACGAAGAGTTTCTCAAATCAAGTATCAACTTAAAGCACCCCTTCGACTTAGGATCACTATCCCCTGAGAAAGTTCTCGGGTTAAGTGCCATGCTTAGCGTTTTTGTTTTGCAGTTGATCTTACTTTCATCTGACAACTTCTCGACGCCTTCACTGATCTTTTTCTTCCTCATAGCCGGGGGCTTCGTTTACGCCACCTTTAAATTAAGTCACTGTGAAGCCCTTTTGGTGCCTCTGGCTGTCGTTGCGCTCTATATCGTAGCCAGATACCCCTTCCCAGGATCAATCGAGCTCCCTGAAACTTTTTATGTCTCTGGAACAGAAGCCGGAACTCTGATCAATCCTATTATCCCGCCGGAACTTAATTTCTACCTTTTGCTCTCATCCTTCATAGCAATAATTGCTGCCGGGGTTGGTTTCCGGGGATTAACAAAGATTAAAACGCCTGCCTATTTAGCGGCACTCTCAGTCACTGTTCCTTTTGTTATTCTTTTATTTGTCTATTTACGTGTCAGCGCCCTCGGCTCTGATCTCGGCTGGAGCTTTATCTCACTCATCCTCGCTGGGCTTGCCTTTATGGCGGCAAAAACTCTCTTGCCAAAACGCGCAGATCCAGGCATGGAAGCAGCTCTCGGGGTGTATGCTCTGGCTGTCCTTGCGGCTTTGGGCCTCTCCTTTGCCATCGCTTTTGAAAAGAGCGGTCTCACCATAGCTTTGGCCCTGCTTTTACCTTCTGCAGGTTGGGTTTCTTCTCAAATTCGCATTCCCTTTATCAGACCAAGTGCCATATTTATCGCCGTTATCGTTGCCATCAGGCTCACGGCTTTAAATCATTTTGATCCCTTAGTTCCTCAGGCAGACGTCGATGCGGTCTGGTTACTCTATAGCTTTGGCATCCCTGCTCTCGCCTTTGCAGTGGCAGCGTATTATTTTGTCCGGGAAAAAGACGATCAGCTTATTACCATCTTGGAATCAGGGGCAATTGCTATCGGGGTTGCCTTGGTCAGTTTGGAGATCCGGTACTTTGTAAATGGTAACGATCTCTACGCCCAGCACTACAGCCTATTGGAACAGAGCCTTCAGTCTCTCTCATGGTTAATCACAGGAACATTTCTTTATTATCGCAACCGGATTACACCGCGCGTCTTTAGTGACTGGGGGTCAAAAATCCTTCTCTGTGTCGCTGCACTTCAAGTCCTGCTCGGACAATGTCTTGCATACAACCCCGCCTTTACCAACGAGTTCGTTGGTAATTGGCCCCTGTTTAACCTGTTATCCCTAGCATATTTACTCCCTGGTTTGATCGCCGTATTGATCTACCGCGAAGCCCGCAATCAAAAGCACCTTTTCCTCATGCCCTGGCTTGGTGGGATAGCTCTTGTCTTGGTCTTTCTGGATATCACCCTAGAAGTTCGCAGAGCTTTCCATCCAGAAGCCATGGCATCAGGTGATATTCTCAACGCCGAAGGCTACAGCTATTCCGCTGCGTGGTTGATCTATGCAGGGCTATTGCTCACCGTTGGTATCTTCCGAGATATTTCTAAAGTCCGCCACGCCTCACTTGGCCTCGTACTGCTCGTCACCAGCAAAGTCTTCTTGTGGGATATGGCAGCACTAAGCGGTCTTTACCGCGTGGCATCGTTCATCGGCCTTGGACTGTGCCTGATCGGGGTCGGCTTTCTCTACCAGCGCTTTGTCTATCCGATTGGAACCGCACCAACTGAAAAGACAGAGGCAAACTGATTTAGTGCCTTAGATGGCACCAGACATAGAAAGAGGGCTGCCCGAGAGCAGCCCTCTTTCTTATTCATGGTTTAGCCTAAATAGGGCTTAACCGATAACTTCTTTCGCACGTGAAAAACGCTTGCGCTCATGAGAGACGAGATAGCGTTTACGTAGACGAATAGATTTTGGTGTTACTTCAACCAGCTCATCATCTTGAATATAAGCAAGAGACTGTTCGAGTGAACGAATACGTGGTGGTGTAAGCTTGATGGCATCATCTTTACCAGAAGCACGAACGTTTGTAAGCTGCTTGGCTTTTAGCGGATTGATTTCAAGATCATTACTACGGGTGTGCTCACCAACGACCATGCCTTCGTAAAGCGCATCACCAGGATGTACAAACATAAGGCCACGATCTTCTAGGTTCCACAAAGCATAAGCAGAAGCTGAACCTGTACCGTTAGAGATCAGAACGCCCTGACGACGACCCTGAATGGCTCCACGGTATGGACCAAAGCTATGGAACAAACGGTTCATAATACCTGTACCACGTGTATCCGTTAGGAATTCACCGTGATAACCGATCAAGCCACGTGATGGAGAAAGGAAAGTAATGCGGGTCTTACCTACACCAGATGGGCGCATGTCGGTAAGTTCAGCTTTACGTTCGGCCATTTTTTCGACCACTACGCCTGAATGTTCTTCATCAACGTCGATAACAACTTCTTCCATTGGCTCCATAGTGGTGCCGGACTCATCTTTGTGCATAAGAACACGCGGACGAGAAATGGAAAGTTCAAAGCCTTCACGGCGCATATTTTCGATCAAAACACCGAGCTGAAGTTCGCCACGACCAGCTACTTCGAAACCATCTTTCGATTCATTTTCCGTAATACGGATAGCAACGTTGCCTTCTGCTTCACGATTAAGACGATCGCGGATCATACGGCTGGTAACTTTGTCGCCTTCGCGGCCGGCCAATGGCGAATCGTTAACTGTGAAAGTCATCGCGAGTGTCGGAGGATCAATTGGCTGTGCTTCAATGCCGACTTCAACAGACATATCACAAATTGTATCTGCAACAGTCGCATCCGGAATACCAGCAATCGCCACGATATCACCCGCACGGGCTTCGGTAACAGGAACACGCTTTAGACCTTCAAAAGCCAACAGCTTGGACAAGCGACAATTAGGAATCGTTTTGCCATCAGCAGTGATAACTTTCACTGGCATGTTCACTTTAGCAATACCAGAGTGGATACGACCGGTCAGGATACGACCAAGGAAGTTGTCCGCTTCAAGTGTGGTTGCCAACATGGAGAAAGGTGCATCAACTTCTTCAGTTGGAGCAGGTAGAACATCAATCATCAACTTGAAGAGTGTTTCCATGTTCTCATGTGGGTCTTCAAGGTTCGTAATTGCCCAACCTTGTTTTGCAGAAGCATATAGAACCGGGAAATCAAGCTGATCTTCAGTCGCATCAAGGTTCACAAGCATATCAAAAACTTGGTCAACAACCCAATCAGGACGCGCGTCAGCTTTATCAGCTTTGTTGATAACAACAATTGGCTTCAGGCCACAGGCAAGGGCTTTAGATGTCACAAACTTGGTCTGTGGCATTGGGCCTTCTGCAGCATCAACCAACAGAACAACACCATCAACCATGGAAAGAATACGTTCAACTTCACCACCGAAATCGGCGTGACCCGGTGTATCAACGATATTGATCCGAGTATCTTGCCAAGTAACCGATGTACACTTGGCAAGGATGGTAATGCCACGTTCTTTTTCAAGATCGTTGCTATCCATCGCACGTTCATTGACCTTTTGGTGGTCACTAAATGTACCGGACTGTTTTAGTAGTTCGTCCACCAAAGTGGTTTTACCGTGATCGACGTGCGCGATAATCGCCACGTTACGAAGCGCTGTGCTCATTGCCTTATTCTCTCATGTATTAAGAGGGGCGACTGCGCCCCGCATTATCCTTCAGTCATCCAAAAACGAAATCCTTACGATCTCGTCCTGTTCTATACGCCTGTAACAACTATTCTACATAACCTATAAGGTCTGTAGCGCAGTCGTGTGACAGTGCGATGACCTACTTAAGTTTTTCCTCTACCAGTTCCGCCAGAGAAGTTTCCGGGCGGGCGCCAAAGTGGGAAATTACTTCGGCGGCGGCTATTGAACCGATACGGCCACTGTCATAAAGGTTGTGGCCGTTCGTGTATCCGTAAAGAAATCCTGCTGCATATAGGTCGCCTGCACCCGTTGTGTCAACCACCTGTTCTACAGGAACAGCGTCAATAACGTGAACTTCGTCACCAGAACAGACAACAGAACCTTTTTCACTACGTGTAATTGCTGCAATAGAACAACAGGCTCTGGCCTGTTGTAGCGCTTCGTCAAAGTTATCAACCTCGAAAAGCGCCATAGCCTCTTCTTCATTCGCAAAGAGGATATCTACGTAATTTTTAACCAAATCCAAAAAAGATTCGCGATGGCGACCAACACAGAAAGAATCTGAAAGCGTTAGTGACACCTGACGGCCGGCAGCCTGCGCGGTTTTTGAAGCATGGATAAAAGCTTTTTTAGCTTCTTCCGGATCCCAAAGATAACCTTCCATATAGGTTACTTTTGCAGATCGGATCATCTCTTCGTCAATATCGTCAACCGTCAGGTTAACACATGCGCCGAGATAAGTATTCATAGAACGTTGTGCATCTGGTGTTACAAAGATCAAACAACGGGCTGTGGAAGGGCCTTCTGTAGCCGGGGCCGTATTAAACTCGACACCACCAGCACGAATGTCATGGCGAAAGATCTGTCCAAATTGGTCATCACGGACTTTACCGAAGTAGCCACCTTTACCGCCCAAGGACGCGATACCAGCCATAGTGTTGCCTGCGGAACCACCAGAGCGTTCAATTGCTGGCCCCATGATGTCATAAAGAGCATCTGCACGATCTTGATCGATCAGGTTCATTGCACCTTTGATAATGCCCTGTTCTTCGAGAAGATTATCATCAGCTGTGGCGACGATATCCACAATCGCATTACCAATTCCAACAACATCAAGAGTAGCGTTTTCGCTCATGCGTGATTTCCGTTTATGACTTCCGGTTTATAAGTCCGGTGTGATTACAGACGTATTACAATTTGCGCGGAGTATAGCCACTTCCATTTTCTGGGCAAGCACAAAGCCGCAACTCTCCTATGCGCTGGGAACAGTCCTTAGAATCAAGGTAGTTCCAAATAGCCAGACCACGTAACCAGAACTGCCTAAGAATTAGAAACACCCTTGCTCGGCGAAGGATTTCAGACCACAGTCACATCAAAAGAGCCTATGTCCAGCTCAAGCACTAAAAATTATACTCTTAAACACCAATACCAGGGGTTCTCCGTCTATGAGCGGCTCTCTTTCCAATGAAGAAAAAAAGACTGTGTCTTCCCTCAACTCTCCTACACTGAATTCAGGAGGATCTATCGGGGATACAACCCGACAAGGCATCTTGTTGGCGATCATTGCGATGGCAGCATTTTCTTCTGGAGATGCCGTGGTAAAACACGTGGCTCAGACCTATCCATTGCCACAGCTATTATGGATACGGTACTTAATTCTCTCGGTATTGGTCGTCGGAATGGCAATTTACCGCGAGGGCCCCGGAGGCGTTATCAGAATATCGCGCTCAAATAACTTACCCTTACAAATTTTCCGTTCAATATTTCTCGTTGGCGAAGCTTTTCTCTTCACCCTGAGCTTCAAGCTTCTTCCCATAGCCGATGTACATGCCATTGTTGCTGTTGCGCCAATATTTGTAACGGCCCTATCTGCTTTATGGCTCAAAGAAAAAGTTGGGCTACGACGTTGGTCGGCAGTACTTGTTGGTTTCGCTGGCGTAATGATTATACTTCGCCCGGGCTTTGAAGGCTTTAACCAACTGTTATTACTTCCCCTGGCGGCCGCAACGGCCTTTGCCTTTTATCAAATTCTCTTAAGAATTAGCAGCCGGTATGATGATGGACAGGTATCTCAGTTTTATACGGGTATCGTGCCTCTTATCGCTGTTACCTTTTTGGTGCCCTTCTTTTGGATACAGCCTGATTTTTATGGATGGATAGCTCTGATCGCGGGGGGAATTTTTATCAGCCTAGGTCATCTCTTTTTGATTTTTGCTTTTCAGTACGCCACCCCATCAGCGGTTCAACCGTTCAATTACACACTTCTGGTTTGGGCTACACTGTTTGGCTGGTTGTTTTATAAAGAATTACCGGACTCCTGGACTATCTTTGGCGCCTTAATCGTCGTCTCCAGCGGCCTCTATACCCTCTATCGTGAACGAAAGCGGGCTCGGTAATAAGAAAAGCTCAGGTAAAACTCAGATAAAACTCAGGCAAACTTTAGGCTCTGGACACAAAAAGAGGGGCACGCAGGCCCCTCTTCAACAATTTACTGTAATAGCTTCTTATTTCAGGCCCTTTTATTTTAGGCCAAGCACATCGCGCATGTCGTAGAAACCATTCGGTTTTCCCTCTAGCCAGTTTGCTGCCTTTACGGCCCCCCGGGCAAACACTTCACGGTTTGTGGCCTTGTGACCAAGCTCAATGCGCTCCCCATCAGCTGCAAAAATAACCGAGTGATCCCCGACAACATCCCCGCCGCGTAACGTCGCAAAGCCGATATCGCCGCGCTTTCTTGCGCCAATAATACCATCACGGACCTTGTCAGCGACCTTATCCAAATCAACGCCGCGTCCAGTAGCAGCCGCTTCTCCCAAAGCCAACGCAGTCCCAGAGGGCGAATCAACCTTGTGACGGTGATGCATTTCCACCACTTCAATATCATAGTCTTCGTCTAGAGAGGCGGCCACTTGCTCAACAATGGACAGCAGCAAGTTCACACCCAAGCTCATATTCCGAGCAAAAACGATTGATGTTCGAGTTCCCGCAGCTTCCAACTCAGCGACTTGTTCATTGGTCATCCCTGTGGTTCCAACAACGAGGGAACAGCCTGTTTCAGCAGCAAGCTTGGCGTGGTTAAGAGTAGCACCAGGAACTGAAAAATCGATGACAACATCGCAAGATGAAAAAAGCGCCTTTGGATCATCTCCAACGACGACACCGAGAGGACCAATTCCAGCTAATTCACCAAGATCTCTGCTTAGGTTAGGATTACCGGGAAGTTCTGTTCCGCCAGCAACCTCACAATTTTCGGTACGTCCAATCACCTCGGTTAACATACGCCCCATTCGGCCTGCACAACCAACAATCCCGATTTTGTTACTCATATCCAATTATCCCGTAAAGAAAATCTGCCGAACCGACAGTTATATCGCCCAAAGCATTACCAGCTATCTCGCCTTTAACCAAGTCAGAGAAAAGACATTAACCAGAGTTATTAAATCAACAGTTCCTTGTTACCGATCGGATAAAGCAACACGAATAGCAATCCCAACCATAGCCATGGAAGCCAGTGCTCTAAAAGACTTGGCAATTCGCCCCGCTCCGGAAAAGAGAAACTTCATCTTTTCAGAAAACAGAACCACCAAACTGATGATAAGACCTGCATTTAAAATGTGAATGATCCCATAGATCATAATTTGCTCTTGAAAATTACCCAGTTCAGGCCGCACGAACTGAGGCAAAAAGGAAATCATAAAAATAATCACCTTAGGGTTCGTGATGTTGATTAAGGCCGATTGAAACACAATTTTTAAAGCAGTATTTGACTTCACCGGATGATCGTTATCGACTTTAAGGTCGGCTTTACCCGTCAAAATCTTCCATGCAAGAAAGCAGAGATATCCCGCACCTAACCAACGCAAAACTTCGTAAGCCAGTGCCGATTGCTGTATCAGTAGAGACAACCCCACAAGTGCCGCCGCTAAATGTACAAGAAGTCCCAAGCCATTCCCGATAGGGATCCACAATGATTTCTTCCAACCATCAGAGATATTGATAGTCAAAGTATAAAGCCAGGTCGGGCCCGGTGTTGCAGCAAGCAAGGTACTGGCAAGCCAATACGCCAAAAGGTATTCTATTGGAGGAAGTGACATTCTAATTCTCGTTCTGGATTAGCCCAATCGCAGGTTAGCAGAACAACGGGTTGTTTCCAGTAGAGATAAGTAATTCGAATAAAAAAGGCCTGCAGGATCATCAATCCCAAGCAGGCCTTTAAATATTATGCTGAATGTGCTTCAGAGAGCTCTTTTTTATTCGGTCTTTTTATTCTGTAAGATCTTCCCAAAACTCTTTTACGCGTTTGAAGAATCCAGAACTAAGAGGCGAGTTGTCCGCTTCTTCACCCTCAAATTCTTTCAAGAGCTCCTTTTGACGCTTGGTCAGGTTAACCGGAGTTTCGACCGTAACTTCCACATACATATCGCCACGAGAACTCGACCGGAGAACAGACATGCCTTTGCTGCGCAAGCGGAACTGTTGTCTGCTTTGAGTACCTTCTGGGATGGCAACCTTAGCACGGCCCCCATCGATAGTCGGAACTTCAACACTGCCACCCAGCGCAGATTTGGTCATAGAAATCGGAACGCGACAATAGATATCAGCGCCTTCGCGTTGGAAAATTCTATGGGGTTCAATAGACAAGAAAATATAGAGATCACCTGGTGTTCCACCATGGTTACCCAACTCGCCTTCGCCCGCCAAACGGATTCGATTGCCTTCTTCCACACCAGCAGGGATGTTTACCTGAAGGGTTTTTTCCTGTTCGACACGCCCAGAACCATGACAATTGCCGCACGGGTTTTCAATAACCTTACCAACGCCCTGACAGCTATGACATGTACGCTCAACAGTGAAGAAACCCTGTTGCATACGAACACGGCCATTACCTTTACAGGTACCGCAAGTTACCGGGGATGAGCCCTTAGCTGCGCCACTGCCGTCACAAGAATCACAGGAAATAGCACTTGGAATTTTAATTTCCGCTTGTTTGCCTTTGTAGGCATCTTCAAGGGAAATTTCCATGTTATAGCGCAGATCGCCGCCACGTTGAGAGCCGCCAGATTGTCGGCCACCGCCGCCAAATCCACCAAACATTTCTTCGAAGATATCGGCAAACCCGCCACCGCCACCACCGAAGCCACCGCCGCCGCCAGCACCTGGACCACCATTTTCAAAGGCAGCATGACCATAGTTGTCGTAGGCCGCGCGCTGTTGATCGTCTTTGAGGACGCCATAAGCTTCGTTCAGTTCTTTGAACTTGTGCTCAGCCTCAGTACTATCCGGGTTGCGGTCCGGGTGATATTTCATGGCTAGTTTACGATAGGAAGCTTTCAACTCTTTGGCATCCGCCGAGCGTGAAACTCCTAAAATCTCGTAGAAATCCTTTTTGGACATCAGTACGATTTTCCCTCAATAAGAAGGTGAAAAGGGGCTGGCTTACGCGCCAACCCCTTAATAATCCAAAACCGCCTTAAGCGCTTTTGCTGTTCTTGTCGTCGTCAACTTCTTCGAAGTCCGCATCAACAACACCGTCATCAGCTTCAGCTTCTGGAACAGCGCCTGCTTCAGCGCCTTCAGCACCAGCTTGATCAGCATAAAGTGCTTCACCCAGCTTCATTGATGCCTGACCGAGTGCTTCGGTTTTTGCTTTGATGTCTTCTGCATCATCGCCTTCCAAAGCGGTCTTCAACTCAGCAATAGCAGCTTCGATACCGGCTTTCTCTTCGTCAGGAACTTTATCTCCGACTTCACCAAGAGTTTTCTCAGTCTGGTGGATCAAACCTTCAGCCTGATTTTTGGTTTCAACAGCTTCACGTTTTGCTTTGTCTTCTTCAGCATTCGCTTCCGCATCTTGAACCATCTGATCGATATCTGCATCGCTCAAACCGCCAGAAGCTTCAATACGAACTGACTGTTCTTTACCAGTTGCTTTATCTTTAGCGCCAACGTTGACGATACCGTTAGCATCGATATCAAAGGTAACCTCAATCTGAGGTACGCCACGCGGTGCACTAGGGATACCTTCGAGGTTGAACTGACCCAGAATTTTGTTATCTGCAGCCATTTCACGCTCACCTTGGAATACGCGAATGGTCACAGCGCTCTGACTGTC
Source organism: uncultured Rhodospirillales bacterium (assembly GCA_913060675.1). Lineage (GTDB taxonomy): Bacteria > Pseudomonadota > Alphaproteobacteria > Kiloniellales > Kiloniellaceae > Kiloniella. The sequence goes on from CAJXUS010000015.1 coordinate 67,807, forward strand.
TTCAGCAGTAGAGAAAGTCTGGCTCTTTTTGGTTGGGATCGTCGTGTTACGATCGATCAGCTTGGTCATTACACCGCCAAGTGTCTCAATACCAAGAGACAATGGTGTAACATCAAGAAGAAGAACGTCTTTTACTTCGCCCTGAAGAACGCCACCTTGGATAGCAGCACCAGTTGCAACAACTTCATCAGGGTTCACACCACGGTGTGGCTCTTTACCAAAGAAGTTTTTAACTGTGTCATGAACCTTAGGCATACGGATCATACCGCCAACCATGATGACTTCATCAATTTCGGCAGCTTTAACACCCGCATCTTTCAGAGCCGCTTTAACAGGGCCCATTGTGCGCTGGATCAGATCATCAACAAGTGCTTCTAGCTTCGCACGTGTAAGCTTAACATTAAGGTGTTTAGGACCTGATGCATCAGCTGTAATGAACGGAAGGTTCACTTCGGTTTGGGTAGAAGAAGAAAGTTCAATTTTTGCTTTCTCAGCAGCTTCTTTCAAACGTTGAAGCGCGAGCGTATCAGAACGAAGGTCAATGCCTTGCTCTTTTTTGAACTCATCGGCCAAGTAACCAATGATACGGCTATCAAAATCTTCACCGCCGAGGAAAGTATCACCGTTAGTAGATTTTACTTCAAAGACACCGTCACCGATTTCGAGTACGGAAACGTCGAAAGTACCACCACCAAGGTCATAAACAACAACGGTACCGGAACCTTTTTTCTCCATACCATAAGCAAGAGCAGCAGCAGTTGGCTCATTGATAATACGAAGAACTTCAAGACCAGCGATCTTACCGGCATCTTTAGTTGCCTGACGCTGTGAATCGTTGAAATAAGCTGGCACGGTAATAACCGCTTTGGTAACAGGCTCACCAAGATAGCTTTCAGCAGTTTCTTTCATTTTTTGCAAAATGAATGCTGAGATCTGTGATGGGCTGTATTTTTCACCGTTAGCTTCAACCCATGCGTCACCATTATCAGCTTTAACGATTTTGTATGGAACCAGGTCCATATCTTTTTTCGTAAGCGGATCGTTAAAACGGCGACCGATGAGGCGCTTGATTGCGGATAGAGTATTTGTAGGGTTGGTTACGGACTGGCGCTTTGCAGGAAGGCCAACGAGGCGCTCTTCTGCAGTAAAGCCAACCATAGAAGGTGTTGTACGTGCACCCTCTGCGTTTTCAACAACTCGGACGTCTTTTCCGTCCATAATAGCGATACAGGAGTTTGTAGTTCCTAGATCAATACCGATAACTTTGCTCATGTCATTCCTCACACTTTATTTAGCAAACCGATTTGGCAGCCTTGTTGGCAAGCACTGCCGGCTGGTCCCTTTAAGGGGTGAAGTCCATTTATTCGGGCTCAGGCACTATATATGCAGCCAGTGCGCTGACTGCAAGAAGCAATATGCTTAAAAAAATAAGGTTTTTAAGAAAATCATCATCGCGTTACAAATCAACGGAAATTTGCTATGATGTCTCACGAGGAGATCAGGCACTTTTGGTAATAAAACGAAAACTCCCTAAGGATATCTATCTGAATGGATAAAAAAGACTCCAAAAATAGCCCGTTCCTGCTCAACCCCTCAATGCGTACCATGATAAAATGGATTGCAATCGGTGATGTTTTTTTTGGCATAGCTGTCATGTTAGTCGGCTATTACAAATTTGATGCCGGAGTAGTGCAATGGTTCGGATCAATCGTTGCCGTAATAGGTGGGTTACTTTTCCTGACAATACGACTTCTTGAGAAGCGGGATATTAGGAAAATTAATTAGAATTTTGTAATTATGATTTCCGGATTTAAATATTTACCTGAATATCTAAGCAAAGATGAGCAGAAAATACTGTTGGAAGAACTTCGAACTAAGATCCAGCAAAATCCTCTTTTTAAGCCGCAAATGCCTAATACAGGAAAACCATTTTCTGTAAAAATGACAAACTTTGGATCCTTAGGTTGGGTTTCAGACAAAGATCAGGGCTATCGATATCAATCTACGCATCCCTCGACTGGAAACCCGTGGTTACCAATTCCAGATACATTGTTAAAACTATGGAATGAAATAACTGATTATCCTGCTGAACCGGAGTGCTGCCTACTCAACTACTACCATCATGAGAAATCAAAAATGGGGCTTCACCGCGATGAAGATGAAGACGAAATGGTGGCCCCGGTTTTCTCTCTTTCTTTAGGCGACACAGCAGTGTTCAGGCTTGGTGGGCTATCAAGAAAAGGTCCATCAAACTTTATTAAGTTAGCCTCAGGAGATATCATCATACTTGGGGGCGAGGCACGAAAAGCTTATCACGGGGTTGATCGAATTCTTCACGGCTCAAGCCAGCTTTTAAAACATGGCGGCCGGATCAATCTAACCATGAGAAGAGTGACAACACTCTGAATCAAAACAGTATGTTCTATACAGAAAAAGCCGATACAAAACTGTACCGGCTTTTCTAATAATCAGCTCTAAAAAACCTGCGTAAAAATTAAGCTGTTGTATCTACTTTTACAGCGCCAGCAGCCGGGCCGCCCTTGGCAACACCGACACGCGCAGGACGAAGCAAGCGATCATGCAGACGGAAGCCAGGCTGAATAACTTGCACAATAGTGCCTTCAGGCTGAGACGGATCCGGAATTTCAAACAGGGCCTCGTGACTGTGAGGATCCAGCTTCTTACCCAGAGCTTCAATTTCGGAAATATTATGACGGCCGAATACTTTTAACATTTCGCGATTGGTCATTTCGATACCATCGCGCAAGGTCTTCAAATCGTCATGACCAGCAGCGATTTCTTCCGATACAGATGACAATGCTCTTTGCAAATTATCCATAACACCGATCAGGTCCGTCACCAGCTTTTGGGGTGCGTACTTTACAGTATCTTCTTTTTCTCGACGCGTCCGATTACGGAGATTTTCCATTTCCGCCATCGTGCGCAACAGCTTATCAGTAAGTTGTGCATTTTGGGCGTCCAGTTCGGCGACTCTCACCGCATCAGAAGTACCAGCTTCTTCGGCCAGGATCTCTTCAGGAGCTTCGACCTCAGAAGTTTCCTCAGCTACCAGATCGTCAGGAATCTGATCTTCGGCAACAATATTCTCTTCCGGATTTTTCTTTTCCGCTTCGGACATTTTCCGTAAACCAATCTATATCTTAAGTTACTAGCTTCAGAGTTACACAAGATTTCAGCCTTGCTTCACCCTACCATTCGACCAAGTATCTTGGCGGTATAATCCACCATGGGAATGATCCGCGCGTAATCAATTCTCGTAGGACCAATTACGCCGATCGCACCAACCACTTGTTGACGAGTATTTTTATACGGAGCCATTACTACAGAACAGCCTGCTTGGGCAAACAAATCATTTTCAGAGCCGATAAAGATCTGTACGCCCTCAGCTGTTTTTGTCATCTCCAGTAGCCGGACCAACGATTCTCGTTTTTCCAGTGCAGAGAACAGATGGCGTACCCGGTCTAAATCTTCAAGGGCATTTATATCTTCAAGGAGCTGCGCTTGCCCTCTAACGATTAAAGCCCCGTGTGAACTACCATTTATATCTTCTGCCCAAGTGGCCAATCCAAGTTCGACTACCTTTTGTGACAATTCGTCCAACATCACCTGATGGGCCTTGAGCTCCGTATGGATTTCTACAATTGCCTCCTCCAAAGTCCGGCCGATCAATCGAGCTGATAAAAAGTTCGAGGCTTCAACCAATGCGGAAGGAGGCAAGCCTAAAGGAATGTTCACGACTCGATTCTCGACAGAACCAGAAGCCGTAACCATGACCACGAGTGCCCGCCCGGGTGCCAAGGATACAAACTCTATATGTTTAAGAGGTTCAGAAAGCTTTGGTGCAACAACAAGCCCTGCACATTGCGACAAACCAGACAGCATTCCGGTCGCTTCTTCCAGCAACTGAGGCATTGATTTACCTTCTGCTGCGCATTGCGCTTTGATATGAGATCTTTCGTCTTTGCTCAGGTTTCCGTGCTCAAGCAACCCGTTCACATAAAGGCGTAGCCCCACATCCGTTGGTAATCTCCCGGCAGAAGTATGGCGTGAGAACAGCAATCCCATTTCTTCCAAATCCGCCATAACATTCCGGATCGTAGCAGGGGATAGGTCCAAACCCAATTTTCGGGAAAGGGTTCGCGATCCTATTGGCTCACCTGTTTCGACGTAAGCATCAACAACAAGACGAAAGATCTCACGAGACCTATCATTCATTCCCGAGACATCAACCGGCAGTAAGGATTTGTTGTTCAAATTGACCACGTCGTCACCAAACCTTTATTACTTATACGTTCGCTCCAGACGGATTAATCACTCGAAGTGACTCTATCAAAACGAATTTTATTAAGATAAATGTAGTGACGGCCCAAGTGGTGGTCAATGCTCTCAATCCACAAGCAGCATCACTAAATTCTTGCAAGCTGTTACAATACGCCTTATGAGGCAACAAATCACGTCTTATAGACTGATTGGCAAATGAATTGAGACAAGCATGATAAACAATTGGTTGTTACATCTGTTACTCAATCATTGTGCAAAGCGAACCTACACCCGGAGAGAATTTACGTTATGGCAACTGATCTTATGCCTGCTCTATTTGAGCCAGCCCAAGGTGAGGATATAACCATTCCTATGGCCAGCAACCCCTTAAGCCCTAGGGTATCTTCTTTTTTAGCTGAGGCTAATTTTCAAGATCCGCATCTTGTTGTCGATCTCGAACAGGTGTTGCTCAATTACCAAAATCTTGATCAAGCCATGCCTCAGGCTGAAATTTTCTATGCTGTAAAGGCCAATCCGGAACGACAAATCCTTCAAGTACTTGCTGATTCGGGATCTTCTTTTGATGCTGCCAGCTTGAACGAAATCGAAAGTTGTTTAACGCTTGGGATCGATCCAGATCGCATTTCTTTTGGTAACACGATTAAAAAACAACGCGATATTGCGGCTGCATTTCAAAAAGGTATACGCCTTTTTGCATTTGATAGCGCAGAAGAGCTTGGCAAATTAGCCGAAAGTGCTCCCGGCTCTCATGTATTTTGCCGCGTACTCGTTAATTGTGACGGCGCAGAGTGGCCTCTGAGCAATAAATTTGGCTGTTCCATGGAAATGGCCGAGCAATTGATGATTGAGGCTCAAAAATTAGGATTGATTCCTACCGGGTTATCTTTCCACGTCGGTTCCCAGCAAACCCAGATCCATCAATGGGGTTTGGCATTGGGCCAAATAAAGAAACTGTACAGTTCTTTGAAATTGAGAGGCATAACCCTCACCCATATTAATCTCGGTGGTGGCTTTCCGACTCAATACACGACAGATATTCCAAGCATAGCAGCGTATGGGCAGGGCCTTGAGTTTGCCCTAGAGCAACAATTTGGTGATCAAATTCCAAAAGTCCTCATCGAGCCAGGACGATATATTGTCGGGAATGCAGGCGTAATCGAGGCCGAAGTTGTCCTTGTCGCACAAAAACAAGAGGGCGATGAGCGACGTTGGGTTTATCTGGATATTGGAATATTCTCAGGCCTAGCCGAATGCATGGATGAGGCAATCAAATATCCGATCTCTATTCTCGGCAAAGAAACCTGTAAAGAAGTAGGCTCTGTTATTCTGGCTGGTCCGAGCTGCGATTCGGTTGATGTCCTCTATAAAGAGACCGCTTATCAACTACCGCTTAATTTAAAGGCTGGGGATAAAGTCCACATTCACTCCACGGGCGCTTACACCTCGACCTATTCTTCCGTTGGCTTTAATGGATTCCCCCCGCTTAAGTGTGTGTGCATCTAGGGTCAGGACCCTAGCTATCTAATAGAATCCGACATGAATATCTATTTGGCCCTATTTGGGTCGAATAGAATAACTACACCTTCGTCCGCCCTCGAGAAGGTATTCAACCCTCTCGACACTGACATCTGTACCAAGAACCGTTTGAAATACGGTTAATTCTGCGCGACAGAAACCTTGGCAAGTCATCGCAGCGGTACAGATTGGGCAATGGTTTTCGATAAACAAAAACCCACCGTTTCCATCTTCTTCCGCTTCGGCCATGTAACCTTCTTGCTCCCGCAGTTCGACAAGCTTATCAACTCTGGCTTTAAGGGACCCGGAATCAGACAGTGCTTCTTGATAAAGCTTCAGTGTTAGATCTTCTCTGTAGGCGACAAGTTGCTCGACACCCTCCTCCCCAAAAACAGCCCGGGCACCGTCGATCAAATCCTTGGTTAAAAGGGCGTGAGAATCGCCAAACTTATTATGCGATTGCGCCGTTAACTCCCAGCTAGCAGCGGGTCGGCCTGCACCCTTTTGTGAGACCTCTTCTATCGAGGCAGCCTTGATCATTCCTGCTTGACTCATGCGTTTTAGGTGCTGGCGCATCCCAATCGCCGTCATGTTTAATTTGTCAGCTAGGTCAACTGCAGACATAATTCCACGCGCTTTTAGCAAAGCTAGAATGGCGTCTTCTGTTTTGGCATTTTTTTTCATGTGTATAATTATAAACCATAAATACAAATATAAAAGTCTTTGCTTTTTTAATTATTGCGTATAAACAGAGATAACAAAAGAATTTACTTTTATATTAAAGGCAAGATATATGAGCACACAAACATCAGATGAAAAGCTTGATGAGACAAAGATGACTGCAAAGAACATCTTACACCTTGTCATTATCTGCATGGGCGTTGCTCTTTATGCCCTCAACAGCCTTATTACCTCGACACTGTTACCTTCTGCAGTTGATGATTTGGGCGGCGTCGAGTTTATCAACTGGTCTGCTTTACTTTATACAACCGCTGCCATGATCGCTTCGCTGGCAACGGGCACTGCCAAATCCAAAATTGGCGGCCGTGCGATTCTCACCATAGCTGGTGTCGTCTTTGCCATTGGTTCTCTTTTGGTAAGCCTCGCGCCTTCAATGGAACTTTTTCTTCTATCCCGAATTGTTCAAGGTGCTGGTGGCGGGTTGATCCTCGCTAGCTGCTACACGGTGATTAGTGACCTCTTCCCAAGGGGCCTTTGGCCTACGGTATTTGCAATGGAATCAGCCGTCTGGGGAGTTGCATCCATTGGCGGACCGCTTGCCGGAGGTATTTTTGCTGAAACTATCGGCTCTGTCTCTTATACACATCTCCGAGCCCACGAGACCGAGGCTGATCTCGTAT
>CAJXUS010000016.1:0-67500 GCA_913060675.1 uncultured Rhodospirillales bacterium
GGTCAGTCCAAACTCGGCCAAGCGCTTTTCAGACACTACAATCTAGATACCGTAAATTTTGAGACCAACCTTTTGATTTCCAAAGGGCGTGCTTATGGGAAGATGTCTGCCTTTTCTAATTGCATGTCCCTTCTCCCCTATCCTGCTCGCATCCTATCCTTTTCAGGCCTAATCCCCTCTCCCCTAGATAATTGGCTTTACGACAGGATCGCGCAAAATCGCTATAGCTTCTTTGGTAAGAGTGAGAGCTGCTTAGTGCCAACTGATGACTTAAAGCGGCGGTTCCTGGAATAATCATTTTCGCAGACCCACAGATGTTTACCAGTTCCTTTTCTGTGGCACATTTCCTTGAGATCCCCATAGAAACATTTACAACTTCCACGCTCAGGCCGTAGTATCCCAACATAATCATGCAATAAGTGTTGTGGGGGAAAAGGCGTGATCACCATTTATGATCTGAAACCACGGTTTCAGAATCTGTTACGGCCAATTTGTAGTGGGCTTGTGAATAGAGGCATTACTGCCAACCAAGTAACCATATCGGCCATTGTACTGTCTGCATTAGGGGGGATTTGGATCGCCTTATCCCCTGATCAGAACCTTCCACTTCTTATACTACCGATCATTCTTTTCATCCGCATGGCCTTAAATGCCATAGACGGTATGATGGCACGAGAATTTAATCAAAAGAGCAACCTCGGCGCAGTATTAAATGAGCTTGGTGATATCATAGCCGATGTAGTGCTTTATATACCGTTTGTGATGATTGCAGGTGTTTCAGCTCCCCTTTGCACAACCGTTGTTTTGCTCGGTATTATCGTCGAGATGATCGGTGTTATTTCAGTGCAAATCGGTGGATCTCGCCGTTACGACGGCCCTTTTGGTAAAAGTGATCGGGCCTTTGCATTTGGCTTGTTGGCCGTGTTGTTAGCGTTTGACTTTATTCCGCCTCCTTGGTCTGATTATTACTTATCATTACTGATCCTTCTCTCTTGTTACACGGTCTTTAATCGCGCTCGTCTTGCCTTGAATGAAGCAGGAAGCCAGCCCAAAAATCAATCTGGAAACCAACCATGAATTTTATTCAAAATTTACCCGTTCCAGAAAATTTACTATATGCCATAGCTGGTGTTTTCGCTCTTTTGACAGTCGCGACAGTTATCGTTGCGATCATGCGTCGCGGAAAAGAACCCGAAGACCACCTTGAACTTTGGCTCAGGGTAAAATCCTGGTGGTATATGATCTCCATATTCACCTTTGCCATCGTCATTAATCGAACTCTATCAATTGTATTTCTGGGGCTGATTTCTTTTCTTGCCCTCAAAGAATATCTCTCGATGATTCCGACAAGACGTGCGGATCGCCGTGTTCTTTTCTGGGCTTATATTGCGATACCCATTCAATACTATTGGGTGTATGCAGGCTGGTACGGCATGTTCATCATATTCATTCCGATTTGGGTATTTCTGTTCCTACCTTTTCGCATGGTTTTACAGGGAGAAACCCAAGGTTTTCTTCGTGCAATCGGCACCTTGAATTGGGGGTTGATGATGACGGTATTCAGCCTATCCCATGCGGCCTTTCTCTTGGTCCTTCCAGAAACTGCCCTTTCAACCGACTATCCAGTATTCGATAAAAGTGGCGCGGCTCTTCTGTTCTTGCTCGTCTTATTAACTCAATTTAACGATGTTGCTCAGTATGTTTGGGGACGCCTTATTGGTGGCCCGAAAATCATTCCTAAGGTAAGCCCAGGAAAAACCTGGGCAGGATTTTTAGGAGGAATGTTTTCCACTGCGCTCTTGTCACTCGCCTTAGCTCCTTACCTTTCCCCCATGTCATTACTGATGGCTGGATTGGCAGGCGCCATAATATCTTTTTCTGGTTTTATAGGGGATGTAACGATATCAGCTGTTAAACGAGATCTCAGGGTAAAGGATACAGGGAATACAATCCCTGGCCATGGAGGTTTGCTTGATCGCATTGACAGCTTGACCTACACCGCTCCCATTTTCTTTCATTTCCTCCGATATTTTTACTACTAAGCTATGCTGAACAAATTACTCCGTACCCTGTTTTTTCTACTAATTGTCCGACCGTTAGTTCTGCTTGGGTTGGGTTTAAATATACGAAACCGTATGGGACTGCCCTCAAAAGGGCCCGCGGTCATCGTGGCCAATCATAATTCACACCTTGATACTTTGGTAATCCTATCTTTATTTCCGCTGGCTTTATTGCCCAGATTACGCCCTGTTGCCGCAGCAGATTATTTTTTGCGAAACCCTTTACTCGCCTGGTTTGCGACAAAGATCATTGGCATCATCCCCGTTGCAAGATCTCAGAAAGGTGGCAATCCCCTCGCTCTTAGTTTTGAAGCTTTAAGTCGTGATGAAATATTGATCATTTTTCCAGAGGGTTCACGAGGCACCCCAGAAGAGTTGACCCGGTTCAAAAAGGGGGTTGCTCTGATCAGTAAAAAACATCCAGAAGTCCCAATAATACCGCTTTTCCTTCATGGCCTTGGTAAAGCCCTCCCTCGAGGAGAGGCCGTGTTTGTTCCCTTCTTTTGTGACGTCTTTGTCGGGTCCCCCCAGACATGGGAAGGTAATAAAGAGCAATTCATGCAGCAACTTGAAGAACAGATGGCAGGCCTCGCAGAACAGGGTAATTTCCCCCTATGGGATTAAAAGGAAATTATCTGGTCTCTTTTCTATGGGGGCTTGCCGAGGCCACCTTCTTTTTTATCGTTCCAGATGTTTTTCTGAGTTATCTCAGCGTTAAGTACAATTTAAAAGTATCAATAATATCAGCCTTATTTTCTTTGGTTGGCGCCTTGATTGGGGGGCTTGTTCTTTATCACCTCGGGAAGGAATACTCCCAAAATATCATACTATTTATCGTCACTTTACCCGCGATTAGCCCTGAAATGATTGAGAGCGTCGAACTCAACTTAAAACAGTCTGGCTTGATCAGTCTTTTTACCGGCGCAATCAGCGGTGTTCCCTACAAAATATTTGCCGTCCAAGCAGGACAATTATCTATCCCGATGGGTGCGTTTATTGCGGTCTCCATACCCGCACGTTTGTTTAGATGGTTCCTTGTCATATTCATCAGCAATATTATTGGAAAGCACTTATCAAAACGGTGGTCTAAAAATGTAGCGATTAAGGCCCTCCTCCTCTTTTGGGTTATTTTTTACAGCCTCTTTTTTCTAATGATGCCGAACTAGCCTCGAGCTTTAATCTGGTATTTAGGTTGAGGGCGTTCCCCCTCGATCAAAGGCTTCCACTGTTCCATTGCCTCATAAAGGAAATCGAGCAACACCCGGACGCGTCGGTTTTCCTTGATATCGGCATGTACAAGAACCCACATTGTGTTGTCGGATACCAATTCAGTATCCGGCACTCTACAGAGCAAGGGGTCGCTATCGCCCATATAACAGGGTAGCATTCCAATTCCCATGCCATCGCGTAACATGACTTGAACCGAATTAGCTGACGTGGCCGTCGCAGAAATTCTTGCCGGAATTACAGGTTTTGCCGCACCTTCATAGCTCTGTGATATCCAACGATCCAACGCCGGACGATTGGCAAGGTATCCCCATGAAGCATAACAAGCGAGAGGGCTTTCCGCGATCCTGCGCCCCACAGCATTTGGTGGAGGATTACGGGTAATTCTAATAACCACATCAGCTTCTCTTTGATCCAACTTAGCCATAAGATCTGAGCTCTCCATGGTTAGCTCTACCATAGGATAACGTTCTTGAAACGCAGCGATTGTTGGGTGCAGTATACTTAGGAACAGGGTTTCTGACATCGAGAGCCGAACTTTACCAGCGATCTGTGTCTCTCGTGAAAACACGCGCCGATCCAGCTCTTGCATTGCAATTTCAGCCTCTTCGGCAGCAGGTAATATTTCCCGCCCAACCTCACTTAAGTTAACCCCATGAGTGACCCGTTCGAAGAGTGAAACACCAATTGTTTCTTCTAAAATTCGTAACCGCCTGGAGACAGTGGCATGGGTTACTTTCAAACGGCGAGACGCCCCTCTGACAGAACCTGATCTGCTCAAGGCCAAAAATATTCGAATGTCATCCCAATTAAAAGATTGGATCATTTTTCATCCACACTGGTTTAATTTTGGATAATTACATAACCAGGCCTTCTCTGTCATCTTTTTCTCAAGCCCAAATACAACAAACCTTAAATGGAGAAAATTGATGAAATACCAAGCTACTCTTATCGAAGCTGATATTCGCGAAGGCATGAACGGAGAAATGAGCATCGCTATCGAAGTCGATGGCAAACAGTTGGCTTCGCTGGATTATTTCTGGACACCAGAACACTTCACAGCACGCTTCAACGGCTCCGCTCCCTCCATGCCAAAACCTGCGCACCCAATAGCCTTTTTGGGGAAGCCAATTGAGAGCATTAACGCCCTCAAAACGTCAATGGATACATCGCCTGTCGACGTCTTTAAAAACAACATTGTCGAGTTCGAAGTTTAAATAACGGCTGCCCCTAAACACAGGAGATTCAAATTGAATAAATTTTCGACACTATTTTGCACGTTGTCTTTCACGTTTTTGAATTCAGTTCTGGCGATAGCAGAAACGCCCTCACATGGCATCCTTGCACTTCTTGGAGTAAACGACACGTCGAGCTATGACAATCTACTCTCAAGTTTTGAAGAAAAAGCACAATCCATGAATTGTGCCATCCTTCGTGAAGGTCCCGTTGTTGCCGAGGACGGTGATATCGACCTAGATCAACCCAATCGATTTATCTATTTTGATTGTGAGACATCACTATTGGGAAGCTCAAATGGGCGGGACTTCCTGACTGACCTTGGCAAAGGTACTGACTACATTGCAGCTATGGAAGGCACACCTTTCTTCCAAGATTCCGCCTCTTTTAAAAGGAACGCTGGAGAACGCTCCTATATCCTTAAGGTTAGCCACTACAACAACTCTAATCCTAAAAAAAGAGATCTCGATTTTGCTCATTTGGGTGAAACTGTTCAACCGCGTGCTGATGCCTATCAACTGGAATCATTCGTTGGCACGACCCGAGCATACGGCATGCCAACACCCGACGAAGCTGTGGTGCTGTACTATGATAACGCCGCTGCGGGGGATCGTTTCCGAGATAACAATCCAGATGTTCTCAACAAGGTCGTCGACTTTAACGACAAGCATCTGACCGATTACATTTATTATTTTGCCCAAAGCAGAAGATAAGGTTGCTTTAAATAGCGTAAGTCAGCCCTGAAGCTGGCTTACGCTCCAATTGAACAGGGTACTTTTTGGATTGGCGAGCTCTGTGACCACAGATAGATGGTGACAACCAGATACTGACATTCTCTCTATGAGATTTTTCTCACTCTGCCAGGTATCACGTAAATTATCCGATTGTTTATGAAAAGCAGAACTCTCATCTTCTCCAACAGCAAGGAGTAGAGGACAAGAGTTCTCAAATGTCATGAAGAGAGGACTAAGCGCTGTAGCCTCGTCCTTATCAAGACCAAGTTTTATATTAATTGAGGTCAGGACAAGTTGGGACACATCAAACAGACCGCTGATTGCAATCGCGCTATGAATAGGGTGCACGTCTTCGGGCAACCCGTACTTACTCCAATTTGTAGCAAGCAATATCCCAACCAAATGTCCACCTGCAGAATGGCCCGAGATTTGAACTTTCTCTCGGTCATATCCGTATTCCTCTGCATGCTGCCAGAGCCAGGAAAACCCCTGGCGGACCTCTTCTACGATATCTCGAAGAGAAACATCTGGGCATAAATCATAACCAATCATGGCAACAGAAACGCCTTTGTCCAAAAAAGCTTCCGCAAGAAAATTGGATTGGCTTTTATCCATCGCTTGCCAATACCCGCCATGAATAAAGACATGCAAAGGCGCGTCTTTTTCCTGAGCAGGATAGATATCCAACTTTGCTCTCGGACCAGATCCATAAACCAGATCAAGATGGCCCTCGACCTTGTCACGAAAAACGTTTGAACGTTTGTCCCATTCCGCAAAAATTTCTTGAAACGTCGGAATCGCCGCTCGAACGCTATAGAGCTTTTCAAGATTAGGGTCGATGGTCATTTTTTATACACCTAGCAAGACTGATCAGCCCTGACCAGTCGATATGTTCCCATCCATAGCGCGCGGGAAATTCCCCTCTCATTTTTCAGAAACGGTAGTCCAAGCCTTATGAACAGGCAACTTATAATAAAATTTATAGCATGACTACAGAGTAGTTACGGATGCGAGGATCCCGAACCAAGGCAACATACCTAATCTCCTTCAAGCAGTATCGACTTTTCCATATTCAACCTCTCCATGCAGATGCATAGGGGCCATGCAAAAGATGCCCCCTAGTTTGGCTTGACCCGCTGAAGCCATTCCTATATTGCTGCCTCACTTCGCGGAAATGCGTGGGCTTGTCCTATGTATTATACGCTCTGAAAAGGGGTTTTAATAATGACCCCGCCTTGATCTATTGCGCTTATCCTTGTGTTGGACATTATGTCTCCAAAAGTGCGGCGAAGAGCTAGATTGATCCAGGTATAGCCTTCACCATGCTTTTAAAGGACTTTTCCTGCATGACTCAGTTTTCCGAGCTCAATCTTATTGAGCCGCTTCAACGTGCTATCGACGCACAAGGTTTCACTGCGCCTACAGCTATTCAATCTCAAGCTATTCCAGTTCTGATGGCTGGCAAAGATGTCATTGGTCTGTCTCAGACTGGTGGCGGTAAAACAGCAGCTTTTGTACTTCCGCTACTTCAACGTCTAGCTGAAAACAAAGAGCGCTACACTCCAAATCATCCGCAAGCTCTCATCCTGGCACCGACCCGTGAAATTGCTCTGCAAATTGGTCAAGTTCTTCGTGCCTTCACGAAGTTCCTACCTTTGCATTACACTACTGTAACCGGTGGCGCCCCGATGTTCCCTCAGTTCCGTGATCTTAATCGCGGCGTGAACATCTTGGTTGCGACACCTGGTCGTCTTATCGATCACGTAAAACGTGGCTCTGTTAAATTCGATCACACAACAACACTGATCCTCGACGAAGCAGATCGCATGCTCGATCTCGGTTTTTCTGATGAAGTAACCGAAATCGCAAACAGTCTGCCTAAAGAACACCAGACGGTTCTTTTCTCAGCTACTATGCCTAAATCAGTTGATCGTTTGATCAGCAAATTGCTGACGAACCCAGTTCGTATCGAAACAGCAAAAGAATCTACTACTGCTGCAAACGTTACACAGCGCGCATTTTATGTTCATGGCGGTCAAAAACAGGCCCTTCTTGGTCACGTTCTCGACAAACACCCTGGCGAACGCGTCCTAGTTTTCATGCAAACAAAAGCAGAGTGCGATCGCTGGTGTGACGCTCTTCGTGAAGAGGGCCGTAAAGTCGATGCCATCCATGGTGACAAGCAACAACGTATTCGTACCAAGGTAATGAATAAGTTCCGTCGTGGTGACATCGATGTTTTGGTTGCTACAGATGTTGCAGCTCGCGGTATTGACGTAAAAGACATTAAAGTTGTTGTTAATATTGACCTTCCTACTGATCCTGAAAACTACGTACACCGTATTGGGCGTACTGGGCGTGCAGATGCAGTAGGTGATGCCTATTCATTCTGCTCTCCAAAAGAAATTGGCACACTTAAACGGATTGAAAAATCAATCCGCCAGGATATCACCGTAGAAAAGGATCACCCTTTCCACGTTGAAATCAGCAGCCGTGATGCTTATTCGCAAAAACCAGCTAATCGTCGCGGACGTTCCTTTGCCAAACCAGGCGGCGGCGGCAAACCCGGTGCAGGTGGCCGCGGACGCGGTGGCCCAGCTAAGCCTCGCAACGGTGCTGGATTTGGTGGTCGCCCTGCACAAAATGCAAACGGCGAGAACAGATCTCAAAAAAGATTTACAAAACGTCAGGCCGCTTAACAGCTCAACGTTTAATCTTCAGAACTTAATAAAAAAGGAAGGCAGCCTCACGGTTGCCTTCCTTTTTATTACCTATATTTTTTTGAGCTATAGATGAATGAAATTCGTATAAGCAACAACCATATTTACAGTATCATCATCGTCTGATAGTGGCAGGAAAATTACGTCGCCTTGCCGTAAGGAAGCCACTTCAGAGAGCACCCCCTCTTGATCAAAGACCGGGCATTTCTTTTCCGAGACAATTTCATAATTGGTCAATACGTCTTCAACCGTCGTTCCCAAAACTCCTTCTCGAACTTCGCAGCCCGTCGGATCAAAACCGCGCGCACTTACTTCTTTGGTTCCGACCAATCGGTATATAAAATTTAATGGCTCGTGCTTCACGTCGACCAGAATGAGACTTGATAAAAAGGTTTTCATTTCTATAGGGTCGAGGTCTGAGCGCGAAGGCATCATGCGGCCGTGGCGCTTTGAGTCCCAATAATTATAAAACGACAATATCTTATCTGGGCAATCATCCAAGAAGTCTAAGGTCGTTGATCGTTTATATTCTTGTATCATCTCGTCACAACAATTCTGTATGATTACAAAATTACCTTTTAATCGATTATTAAAAATCCTACCAAAACCAGCCCCCTTATAAGAATTCCCCTACACGACAACTCTCTATCGTAAATATATAGTTACATCTTCATCTCACAGCTATTCGCAATAGTACCTAGGGATTATTTTCCCATCAATTGATTAATTTTATAATCCCTCGATCGTCCAATATGAAATGAAATGTTGCTAAGAGTGAGTATGCCTGCTTCATTGTTGCTTAGCTCTATTCACTCTTTGAACACGACCGCAGATAGCATGACAAACCAACTCCCCATTTTATATAGCTTTCGACGTTGTCCTTACGCTATGCGCGCCAGACTAGGCCTACAAGGCAGCAATCAACAATGTGAATTGCGAGAAATCGTCCTTCGAGATAAGCCAAGTCACATGCTACAGGCTTCACCAAAAGGTACAGTACCAGTCCTTATTCTTTCCGATGGTACCGTCATTGAGGAAAGCCTCGATATCATGCTTTGGGCACTCAAGCAGAATGATCCCGAGGCTTTTCTATCCCCAAAACACAAAAACCTAGAAGAGATGCTCACCTTAATAAAAAGGTGTGAAAGCAATTTCAAATGTCACTTGGACCGTTATAAATATGCCCCGCGTTATGAAAACACCGATCCCTTAGACCATAGACATAAAGCGGAATCTTTTCTTCAAGAGCTTGATCAACGCCTGACAGCGTCGCCATATTTATTTGGAGATCGAATTTCCCTGGCAGACATGGCGATCGCCCCCTTTGTGAGACAATTCGCCAATGTTGACCGAGTTTGGTTTGGGCAAACACCCTATTCAAATTTAAAAACCTGGCTCGATGATTTTCTAAACAGTCCGGCTTTCACAAACATACTGAACAAATACCCGGTATGGAAAGAGGGCGACCCAATTACTCTTTTCCCCACAACCGATGGCGCATAATTCTCAAGGCAATCTTGACAAAAAGACCGTTAGGTCCCTAAATAGAGCATGATGTTAGGACGTCCACGCGAATTTGATATTGATATAGCGCTTGATCAAGCCATGGAGCTGTTTTGGACCCAAGGCTACGAAAGCACGTCATTACATAATTTACTGGCGGCAACCGGCTTATCAAAAAGCAGCCTTTACAAGGTCTTTGGCAGTAAACAAAAACTCTTTGAAATGTCCATTGATTACTATTCAGAAAAACTTCATGCATCTATGAAGAAAGGCTTAGAGGCCAAGAATTCTGGCTGGGCCTTTATTAACGATATTCTCCTGTATATCGCCCACGAAGGAGACCGCACACCTGAACCTAGAGGGTGCCTGCTCATCAACTCTATTAACGAATGGCGTGTTCGGGATCTGGAAATAAAAAAACTGGTTATTGATCGCTTCAGTACATTTGAAGACTTATTCGAACAGGCTATTATCCGAGCCCAAAGCGAAGGGGATATTCCTCAAGATAACAGTTCACAAGAATTGGCCGCCTTCTTGGTTTGCAACATTGCAGGTCTGAGATCTTCTGTAAAATCCGGGGCAAGCAAAGAAAAACTCGACGCAATCGTACGCTTTATTCTCTCAAGTTTGAAGACACTCAAATAAAACAGACCAATTGGTCTCAATATCGAGATCCTTTATGGTATCTGCGAATTCCCCCATCGATCTCTGTTAATATATAACTCGTTTCAGGTGGATGCGTTATTTGGTGATAGAGTTACACACTAATAGCCAACAGGGCGACACTTCCATTACAGGTGCATAAGAGCAGTAGTCATGTTACTCATTTGTAACAATACATCTTTCCTTAATAGAGACAGTAGAACAAACCCATGATCCGGGTCACAAACCAAATACAAATTGATCCAGATGAACTGGAAGAAACCTTTATTCGGGCTTCTGGCTCTGGTGGACAAAATGTCAACAAAGTATCGACCGCAGTCCAACTGCGTTTCAATGCCAAAACCAGTCCAGCCATATCGACTTTTGTCTTCAACCGCCTTTGTATTCTAGCCAGCCATCTTATGACCCAAGACGGTGAAATTATCATCACTGCCAACAGTCATCGCAGCCAAGATCGTAATCGTCAGGACGCTCGAGAAAGGCTGGTTGAGTTCATTAAAAAAGCCACCATCCAGCAAAAAAGCCGCCGCCCAACAAAACCAAGTAGATCAGCAAAAACAAAACGCACCGACAAGAAGAAGCAGCGCGGCGCGATCAAAAAAGGACGTGGCAGTGTTTTTAAGTCAGATTTTTAGCATTTTTTCTTCTTTTTGCTAATTCGCGATACAGGGATTCTGGACTTACCCCAATTTGTGAAGCGATGCTTTTCCATTCTCCCTTTAGTGGCATTTCGCTATCATTCAGAACCAACCAACCATCTAAGCGATCTGATACCGTGTGTCGCGATAAAATTTCCAATCGGTTGCGAGTTGACTGAATTTCTTGGGCAAGTTTTTTCCCCCACATCAATGACAGTTCCTCATCATCACGAAGAAATTTCAGAAACGTCGCCTTCGGTAATACAAATACGGTAGAGGAGTATTTGGCGAAAGCATCGCAATGATATATTTGGGAATAAACGGACGCTTCAGCTAGGATTGTTCGATCTCCAGCACGCTGTAAAACGATTGATGTCCCATCGTGCAGATTGCGTGTTAATTCGACTAATCCAGCATCCACAATATAGACTGAACATACAGCATCGTTTTGATAAAACAGATAACTGTTTTGTTCGATCTTTTTTGTGATTTTAATTTTTGGAATTATTTTTTCAATAAAATCTTCTGACATGATAACTATCATGTCTCAATTTCGTTTAGTCAGACAAGAATAAACATGATCAACAATTACAAATGAGAAAATTTCGTGTTCAAGTTTCTATTACCAGTGGCTTTATTGCTCCTCACAACACCTACCTTTGCTCAAAGCATAAACCATGGGCATGTTTCAAAATATCTCGGCGAGGAACAGAGAAGTATAAAAAGCTTATCTGCTGAGGACATAGACGAATTACAAGCGGGTCGCGGCTGGGGGCTAGCCAAAGCGGCCGAATTAAATGGAATACCGGGGCCATCACATATACTGAAAATGAAGGAAGAACTCCACCTCACCCTCCAACAAGTAAAAAAAATTCAGAAACTATTTGATCAAATGAAAGCAACAGCTGTTGTACAGGGAGAGAAATTAATTGCCCTTGAACAAGAACTTGGACAATCCTTCAAAAATAAGACAATTGATCAAATAAAACTGCGTATATTATTAGAAAAAATTCAAGACGCGCGCACAAACCTAAGGTTTACGCATTTATCAACACATCTTCATACTCATAAAGTTTTGACGACAGACCAAACTAAAAAATACAATTATTTAAGAGGATATTTGATATCCAACCACTAAATTTTTTCAAATTAAAATTAGGTAAATTATTACCGTTTGGACTCAGTACTGCATAATAGTACGAAACATTAACAAAGCATCGACCGCAGTCCAACGTGTTTTAATGCCAAAACCAGTCCTGCCATAACGACTTTTGTCTTCAACCGCCTTTGTATTCTGGCCAGCCATCTTATGACCCTAGGCGGCGAGATTATCATCACCGCCAACAGTCATCGCAGCCAAGATCACAATCGTCAGGACGCTCGAGAAAGGTTGGTTGAGCTCATCAAAAGAGCCGCCGCCCAACGAAACCAAGTAGATCAGTAAAAACAAAACGCAATGACAAAAAAAGCAGCTTGGCGCAATCAAAAAAGGCCGTGGCAGTGTCTCAAAATCTGATTACTGAGTGGTAATATAATGTACAAAATTAATCAAAAAACATAGATCAGAGCTTGTGATAATCTCTGAGCTTCTCGTAATCCCCTTCACGAAGATACTCAAACAAATCCCGCCGCTCATCCTCTCCGACCCCTGCAGCTTCAAGGGTAGAGGCTCCTAAACGTAAGCTCGCTTCCACGGTTTCCGGTATCGCATGCGAGGCCCCAAGCTCGGTAAAATGATCCGCGTCATCCCAATCGCGGACACGGACATGCAAGGGAACATCTGGATACAAGCGTTTCATTGTACGAACGACAGCTTCCGCCGCTTTGTAATCATCAAGCGTTATAACCATAAGACGTGCACGAACAGCGCCCACCGCCCGTAAGATCTCGGGCCGACTGGCATCACCAAACAAGACATTGTAGCCAAGCCGTCTCCCCTCAGCGACTTTTTTTGCGTCCATATCAACGGCAACACAGCTCACGTCAACGTTTCGAAGCATACCTGCGATCACTTCGCCGACCCTGCCAAATCCTGCAATAATAACTGGCCGCTCAGGTACCGGCTCAGACGTTTCCATGGCATATGAAGCCGCCGACTTAAGCCTTTCAGCGATAATCTCACCAGCCCTTACCATAGGAGGGGTCATAACCATGCTCAGCACAATAACGGCGATGAGGGTTTCCATCATCCCTTCAGGTAAAAGGCCAAGGCTGTCCCCCAGGGTAAAGAGAACAAAGCCAAATTCACCAGCTTGAGACAACAAGAATCCGCTTCTCACGGCAATCGACAGTGGTATCTTCCATGATTTTGCCAAGGCAATGATAACCAGAGCTTTAATTGCGATCAGGGCCAGAGCGCCCAGAATAACCTGTTCGTAATTAGCAAACAGAGATTCAGGCACAAACGACATGCCAACGCTCATAAAGAAAAGCCCTAGAAGCAGACCACGAAAAGGCATGATATCTGCTTCAATCTGTTGCTTGTACTCGGACTCTGACAACAGAACCCCAGCGATAAAGGCCCCCATAGCCATGGATAACCCCACTAATTCCATCACCCAGGCAAATCCAAGCACCAGCAAAAGGGCTGTCGCGACAAATACATCACTGTTCTTGCTATGCGCAATCGTATGTAACAAGGGATTAATCGCAAACCGCCCGACAACAAGTACCGAAATGAAAATTCCGATCGACTGAACCAACGCGAATCCCATAGAGACCGAGAAACGCATTTCCCCGAGCGCCAAAAGAGGCAAAAGAATCAAAAGAGGGACAACGGCCAAATCTTGAAAAAGAAGGATCGAGAAACTGACACGGCCCCAATGACTGGTGGTTTGGTGCTTGTCAGCCAGGATTTGTACACCGAAAGCGGTCGATGAAAGCGCTAGGCCAAACCCGATAACCAAGGCTGTTTCCTTCGCAATCCCCAAAGCAAAATAAGCAAGTGCTGCAATCAACAATCCGGAAATAGCTACTTGTAATCCCCCAAGGCCCAAGACCAGCTTTCGGAGCACCCATAAACGCTGGGGTTTGATCTCAATACCAATGAGGAAGAGCAGAAAAATAACACCAAATTCACCAATGTGGCGCATGTAGGTCGCGTCGTTAACAAGAGCAAGTCCAGCAGGTCCGATTACAGCACCCGCAAATAGATACCCAAGGACAGAGCCAAGACCCAATCGACTGAACAACAAAACCGCCATTACGGATGCCGCCAGAAGCGATACGATCTCGAGCATACTTATCCCCTTCCCCGAAGCTGAAAAATGTTCGTTCATTGCATGATAATGTCTCAGAGGATCTCAAGACATCATTGTTAGAACTTCCATCAGGATAAGAGCATCTTGTTAACAAATAAATATGGTTAACCGAGATAATTGAAAAATATTAGCAATGTTCATTTACAAGGCTCACAATTTTATTTGCTCATAAATCATATAATCTGAAAAGAAACGATATGCCCTTTGACCAATCCAATTAAGAAGGACAAAATATTCACGAATTAACAAAGCCCCCTCCACACCGAAAGACTATTCCTTTGACCCATAACTTTTCCAGATCTCAAACTATCCGCAAGCCTGTATCTGTAACCACAGGGGGTGTTGTCGCAGCACAGCATGTCAAAGCTGCTGAAATTGGTGCCGCAGTTCTCGAAGATGGCGGAGATGCGGTTGACGCTGCAGTCGCGGTTTCTTTTGCCATGGGCGTTCTTGAGCCTTGGATGAGTGGTCCTGCCGGCGGAGGTGCCATGATGATATGGCGGGCGGATGAGCAAAAGGCCTACGCCCTCACCTATGGCATGAAGTCGCCCAAGGCACTGGACACGAAGGCTTTCCCTCTAGCAAAGGATGGGAAAGCTGCTGATCTTTTTCCCTGGAAATCGGTCGTTGGCGACAAAAACGTTCAAGGCCCTCTATCAATAGCAGTCCCCGGAACAGTTGCAGGAGCATCGCTAGCACACGATGCTTTTGGAAAAATGTCTTGGAATGACTTGCTTCAACCCGCGATCAAAGAAGCGAAAGCCGGACTTCACGTTGATTGGTACGCAGCCCTCGTGATCGCCTCAGCGACCCGTGCGCTCAGCGTAGATCCCGATGCCGCTACCATGTTTCTTGAAGACGGCCAGTGGCCAACAATCGCAGGCTGGACGGCCCTTTCTGAAAAACGTATTAGCCTGTCCAAAGTCGCAAGCACATTAACACAGCTAGGAGAGGCCGGAGCTCAGGATTTCTACACCGGAGATATCGCCGCTGCCATGGTAAAGGATGTTCAGGATAAAGGCGGCTTTCTTTCCATGGAAGACCTCGCGGCCTATTCCGTTGCCTTTGAAGAACCACTGGACATTCCCTATCGGGGAAGCCGTATCCTCGCGACGCCAACTTTAACGGCCGGACCAACTCTTGCAGACACTCTCGGCCAGCTTGAAAATATGTTTGATCCCAGTCAGGAACTGGGTATGAAGCCATCTGCTGAAGCATTCCAATCCTATGCCAAGGCCCTGCAATCCTCCTACGAACGCCGCCTTGTAAGTATGGGCGACCAAGATGCTCCGCATTCTCCCTCTTGCACGACCCATTTTTCCATCGTCGATCGCCACGGTAATATGGTGTCAATGACGCAGACCTTGCTGTCTCTATTTGGCTCCCGCGTTGTTTCGCCCTCTACTGGATTTTTGATGAACAACGGCATCATGTGGTTTGATCCAGAACCAGGGCATCCCAACTCCCTGGCACCGGACAAACGATGCCTCATGAATGTCTGCCCTGTCATTGGCGAGAAGGGGGGCAGACGTTTCGCCTTGGGTGCTTCTGGGGGCCGCAAGATCATGCCCGCAGTCATGCATCTTTCTTCTTTCCTCACCGACTTTGACATGAGCCTAGAGGACGCTTTCCATCATCCAAGAATGGATGTTTCGGGCGGTGATACCATTGTTGCCGATGAAAACCTTTCCTCTGAAATCATCGCAGCCTTATCCAGCAACAACCAGGTAACAACCACCAAACGCACGGCATTTCCTTATGCCTTTGCTTGCCCAGCCGGTGTGCTACGAGAAAAAGAAAACAATATGGGATGCACTGAAATTATGTCTCCCTGGGGCGATGCTGTATCAGAAAGAACGAAGTAAATGACAACACGTAGCGGGACGATCCAAAGAGCTGAAAGTTATTTTGATAATGGCACCTTTCTTGAGGACCTAACCCGTTTGGTTGCCATTGAAACCGAGAGCCAGAATGCCGACCAGCGCGAAGAATTATATCGCTATCTCATCGAAGAGATGACACCCTTGCTTTCTTCCTTGGGCTTCGCATCTGAAGTATTTGAAAACCCGGATCAAAACGGTGGCCCAATCCTTGTTAGTGAGCGTATCGAAGATCCTGCATTTCAAACAATTCTGACTTACGGTCATGGCGATGTTATTCGCTCTCGAACGGATCAATGGCGTGAAGGCCTGCATCCTTTCAAGGTTGTCGTCGAGGGTGAAAAAATATATGGACGCGGCACAGCCGATAACAAATGCCAACACCTCATTAATCTCTCGGCACTGTCCTGCCTACTTGAAGAACGCGGCAATCTTGGCTTCAACGTTAAAGTGGTCATAGAGACTTCTGAAGAAACTGGATCTGCAGGCCTTGCTGATTTCTTTAATGAACACAAAGAACGTCTGAAAGCCGATGTCCTTATCGCCTCTGATGGACCACGCCTACATCCGGACACACCAACCCTGTTTATGGGGACCCGGGGAGCTATCAACTTCGATCTAGAAGTCAATTTACGTGAAGGCGCAAACCACTCTGGAAACTGGGGTGGCCTGCTTGCTGATCCAGCAATTATCCTGGCCCACGCTATCGCATCCATTTCTGATGCCAGAGGCCAGATCCAAATTAAGGATTGGCGCCCTACAAGCCTCACCCCTGAAATCAAAGAGATTTTAAAGGGGCTCCCTATTGAGGGCGGTCCAGAAATAAATGAAGATTGGGGAGAGGAAGATCTCACTCCAGCAGAACGGGCGTTTGGCTGGAACTCTTTTTCTGTTCTTGCCATGAAATCCGGTGTCCCCGAAGCACCTGTAAACGCTATTTCGGGCAGTGCCTCTGCACATTGTCAGTTACGCTTTGTCGTTGGTACAGACGCAGATCAAATTCTTCCTGCTCTACGCAACTACCTTGATAAAAATGGATTTTCGAACGTAACGATTAAGCCCGGTGATGATCTGTGTTTCAAAGCAACGCGCCTGGATCCGGATCATCCCTGGGTAAAGTTCGCCGCGGAATCAATATCAAAAACCAGCGGAAAGAAACCACACATATTACCCAACCTGGCTGGATCACTCCCCAATGATACCTTCAGTGATATCCTGGAGTTACCAACAGTATGGGTGCCTCATTCTTATGGTGGATGCTCTCAACACGCGCCAGATGAACATATCTTGAAATCTATATCCCGCGATGGGCTCAGAAACATGGCTGGCCTGTTTTGGGATATCTCTGAAAAAGATTGTAATCAAACTTAGAACACACTCAGCTTATTCTCGGCCAGATGTCCCTCCGCGCATAACAATAATTCGTTGTGCGCGGATCATTTGGGTAAGGGCCGTCAACGCTTGCGTATAAAATCTCGGCGGCAATGGGTTTAAAACCATCATAAAAATGGTTTGTCGATTTTATCACCAGTATTTTTTTAGACTTGGGATCAACGCCAAGATTACTAAAAAGACTGGGATCAAAACTCTGGCTACGGTTTGAATTGAGGATAACTGTAATACCCTTATAGTCGATCGCAACAGAATCACCCAATGGGACAATAGATTTCCCAAAATCCTGGGTCGCATCCCGGACAATCTTAAGCACCTTAATCTCTGCGTCGATTGGCGGACCAGCCGTGTCTGACATCTTGCTGCCAAAACGTAATTTCAACGTAGCTCCCTCGCCAGCCGAAATACATGTCCGTACCGCCATAGGATCCCAGATTGTGCCTACCGCGGCATCCCGCACATTGTGATCAATAAGCGTCCGCAGGAGTATTGTGGAATCGCCGGGCACTCCACCACCAGGATTATCCCAAACGTCAGCAATAACGATGGGGCCGACATCCGCTTTGATGGCCTTATCTACGGCTTCATGCGGGGATATAAACTCTGGCCGTGTCCTTCCTCTAAACGAATAAAGTTCCTGGCTCAAATTTTTTACGAGCTGTGCTGGAAGATCAGTGTTGTTTTCAGCAACAACGAACACCTTTGTTCCCATATCCGGGACATCCCCAGCCATAAAACCATGAATTACCGAAAGCGACAGAACTCCATTTTCCCCTTCAAGATCCTGTAATTTATCAACAAAACTACGCATCGGCTCGCGACTGGTTGGCAGCACTTCAATCATGTTGCAATCAGCAACGTGAATTACGGGTCTGATCTCACCTTTTACCGCACGCAGGACCAGATCAACACAATCTTCAGCCCGTTCAACAAAATCCGTATGAGGAAACTCCTTGAACGCTACCAAAATGTCTGCTGAATCAGTTCTCTTTTTTGAAAGGTGACTGTGGGGATCCAACGTTGCTCCGATGATGACATCAGGTCCAACGATCTCACGTACTTTCGAGAGTAACTCCCCCTCACAATCCTGGCAATTCTGCGCAACCATTGCGCCGTGTAAACCAAGGACAACAGCATCAACAGGTAAAGCTTCTTTCAATTGATCCAGAACTTCAGTTCGTAATCGATCCCAAGTCTGCGCGTTAACAATTCCACCCGGTTCCGCCCATGTCGCCGTTCCTTCAATTAGGTCCCACCCTTCCGCCTGAGATCGACGGCGGCAAACAGGAAATACCGCGCTACACAATGTTGGCGTCTCGGGGTGATCACCCGGGGCAGCATAAAAGCTTTCCATGAAATCACTTATGTCTGCCCGCAAAGGAGAAAATGTATTCGTTTCTGTCGCAACGGATGCGCAAAATACCCGCACAGGGAAACCTCACAATAATATTTTTATCAATCGTATTGAAATGAAAAGGGGAGAAACACACTACCTCCCCCTTTCCTAACGGAGCTTATTTTAGGTAGCTCCGCGTATTGGCATTACCGAGTTCTTTTTGGAACAGCCCCAGCAGGGCAACCCCTTCAGCACCGAGAGTTTCTTCGATGTGTTTTAGAACAACAGGCTGAGCTGCTGACTTGAACTGATCACGAGATTCCGCTGAAAGAGCTGTTACTTCAATCTTGTCTTTCAAGCCTGCAAGGCCACGGTCGGACGCTTCGATAACACGGCTCAAACCACGGCTAGCAACAACACAAGAGTTCGCCGCATAATTAAGTACGCGCTGTTCATCAGCGGTCAAATCATCCCAGAACGTTTTGGAAACCATAAAAGTATAAGGTGCAAAAAGGTGATTTGTGAGCGTCATGTACTTCTGAACTTCGGCAAATTTTGCAAAAGAGATAATTGGAACAGGG
The DNA here is from genome assembly GCA_913060675.1 of uncultured Rhodospirillales bacterium. Taxonomy (GTDB): domain Bacteria; phylum Pseudomonadota; class Alphaproteobacteria; order Kiloniellales; family Kiloniellaceae; genus Kiloniella. Next base: position 19,231 of record CAJXUS010000016.1, read on the forward strand.
TTCATTTGCCCATCAATCACACCTGTTTGAAGACCTGAATATACCTCTCCCCAAGCCAAAGGATAAGCTTCACCACCCAGAGATTGAATGATTTTCTGGTGCGACGGCAACGTCATGGTACGGACACGAATACCTTTAAAATCTTCAAGATTTTTAATGGCGTGTTTTGAGTTTGTTACAGCGAAGAAGCCACCCGTATCAGGAAAACCAAGAACTTTAACGCCGCTAACGGAAGCTTCGATATCTCGAGAAAGCTCGGCACCAAAAGGACCATCAAACACGTCATAGGTTGCCGCATTGTGGTCGAAAGCAAAGGCAAGGTTCAAGACATCAATACGCGGATAGTAAGATGAAATAGCCCCCGTGGATGTCAATGTTGCCTGGATAACATTATCACGTACGAGCTGAACGTGCTCTTTTGCTGAACCGAGTTGGTTTGAAGGATAAACTTCAACTTCAATAGAGCCATTGGTATCCGCTTCGACGATATTGGCAAAAACGGCTGTACAAGCGTGGGCCGGATTTTCAAAGGGGTCCAGTTTATTGTCGTGACCAAATTTAAGAATTTTTGGCCCCGCCATTGCGCCGCTGATACTTGCACACAACAGTGCACCTACTGCGACCGATGATGCTACTTTTTTCATAAACGTCATTGTTACGTCTCCCAATATTTTTATAATTTTGTTTCCCACACTTAGCGTCTGTTTCATTCCATTGGTCACATACCCCAATAGGACGGGGAGCAGTCGCCCTCCCTCAATTTCTGGGATTAAACAAATCCCAGCATGCGAGGAAGAGCCAAAGCAAGGTCCTCCCAAAAAGCAAAAATGAATAAAATTGATACTTCGGCGATTAAAAATGGCCACAACTTTGCGGCTATGCGTTCAAGCTTTTCGCCTGTGACTGACGAAAGAACAAAGAGGCACGCGCCTACTGGTGGTGTCATTAAAGAGATATTTAAGGCAAGGACGAATATGATCCCGGCATGGATTGGCTCTAGGCCGACCTGTTCGGTCAAAGGTACGAGTACAGGGGCAAGCAGTATCAAGATTGCCGTAATGTCCATCACCATACCGACGGCCAAAAGCATTCCAATGATAAGGGCAATGATGATGTATTTGTTATCCGAGACAGAAACAATCGCCTCTGCAAGTTCTTGAGGAATGCGGTTAAAGCTCAACCACCAGCCAAGAATTGCAGCAAAGGCAATGATAACAAAAATAACCCCGGTAATTCTCGCCGTGCGAATGAGCATGCCGATAAAATCTGGAACGGAAATTGAGCGATAAACGAACACGCCGATGAAGAGCGCATAAGCAACGGCAATTGACGCAGCCTCTGTCGGAGTAACAATGCCTCCAAGAATGCCGCCAAGAATGATTACTGGCATGAACAGGGCAAGAATAGACGACTTAAATACGGTCAAAAACTCTCTTAGGCTTGCACGTTTTTCTGCTTCGGGAAGATTATTTGCCTTAACGCCAATCGCAATGACAATCATACAAACCAAGCAAATCAATAAGCCCGGTAGTATTCCCGCGGCAAAAAGGCCTCCGATTGATACGCCCATAAGAGAGCCATAAACAACCATCAAACCGGATGGCGGAATAGTAGGTCCGATAATCGATCCAGCGGCGGTAACGGCACAGGCATAATCACGGCTGTACCCACGCTTTACCATTGCCGGAACCAGCGTTTTGCCAAAGGCTGCGGCATCCGCAGTCGCAGCACCGGTAAGCCCGGCGAAAAAGACTGAGGCCAGCATATTGGTGTGAGCCAACCCACCTCTAAAATGACCAACCAGAGTCTGCGCGAGAGAAACCAAACGGTGCGTAATACCGGTATGGTTCATAATCTCTCCAGCAAGAATAAAGAAGGGCATCGCCAAAAACGGGAAGATATTTAATCCGTTGAACATACGACTGGGAGCCAATGCAAAGAAGGACCCACCCCCCATATCAATAAGCCCCAACACACCCGCTAACCCAAGCGCGAAACCAATTGGCATACCTATAAGGACAAGTACAACGAACGCAATTCCAACAATCATTGCATCACCTCATCATTTGTATGCGTCATTACTTGTCCCTGATCTCTGAAAGCAACAAACAAGACTTGAAGCGCCGCGATTGCAGCCGAAACAGGGATTGCAGCAAAAGGCATAGCAAGCGTCATGCCGAAGATCATTGCCTGACGGCTGCTGCCACCATTGGCAAAGTCGATGCCGTACCAACATAAAAAGGCAAAAAGGCCAAAGGTGAAGATATCAACGGAGAAAAGGCAAGTACGGCGTAGGAAGGTTGGCAACCTGTCAATGAGTATGGATAACCCAATATGTTCTCTACGGGCGATCCCTGCGGATATAGCGAGTAATGCAGCCCATATCATCAAGTACCGCGCCAGCACTTCTGGCCACGGTAATTGCCAATGGAAAAGGTAACGATCGACAACACCCAGCCAAACATCTAGCACCAGCAAAAGCATGAGTAATGCGACTAACCGCTCAACTATCCAGTTCAGCTTCTCACTGGCCTTTGTCGCAAACTTTCTCATCCAACTCTCCGAAATGTAGCATAACTACATATAATGACGAGAATCGCACATTGTAAAGCATAATTACGTAATTAAATTTCATACCCCTGCCTTTCATGTCCAAAACCATGCCAAAATTCACGATATACAGTACATATTTGAATATTTGCGTAATTTAACTACGTAGTATATTGTTTTTGAAAATTGCCACATAGGCATAATCAAAATCGAAACACGAAATACTCAAGGGGTATTCGCTTGATTGGTACATTCGACCTCATTACGAAACTAAGAAAGATGGATGGTAGCTTCAAAGCTCGGGAACAGCAGGTATCTACCTATGTACTTGAAAACCTTGAAACCATCAGTCAAACCAGTGTCAGCAACCTCGCCAAAGCATGTGGAGTTAGCGAGCCAACAGTTATCAGATATTGCAGAAAACTTGGTTGCGATGGCTTTAAGGACTTTAAAATCCAACTCGCACAAAACGTTGCGGTTAGTTTGCAGTATCTTTCTCGTTCAGAGAACTCAAGCCCCAGAACTGACAACACTATAGACCAAGTTTTGACCGGACTGATTTCCACAACGAATTTCGCCCACAATCAAATAAATCCAGATCAAATCGCAACTGCGGTTGAGGCGATTACAAAAGCTCAAACTTTGATTTTCTGTGGAGTGGGTGGTGGCTCAACAACCGTCGCGTTTGATGCCGCCAACCGCTTTTTCCGGCTTGGTATTACATCCCTATCCCTGAACGATGCCTATCTCTTACGCATGCACGCAGCAACCCTCGGCCCCGATGATCTCATGTTTTTTATCTCTTCGACGGGAACACCGAGGGCTCTGATTGATACCGCAAAAATTGCTAATCAATACGGCGCGGCGACGATTTGCCTGACCCGGCCCAACTCGGAATTATCAGAGACATGCTCTCATACGATAGGCATCGATCTTCCTGAAGACCCTGATATCTATAAACCAACGGCATCCCGGCTGGTCTTCTTAGCTATCATCGACATTCTCGCGGCCTCGGTTGCCAGAAAAATGCCCGATAAGGCAAAGGAAACTCTCCGCCGGATACGCGCCAGCTTGACCGCACTCCACGGGAATACAGACCCACAGCCTATCGGGGACTAACCAACTTTATGATATTACGCTCTTCGAACTGAAAGAATTTCCCGAATGAATTCTGACCAAGCCATAGAAACACCTGCGGTAGTTATCGACCTAGCGGTGGCGAAAAAGAACATCAAGCGCCTTCAAAAGCACTGCGATCAACACAACATCGCCTTACGGCCCCACATCAAAACCCACAAACTTCCCTCGATGGCAAAGCTACAGATAGCCGCTGGCGCTGTGGGCATAACTTGTCAAAAAATTGGCGAGGCAGAAATCATGGCAGATGCTGGAATTCAAGACATCCTCATCTCTTACAATATTCTGGGGGCAAGTAAATTGGCTCGGTTAGCGAACCTGGCCAGACGGTGTAATTTGTCCGTCGTCGCCGATAATGCTCATGTCATAGAAGGCTTAGCACGCGCCTTTTCTCAAGAAGACAAACCCCTGAAAGTTCTTATTGAATGTGATACTGGCGCGGGCCGCTGTGGGGTTCAGTCTACAGATGAAGTAGTCGATCTCGCACAGAAAATACACACTTCGAAAGGCTTAACCCTTGGCGGACTGATGACCTACCCCCCAATGGGAAAATCGCAGCAAGTGGAAAGCTGGCTAAAAGAGGCAAAAGCCGCCCTTCTAGACAATGACCTCCCCTGCCCAAAAGTAAGCAGTGGCGGCACCCCAAATATGTGGAAATCCCAGGAGGTTCCAACTGCGGACGAGCACCGTTCAGGCACATATATTTATAACGACAGATCACTTATAAACGCAGGTCTTTGCGGCAGAGATGATTGCGCCCTTAGCGTGCGCGTGACCATTGTCAGCACCCCAACAGCAGACCGTGCAATCATCGATGCAGGATCAAAAATATTGACCTCAGACCTCCTTGGCATGGAAGGTTTTGGCTTGATCAAAGAAGCGCCGGATGCACAGATTGCATCTTTAAGCGAAGAGCACGGGATTATAGATCTTTCTGAAAGTGAATGGCAGCCAAAAGTCGGCGACCTCATACACATAATTCCCAACCATGCCTGCGTCGTCACCAACATGGTCGATCACGTATACCTAGCTGAAAACGGAAAAATTGAGAAGACGCCTGTTCTCGCAAGAGGCCGAGTTACATAACCGACCCTGCAAAAACAGTTATTGCCGGAAAGGTTTTAGCAAAAACATTTTGATAAAAGAGTTTTGTCGGCCGGGAATTTCGCCCTGTTCTTCCCGATCGACGACCCGAACGGGGCAACAGTGTGTTGCCCCGTTTTTGGGCTCTATTCTTCTAAGATCCGAGGACTTCAGGCAGAGTTGCTAATTTATACCCCGCGCCATCAAGACGTTGCTTAACACGATGAGCAATAGCAACTGCTTCTTCCGTATCACCATGCACACAAATGCTGTGTATCGGCGTATCGATACGCTTGCCGGAAGGCGTAATAATTTTTCCCTCATTAAGGAAGGATAAAATCTGGTCTGCTGATTGATCCGGGTCATGAATAACTGCATTGGGCTGAGACCGTGGCGTCAGGTTACCATTCTCATCATAAGTACGGTCAGCAAAAATTTCACCTGCTGTCGGCAGTCCTAATTCTAGACCCGCCTTACAAAGGCACGATCCCGCCGTAGCAAGAAGGATAAGAGAAGGATCGACAGAAAAAATCGCACGTGCGATCGCCAGCGACATTTCCATATCTTCCGCAGCCATATTGTTAAGCGCGCCATGAGGCTTTACGTGAGTTACACTTGTGCCCTGGCTTTTGGCCACAGCTTGTAAAGCCCCGATTTGATAAACCATCATGGCTTCAAGTTCTGGCAGTGGTAGCACCATCTTCCGACGACCAAACCCTTGCAAGTCGGGGAATGCGGGATGGGCGCCGATGCTTACGTCCTTTTCTTTGGCCAACCTTGTCGTTGTCGACATCACCAGCGGATCACCAGCGTGATACCCACAAGCTATATTCGCAGAACCAATTACCTCAAGCATGGCAGCATCATTACCGATTGAATACTTGCCAAAGCCCTCCCCAATATCGGCGTTTAGATTAATCAGTTTCATTTGACATCCCCTCAAGGTGGCCGGGGAAATGCCCGGAATAGTTTGCATCGACAACACCGCCGATCAGGTTGGTTTTATAGAGCGCTTTTAAATCCATCACCCCTTCCCCAAAATAATCAGCAATAGAATCAACGCAACATTGAATTGCGGAACTTTGTTCACGCAAAGCAGTTTGAGCTTGAGCTAATGTTACGGGCTCAAACCGAATACTGTCTCCTGGGAGTAACTGACCAAGAAGGGGGAGATCGGCAGTAATAACAGTCGCAATTTTGGGATAACCACCGATGGTTTGGCAATCCACAAAAAGAATAATTGGTTGCCCACTTCCCGGTATCTGGATAGAGCCAGGCACAAGACCATCTGAAATCAGGTCGCTACCTTTATCAGGTAGAGGAACCAGCTCAGCCCCCTCCATGCGAATACCCATACGATCGACATCGCCACTCACCTTATACGCCTCACAAGAGAATTTTTTAATCTCATCTTCAGAGAAATAATCCTCTTGTGGCCCAAGCATAACACGTACAATTTTGCTATCTAATACAGGTGGAGAATTAACGATTTTCTCCATACCATCTCGCGGAACGTCGAAGATTGCATCAACCACATCACCCGCTTGTAGCGGCAACCCAGTAACTCCGCCGAGCTTTGCTCTGGCGTAGGTCGAGCAACTTTCAAGAACGGGAGTAAGATCCAACCCTCCCTCTATGGTAAGGTACCCTGTCGCCCCCTCACTCAAAGAGGTGATCGCGAGGACATCCCCTTCGTTGAGAACGACCGTTTGCCAAGCTGAAACACTCAACTTCTCACCGTTTTCAGCCAGGATAAGCTCTGCGGTTGCATTTGCGGCTAGCCCCAAGCGCATACGGCCCTTATTCACAACAACTTTGGGACCTAAAAACCGGAACTCAATTGCAGCGACAAAAGGATCGTTACCAACCAAGGCATTACCTATTTGCAAGGCAATTGGATCAGCAGCACCACTTCTAGGCACACCGAACCCCGCGTACCCCCGACGGCCTTCATCTTGGATAGAGGCAAGAATGCCCGGAGAAATTACTTTAAGAGATGCCCCCATTAACCTCTCCCTTGATCAACAAGAAAGGATTGAGGACTTAAAGCGCCAGAATTTAAATCATTTTGAAGCTTTTCATACTCAACGACGGAAATGGGGTCGAAACGGACTCGAACGCCAGCAGACAATAAGCTCGGCTGCTCCCATGCAGTGTTAAAAAAAGGAACGGGGCATCGCGCGAGAAGATGCCACCCGCCGGGACTTTCCCATGGATAAACCGCGGTTTGCTCATTGGCAATTCCAACCGATCCAGCAGGTACTCTTACACGGGGACTTGTTCTTCTTGGGAAGCGTAATCTTTTATCGATCTCTCCCAAAAAAGCAAAACCTGGAAGGAAACCGATCAGGAAGACATCATATGTAACAGAGCTATGGAGATCGATCACTTCTTCTGGGCTTAGCCCACTTCTTTGCGCCACATTTTCCAGATCAGGTGCGTAATCACCCTGATAACAGGCAGGTAGCGACCATAACTGCCCCCCGTCTTTGACATCATTAACGGGCTCTCGCGCCAAATCAGCGATCCGATCACGAACCAATTCATAATCTGATACTTGAGGATCAAGACAAACTGTTAAAGAGCGGCTGGCTGATATTACATCCAAGACCCCCAACAATTTACCATGATCAACTTCCTGCTGAACCCTAGTACGCAGGGCACGCACACGCCTTGCGCCAAATGCCCCTTTAAGGGTCGGAAATTCGATTGTGAAGGCGCTATCACCCAATGTAAGGACTCGGATATCCACGTTAGCTCTCTTGTTTTTTCTTATTGAACTACAGCTTCAGATACACATCAACAACAAATCGTTATTGTTTTATTGACTATTTGTCAACAAAATGTCAGTGTTTGTTCATGCGATGGTAATGATGCACGTTTCAAAACTCATTATCCGCAAAGAAACTGCTCGCTCTGCCTTAGTGTAGTTTAGGAATAAACGAGCCAACAAAAAATGTCGTGGCCATAATAAACCGAGGCCGAATTACAAAACCCTGGGAGGTTTTCAAAATGAAACTATTACGTAACTTCACCGTTGGTGTTGCTGCCATTGCTATGGGCACCGTCGCAACAGCATCTGCTGACACTTGGGACATGCCAACGCCATATCCCGACAAAACATTCCACACAGCAAACATCATTGAGTTTGCTAAAGATGTTGAAACAGCAACCAACGGCGATCTAAAGATCAAAGTCCATTCAGCTGGCTCACTATTCAAACACCCTGAAATCAAAAATGCTGTCCGAAGTGGTCAGGTGCCGATTGGTGAATTTTTTCTTTCCCGCTTGTCAAACGAACACGCTGCCTTCGGAGCTGATTCACTCCCGTTCCTCGCAACTAACTACGATGAAGCTGGCAAACTCTGGGCCTCACAAAAGCCTGTAATCAGCAAATTGCTCGACAAACAGGGCCTGATGCCTTTGTTCTCCGTTCCGTGGCCGCCTCAGGGTCTCTATACTAAAAAAGAGATCAATTCTGTTGATGACCTCAAAGGTTTAAAGTTCCGTGCCTACAACGCAACTCTTGAAAAATTCGCGACCCTAACTGGTGCGGCTCCAACTCAAGTAGAAGTACCGGACATCCCCCAAGCATATGCAACTGGTCGCGTCGAAGCCATGATCACGTCACCGTCTACCGGAGCAAACAGCAAGGCATGGGATTTTGTCTCTCACTACACTCACATCCAGGCTTGGGTTCCAAAAAATATCGTCGTAATCAATAAAAAATACTGGCGTAAACTTGACGAAGCTACGCAACAGCTCGTTCTTACTGCCGCAGCAAAAGCTGAAAAACGCGGCTGGGCAATGAGCCAGGATGAGACCAAGAACAAAATCAAAATCATGAAAGACAACGGTGTTACCATCGTAAACCCACCTGCTGAGAAACTTATGACAGGCCTTAAAGATGTTGGCTCTGGCATGCTCACAGAGTGGAAAAAAGATGCAGGCAGTGAAGGTGCAGAAATTCTCACCTCTTACGGCAACTAGTCTTCCCTGTTGGGCGGCCTTGCTAATTCGCTAGTGGGTCGCCCATATTTTTAAGGACAGACTGCCTCTGAATTTGCAGCTATCCTTATACATGATCGTCAACTGAAGGTGTGTACGACCATGCGACAGCTCATCAATAAAATATATTCCATCAGCGGATGGACAGCTGCATTTTTTATCGTTGCGATCTGCGTTACCGTTATGGCCCAAGTCGTACTTAACCTCGCTGATCGGTTAAGCAGTGTGATAACGGGCGAAGCAATCGGCCTTACCATTCCATCATACGCGGACTTCACTGGATTTTTCCTTGCTGGCGCTTCATTCCTAGCCCTTGCTTACACCTTACGCGACGGCAGCCATATTCGCGTTTCTCTATTACTCCAACATCTGGCCCCCAAAATACGTCATTTTGTAGAGATCTGGTGCTTGGGTATCGCCTCGGCAATGGCGATCTATTTCACGGTTTATACTGGTTTTTTAGTCCACGAATCATACACCTATAATGACCTGTCTCCTGGCATGATTGCCGTTCCGATCTGGATACCAATGCTCCCCATGCTGATCGGACTAGCCGTTCTCTCACTTGCCCTTGTCGATGAATTGGTCGGCGTCCTCTGCGGCCGGGAGCCCAGCTATGAAGGCAAAGGCGAGAACTTACTGGAACAAGATCATGCCGATCTTCATGCGGAATAGGGGACCAAAAACATGTCTGAAATCTATCTAACACTTCTCTTATTACTGACACTCTTTGCCTTACTCGGCTCTGGTGTTTGGGTTGCCTTCTCCCTTTTCGGCGTCGGCCTTTTTGGTATGATTGCCTTCACAGATGCCCCGGTCGGCGACGTTCTGGCCACCACAGCTTGGGGCGCAAGTAATTCTTGGGCGCTTGCTGCTCTGCCTTTATTTATTTGGATGGGGGAAATTCTGTTCCGCTCTCGTCTATCTGAGGACATGTTCAGTGGCCTTTCGCCCTGGATGGGGAAAATTCCGGGAAAACTGTTACATGTAAACATCTTTGGCTGCGCAATTTTTGCAGCAGTTTCCGGCTCATCCGCAGCAACAGCTGCGACCATTGGCAAGATGTCGATACCCGAACTTTCCAAGCGTAAATATCCAGAAAGCATGATGATCGGCACGCTCGCGGGGTCCGCGACACTGGGGCTTTTGATCCCGCCTTCAATCATCTTGATTGTTTACGGTGTCGCGACCGAGCAGTCCATTGCCCGCCTCTTTATTGCGGGCGTGGTACCTGGTCTTCTGCTAGTAGCTCTATTCGTGGGATATGTTGCCATTTGGGCTTTACTGAACAAAGAACTTTTGCCTGATATTATCGAAGAGATTTCGTTTGTAGAAAAGATCAAACGCGCAAGAAGCCTGCTTCCCGTTATCATCTTGATTTCCGGGGTTATTGGCTCAATCTATTCCGGCATTGCATCCCCAACCGATGCAGCCGCCGTAGGCGTCACCTTAGCTCTAGTACTGTCGTGGTACACAGGTGATCTTAACAAGACCACCTTTATGGAAGGCTTGATGGGGGCGACTAAGACATCTTGCATGATCGCCTTTATTCTAGCTGGCGCGGCTTTCTTGACCGTTGCCATGGGCTTTACCGGCATCCCTAAACTATTAGCAATTTGGATTGGCGGCCTAGGACTAAGCACTTACGGTCTTCTTGCTGCCCTAACAGTTTTCTTTGTCGTCCTAGGCTGTTTCTTGGATGGCATTAGCGTCGTGGTTCTCACCACTTCCGTGATCATGCCGTTGGTCGAACAAGCTGGTATCGATCCATTATGGTTTGGTATCTATATTGTTATCGTTGTTGAAATGTCACAGATAACACCACCAGTGGGCTTCAACCTCTTTGTCTTACAGGCTCTAACTGGAAGAAATATCCTAACCGTGGCTAAAGCAGCCCTTCCCTTCTTCGGCCTCTTGATCTTGGCACTAGCTATAATCATTGCCGTACCAGAGATCGTGACCTATCTTCCCAACAACATGTAAACAGGATTACTCCTAAAACTGATCACACCATATTCACTCAATAAGAAGGCCCTGTAATGTCTGATTCTGCTGATACACCAAAACCACCTCGCCCTATCGTTTCTTCGGAGCATTTGGCAAGTGAGAATGGTTGGCAGATGAGTGAATTGGAATACGGCATGATCATTGCCTTTAATGGCTTTTCACGTTGGATGGTCCGCTGCATGAACGCAGCGGGCCATCAGGACTTCAACCCTCTTGATGTTCTGGTGCTGCACAATGTGAACCATCGCAACCGGGAAAAACGGCTGAACGACATTTGTTTTGTCCTCAATGTTGAAGATCCCCACACCGTGAACTATTCCCTTAAAAAGCTGATCAAAGCCAAGCTGGTCAAGGGCACGAAACGCGGGAAAGAGATCTTCTACTCCACGACAGAAGAGGGCGCTGAAGCTTGCACTGAATATCGTAAAATTCGTGAACTTTGTCTGATTGACCCCGCGATTTCGACGGATTCAAAATCAGATGAAATTACCCATACCGCTCAAGTATTGCGCAGCATTTCGGGGCTCTACGATCAGGCATCAAGAGCGGCTGCCTCGCTCTAACCTATGAACGGCCCCTAAACGACAAGCCTTAGTTTTTGGTAGCATCCCCGAAAGACATTCTACCATTTTCTTGTGATTGAGTTCACTTCCGCGGCATCCTGAATTAGAAAATTTGCGCAATATCCCGACTTGTTTTACCCTCAAACAATAAGAGGCGCGAAAACAGGCGCGCCCAGCAGACAAAAGAGCTGCGACATATAATAAATAACAATAGGCCGTTTCTCCCTTTGTAGATTTTGGTGTGAAATTTGTTCTATTGACGTCTGGGACAAAAAAATGGGATCTGCGACAAATCACGCGGTGCATGTGGAAAGCACTTTGGAAGCCAATGGTGCCGCCAAGCATGCTATCGCAGCATCTTGGCGTCGGTCAAAACTTCTCCATCAACTTCACCCCGATCACAATCACCCTCCTGAACGCATGTCTTCCAGGGAACTCAAAGAAGCACAAGAACAACTTGGCTCTTTGATAAGTACAGCTGAAAGCAGTTTAGACAGACTGTATCTCGCGGTAGGAAATGTTGGATGCTGTGTCGTTCTCGCGGATGCCAACGGGGTCGCAGTTGATCGTCGCGGCGCCACTGCCGATGACAAGACGTTTCGGGAATGGGGACTTTGGACCGGATCTTTTTGGAGCGAAGACAGCGAAGGCACGAACGGCATAGGCACATGCATTGTCGAAAAACGTGCGCTCACCATCCATAAAGAACAACACTTTCACAGCAAAAACACCAGCCTCTCATGTAGTGCTGCGCCGATCTTTGATCACGAAGGCAAGCTTATCGCGGCCATAGACGTTTCTTCCAGCCGTGCAGATCTTACAGCTGAGTTTGCCCGCGTTATCTCCATGTCGGTTGTGGATGCCGCTCGCCACATTGAATCTGAGCACTTTCGACAAACCTTTTCCGATGCCGATATTATTCTAACCTCACCGGCACAAGGACAAACGGGGCTTGCAAATGAGCTTAGCGCATCACTTCTTGCCGTTAATCAAGATGGCATCGTTGTAGGGGCAACTCGTGGAGCCCGGCGCATTTACGGCCTATCAGACCACGCCCTAAAAACGCCTCTCCTTCTATCTGACCTCTACGGTAAAGAAGTAAACCATGCCAAAGAATACGAATTGGCAGAAAGGCGCGTCATTCTTCAAGCCTTAGCCCATACGAATGGGAACGTGTCTGCAGCAGCCACGGCGATGGGAATCAGCCGCGCGACACTTCATCGTAAAATAAAGTTTTTAGGTCTGGAAATTTAGCCCCCACTTCACCTCTAACAGTCATCAGGCTGACCGTGTTAAAACCCCGTGCTTTTTCAACAATCGTCTGAACTGATGATAACTTAATCCCATAGCTTGAGCAGCATCGGTTTGATTAAAATGATGCCGCTCCAAGGCCTCCGTCAGCAGTTGCATTTCAAAGCCACTCACCGTTTTTGCAAAATCTTCAACGACATCTGGTTTCGGTAATTTTGCACCCTCACCCTTTGGGGCTTCATCAGAACCAAAACGCCAAGGACTATCAAACGGATTGATATAGATATGGTCAATTGCCTTATCCTGAGGCGGCAACCGACAAATCGTCCGCTCCACAGCATTACGCAGTTCCCTGATATTCCCTGGCCATCGATACCCAAGCAACTGCCTTTGCGCTTGATCAGTAAACCCTGGAAATAAATCACGCTCAACTTCGCGCGTTACCTCAATTGCAAAATGTCTGGCCATAGTTAAGATATCTTTTGGGCGCACCCTCAAAGGCGGTAAGGTGATCACATCAAAAGCGAGGCGATCTAGAAGATCCGCACGAAACTCTCCTTTTTCAGCAAGAGCCGGTAAATCGACATTAGCCGCGCCAATTACCCGGACATCAACATTAAGGGTCTCGCTACCACCCACCCTCTCGAATTCCCCGTACTCTATAATCCTCAAGACTTTCTCTTGAACCGCCTGTGACGCAGTTGCAATCTCATCGAGGATAAGTGTTCCGCCATCTGCTCGCTCGAACCGCCCGATATGTGTCTTTTGCGCGCCAGTAAAGGCACCACGTTCATGGCCAAAAAGCTCACTTTCCAACAAACTATCTGTAAGTGCGGCACAGTTGATCTTAACCAGCGGACCATCCCACCGCTTGGACAGATAATGTAGGCGGGAAGTAAAAAGCTCCTTACCTGTTCCCCTCTCTCCAACAACCAGACAAGGCTTATCAATAAGGGCCAACCGGGAGGTCTTTTCGACCACATCCAGAAAAATGGGGTCTTCCCCGATTATATTTACGCGTGTGTCCATGCACTATTATACCGCTATTCGTTATCTAAAATCGACACTTATTATCGTTTATTTTTAGCTCCAATCTTACCCACCCAAGTAACTTACTGATTTTAAACACTTGTATGAATTGGCACGCGGCATGCAAAGCACTGAGAAATTACTTAGTCCTCGAAAGGAAATTGTTATGAGTATCTTTTCCCGTCTCACCGACATCGTTAATTCCAACGTGAATTCTCTGTTGGATCGTGCGGAAGACCCGGAAAAAATGGCCCGCCTGATGATACAGGAAATGGAAGACACCTTGATTGAAGTCAGGTCTTCTTCCGTTAAAGCCATCGCAGATAAAAAAGACATCGAGAAAAAACTCGTGAGCTTAGAATCCTCACAACAAGAATGGGCTGGAAAAGCTGAATTTGCCTTAAACAAAGGTCGGGACGATCTCGCCAAAGGCGCCCTGCTTGCAAAGAGGAGAATTGAGGAACAGGCCGAAGCCTTGAAAAACGAGTTATCTTTCATAGATGAAAGCCTCGCCAAGTCCAGTGATGACCTATCCAAACTCCAGGCAAAACTCGACGAAGCCAAGGCCAAGAAAAAATCTATGGAAATTCGTTTAAATACAGCGGAGAAGCGGGTTAAACTACGCAAAACAACTTATGACGGACGTGTAGATGATGCACTTTCCCGCTATGACAACCTTGAACGTAAGATTACAGAACTTGATGCAGAAGCTGATTCATATGATCTTGGCCGCAAAAAATCTCTAAACGATGAGTTTTCAGAACTTGAGGCTGATTCAGAAATCGCCGACGAACTCGCGTCGCTTAAAGCTAAAATGGCCAAGTCAAAAAAATAAAGAGGCCTTCGGCTGTGAGTGCCCTAGCGGCTCGAAATCGGATTAAGCCAGGTTAAAAAAGAAAGAGATCGGAAAAAATGAGCTTCGCTGTGGTTTTATTCGTCCCCTTGGTTGTCTTTTTGTCAATCGTCGCGCCGCTATGGATCATTTTCCACTACGTCACGAAGTGGAAATCCATAAAGAAACAAGATTTGGGGAACGGCATGATTGCCGTTCCAAAAGAGGAAATATTGAAACTGCGTGAGGTAGCGAAAAAGCTGGCAGACCGGGTTACAACACTCGAAAGAGTACTAGAGCAAGACTAAGCGCAAGATTAAGTGGACGGATTATTTTAATGCAAAATCATCAAAAAAGACATCATCACTACAAGGCACCGGAGCACCATGGCCCGATCCGCCGCGTAACCCAGGCACTTGCCAATAAATTTAACATTCCACGGAAACTGGTTCTAGTTGGATTTATCATTGGTGTATTTGTGAACTTCTTACTGACACTGATTGTCTTTCTAATCGCCCTCTATTGGACTAATAACCCCGAAAAGGTTGAGCGTAAGCTTAACGAAGCAGCGACTAAAATTCGCAATTGGACATCCCCAAGCAAGAGTAGTTCGCACCAAAACCAATACGCCTACGCAGGTTCGACTACACAAGCCAACCGCCCCGAACCCGCGCAAGATGTTGATTTTGACTTTTCCGACCTATGTCGCCAATTCGACGATCTCGAACGACGCACGGCAGGCATGGAAAAGCACGTCTCATCAGAAGAATACAATTTGAACAAAGAGTTCAGAGAAATGAAAAAGAACGACAAGTAGCCTTCTTTTCCAATAAGAGTACAATGACACCCCTTTTCTAATTCAGATACAGCAAAAGGCCCCAGATTTTGGGGCCTTCTTTATCAACACCTGTTTTCGAACCCTAGCCATTAAGAGCAACAAACTCAGCCCCAGCCAAGACCCGAACATTGGCAAGATTGGTGGTATTATATAGTTTACCATTTCTGAATACGATCTTGAGAAGATCCTCCTGATCCGGCTTGCGGTTTTCCTTACGGATTGTTTGGTACTCACCATTCTGACAAATCAAGGCCAATCGGCCCTTTTTAGATCGCTTGCCCTGGTCAGTAGCAGGATCTTTATAAACATCCCTCCAATAGCCACTAACTTTCAGAGCAGAGCACTTCATGGCAAACCCTAAAGTGTCGCGATTGATTTGCTGCAAAAGTCCCCCGCCCATACCAAATGAAATGTTATCGGCAGAAAATCCAGCCTCCAACAGATTTTCCAGTATGACTTCAATGGAAGAGCTCGTAATCCCATCACCTTGAATAACACGAACAGCAGGGTTCAAGACCTTGTAGCCTTTAGCATTTGTGCTGGACCCAAACTTTTCAGCCAGAATTTTGATACAATCAATGGGAACAATGGTCGGATCACCACTATCTGGCCGCACCACCAAAGTAGCACCACTATCCAAAACGTCTTGCTTTAACATCCCTCCCCATAATGCTTCCGTAGCATTATAGATGTCGTAACTATCGGACACGCAGGCAACAAGACTACCTGGCTTAGCAAACTGTTTAATCATATTCTTGAAGGCATCCAATTCACCATCTCGACCGCCCCAAGTTGTCATGGTTGAATGCTCAGAAGCAGGAATAGAAAAGCCAGCCATCGGTTCATTGTAGTATTTTTTAGCGGCCAAAACCCCCGACACAGTATCCGTACCCATGAAGTTAACCAGGTGTGCCATGCCACCCAAAGCAGCACTTTCCCTTGAAGAGACCCCTCTTGCTCCAAAGTCGTGTAGCTTGAAGCCGATCTGTCCCTCCGGGTCTTCGCTGGATTTCACCAAAGCGTCCCATATAACTTTTTTGGCCATATAGCTGTTGGTTGCAACAGTAGAGGGGTACCAAACCGCTCGCAACAAGGCCGTTTCCATATAAGAGGTTAACCAAGAACACTTCGGATCAGTATTAATAACCTCAACCATAACATTGCTGTTCGGCAAGATCGTTCCCTCGGCGGCAGCCCTGATCTCCAATGGCAAGAAACCATCGTGATCATTCAAGATGTAATACCAGCCCTCTTTATTGAAAGGCTCGCCGTGTCCCTGCCAAAACATTTCGGCTTCATCTATCATTTCCAAAGTAATCGGTTTGGATAGATACTCCTTTAAATAAGCCTGAAGGCCAAAAACGATTGCTTTATCCCAACCGCAATCTGAGCCGCGCGCCTCGATATAGGAAGACTGCTCTTCAGAACCGCTTGGCATCTGTAAGAAGTGAGATCCCTTGTAGGAATCAGTATCAAGGATAATATTATCAAACATAGCAAAAGCTCCTTTTGCTGACTTGGAACCGACGGGTCTATCCCAGTGGCTCCTTCATACTAGCTCCAAAAAACCCGGAGCACTTTTCACCTACGCGCGCCTTAACTAAGGCGCGCTTTCATCACTTGAATAATATCATAATGATCTTCAAAAAAATTCTCGGCTTTAAGTGTCGCAAGCTCAACCCATTCGGCATGCGCAGCATCATCTCCACCTTTAACCTTTGGCAGAGGACCATCAGGTAATTTGACAAGGTACGCTTGGGTTATAATCCGCCCGCGCGCTGATCTGTGAGGATCATCAAAGGTTTGAACTGATTGAATATTCCCCTTTAGAACCGGCACCGGAACTTTCAATCCAGTTTCCTCTCGCAACTCCCTAATCATGGAATTTATCAGAGTCTCATCACTCCTAATATAGCCACCTGGCAGAGCAGACAATCCACGGCCTGGCATCGCGCCACGGCGCACCAACAAGATGTGACCACTTTGAATAATGACGGCATCAACGGTATTAAACGTTGGCGGATAAGCTAGGGTTTCGAACTGTTTCTTGAAATTACTTATGAACTTATTTTCCGCCACCAAAAAGGTATAGGCATCGTTGGAGAGAAACTCTTTTAAAAACCCAAACGTTGCGGCTGGCACAACATGCTCGGAAATTAATGGGTTACTGCGAAAGAAATCATTTCTGATATCAGTAGAGTTAAAAATGACCTTTTGAGACACGTTTTCGCTCTTCCAACGCGGAAACAGATTTAAGTAATAGGAACTTTCATCTTTGGAATAACCGATCAATCCTATCCGGCTTTGCTTATCTCCATACTCACCCACAACGCCAGCGACTGAAGATTGGATCTCTTCAACCCAGGCGGTATCGTTGTACGTACGATCTTTAATATTTACAAAAACCACCTGTTCACGCACATCGCTAGGCAAAGCTTCCAAGATAATTTTAGAACGCTCACTTGCTGTAAAAGGATTACGGAGCGAACGTGCTGCACCCGCAGATCCGATGCATATAATAATTTTTTGCGATAGCTTTAAAGCCTGCGTGATGACAGCAAGATGACCGTTATGAAACGGCTGAAACCGACCAATAAAGACTAAAAAATCGTATTTATATGTCTTTAATGTGGATGAGGGTATCTCAATCTGTTTATTCAGAGAGATAGTCTTTCTTGAACCCTTCGACGGATTCTCTTTGAGCCCTGTAGAGGACATGACAAAACTCCTTTGTCAATCTAGACACCGTCAGGTCTATCCTAGTGGTGTCCGGTTATTTTCATACCAGCGATCCGCTGATGCTTTTACTATAAAACTGAAATAAAATTTCGGCAAATATATTTTTCAACATTTGTTAGATTTTCAATATAAACTTATTATTTCAAAGCCTTACCAATTACAAACAAAATAATTTTCACAAAAATATATAAATTCGATGACACATTTTTTTCAAGATTCCTTCAAAATTGCAACTGAAACAAACACAGTAAAAAAGCTTATGCCTACATTCTATTCCCTCACATAACTGCTACAGATCCATCCTTACTTATAGGATAAATTGTTTCTCGCAAAAGACTTGACTTCTATATCGAACACGCCATTATGGAATAAATATTCTATAAGTTTAAAATATAATATCATCATTCCATTAAGCGTTGATGCGGGCAACGGGATATAGGAAATGCATAGGAAGATTGGAGCTTGTAGCTGGATACTCGGCAACGCAAGCGATCAACAGATTGCTGAAAGCTGGCAAACTGCGGGGCTGAATGGTGTTGAATACAATCCTATCAGAGGCGCAGCCAATGCCTCAGCCACAAAAATAGTGTTTGATGATCATGGTTTGTCGGCCTTTTCTCTGACACCCCCTGACGCAGATTTATCATCACCAGATGCAAGCATTAGAAAAGCTGCAATCGATATTTATTTCTGGCTCATCGACTTTGCCTCTGCCGTTGGATCTCCCATCATCTCATGCCACGGCCTTGTCGGGCGTATTGCTCCGATTACTTCGCAACGTGAAGAAGATCAAAATCTGATTGAAGCCGTTGCGATCATAACAGAACGGGCAAAAAAAACAGAAATCAACGTTGTATTTGAAGTTTTGAATCGATACGAAACTCATCAAATTAGAACGGCATCTGAAGCTTTAGATCTCATCACCAAGGTTAGCCAACCCAACCTTTCGGTACTACTCGACAGTTATCACATGAATATTGAAGAACCCAAACCTGCCGATGCCATACAGCGCGCAGGAAAACACCTGGGTCTTTATCATATGGCCGATTCCAACCGGGAGGCGCCCGGACGCGGCCACATCAACTTTGCCTCCCAACTAAGGGCGCTTGATCACATCAATTATCAAGGCCCGATAATACTGGAGATTAATGCTCCTGGATCCAATCCCTTCTCACCAATAAAAGGGCTGGGTTATCAGGAAAATGTTATTTCCCAACTAGTAGAAAGCGTCAGGTTCTTAGAGAATTACTCAACAGAACAAGCCGCCTAATTTCGCATATGAGCAGGAAAAACAAAATCAAGCTTGCTCAAACCTTATCAAAGAACAATCACCCAACAGGGAGAAATAAATGTTTAAGACACTCAAAAAGGTCCTTATGGCCTCAGCAATTCTTGGAGCCGCTTCATCTGCTGTTTTTGCAGATGAGATCAGCATCATTGTTGTCAGCCACGGCCAAGCCAATGACCCATTTTGGTCCGTTGTTAAAAATGGTGTCACCAAAGCTGCGGACGACATGAAGGTAAACGTCGACTACCGTGCACCCGAAACCTTTGACATGGTTGCCATGAGCCAGTTGATTGAAGCCGCCGTCAACCAAGAGCCCGATGGCCTTATTGTCTCCATTCCAGATGGCGATGCCCTCGGTGATGCCATCAAAAAAGCTGTTGCAGCTGGTATCCCCGTGATCTCCATGAATTCTGGCTCAGATGTCTCCAAATCATTTGGCGCCCTACTTCATGTCGGACAAGAAGAGTTTGATGCTGGTGTCGCTGCCGGTGAAAAACTTGCCGATTTAGGCGGCAAAAAAGGAATTTGTGTAAATCAGGAAGTTGGTAACGTATCTCTTGATCAACGGTGCGCAGGTTTCACCAAAGGTTTTGGTGGTAATGTAAGCATTCTACCAACGTCAAACGACCCATCCGAAATTGCAGCGAAAGTACGTGCCGCAATTGATTCGGATGATGCCATCGACACCATTCTTGCGTTGGGAGCTGCAACTGCGGGTGAACCATCAATTCAAGCCGTCGAAGATGCAGGCAAGCATGGTAAAATCAACATTGCGACTTTCGATATGTCTCCTGGCTTCCTTCAAGCGATCTCTGATGGCAAAGCTGCCTTTGCAATCGATCAGCAACAGTATCTCCAGGGTTACCTACCGGTTTCGTTCCTTGCTCTAAGAGCGCGTTTTGGCCTTATGCCTGGTGGTAACGTACCGTCTGGCCCGAACCTCATCACGAAAGATAAAGCAGCTCAAGTTGTTGATCTAAGTGCTGTTGGTATCCGGTAAATTATAAGCCTTTTGAAAATGAGGGGCCGTATTTTTACGGCCCCTTTTAAATATCTGTACCTGCGCCAAATTATTTCGGGCGTATGCGGGAGGAACAGTAAATGTCCAGCCTTGAACAACAAGTAGATCAGGCACCACCTAAAACACCATCTGACGCCAACAAACCATCAGATGAGCGTATTATTCATACAAGTTTGATCACTCGCCTGATGCGCCGCCCAGAGCTTGGCGCACTTGCAGGGCTGATCCTTGTCACTATCTTTTTCATGATTGTCGGTAAATCTAGCATGTTCACCCTCGCGGGGATCATGAACTTTCTCGTACCAGCGTCTCAGCTTGGCATTTTAGCCATCGCCGCCTCCCTTCTTATGATTGGCGGAGAGTTTGATTTATCCGTTGGCTCTATGATTGCCTTTACAGGATTGATATTTGCGACTGCTCTCGTCGTTTTTGAATTGCCTTTGGGCGTAGCTATCATAATCACCTTTGCCGCCGCTGCAGTAATGGGAGCTCTTAATGGACAAATCGTTCTCAAGACAGGCCTCCCCTCCTTCATCGTCACTCTGGCTTTTTTATTCATCTTTCGCGGACTAACACTCGTTGGGCTTAAAGCTGCGACTGGTGGCTCCACCCAACTTCGGGGTGTAAAAGACGCTATCGAAGGCTCTTCATTGGCTGAAATATTCTCAGGAGATGCACTCGAAGGCCTTTTCGCTTGGCTCGCCCAAAACGATATGATTGATACCTTCAAAAATGGCTTGCCAAAAGTCACAGGCGTACCTGTTGAGATTTTGTGGTTTATCGCCCTGGCTGGAGTGGCAACTTGGCTTTTGGTCAGAACACAGTTTGGTAACTGGATCTTTGCGGCCGGGGGAGATGCGAACTCTGCTCGAAATTCCGGTGTCCCCGTTAACCGCGTTAAGACAATCCTCTTTATTTTCACAGCCTGCGCAGCAGCACTTGTTGCCATCATCACCGTACTCGATGCTGGATCAACAGATGCGCGTCGTGGTTTTCAGAAAGAATTTGAAGCGATTATTGCCGCCGTTATCGGAGGAAGCCTTTTAACCGGAGGATATGGATCAGCCATTGGAGCGTTCTTTGGCGCTATAATCTTTGGCATGGTTTTGATCGGCTTGGCTTACACTAATATTGATCAAGATTGGTATCTCGTCTTCCTCGGTGGCATGTTGCTCATCGCTGTTCTCTTTAATAACTTTGTACGTAAACGCGTTACGGGGGAGCGATAAAATGAGTAATATTTCACCACTGATCGAAGTAAATGATCTTATAAAACACTACGGTCTGGTTATCGCCCTTAATGGCGTTTCTATCACTGTCAATCCAGGAGAAGTCGTGTGCTTACTCGGGGATAACGGTGCAGGGAAATCCACCTTGATTAAAACTCTGGCGGGTGTGCACAAACCAACAGATGGAGAGTTCAATGTCGAAGGGAACCCTGTTGACTTTAACTCTCCCAGAGAAGCTCTGGATGCGGGCATTGCTACGGTTTATCAAGACCTTGCGATGATCCCTCTAATGTCGATTACCCGAAACTTTTTTATGGGCCGTGAACCCACAAAAGGGGTTGGGCCTTTTAAATACATCGACTTTGATCATGCCGATAAAGTCACGCGCGAAGAGATGTTAAAAATCGGTATCGACATTCGAGATCCCCAGCAGGCCGTCGGTACTCTTTCCGGCGGAGAACGCCAATGTGTCGCCATCGCCCGCGCCGTTTATTTTGGCGCGAAGGTTCTCATCTTGGATGAGCCAACCTCTGCACTGGGAGTTGCGCAAACTTCAATGGTACTGAAATACATCAACCAGGTACGCAAAAAAGGTCTTGGCGTGATTTTCATCACTCACAATGTACGTCACGCCTATGCTGTTGGAGATCGGTTTACCATTCTAAACCGTGGCGCAACACTCGGCACCTATAGCAAAGATGAAATAGAGATCGACGCCCTCCAGAATCTCATGGCCGGAGGAAAAGAACTCCAACAACTCTCTGATGAGCTCGGCGGTACCATCTAAACAAACCTAATGGGAACAGACACACTCTCATTTCACAATGACAAAGCTACTAGAGCAGGCTCATTCTCGATTAGAGAATATGAGCCTGGCTCTTTTTAAGGAACAAACGATGGATAGTATTGGTGTAGGGCTTATTGGTACGGGTTACATGGGAAAGTGCCATGCTACGGCCTGGGGAAGCGTCAAAGCACGGTTTTCCTCTGTCATCACGCCTCGGCTGGAAATGCTCTGTGACGCAGATGATACCGTCGCTCGAAATTGCGCCCAAGCCTTTGGGTTCACAAACCATTCGACCAATTGGCGCGACCTACTCGACAATCCAGCAGTTGATGTCATATCCATCACTACCCCAAACGGCCTTCACCCAGAGATGGCCATTGAAGCCCTTCAAGCGGGGAAACATGTCTGGTGTGAGAAACCGATGGGCCTAACTCTCGATCATGCGAGTTCCATGACCACCGCAGCCCAACTTGCAGCTACAAAAGGCATCCAGACTCAACTCGGTTATAACTACGTCCATAACCCTGCCATCATTCACGCCCAAAAGCTCATTAAAGACGGTGCGATCGGAAGAGTTATTCATTTCCGAGGCCAAGTTGATGAAGACTATATGGCTGATCCGCTACTCCCCTGGACGTGGCGATGTAAAATTGAAGATGGCGGCCTTGGAACTCTCGGCGACTTGGCGTGTCATCTTGTTAGCTTGGCGCATTATCTGGTTGGCGATATAGCAAAGGTTCTCGCCGACATAGACACCGCCCATAAAGAACGCCCCCTCCCCGATAGCACAACAGGCGAAATCGGGGCAGTCGAAAACGAAGACATGGCTCAGGCAGTCATCCGCTTTAAAAGCGGTATCAGCGGGCTGATTAGCTCAAGCCGTGTAGCTTGGGGCAGAAAAAGCATGCTCCGTATTGAAATTCATGGCGACAAAGGCATGATTGTCTTTGATCAGGAGCGCATGAACGAACTTGAACTTTTCCAGGCTACAGGAGATCGTTCTACCCGTGGCTTCACCCGTATTCTCACAAGCCCAGAACACTTACCCTACGGCGAGTTCTGCCCTGCAGCGGGACACCAAGTCGGGTTCAATGAATTAAAGATCATTGAAGCTGCTCAATTTCTGGATGCCATCTCCGGCAAAAAAGCAAACTGGCCCAACTTCGAGGATGGGCAAAAGATAGAACGCGTCATCCACGGTGTCAGCGAATCAGCAAAGCGAGGAAGTTGGATCGAAACAAACTAAACAACTTTAATACTCTTGAAGTTGTTATTCTTGTAACTGCCGTCCCAATGCCACAACCAAAGTCAAGGCAAGGGTCATCGTTGCAGCTAGGGAGCGGAAGGCATGGACTTCAATGTCTTCCACCTCTAGGCAAACATCAGAGTTTTGCGTTAAGGGGCTAAGCACGCCATCACTGATGGACACGACAGGTATATTGTTCTCACGTGTTTCCTTGACCAACTGAACGACTTCAGGTGAATAGCTTTTAAAACTAATCGCGAGCAGCGCATCACCCTTTCTGATCGAACGACCCTGTTCAAAAAACATACCGCCATTGCCATCGATAAGAACACAACGTTTGTCCAACTGGGCAAAGGCGTAGGCTAGATAACTTGCGACGGGAAAAGAGCGACGTTGTGCGGCGAGATAAATTACATCGGCTTCGCCAAGATACTTTATTGCAGCTTCGAATTTGTCAGGATCAACCACTTCGCGAAGGTTATCTAGCGCAGCAATTCCACCATCAACGAAGTCATCGAGAACAATATTACGCGTATATTCTGCGGTCTCATCGTCACGGCCAAAAGAACGAATACGCTCTTTATAGTTTGCGCCACTTTCCACCAAATGGGTTCGGAACACGCGCTGCATCTCGCTAAAGCCACTATACCCAAATGCCTTTGCAAATCTAATCAAGCTAGAGGGTTGTACCGATGCCCGCTCCGCAATCCCAGAAACCGTTTCCAGCGCCATATCATTTGGATTATCCAGCGCATACTCTGCGATTTGCTTGAGGCGCTTGCTCAAATCTTCATGCCGCGTCGCTAATTCATTGCGTAATTCTTCGTAACTACCCGGAGCTATCATCGATGCCTCTTAATATTTTCTTGATTCTAAATATCAGAATTTCACAAAAATGGAATAAAAATTCCACACAGAGAATAAATAAATTTAAATACAGCGTGCACGGGGACAACATATTGCAGGATCTAAAGAGGTAAATTTTACTTCGTATCAATGCAAACGATTGAACAAACATACTTCAAAATGCAATATTGTCTTAGATTTATACGTACGGGTTAACCAATGAAGCCAAAGAACATTACATCTGCAGATGTCGCTCGTTTAGCGGGCGTTTCACGCTCAACAGTTTCCCGTTGCTTCAAAGCAGATAGCAGGATCTCTGATAACACCCGTAAACGGGTTATTGAAATAGCTGATCAGGTTGGCTATCAGGTTAATAAAATTGCGCGCTCTATGATTACCCGCGAAAGCGACCTCGTCGGTGTAGTTTCATCAGGACTACACGATCCCTTTGCCGTTGTGTTAATCGATCAGCTCATCACCACATTACAACAACGGGGATTACATCCGATTTTATTGGATGCCTCAAACGAAACCCAGCTCGAAATATCTATAAAAAAACTTGCTCAATATCAGGTTAAAAGCATCATCATTACTTCAGGCAGCCCATCCTCAGCTATTGGCGCCCAGTTCGTAAGCCTCAACATTCCAGTTATCCTCCTCAACCGAGCAGGGCAACTCGATCAAGCTAACCTGATAAATTGTGACAACAGGACGGGTAGCACGCTCGCAGCAAAAGCTCTGATAGAAGCTGGACACAGAAACCTTGCATTCATTAATAGCAAAAACAGTACTTACAGTGGAACAAAACGCGGAGAATTTTTTGAACAAGCCCTCGCGCTTAAAATTGAAGCCGGGGAGATTACCTTGCATCAGGTCCTGCCAAGCAAAACTGGCTATGTAGGCGGGTATGAAGCGGCCTTAGATCTATTAAAAAACTTAGATCACCCTACTGGAGTCTATTGTGCAACAGACAACGTTGCATGCGGATTTATAGACGCGGCAAAGTTCGAAATGGGGAAGAAAATTCCAGAAGACGTTTCAGTCATTGGTTTTGACGACCTGCCGATAGCTGCCCGTGCGCCCTACAACCTTTCAACAATCCGCCAGTGCCCTACAGACATAGCCCAAGCGACAGCTGATTGCATCCAAACCATTGATACCTCTCCCAAACCTAAGCGAATAATCATTCCAGTGAAATTTATTAATCGAGGTACTGTCGCCCCAATCAAGATTGCCTAGTATGAAATTTCACTAGTCTTATCCCCACAACCTTTGTTATAGTTTCTTTTCAAACAAAGCCTCCCGCCCAATGGAAAAAATATTCTATTGAAATTTTTTTTGAAATATTTCTTTCATTTCATTCTCCACTCTCTTATCATCATCAAAACTCGATAGTATTGGGTGAGTTTTTTTGCACTTTTTGTGCACACGTTTGCACAATATTATTTCAAGCGGGGAAACAACCTCGTTAAACAGACCGACACGGGAGGCCAAAAGGGCATGACGAAAAAAAACATAGCACTTGGTTTTGCACTTGCCGCAGCTTGCGCTATTTCAGCGGTACCAGCTCAGGCAAAAGAAAAACTAAACGTACTCTGCGCCGCGGATGAAGAGTGGTGTAACCTCATGAAATCCACCTTTGAGAAAGAGTCAGGGGTAGATGTTTCAATGGTGCGTAAAAGCTCCGGTGAGATCTTCGCACATATTAAAGCCGAAGCGCGCAACCCAAAAGTAGATATCTGGTGGGGCGGAACAGGCGATCCACATTTACAAGCTGCGTCTGAAGGGCTCACGACAGAATACAAATCCAAGCAGATTGATAATCTTCTTGAGTGGGCTCAAAATCAGGCCAAAGAAGGCGATTACAAAACTGTTGGTATATACGCTGGCGCTCTGGGCATTGGCTACAACGAAGAACTGCTGAAATCTAAAGGCCTGCCAGCACCAAAATGTTGGGCAGATCTAACGAACCCTGTCTACAAGGGTGAAGTACAGATGGCCAATCCAAACTCTTCAGGAACGGCTTATACAGCGCTGGCAACAGTGGTTCAGCTTTTTGGTGAAGAAAAGGGTTTTGAATTCCTCGCCGACCTACACACCAACATCAACCAGTATACAAAATCTGGCTCTGCACCGATCAAGGCCTCCGCGCGCGGCGAGACCACACTGGCCATTACCTTCATGCATGACATGGTAAAACAGGTCAAAAAGGGCTTCCCGATTAAAGTTGTCGCGCCGTGTGAAGGTACAGGTTACGAAGTGGGCTCCATGAGCATTATCAAAGGGGCACGCAATCTGGAAAATGCTCAAAAATTTGCGGAGTTTGCCCTTCGTCCTGACATTCAATCCATGGCTGAACAAGCTAAAGCTTACCAGGTTCCATCCAATTCTGGATCTACCGTTCCTGAAGGCGCACCAAAACTTACTGAGATTAAACTCATCAATTATGATTTCGCCACCTATGGCTCCAGCGACACCCGCAAGCGTCTGCTGAAGCGTTGGGATGACGAAATCAAATCCCTACCGCGTTAAGGTAAGTAGGGATAATGGGGACAGAAGGAGGAAATATCGTGCGTACTTCTTTCTTTCCATGGCTTGTCATGGGATGGATCGGCTTTGCCATCCTCCCATGGTACGTCATCGAAGATGGGTTTTGGGCATTTGAGTGGGTATCAGATGGCTATCCTTTTGATAGCGATTATGCGTCTGCTTTGGTTCAAATGACTTTAGGAAAAGAGTGGTTACTCCCGCTTATTTTCCCTCTTCTGGCCCCCCTTTTTATTTTAAAGCGGATTAAAAGCGATCCGGTTTACGCACAAACTCTCATTATTTCTGGCGGCTTTGGCCTCTCCTACCTTCTTGGCCAGGGTTTCATCGTCGGCATTGGTGGCTGGGAATTTGGCGTCTTCGAAAGTGCATTCGGCGCCATAGAAACCCATCAATATGGCATGGGTTACGGCGCTTTGTTAACGGCAGGTTCCTGTTTAATACTGCTCACAACAGGATTGGCTGCTACGGGTTGTTTGCGCGGAGATGTCTTTGTAACGTCAGCCATCGGTATTGTCGTTGCTCTTGTCGCAACTTTCGTATTCCTGCCTGTTGGTAAAATTCTTTTTTCAGCCTTCGTTGATGAGAATGGACTTTATGCTCTCAGCGCTTTTAGCGATAACTTTTTCAGTCAAAAAATCTGGGGCTTGGGCTGCCTGACCTCCACAGTTTCTTGCGGTGTTGGACTAAACTCTCTTTTCCTCGCAATCATGACAGGAACAGCAACCACGCTACTCGGCCTTGCCTTTGCGCTTGTTGCAACCAGAACAGACTTTCGTTGGAAAAAATCCCTTCGGGTCCTAACGATTCTACCGATTATCACACCGCCATTTGTAATTGGCCTCGCCTTGATCCTGCTTTTGGGCCGCGCCGGATCAATTACCCAGTTTGTATCTGAAATTCTGAACATTGAACCCGGTCGCTGGCTCTATGGACTGCCCGGTGTTTGGCTTGCCCAAACCCTCTCCTTTACCCCCATCGCCTTTTTGGTTTTGATCGGTGTTGTCGAAGGGGTAAGTCCGTCGATGGAAGAAGCGTCCCAAACACTCGGGGCGAGTCGGTGGCAGACCTTTAAAAATGTGTCCCTTCCCTTGATGCGTCCGGGTCTAGCCAATGCCTTTCTTATTGGCTTTATCGAAAGCATGGCTGACTTCGGGAACCCCATGGTACTCGGCGGCAACTACGACGTGCTCTCGACAGAGATTTTCTTTGCCATCGTCGGCGCTCAAAACGATCAATCCCGCGCTGCTGTCCTTGCCATTGTCCTGCTGACCTTTACCTTGAGTGCCTTCTTCGCCCAAAGAATATGGCTTGGTAAAAAATCTTATACCACTGTTGTCGGCAAAGCTGAATCAGGGGCACACGCAGGAATGAACCCACTTTTGCGCTGGGTTTGCCTCGGTGTAACCATCCCTTGGGCAGCCTTTACCATCGTCATATACGCAACCGTACTTTTCGGTGGTTTTGTCGTGAACTGGGGACGAGACAATAGCTTCACATTGATGCACTACGCCGAAGGATTTTCTGTTGGCTGGGGAGAAAGTGGCTTGAGTTGGGACGGCACGGCCTGGGACTCTTTTTGGACCACCATCACCATTTCAGCTATTGCCGCCCCGCTCACAGCAGGACTGGGCCTGCTCACAAGCTACCTTTTGGTAAGACAGAGGTTCAAAGGCAAAAGTTTGTTTGAGTTTGGCACCATGTTGAGCTTTGCCATTCCGGGTACTGTCATTGGTGTCAGTTATATCCTCGCCTTTAACGTCCCCCCCTTTGAGCTAACAGGCACTGCAGCAATTCTTGTACTTTGTTTTATGTTCCGAAACATGCCCGTTGGTGTGCGCGGGGGGATCGCCGCCATGAGCCAGCTGGACAAAAGTCTGGACGAAGCCTCTCTCACACTCGGCGCCAACAGTCTGACCACTCTTCGCAGGGTTATACTGCCCCTCCTCCGCCCCGCCATCGTGGCCGCTCTGGTTTATAGTTTTGTCAGAGCCATTACCTCGGTGAGCGCGGTTATATTCCTGGTCAGTGCCGACCATAATATGGCGACGTCCTATATCATTGGGCTGGTTGAAAACGGTGAATATGGCATTGCCATTGCCTACTCTTCGGTTTTGATTGTGGTCATGCTGCTCGCCATTATTTTGGTGCAGAAGGTCATCGGAGAGAGAAAACTTCGCCGACATAACCGTGTCGAAAATACCTCACACCAATCAACGCCCCTTACGTCATCGTCTCCAAGGGAGAAACAAGCATGAGCCTGCACCTTAAACCCGGGTCCGTTGTATTCGAAAACGTCACAAAAAAATATGGTGCCGTAACAGCAATTAACGATGTCTCTTTTACCATCGAACCTGGCAACCTTGTCACCCTTCTCGGCCCCAGCGGTTGTGGCAAAACCACAACCTTACGCATGATTGCCGGATTAGAGCACCCAACATCAGGCCGTATATTAATCGGTGGCAAAGACGTAACAAGCTTACCCGCAACCGACCGTGATGTCAGTATGGTATTCCAGTCCTACGCCCTCTTCCCCCATATGACAGTTGGTGAAAATGTCGCTTACGGCCTTTCTGTAAGTGGCTTGTCAAAAAAGGAAGCCGCAGAGCGTGCCAAAGAAGGTCTCTCTCTCGTTGGCCTTGAAGGCTACGAAACCCGTTTGCCAAGCGAACTCTCTGGCGGACAACAACAAAGGGTCGCGGTTGCAAGAGCACTGGTTCTTGAGCCTGAAGTATTACTGCTCGATGAACCCCTATCAAACCTCGACGCCAAGCTTCGCCGCAAGGTCCGCGAAGAAATTCGCGACTTGCAGCAAAAGCTGGGCCTAACGGCTGTCTATGTAACCCACGACCAAGAAGAAGCCCTTGCGGTATCGGACCGGATCATTGTGATGAACAGATCGGTCATCGCCCAAGAAGGCACCCCCCGAGAGCTCTACGAAACACCAGCGTCGTCCTTTATTGCTGATTTCATTGGTGACGCAAACTTGGTTGAGGGCGAAATTCTGGGACAAGATGACACCAATGCAAATGTGCGTATAGACACTCTCCAATGCAAACTCCCTCATCGCGGCTTTAGCAATGGACCAACCAAAATTGCAATCCGACCGGATTCAATCCTGCTTGAACATGGCCATACTGGTATGTCCGGCATAAAGGGCAACGTTACGCATGCTTCTTATCTGGGAAATCAAATCCACTATTCCGTCGATAGTTCACTGGGTGAGCTTTTCGTGGTCGATTACCGTATAGACGACGCCATTACAGCAGGCACTGACATCTCCATTACTTTCGCGACAAAAGGCATGTCCCTGATCGCATCATAATTTTATTAAAGGATTAACAGCGTGATTCTTGATCCTCAAGAAATAAACCCGGAAACAAAAATTGAGATTGATCGTCGTTTTCTCCATGGCAAGGTAATGATCAAAAAGGCCGGCGAAACCGCTTTGGATTATTTTAATCGCCGGGATGAACTGATCATCGAAACCAAAACAGATCCCCAGGATGTTGTTAGTATTGCCGATCAAAATGTCGAAGAAATTATCCGCAGCCTGACCCGCGCAGTCTTTCCGGGTGATGGTTACCTCGGCGAAGAGCACGGACAAGAAGCAGGTACAAACGACTATTTGTGGGTTATTGACCCCATAGATGGCACCGCCTGTTTTCTCACAGGCATGCGTTCGTGGTGCATATCGATTGCGCTTATGAAGGGCGATAAAATTGCGGCGGGTTTTGTTTATGACCCTAACACAGATGAGCTTTTCACAGCACTTGCAGGGCACGGTGCCCAGCTTAACGGTAAAGCGATCCAGACATACGATATCAAGTCTGTGACCGAAGGTGTTATGGGGATCGGAACATCTCATCGTATCCCGCCTTCCGAACTGCTGCCCTTTCTGGACAAATTGCTATCATCCGGCGGTATGTTCATTCGCAACGGGTCCTGTGCCTTGATGATGTCTTATGTCGCAGCGGGTCGCCTCATTGGGTATTTTGAACCACACATCAACTCCTGGGACTGCCTTGCGGGTATCATATTGATTACCGAAGCAGGCGGTTGGTCATCTCCCTTCCTGGATCAAGATGGTCTTAATAAAGGTAATCCAATATTGGCAACGGCCAGTGGGGTCGCGCACGACCTCCGCCAAATGGCCAATCTTGCATAAAGAATTCATCATTAAAGCTCGGCCAAGCACAAAAAAGAACGCGCCAGAGCGGCGCGTTCAAGTACAAAGGAGGACACGGTGCACATCGGAGTTCCATCACACAAAGGATGACCCTAAAATGAGGAGCAGCACCAATACTCCTCACCCAAATACATTATAAAACTGGGTCAGGCTCAGAGATGAACAGGAACACCCGTTTTGAGAGATTCTGTCGCAGCATCAGCAAGAGCCTGAGCCAAAAGACCATCATATCCGTTCGGAGCAGGCACGACGCCTTTTTCGATAACATCTATAAAGGCATTAAGTTCATCTCGATAGGCACTCATATAGCGTTCAAGGAAGAAATGTTGAACCGGATCTGCCCTAAAACCCGCCGAGGTCGCTACTTCAACCGTGGTTTCATGGATATTTCCGGCACGCAACATGCCCTTGGAGCCATGAACTTCGATCCGTTGATCGTAGCCGTAGGTTGCCCGACGCGAATTCGAGATCTGGCAAACCTTACCGCTGGCCGTTTTCAATACTGCAATGGCGGTATCAACATCCCCAGCGTCACCAATGGCAGGATCAACCAACGCAGAACCCGTGGCATAGATGGAAACCGGCTCTTCACCGAGCAGGAAGCGCGCCATATCAAGGTCGTGGATCATCATATCCCGGAACAGCCCACCAGAGCGTTCGATATAGGAAACCGGCGGCGGAGATGGATCTCGGGACTGGATCGTCACGATCTCAACCTCGCCAATTTCTCCCTCAGACAGGCGTTTTTGCAAAGCGGCAAAATTTGGATCAAATCTACGATTGAAGCCAATCATCAAAGGCTGGCCAAATTCTTCGACCACTTTCAGACAGGAACGAATACGCTCCGCATCCATATCAACGGGCTTTTCACAGAAAACCGCTTTGCCAGCACGCGCGCCTGCTTCGATAAAATCAGCGTGGGTATCTGTAGAAGACGCCACAAAAATTGCTTGAATATCATCGCGTTGCAGCATGTCCTCAACGGAACAAACTTCAGCGCCCGTTTTTGCCGCAAGTGCTTCTGCTGTCTCAGCAAAAGCATCGGATACGGTTACAAGTTTTGCACGGGGATTTGCCACAATATTATCAGCATGCAGCTGACCAATGCGGCCCGCACCTATCAATCCAAAACCAATCAACACAACCTCCAAAAGGAATACATATTCTGAATTGACTTCAATATAGAATATGTGTTTCATATTCACAAGAACAAGATACACAAATGACCGTTTTACGATTCTTAAGACACAACTGAATACCAACGATCAAAAATCACCCGGTACAAAAACGGTCATCGAAACAGATAAAATTAAGACACTATAATAGTTAGAGTTTAGCAACAGAGACGATATTAGACATGACACAAAAACATGATCTGGCACATGAACTAGATGTAATTACCATTGGCCGTTGCTCTGTTGACCTCTATGGCCAGCAAATTGGCGGACGCCTGGAGGACATGGCGAGTTTTGCCAAGTCTGTCGGGGGCTGTCCAGCCAATATCGCCATTGGCACCTCTCGGTTAGGCTTGAAATCCGGCTTTATCTCTCGTGTCGGCGACGAGCAAATGGGGCGCTACATCCGCGAGCAAATGCTGCGGGAGTCCGTAGCTGTCGAAGGCTTGGTAACCGACAAGGATCGTCTCACAGCACTTGTGCTTCTCGGCGTAAGTGACGATGAAACATTTCCTCTGATTTTTTACCGCGAAAACTGCGCCGATATGGCTCTTTGCGAAGACGACATTGATCCTGAATTTATTAAGAAATCCAAATCAGTCTTAATCAGCGGCACGCACTTCTCGACCCCAACTGTCGCAGCCGCCAGTAGTAAGGCGATGGCAATCGCAAAGGCTGAAAAGAAAAAAATTATTCTGGATATTGATTACCGCCCCAACCTTTGGGGCCTAGCGGGTCACGAAGCTGGAGAAAAACGTTTCATCAAATCAGAAATTGTGACGGCACACCTCCAGTCTATCCTTCAAGATTGCGATTTGATCGTCGGTACCGAGGAAGAAGTTCACATCGCGGGTGGATCGGAAAATACTTTAGAGGCTTTGAATACAATCAGGTCACTCAGTTCCGCTGTCATTGTTCTAAAGCGCGGCCCTATGGGCTGTGTCATCTATCCCAAAGATATTCCCCAAAGCATCGACGACGGCATAAAGGGACCCGGTTTTCCAATAGAGGTTTATAATGTTCTTGGTGCCGGAGATTCCTTTATGTCCGGCTTCTTGCGCGGATGGCTCCGGGATGAACCTTTTGAAACCTGCGCCAAATGGGCAAATGCCTGTGGAGCTTTTGCGGTTTCCAGACTTCTTTGTTCGCCGGAAATTCCCACCTGGGATGAACTCCAGTATTTCCTTGAAAAAGGCAGTGAGCACAAATCTCTTCGCAAGGACACCGATATCAACCATGTCCACTGGGCAACCACCCGTAGGCCAGCCGATGATACCTTGATGGCCTTTGCCATCGACCACAGATCTCAGCTTGAGGAAATGGCAGATCGTGCGGGTGTCTCCTATGACCGTATTCCAGAGGTAAAGCGCCTCGCAGTCAAAGCCGCAGCGCGGGTTGCCAATGGGCGTCCGAACTATGGCATGTTGCTCGATAGTACTTATGGCGTAAAAGCGCTTTATGATGCATCGAAACAACCGCTATGGATTGGTCGTCCCGTTGAACTGCCAGGTTCAAGACCCCTTGATTTTGATAAAATCAAGGACCTGGGATCGCACCTGAACGAGTGGCCTGTTGACCATGTGATCAAGTGCCTGTGCTTCTATCATCCAGGTGATTCCGACGAGCTAAAGTCTCAACAGGAAAGGTCCCTACTTCGTTTATACGAAGCTGCAAGAAACGTTGGTCGGGAACTCCTGATTGAAATCATTGCTGGCAAAAATGGCTCTCTTGATGATGAGACAATTTCAACAGCGATGCAGCGCTTCTATGATCTCGGCATCAAACCCGATTGGTGGAAACTGGAGCCACAAACCAGTAAAATCGCCTGGAAAAACATCGGGGATGTCATCGAAAGCAATGATCCCTATTGCCGGGGTATTGTCTTGCTCGGATTAGAAGCTCCCGAAGAAGAGCTTAAAGAAGCCTTTGCCTCAGCCATAACATCTCCACATGTCAAAGGCTTCGCGGTTGGGCGTACAATCTTTGCAACAGCTGCTGAGGCTTGGCTAAAAGGAGAAATCAGCGACGAGGAAGCCATTACCGATATGGCAAACCGTTTTCGTCGATTGACCGATGCCTGGCTCGAAGTCCAAAATACCACCCGATTGGCTTCTTAGGCCAGATTGGAAAACACACAATGAAGACGACTAGATTAACAATGGCTCAGGCCCTCGCCCGGTTCCTGGCTGCACAAAAAACCGAAATCGACGGAGAAGTCCTGCCCATCTTTGGCGGTGTCTGGGCCATTTTTGGCCACGGCAACGTCGCAGGCCTCGGTGAAGCACTCTATCACGTTCAAGAGGACCTCCCGACCTATCGCGCCCATAATGAGCAAGGTATGGCACATGCTGCCATTGCTTTTGCCAAAGCCTCCAAACGCCGCCGGATGATGGTCTGCACGACTTCTATCGGCCCAGGTGCGACCAATATGGTAACGGCTGCCGCCCTCGCCCATGTTAATAGACTCCCGCTCCTGCTTCTTCCCGGCGACGTGTTTGCTAACCGAAATCCTGATCCGGTATTGCAACAGATCGAAGATTTTGGCGATGGAACAATTTCCGCCAACGACTGTTTCAAGCCAGTATCCAAATATTTTGATCGCATCAGCCGCCCAGAACAGATCATCCCTGCGCTAAATAGAGCAATGGCGGTATTAACAGATCCCGCAGATTGCGGCCCGGTTACCTTGGCCCTTTACCAGGATACGCAGGCTGAGGCCTATGATTATCCAGAAAGTTTCTTTGAAGAAAAAGTTTGGCGCATCCGCCGCCCCATGCCAGATCTTCATGAACTTGAAAGCGCTGTTGCCGCCATAAAAACAGCTACCAAGCCTGTGATCATCGCGGGCGGTGGCGTGCATTACTCCCAAGCCACTGAAACCCTGTTAAAGTTTGCGCAAGAACACAACATCCCCGTGACGGAAACCCAGGCCGGAAAATCAGCACTGCCTCACGATCACCCGCTCAATATGGGTGCGCTGGGTGTAACAGGAACATCTGCTGCCAATGCGCTGGCAGAAGAGGCTGACCTGCTTATTGCTGTCGGAACAAGACTACAGGATTTTACCACGGGATCGTGGGCATTATTTAAGAACCCGGACCGTAAATTTCTGGGGGTAAACATCCAGCCCTTCGATGCCACCAAGCACCGCTCTCTCCCTTTGGTTGGGGACGCCGATGTGACGCTTAAACAACTCAGCCAAACCCTTGGTAGCTGGCAAGCAGACCACAACTGGTCCGAAACGGGTGCCACTGAATACCAAAAATGGCTCCAAGCAGCCAATGCAGTAACAGCCTCAAACAACCTGCCTCATCCAACAGACGCCCAGGTCATCGGTGGCGTTCAACGCAGCACTGATGAAGATACAGTTGTCGTCTGTGCTGCTGGCGGTCTCCCCGGTGAACTGCACAAGCTCTGGCAGGCAGATAAACCCGGCGGCTATCACGTCGAGTACGGCTTTTCCTGCATGGGTTATGAAATCGCAGGCGGTCTGGGCGTAAAGATGGCAGATCCGAGCCGCGAAGTCGTTGTTATGGTCGGTGATGGATCTTACCTGATGATGAACTCAGAGATCGCAACCTCTGTTCTTCTGGGGCATCGCATGACAATTGTACTGCTCGACAATAGAGGATACGGCTGTATCAATCGGCTCCAGCGCGGCACAGGAAGCCCATCCTTTAATAACCTTCTGCAACACACCCATCACCAGTCATTGCCTGACATCGATTTCCGCGCTCATGCAGAAAGTTTGGGGGCTATTGCGACCAAGGTTTCCAACATCACTGAACTTGAAGCCGCAATGATCTCAGCCAAAGGCAATGATCGAACCACCGTCATCGTAATCGATACAGATCCCCTAGCCTCAACCGAAGCAGGCGGGCACTGGTGGGATGTCGCAGTTCCAGAAGTATCCCAGCAAAACGACGTAAACACGGCTCGGGAAAAATATCTCGACGCCCTAAAGCAACAACGTATCGGAGACTAACCCCATGGCCATTCGTATCGGTGCCAATCCTATTGGCTGGTCAAACGACGACATGACTGAACTCGGCGGACACATTACACTTGAACAGTGCCTGAGCGAAGCCCGAGAAGCCGGGTTTGTCGGCATGGAGCTTGGCAATAAGTTCCCCCGTGAAGCCAATGCGCTAAAATCAGTCTTATCCAATCATGGACAGGATCTTGTCTCTGGTTGGTATTCGTCTGAACTCCTTGTCCGCTCCGTACAAGATGAGTTGGAAAATCTTCGCCCTCACCTGAATTTACTGAAGGCCTGTGGTTCTAACGTTCTGGTTTTTGCCGAGACATCCAATGCGATCCACGGCGATATAAATATCCCATTGTCCCAACGCCCGGTTATGGCTGATGGCGATTGGGCAGAGTTTGGACGCAAGATTACCGAAGTCGGCGATGCCGTTTTAGCCGAAGGCGTCCGTTTGGTTTACCATCATCATATGGGAACCATCGTCCAGTCCGAAGAAGACATTCACGCCTTTATGGCTGCAACCGGACCTTCTGTTCATCTCTTGCTTG
The DNA here is from genome assembly GCA_913060675.1 of uncultured Rhodospirillales bacterium. Taxonomy (GTDB): domain Bacteria; phylum Pseudomonadota; class Alphaproteobacteria; order Kiloniellales; family Kiloniellaceae; genus Kiloniella. The sequence goes on from CAJXUS010000016.1 coordinate 56,129, forward strand.
ATACCGGTCACGCCACCTGGGCCGGGGCTGACCCAGCCGCCTTGGCACGACAATATCTCAACCGGATCAGCCACGTACATACCAAAGACGTGCGCAAAGATATCATGGAACGATCTGCCACCGAAGATTTGAGCTTTCTCAATGCCATCATCAAGGGTGTCTATACTGTCCCCGGCGACGGCATGATCGATTTTGTCGCCACCTTGAAAGAGCTTAAAGGCTACAACGGTTGGGTCATCGTTGAAGCCGAGCAATATTCGGATCAGATATCTGCACTGAGTTTTGCCAAACTTGGCCACAAGAACCTCACAAATTACCTGACCCAAGCTGGTTTGATTGACCAAGCCGCCTGATCAAGAACAGGATGAAATCATGAGTAAACTTCTCGTCAAACCGACAGAACCAACCATCACTGGCCGCGTCATTGAAGTCACCCCGGAGAGCGCGGGTTGGACCTATGTTGGCTTTAACGTTCATAAACTTACCCAAAGCCAAAAACTCTCAGAGCAGACCAATGACAGAGAAGTTTGTCTGGTTTTTGTTTCCGGCAAAGGCCGCGTTAAGGTTGATGACCAAGACTTCGGCATCCTTGGCGAACGCATGTCTCCGTTCGAAGGCAAACCCTGGTCAGTATACATTCCTGCGGGAAGCCTTTGGTCAGTAGAGGCGACAACCGAAGTAGAACTCGCCATCTGCTCAGCACCCGGTGACATCCCATCCAATAATGCAAAGGATGAAACCAAATTAGAGGCCCGCGTTATAGGTCCCGATCAAGCAGGCAAAGAAACCCGTGGTGAAGGCACCAATGTCCGGCACGTCGCCAACATATTGCCGGAGACAGAACCCGCCCACAGCCTGCTTGTTGTCGAGGTCATAACCCCCGGCGGCCACTGGTCTTCTTATCCACCGCACAAACACGACCGCGACGCTCTACCGGATGAATCTCTACTGGAAGAGACCTATTACCACCGCCTCAACCCTTCTCAGGGTTTTGCCTTTCAGCGGGTTTATACCGATGACAGGTCTCTGGACGAAACCATCACAGTCGAAGATGGCAATGTCGTCCTCGTCCCAGAAGGCTACCACCCCTGCGGTGCCCCGCATGGATACGATCTTTATTATTTAAACGTGATGGCAGGCCCCAAACGCATATGGAAATTCCATAACGATCCAGCTCATGAGTGGATGCTGAAATAGAATTGTATTCTTAGACAAATAGATCCACACGCGTTTGAAACGTTAAATACCGCGTCATGATAATCCAACACCATCGGCAATCAGTGACGCGGTATTATTCACGACTTATTTCGGGTTTATTTCCAGGTTATTTTTGGCCAGATAAACTTAAGAGCTCACCACTCCGTACCAGATCCATAATAGGAGCTAGCCTGAAAACATCCTCCCCCTCGGTATGAATAGGCAACATTGGGTGTAAGCGCTCAACCACGCCCCTCACCCCTTCTCCGAGAGATCCTTTACCCACCCGCCTTCGCAAGATGGCCCAAACCGATATAATCAGCTCGACCGCGACAATTTTCCAAGCCGCATCTACCACACGACCGAGATCATGTACGGCGTGTAGCGCGTACCCGGCGGTATCTTCCACGCCATCTGCCAATTGCCCCACAGATATTAAAAGGTGTGGCGGCGCCCAAATCTTGGCTGAAGCAATCAGCGAAGCGGCAATATGCCCGAGATTTAAAAACTGTACGCCGCCAATTGCAGAGCCTTCTTCCGATAGGCCTGTTGGAAGGCCTGAAAAGGCCGTCCATTGTTGTTTGTGCAACCTTTCGCCAGCCAAATCACAAACTTTTGCCAGCGCTTGACGTAGGCTATCAATCGCCAGGGTCATGCCGGTTGAATCCATGTTGCCGTGGCTGATCGCACAATGGCTATCCACGTCGATGATCGGATTGTCGTGGACCGTATTTAGCTCAACAGTCCAAACGTTCATTGCATGGGTTAGGACCTCCCACGTCGCGCCATGAACCTGACTGGCACAGCGAAAACTAAGGGGATCTTGTAAGAACCGGGGTTCTCCGGCTTGCCATAAAACAGAATTAGTAAGAATGCGCCGCATCGCCCCGGCCGATTTGGCTTGGCCTTTACGGCGATGTGCCGCATTGGCCTGTTCTGATAAGGCGGTGAGGTTGCCACGAAATCCTTCAAGGGCAATTGCGGCGGATAAATCAAATGTCGTAAGCAGTCTCTCGGCCTCGACCAACTGCTCAGCGCCACAAGCAAGGGAAATGGCGTTGGAATTAATCAGAGAGAGCGCTTCTTTGGCCCGTGGCAGACCACAAGCTTTGGCCTCGTCAGATGATAACAGCCAGTGGGCAATCTGTGCCAAAGGCACGAGATCCGAAGCGCCGACCGAGCCACTGGCGTCAATTTCAGGCATTTCACCTGTGTTGATCCTCTTAAGGAGTAATCGAACCAAGTCTTCCGATACACCAGAGAAGCCACGCCCGTAAGCGTTCACCATATAAATAAGAGCAGCCCGAACGGTTTCAGGCTTCAGGGTCGGGCCAGGGACCCGCGTGGCATGTGCCTTGATCAGGCGTTCGTTGTAGTTTGAAACCGCTTCACTCGAAACCACAAAATCCTTTTGCGAACCAACCCCTGTGGTCACACCATAGGCTGCCTGCCCACTATCTACAATTCCATCCACGATAGCACGTGAGACTGAAATACGTTGCCAAGCCTCATCCGATAAAACCACTGGTCGTTTGAATACTACGGCATGGACAAGGGAGCCGGGATCAAGGGTTTCCCCATCAAGGATAAGAGGGGTGTTAGCTGAGTTCATATTCTAAGCACTTCTTTTAACATATTAATCAAACGAAAAGGGTCGCCCGCACTCAATTCACGTGTGCAGGCGACCTAAAAATACCTAGTGCCAGGGAACTCGTAAGCAAGGGAAGAACCGACCGACAGGTATTATCAAATTCAGGCTTTCACTATTATTCCATGGGTCAAAGTTCCCAAGGGAATGTATCAAGCCGTTCGACACCGTTTTCTGTGACCAACACCTGAGTTTCCAGCTTGATACTTTCCGAGCCTTTTTCGGCGATCAAACTTTCGACACAGACAACCATGTTGGTCTCAAATCGACCGCCGTGATTATACTCAAAATCTGGGTGTAATAAGATCACAGGCCATTCATCGGCCATGCCCACACCGTGAGCGGCAAGGGAATAGCGGTATGGCTGAAAGCGCTCTGGGATTTGCCAGGACTTTTCATTGAACTCATTAAAACTCAGGCCATTTTTTATCAAATCTAAATTGTGATTTACCTGATCTAAAGCAGCAGAGTAGAGCTCTTTTTGTTTATCGTTCATAGGCGTATGGCCGCACGTCCAAGCCCGGGATAAATCAGCGCAATAGCCATAAGGACCAATCATATCAGTATCAAACGAGATCATTTCTCCTGCTTGGCAAGGACGGTCAGAGCATTCTTTGTACCAAGGGTTGGTATTCGGCCCACATGTCAGCAGCTTGGTTTCCAGCCAGTCACCACCAGACCTCGCGTTTTCAAAATGCAGATGTGCCCACAATTCCTGTTCGGTAACGCCAGGATGTGAGTGTTCAAAAATACGCGCCATACCTGCTTCACAAACCCGGATTGTCCAGCGCATTAACTCGATTTCTTCAGATGATTTAATCGACCTTGCGCGCTCGGTTATCTGGCCACCTTCGACAATAACAGACCCCCGCTCTTGAAGGGCGAAAACGCCTTCAGGTTCCATGCGGTCAATCGCAAGGCGTTTGTTTCCACCACCATACTGTTGTATCAAATCTGTAATTTCGTCGGCCCAATTCCCGACAAACTCGGAAACCCGATCACCAGCCCCCATAAACATCCAACCCTTGGCAATGCGAACTTCGTCGATCCCCTCAAGCCCTTCATTCAGATGTTCGCAAGACTTAAACTCGAACATAATGCCGGGACCATCGGTAAAAATCAGAGCGTAGCGAATGGGGTTATGCGCGGTCCAAACCTGCATGTTAGAACAATCAAAGGCATAACGAATATTCACCGGATCGTAGAGCAGGATCGCTCCACATTCATTTTCCACCAATAATTCTCGAATGCGCGAGAGCCTGTACTTTCGTGCTGCTAGCAAAGTTTCGTGTGGTACAGGGCTTTTTAAGGGTTTGTCGGAACCTTCAGCGTTAAGAAACGCGCGCTTTTGGTCGCCCATTGGGAAATAATTCATGCTGTTCTACCATAAAAACCAAGGCGCTCTTTGTCGCTAAACATAACGTCAGGTTCTTCGTAATACGAATACACACTCACAATACGTTCAGTTGGACCTTCGACCGGGGTAACACGGTGGGCTGTGTAAACACCCTTAAAAACATTCAACGTGCCCGCTTCAATCATCAAGGTTTGCACATCCGTATCCTTCCCGTTCAACAGGTTGGCGACACCGTCGTAATTGGGATTATCATCGGTGCGTAGGTTGTTACGATATTGGAAAGCTCCCCCTGCTTTGGGGGACTGTAAGATCACTGTGGTGGTGAACTCCGAGCGATCAAAATGCCAGTTCAAGGATTCTCCATGGCGATAAGCCATTACGTTGGCCCGAGCCAAAGGGTCTTCCATACGATAAAGAACATCTTTGCCCATCACCGCCGCGAGAAAATCGATAAAGGGCTGCCACTCATACAATTGACACACCAGGCTGTTCGGCATTTGATCAGCACAAACCGTATGGTTAATCGTTTCGAAATTTTGTAACGCAGGATGATCTGCAGCAATATCATCCGGATTTTTTTTAAAATATATGTTGTGCTTACGCATGTGGGCGAATGACACCTCTTCTATCAACGGCTTCATTTCATCAACACATCTGCTCAGTGCATCTGGCAGGATGAACCCCTCGAGGCTGAAAATACCTTCACTGGCCAACTTATCCTGACAATCTGCGACAAGTTTTTCCCCTGCAGCAGAGCTTAGGTCATCAATCGGATATCTTGCTAAGTCCAATAGTCGGTTCATCGCCATTTCCTCGTAACTGTAAATTGTTTGAAGTGTTCATTACGTACAATTTATCTTTCCATCAACGGCAATTTTTCTTATCTTGACTAAGATATTCTTAGTCATGCTTTATATAAGGAGCTTAACGCCATCAGCCGAAATTTGCCCCCGCTCAATGCTATTCGTGCTTTTGAGGCCGCCGCCCGTTACGGCGGCTACGTTGCTGCTGCGCAAGAACTTGGCGTAACCCCAGCCGCGATTAGTCAGCAGGTCAAAAACTTGGAGAAATACTTCGGAAAACTGCTTTTTAGTCGTCAGAACAACTCACTTACGTTGACTGACAATGGCGTCAAAGTTTATGCCGACAGTACCGAGGCATTAGAACGGTTGGAAAAAATGACCGCTCGGATCTATGAAAAAGAAGTCCGTAGCCGACTAGTCATCAGCGTCTTGCCATCACTCGCAAACCGATGGCTAAACCGCGTTTTGAGAGAATATTTTGCACTTGATCCCGCAACCTATCTGGACATCCGAGTTGAAAATGATCCCGTAGATTTTGAACGTAATAACATCGATGTTCGCATCAGTTACGGCAAAAATCTCTATAGCGAACTGCGAACACAGGTTCTATACGAGGACAAAGTACAACCCATGTGTACCCCTCAGTTTCTCGAACGACACTCGATTGACGTGACGAACCCGCTTACACTCGCAGATGAACATCTTATCCATGTCAACTGGCCGCCAAGCTTTACCTCTCACCCCACCTGGGCGGACTGGTTTGCAAGTGTGGGGTCAGAACATATTCCAATCCATGGACGAGGACATCGGGTTGATATGTCTGCTTTGGCAGTTGATCTTGCCCTGGCAAACGCCGGCTTCATTCTCGGGCAGCAATTATTGACGGTAGAGGAAACGTCTTCGGGGCAGTTAATTACCCCCTTTGACCAAACGATCCCTTTAGGCCATGCCTATTGCGCCGTTTGCTCGCACGTTAAGTACAAAAAAAGTAGTGTACGAAATTTTGTCGACTGGATCGCGCAAAGATTTCCCACCATAGGCGGCTTACCCTGATGAATAACACTGCCTGTAATTACATGAATAAGGGATCAACTGAGCGGATTTATTTATCACAAAGAAACCACGGCAAACTAGAATCCCAGAGCCTGCTTCACATGTTTTTTCAGCTGTACCATCGAAACTGGTTTAAGCAGATATCCACAAGCGCCATATTTGATTGCCTTGCCAACAATAGCTGCCTCTCCGTGACTTGTTAGAAAGATAACGGGCGCATTCCAACATTTTATTTCCTTGGCCTTTCGAAGTTTCTTGCGAAACTCCAGTCCATCGACCGGTTCCATTTCGATATCACAAAGGATCAGGGATGGATTATTAAGCCGACACTGATCAAGACCTTCTTGGCCATTTTCGGCGACATGGACAGTTTCAAATCCTAGCTTGAATAACAAACTCACCAGCATTTTCTGTATAAAGGCATGGTCATCAATCACAAGAACCGATTGATTGATATATTTTGATGCATTCAAAGTTCACACCCCAATATAATATTGTCGTTATTAATGCAGCCCTGTTTAATACAATCCACTATAAACCTGGTATCATGAATTCTCGATTAACCGTTTTATAGATTGTTCCACTTTTCGAAAGGCGTCCTCAACTTGTTCAGCCTTTGTTAAAGCAAGATCACTGTCATCCTCGTTAACCGCTTTTTCAATACCAGAACAGATTCCTGCCAGTTCCATAGCACCAGCGCTGCGCGCGGCACCTGCAATGGAATGAGCAGTGCGTCGCAACAAGGTAAAATCTTTTTGGGACTGATGTCTTTGCAAAACGACGAGGTCCGGTTCGGTCGATTCCAGGAAATAAGAAAGCATCTCTAGGGCCATTTCATCAATATCGCCATAAATTTCCCTGATAACATCCTGATCTAAAACCAATAATGAAACAGCATTTTCTTCCGATAGGCCACCCTCTATCTGGATCGGAACATCGGTCCCGTCAGCTGATGCCCTCGCCCCCGGCAACCAGGTCTCCAATATTTCATCCAGCTGAGCCAGTTCCACCGGTTTGCTCAAGAACGCATCCATACCCGCTGCTAAACATCGCTCTGCCTCGCCAGCCAACACATTCGCTGTAAGTGCAATGATTGGCAGCCGCGGACTTTGAGTTTTCATAATTTCCGGTGTTTCGGGAGCACTTTTTGCCTCCAATTCTCTCTTTCGGACCCGATCAGTTAATTCAAAACCATCCATTTCTGGCATGTCGCAGTCGGTGAACAGCAAACCATAGTCTTGTTGCGCAATCGACTGCCAAGCCTCGGCCCCATTAGAGACGATCTCACAGGCATAGCCCAGACGGTCCAGTTGTTTTGCAATAACCATCTGATTGGTTGGATTATCTTCGGCCACGAGAACCAACTGACCAGAGGCTAGGGCGTCTTCCACAGAGGGGGGCGGTTTACGGTCGCCAATTTCTGTACTCGCCACCATCAAACCATTATCCTGAGCAAGGCGCCCCGCAGCGACCCCAATCGCCCGATAGAGAGCGCTGCTGATCACCGGTTTGGTTAGATAAGATGTAAAGCCAAAATCGTGTAATTTTCGGCGGGCCTCTACTTCTTGATAATCGCTCAACAAGATCATCGGTGGTTTGGCCAGCTCAATACTTTCCATAATTGTTTCGCCGACATTCAACCCACTATCCGGTCCAACCTTGCTATCAATTAGGATCACATCAAAAGGCAGGGCCACATTCTGAGTGTCCTGTAGTGTCGCCATCGTCTGCTCTCGCGAGTGAGATACCTCAACACTGCAGTCTCTGGCGGTCAGGCTTCGTCCTAGGAAGTCACAGAGAACCAGATTTTCATCCACTATCAGGATTTTCAAACCTGACAGATAGTTATATTTTTCCACGGGTTCCAGATCAGAACGAGCGAGGGACAATTCAACACAAAATGTTGTGCCTTCGCCCTCCTGACTTTCTACACCGATGGTTCCTCCCATCATATCCACCAGCCGTTGGCAGATCGATAGCCCCAGCCCCGTACCACCGAACTTGCGGGTGGTAGAGGTATCCGCCTGGGAATAAACTTTGAACAACCGTGCCTGTTGTTCAGCGGTCATCCCAATCCCAGTATCCGTTATTTTCATTTGGATCGGCACCGGCGATTGACCACTGTCTTCGCTTGTAACGATCACCGATACCGAGCCACCCTCGGTAAATTTGATCGCATTGCCAGCCATGTTAAATAGAATTTGGCGCAGCCGAACGGGATCAGCGAGATAAAATTCGGGTATATCGGGGTCCACAAAAGCAATTAATTCAATCCCCTTATCCTGTGCTCTGGATGCAAGAAGATTTCCGACCCCTTCAACCACCTCGACAATCGACATATCCACGGTTTCTAGGGTTAGTTTGCCGGCCTCAATCTTAGAAAAATCCAATATGTCATCAATGATTGTCAACAAAGAGCGCGCTGAACTGCTAATCACAGTTTGATATTTTCTCTGTTCTTGATCCATTTGGGTATGACCCAACAGTTCCAATAAGCCGAGTACACCGTTCATCGGCGTACGGATTTCATGGCTCATAGTGGCCAGGAAGGATGACTTTGCCTGTGTTGCCGCCTCCGCTTGATCCCGAGCTTGGCGCTGGGCTTCTTCGGATTTTTCCAAAGCAGCTGTCACTGCAAGCGTCTTTCGCAACACGATCCACGCCAATAGAATTAGAGTTAGCAACGCCACCTAGACAGGCAACATCACTTTATTCAAGAAAATATCTCCGGGCCGATCTGACTTCCATGCCAAGGCCCCCAGGTCTGTTCCCGTTGCCGAGGCAATGGGCATCCTCTCCCACGGCCATAACTCCACATCCTGGGTCATGGCCGTGACGGATCGATCGAGAAATATTTGGCCAATTTGCTCGGCAACCCAATCAACGTCATTGAAAAGGATCAAAACAGAGCGGGTCAAACTTTCTACATTCTCTGGAATGCTTTCTGCGGTAATTGCCATAACCACAGTGGCATAAATCTGACCATCCACATTAATAAACCCGGAAACCGTCTCAGGTTCTTCCCAGGTTTGTTCCCGAGCTTGCCAGATTAGAAAAGCGAGATCCGGATTATTGACAAAATTTTCAGGACCACTTTCAACGTTTTCCAAATAAAAATGAATTGCTTCATTTTGATCAATGATGACCATTGCACCACCGTATCCAAAATCCTCGACCAGATACTCATTTATATTCTCACTGGCCCAATCAGAATCAAATGCCAGAGTTAAATGTTCATAGGTTTCATCCCACCAACCATAATCCTTTGCCGGCTTGACCATCTGTTCGTAGATATGCTCCACCGCATTCGTCACAATTTTCTCGGAAGCGTGAGCTGTGGCATCGTTCTGGCTACGCACACCGAAATATACCAGCAGTCCCATGACAATCACCATGATCGTCACAAGCGCAGAACTAACCACATAAACCCCACGCCGAATGGACCGCACATCCGCACGACTCTTGATCATTTCCGTCTGATTCACTTCACTCTCTTTTCTTCTTTTCGAGTGTATTATAATACCTCAAAACGCAAAAAGTCCCCCACAGCATTCGTCGATGGGGGTTTTTATTTGGTTGCGGGAAGCACGCAATTACCGAAGATTGTTATTTTTAATTTAGCTAGTAATACTTATTAATCTGGCAACATCTGGACCTATCATTGATAGGCACTCAAAATACTATGTTACTTTGACAGTAATAAAAAAATTTCAAAACCACTTCGTATCCTGAATTAATCAAAAAGTTATTATAGAGTTTTTCGTGGGCCAATGGAGTAAATTTTATAGCGATCCTCTGAATACCAACTTACCATTTTTGGTATTGAGCCTTCTTGTATGACAATAAGGCCAAATATTTTTGTTACATTGTTTTAAATTGTAACCAGTGCACTGTTTTTCCTGCCTTTAAATCACAGATAATAATGCCTAGAGTATGTGGAATTGAATTGAAATCATCCGAAGCGATAACCCCGCATCCGTCATTGGGATTATCGCATAATTAGATTCACTGTTTAATAACAATAAGTTATACTGCACTTAGCGAACTCAAAAAAAATACCGAGTGTTTTCGAAATTCAGGTTTTGGTAAACGGTCGGTATTAGGAGTTGTTGATGATGGAAGTAACCTCATCACTCCCCTATTGCTGTAATTCCCGCGCTTTATGTAGTTTTTTATAGCTTTCAATCAATTTCAGATGTTTATCTAACCCTTCGAGCTCCATGCTTGTCTTTGTTAAGCCGGGGAATTTAACATCCCCTGTCACGGCCCCTACAACATTTTCCATGACTTCAGTGCCGAACATTCTGGTGAGGTTTGGTAGATAATCATCGACATCCAACTCATCATCAATTGTAATATCAAGCACCGCGCCCATTGCCTGATAAAATAAAACACGCTCCACAGTGTTATCATTGAAGTTTAAGAAGTCGCCGACGGCTTCTTTCGCGTCTTCATATTGTTCCAAAGCTAAATGAATCAATATCTTTAGTTCACGAATATCCAACTTGCCCCAAACCGTATTTTCATCAAACACTATTCCGATCAAACTAGATATTACAGTATAAGGGTCCAATTCTGGCCCTTCTAAGCGATCAAGCAAATCTTCAAGTTTTTCATCCGTTAATGAATGGATGTTTAAAATATCTTCTCTGAACGTCAGCGCCTGGTTGGTATTATCCCAAATCAAATCTTCTATCGGATAAATTTCTGAATAATCTGGTACCAATATCCGGCATGCGGTCGCACTAAAGTCCTCGTATGTCGCGACATAAACCTCTTTTCCTAAATCTTCGAGGATATTCATCAGACGTGCGTTTTCTTCTTCTGTCGTGCCACTAAAGTCCCATTCGCAAAACTCATAATCATGTTTCGCGCTAAAGAAATTCCATGATATGACACCGGTTGAATCAATAAAATGCTCAACAAAATTATTCGGCTCGGTCAACGCATTGCGATCGAATGTCGGAGGTGGCACATCATTTAAACCTTCAAAACTACGCCCCTGTAATAGTTCAGTGAGGGAACGTTCCAGAGCCACTTCAAAACTTGGGTGCGCACCGAAGGAGGCAAAAACGCCACCTGTTTTCGGGTTCATTAAGGTCACACACATAACGGGAAACTGACCTCCCAAAGACGCATCCTTAACCAAAACGGGGAAGCCTTTATCTTCCAGTTCCTCTATACCAACCAAGATATGAGGGTATTTAGCGAGAATTTCTTTTGGCACATCAGGTAGAACAATCTCTTCCTCAATAATTTGCCGCTTGATTGCCCGTTCAAATATTTCAGAGAGACACTGAACCTTTGCTTCATA
>CAJXUS010000017.1 GCA_913060675.1 uncultured Rhodospirillales bacterium
GATTGTAAAGGCTCACCGCGCAGCGGCTGGGTCAAAAAAGGGGAACTGGCGGAAAATATTGGCCGTTCACGCGGAGGTCGGACAAGTAAGGTTCATGCGGCCGTAGATCAGAAAGGCCGCCCGATCCGTCTTGCGATTAGTGGTGGTCAGGTTCATGACAGCAAACTGATGCCTGATTTCCTTGATTGGAAAATACCACCTCTGGCCATTGTTGCTGATAAGGCCTATAGCAGTCAGAAAATCAGAAAAGCCATCGCTGATGAAGGCGCTCTGGCTGTCATTCCCTCCAAAAGTAACGCAAAAAAGCCGATCCCCCACGATAAAAACATTTATGCAATGCGAAATATTGTCGAGCGGTTCTTTTGTAAAATGAAGGATATGAGGCGGTTGGCAACAAGATTTGAGAAAAAGGGAGCCAACTTCCTGAACATGCTATACCTATTCTCAATAAGATCTTGGATCAATTGAGTCCACACCCTAGTTAGGGCAGATCTCTTGGTACGAGTGGCTATGTAAAATTATATTGAGATTTGGCGTCAACGAGGCCCACACATCACCCCTGCACGTTACTCTGCGCATCACATCGCAGGGTTCGCGTTTTTCCCTAGATGCTTAGTCCATATTTCCTTTAGTGTTCCATCATCTAATAGTATTTGATAAGTTCTATTAAACTCCGTTATTAGTTTATCACCTTCGGGATGATGACGCGAAATAATCAAATGTTCTGTTGATGTATTTAGAGGGGTTTCAGCTTCTTCGATAACTCTCTGTTCTTCCCCCGACCAAATACGATGAGCCCCGGCCCATACAACCAGATTGTTCAAAGCAACAAAATCTGCCCGCCCTGAACCAAGCCTTTCCAAGCAGCTATCAACAGTATCCGCACGTAAACGGTTTATCACGCTTGCGTTAAGAAGGGGAACCAGCTCGTCCTCTGTTTTATACCCCAAAGGTTGGCAATATGTAAGACCGACCAAATCCTGAGGTGTCCCGTAATGGCGTCCTACACTCACTCTTTGAAAAATGCTAACCGTAAGTCTGTTAATTGGTCGAGAATAAAGAAATTCTTCTTCTCGCTCACGGGTTATTGCGTATGGAAAGGTGGCATCATTCTCAAGTGAACCGACCCGTTTCATGCCACGTTTCCACGGAAAATATTGAAGACTTACCGTGTATCCCATTTTTCGAAAAACATGGGATACCACATCAGAAATAACACCGCCCTTGGGGAGATCTGGGCTTGTAAAAGGGGCATAATCGGTACCGGTGACAAGCTTGATTTCTTTTGCAAACGCAGGAAAATGTGTGAGGCACCCGACACATAGCAGCATTAAAAAGTAAAATAACTTCATATGGCGCCTCAACATTCTCTCCCGATTAATGCATTATACACTTTAGAAAATTTAAAAACATTAAGATCAACTAACTATATTCTCCCCTTTCTTAAATTCAATCTACAGCAAAAATGAAATCAACTATTGCTCCGACACACAAAAAAAAGAGCCCGGCTTGAACTGCAGACTCTCTATTTATATGTGGTTATGGAATATTGTATTGAGATTTAAAGCTAAGCTTCAACGAGGCCCACACGTCGACCATCCGGATCATTAAACAAACCAATGGTTGGTCCGCCAGGAATATCCATAGCGTCTAAGACGATAGTTCCACCTTTTTCGACTGCTTTTTGTAAAGTTTCTTCTACATTGGGGACTTCGACATAAAAGGTTAGATGTCCACCTGTATCGGCCATATCCTCACCAATACCGCCATTAATACCTTTGTCATCACTTTCGGTATCAACCATGCCGTAATTCATTGGATTATCAGAATCTATATTCCAACCAAATAAATCCCCATAAAATTCCTGAGCTTTGCCAGCATCGTCAGAGATTATTTCAAAATGAACAACAGGGCATCCCATGTTTCTACTCCTTAAATAAATAATCCGGTAAAAATTCCCGGAAATTGTTATTGTGTTTTTGATAGATATTGTTCGAGACAATCATAAGCGCTATCCCAACCAGAACGATGTTTTTGGCATTGCTCAGCATCGGAAAAGATCTGTTGAGAGAAGTTCATAAGGGTTTTATCCCCTTCATCGTGAAGTTCGATAGTGACCACTGTTTCTGGACCCCGCCCTCCATTGACCTTCCCGTCGACTTGCGTCCATGACCACGTAAAAACGAGTTTGGAAGGCGTTACTATTTCTTTATAGACGCCACCAACTGTATTGGTATCACAGTCCTCGGCTCCGACCAGGGTCGTTTGCCAAGCACCACCTTCGCGAAGATCAATCTCACATACAGAACAAGTGCATCCTTTAGGTCCCCACCATTGCTGAAAAGTTGATGGCTGAGTAATCGCTGCGAAAACGACCTCTCTGGGAGCAGAAAACCGTCGTGTGATCTCAAGAACTAGATCGGACTTTGGTGGGCTATAAGATGCACTTTTTTCATGCTCAGCCATCTAATCTTCCTTTTCGCTCTTGTTGGTCGCTTTGCCAGCAACAATTTTATTCAAAACACCGTCCAACTGGTCGAAACTCTCTTCCCAGAATTGGCTATAGTGCTCTAACCACTCTACCGCGCTCTTTAGAGGAGCTTGTTGCAAAGTACAGCGACGGAGTTGACCATCCTTTTCTTTAAGGATAAGCCCTGCACGCTCGAGTATTTTTAAGTGCTTGGTTATAGCGGGCGCCGACATGTCAAATGGTTCAGCCAGCTCGCCAACGGTTGCTTCACTCTTTGACAAGCGTATTAAAATCGCACGACGGGTAGGATCAGATAGGGCAAAAAAGATATTATTTAATGGGTCCATATTAACTACTCAGTTAATTAACTTTTATGTTAATTATTAATACATCTTAAAAAGCCAATTTACAATTCTTTTTCTGCTAAATGAAAACGATCACAAACAGATAAAGCCCGGCTAATCACCGAGCTTTATCTTACAATCGAATATTTACGTCAGGATATAATTAGTCCTCGGCACTCTTTTGCAAATGACCATTAAGAGCCTGGGTAATACCGTTAATATCGCCTCCAGAAATACCAACTTCCTGTAGAAGAGAGTCAAGCAACGGTGCTTGAGCACGATATTTCAGGGCACTATTTACAACCTGATCAGAAAGAGAGCCTGTTCCTCCTGAAGCACCTTCACCATTCGGTGCAGCCGCGCCGCCATTTAAGCCATCAATCTGGATAACTTTGATACTATCGATCTGTTCCATTGGCTTCACGCTCTCACGAATGATCGCATCCAGATTTTCGATCAACTTAACTTTAACCTGCATGGTAATCTGTTCGCTGGAGAGAATATTTTCAGCTTCGTTAATGGCCAGTTTACCCTTGGCATCGACTTCGTATTTAATAGCAGAGGCTTCTGCACGCAGCTTTTCAGATTCAGCATCAGCCTGAGCAATAATCCTAATTTGATCCGCCTGACCTCCGGCTTCCTCACGACGCGCTTCAGCTTCATCACTTGCAGCTACCTTACCAGCTTCGGCAGCAATTTTGATGGCAATCGCTTCACGTTCTGCTTCTTTAGCTGCTTCAATCAGTTCAATCGATTTTTTACGTTCGGCGATTTCCTTTTCCCGAACCGTGTTCACCTCTTCTTCTGCCTGCACCGCTTTTGCACGTGCAATATCTGCTTCAGCTTCCGCTACGGACTGATCTCTAGATTTTTCAGCGATCGCGATAGCCTTATCCTGTTCAGCCAAATCTAAGGTTTTTAACTTTTCAATCTGCTGGGTTTCTACAGAACGCTCTTTGAGAATTTCTTTCTCCCGTAACTGACGCTCCATATCAATACGCTCTTCGGCAACAGCTCTATCAGCCGTAATGCGAGACTGTTCGATATTTTTCTTGGAAAGAATTTGCGCCTGTTGAGCATCTTGCTCCTTAATGGCCTGCTCTTCGGATATTTCTGCAGCTTGTTGAGCTTTACGTATAGAAACTTCACGCTCTTGCTGTAGACGCGCATATTCTTCGTCCCTGGAAATATCTAATCCCAGCTTTTCGGTTTCAAGATTTTTGTTCTGAATTTGCACAGCAGTATCGCGTTCAATATCGTTACGCATTTTTTTGCGCTTCTCGATTTCTTCAGTCAATCGAGTTAAACCCTCGGCATCAAAGGCATTATTTGGGTTAAAGAATTCCATTCCCGTTTGGTCGAGCCCCGTTAGAGAAACCGCTTCCAACTCAAGACCATTTTTTAAGAGATCTTCAGAAACAGCCATTTGCACCTTTTGTACAAAGTCTGTGCGTTTCTCATGCAGTTCTTCCATGGACATTTCAGCCGCTACAGACCTCAATGCATCGACGAATTTACCTTCAACAAGCTCTTTTAACTCGTCCGTCCTCATCGTACGGCGCCCAAGGGTTTGCGCAGCATTAGCAATTGATTCGACCGTTGGCTGCACCCTCACATAAAATTCTGCGACAACATCGACCCTCATGCGGTTTCTTGTAATCAAAGCCTGACCATCAGAACGCATGACTTCCAAACGCAGCGTGTTCATGTTTACCGGAATAATTTCGTGAAGCACTGGAAAGACCAAAGCTCCACCATTCATAATGACCTTCTGCCCACCAAAGCCCGTTCGAACGAAAGATACTTCCTTAGAAGCACGGTTATAAAGTTTAGAAAAAATCAGACCAATCGTGATCAAGGCAAAAACGATCAGGCCTGCTGAAAAAAGTATTGGAACCAGATTATACATTGAATACATGCGTATCCCCCATTAGTACGAATTTTTTAGATGTAGGTTAGACTTCGGCAAATCTAAATGACGGCCACACTTTCTTGATAAATGATTATAATAGTTAACTTCTAAGACGTGAGAATTTCAGAAGCTGTGGTTATGGCGTAAAAAGTTATCCCAGATTTTCGAACCACAAGAACCTTAGATCCTTGCTCAAATACCTCTCCCTGAACATCTGGTTCGATCATGAGATAATGATCTAATCCATGTTCATCGCGGACTTTTGCTTGCGCGGGTTTGCCTGTCTCTGCGGCACCGAGAACAATTGTCGCCATACGCCCGATGAAACTGTCAGACGAAACTGCGCTGGTTTCATCGTTCGGCATAAGTTCTTCAAACCACATACCAAACCAGCGCACGAGAAATAAAGTGATAACAAAGGCCGGTATCGAGATGATCCAACTCGGCAATAAAAGCCCGAGAACCTCTTCGCTTACTGCCTGGAAAAACAACCCGGACAAGCCAAAGAATAGAAAGAAAAGGATTAAGAGAACAAGGAGAGGAACTTTACCAACCCGTAACCAGGTAAATAGATTTCCAAGCGTATTATTGGCCCCAACATCTGGCCCATCTATATCTAGATCCACATCTATTTCTGGCAACAGATTATCCAAGACGGCAGAAAACCCTAACCCAACAATCAAGGCAGCTCCTTCAAGAACCCCAATGATCACAAGAATGGTCAATGAAACAACAAAGGGCAGGTTTTCTCCAGCAGCCAAAAATTCCATATTCAATTTCTCCAATACCTCAAACGAACTTATCTATTAGTCAGCCTTCATAGCGGCCATACGTTCTTCTATACGATGATCTCTTGTAAGCTTCTCAAGCTCTTGAACCCTTGCTTTATTTTCGGGATCAAAAGATCCATCCCCGGGAACATTAGTGTGTTTGGTCAGGATACGATCAAAACTAGAGGTTGCTTTGGATATTTTTTGACCAACAGCCTCTCCATTTCCTTTCGGTGAATAGCCAACATCAGAGGTTATTGATGATTCTCGACTAGAAATAAAATCGTTAAGGTCTTTTTCCATTTCACGCTTTTTTGCTGTTAACGCTGAAACATAACCCTCAAGTTCTTTTTCTTTTTCACTTGCGTCCAATATCGCCTGTTCTAATACAGGTAATTGAGCTTCGATATCTAATTGCTCAGAAACACCTGCCCGTGCGAGATCTTCTCTCTCACTTTTCATTGCAATTGATATTTGACCAAGCAATTCATCATGACGGGTACTTTTTTCAGCCAACCGTTTATTTGATAGATGTTTAGAGGCAAGAATTCTACCCAATTCAACACGAACATCATCAATAGCCGTATCAATTTCCCTGACGGCTTCCTGCATGATGCTTTCAGGTGCCACATCTTCTAGGGTATCAATTATGGAATTAAAACTTGCAGAAACAATACGACCAACTCGGCTTGTAATATTTTCAGACATTAGGGGCTCCATCTTTAATTTCAAGAGAACTCAACAGGGCAGCTAATTTGAGTGTGCTGCCGAGATTTTTACGGATGATATTCGCGTCGTAACAGGGCGCTTCAGGGATAATACCCAAGCGCAAGGTTGCATTAATGATGCGTATAAGGCGCTGCATAATCCCTCGCTCCATTTCTGATAAACTGAGTTCATCCTCGTGAGCGTGATAAGCGGTGTACGATGTGGCTTCGACCAACCATTCCAAAAACAGTGATAACAACTCAGAATGTTGATCACTTTCAAGTTCAGCTATTTTCAACTTATGGATAATCGGCTGCAAAATTTCTTCCGAAGTATACAGCAAACCTTCGTAACTATTCTCCCGCTCAGATTTTTCACGTCGCGATTTAATAATGGCCCTAATCTTATCACTGGATGTTACAGCTCCAGGTACATTCATCTTCACGATAAAATCAGAATCTTCCTCGCTTAAACGAACTGAATGAGGGACCATTTTATGCGGCATTTATATAACCTTTATCATCACAAAGTATTTTTGTTTACATTTAAATACATATGTATTCATTATGACAATTTCAAGGTTAAACTCGCATAAAGTGTAATTATATTTAAAATTTATAAATTCTAACTTTTGACAAAATGCCGAAAATTGTGAATATTTTCTATACCTTATGACATGGATATCATTGGAGAAGAGGGTTAAGCTAAAGGCATAGATCGCTGTAACTTAGTCCACTAGAGAAGTGAGAGGTTATTTGAAATAGTGAGTTTCTCGTATTATTAAATCAAACTATTCTTGGCCACCGACAACACAAACAGGTTTGCCGCACCAATCAGCGAGCTAAACCGAGAATGATGACTTACATTTGGAATTTGGTGGCTTGCGGACTGCTGTTCCATAACTCGACAACTGAGGAGAGGGACTTTTTCAACAAATCATCATCAATATTAGTGAGATTAATCCGCACCCCTGATGGCGCCGACACAGGATCAACTGCAAACAATTCAGAAGGCGACACACGCACACCACGTAGCCCTAGAGTTTCAGCAAATTCTTCAGCCTTCCAAGCCCCAGATAAAGGTATCCAAAGATGTGAGGTTGCTTCATTGAACCGATAAGGCATATCAGCCAAGGCGATCTTCGCTTGACGCAACAAGTTGGCCGTAATTGTCGTGCGTTGACGCTCCAGCTCAGCAGCTGTGCCATCCTTGATCCAGTGACAAGCAACCTCAGCCATCAAAGGTGGGGCCATCCAGCTTGTGGTTTGGCTTGCTGCAAGAAATTGCGATAGCAGCCCCTGAGGCGGCATAAGAGTGCCCACACGTAATCCCGGAGATATCGTTTTGGAGAGACTGCTGATATAGACGGTTCGTTCAGGATTATAAGCCGCTATTGGCTTAAAGTCAGAGCTTGATGGTCGTGGATTAACATCGTCTTCTATGACAAAAAAACCATACCTGTTTGCCATATCTGCAATCTCGGCAATGCGTTCCTCCGACATCGTGGCCGTCGTTGGGTTGTGTGCAAACGGCATGCAATAAAGCGCTTTGACAGAATGTCGAAGACAGGCCTGTTCTACAGATTCAGGAACCAACCCGCCTTCATCTAAAGACACGGGCACTAGATTTATACCAAAGAACCGCGCGTAGTTTTTAATACCGGGGTAAGAAAGCTCCTCAACAAGAACTGTATCACCTGGAGAAGTCAACGCCCCCAGAGCCGCCGTTAGAGCTTGTTGTGCGCCGCCCGTGATAATAACCCTGGCCGGATCAGCTTTAAAGCCGCGACCATCAAGCCACTCACACAAAATTTCTCTATGGCGCAACAACCCCTGACTTTGCCCGTACTCCAACATGCCATCGAGGTTACTGTCTTTACTGATTTCCATCAGAGAACGTCGCAATTGGGCTTCGAGATTGATAAAAGGCGGGGCATTGCGACTTAAATCTACCGCACCTGTCTCATCCAAGGCTTCTCGAATGTGTTGTGACTTTTCTTTTTTAGAACGTACAAAGCTCCCCCGGCCCGTTTGCTTGACCAAAAGTCCCCGTTGTTCAGCGAGATCATAGGCACGCAGGATAGTTCCGACGGTAACGCCGAGCTCATCGGCAAGATCCCGCATTGGCGGAAGCTTTTGCCCTTCAGTCAGACGTCCTTCTTCAATGTCCAACGCAAGACATTCGCTGATAGCACGGTACACTGATAACTTTGGATCTAGATTATGTGGAACCCACATTGTTACCCCAACAATGTTTTCATTGACTACGACAATAATAAGAACATTATTCTAACAATAACGGCAACCATAAACATTGTTACCATAACAATTCGAGGCAAACATGACTGTCCTGAGCATAAATTTAAACAAAGTCGCCCTGCTCCGTAATCAACGGAACATCGATTACCCGAGTGTCACTGGAATGGCTCGAATTGCTCTTCAAGCAGGCGTTGGTGGTATTACAGTGCATCCCCGTCCGGATGAACGCCATTGCCGTAAATCTGATGTCTACGAGCTCTCGGAAATGCTTGGGAAAGAATATTCCGCGCCGATCGAGTTCAATATAGAAGGTAACCCTACCGAAGATTTTATGGCGCTTGTGGCCGAAACCAGACCGCAACAAGTCACACTGGTACCTGATGATCCTGATCAGAACACTTCTGACCACGGTTGGGACATTCTGGGCAACAAGGAACGATTGACCGAGATCGTTGAACGTCTACACGCTCAAGATGCCCGGGTATCCGTATTTATTGATCATGAACCAGAGATCGCACTTGCTGCAGCCGAGATTGGTGCTGACAGGGTTGAGCTCTATACCGGGCCTTATTTTGAATGTTATTTCAGAGAAGACCGTGAACAGATTCTCTCACAATATAAAAACACCGCTATTGCAGCGCGTGATGCCGGCCTAGGTGTAAATGCTGGCCATGACTTAAACTTGGATAACCTCGCCCACTTCCTGCAGGCAATACCCTGGACCGATGAAGTATCAATCGGTCATGCCTTGACCGCTGACGCGCTGATCTATGGTATGGACGGTGCTATCCAAGCCTATCTTGCCGAAATTGCCAAAAAGTAAGATTCCCGAAGCACTTTCAGTTGGGTTTGTACAAGAAGGACTTACCTTGATAGGATTGCCCTTCTTGAGCAATGATCTATGAAAAATCTGAACCGTGCAGATGTCGCAATACCCTTTACCACCAGCCTTACAGCCTAGTTATCTAAGCTACCCAGAATGGGTACGCGGCAAACTACTGTTCCTGCGTGATCTAATTTTGGAAACGGCAGAACTTACAAAGGGCGTTGGAAGAATAGAAGAAACGCTTAAGTGGGGCCAACCGAGTTTCCTCACCCCGGAGACAAAAAGCGGCACAACCATCCGGATTGACCAAACCAAAGCAGACAACGGCCAATATGCGATCTATTTCCACTGCCAAACCAATCTTGTAGATCGCTTTCGTGAGCTTTACCCGCAAGAGATGACCTATGGCGGTAATCGGTGCATCATTTTTAATCAGGATGATGAAGTCCCGACTGCCGCACTACAACACTGTATCGCTATGGCCCTGACCTACCACTTAAGTAAAAATAATCAGCTATAGATACTTAGTAATTTCTTTAAACTCCCTCAAGGCATCCGCGGTACTACCAGCCCCGTCACTCTTTTCAAGACAGTGATCAATATGATCATGAATAAGCACCCGCTTCGCCTGTACCACGGCCTTTTCAACCGCATAAAGCTGCTGGGCCACATCCACACAAGACTGCCCGCTTTCCAACATATCCATAATCTTATGCATATGCCCATGCGCCCGCTTCAAGCGGTTCAGAACCTGTTTGTGGGAGGAGTGAGTGTCATTCATGTGTACATGGTATCTTCAAAGTTTCAGATAAGGAAAAACTGGAAACAAACCACTTTCCAATTTCATCCTGATAGCAAGAATAATCACCTCAACTAAAAACAGCAGCAATCCGGTCTGATGAGATACCTTCTTTTATAGTACGCAAATTATTGTAAGTGACAGCACCAACTATAATCCAAAAAGCCATATATAATGACTGAGCCACAGTTGTTACAATAACAGCAACTATATCGAAACCCATACCCTTAAATAGAGTGCCAAGGAATTGGCCAAGATAACCTCCGCCTAGGGATATTACTAACAATACCAAAGATAGTCCCAATAATGACCAGAGATTACCTTTTGTCAGATAATAACTTCTCTTTAAGCAATCGAAAATCCCCGGTTGCTCAACAATAATCACAGGAAATACGACAAATAAAACAAGAAAGACTAATACGCCAGGTATGATAAGAAGTGCCAACCCAACGAAAAACAGAATGTTTACGAGGACACCCATTACAATTACGGGGACTAAAACTGAAAAGCTTTTAGATAGGCAGTCACCTATCGTGAACTTACGCCCAGTAATGTCCATAAAAACACCATATGTAACTGCGGCAGTAGATACACACGATAAAATTACTGACAAAAATATAACGCCAAAGTGTACTATCCAATTTATATTCGAAAAAGTACTTGGATCATCAAAGTTAATATCGTATTGGCCAGATGCTACTAACCAAGTTACGGCTGGTATTTGAAATAAAATCACTATGGTCACTAAAGGTAATATATTTCTCGAAAAAATATAAAAGCTCCTCCCAAGTGTCTTTCCTACACTAAATTCACTACTGATATTTTGATTTATTACTGTCACAGTTTACTTATCCTCTATCCCAAAGACATTATTTACAAATTTCAAAATGTCATCTTTTTTAAGTAAAGAATTCCAATCCAATAGAAGTAATATTTCCGATTGAGAGCAATAATTTATACGAACGAATTAATGGTTCTGAATGGGCTCTAATTTTTAGTAGTAACCTTTACAAACAATAGAGGTCGAAAAATTAAATTTTCGACCTCTATATTAGAATAACTTCAATTTAAACTATTCGAATACAGACACTATTTGGTCCGTAGAGATACCCTCTTTTGCCACCCGCAAATTATTGTAAACAACAGCATAGAGTACAGGTCCTATTGCCGTATAAAATATCTGGAAAGCTATAGAAACAATAAGTCCAACAATCTCCATTCCCATTGCAGCTATAATTCCGGAGATAAGAGAGCCAACAATACTTACAACGATGACAATAACCATAAAGATTAGCAAAATACCAAAAAGAGCCCAACGGTTGCCTTTTGTAAGCTCAGCACTACGCCCCAAACTCGCAAATACTCCAGGGTTTTCTATAACAATGACTGGTATCGTCACCATTAAAATCATAAAAATGATAATTCCAGGTATAAAGAAGACCATCATCCCTAAGAAACTAAGCACGGACACCACGATTCCAGCTAAAATGGTTGGAACCGCAACGGATAGACCATGAGAAAAAGACTCAGTAAAATTCACAGGTTTCCCTGTTAAATCTTGAAAAACACCATGCGTTATTGCTGCTGCAGAAACAAAATAGAATACAAAGGTCAAAATAACAGCAATTAAAGCAACGATACCTAGAAGGGTATCCACTGCTTCAACACCATTACCATAAGACAGAATATCCGTGAACAAAACCAAAACCAATATTGGTGCTGCGATGATCAAAACCAATAAATTAAAAGGTATAAAGTTCCGGAAATATACCGAAAAAACCTTACTTAATGTATCGCCAATACGAAAATCGTTCCCGACACTCTCATCAATAGTCGTCATGTTTCCCCCCTCGAGAAATATAACAATAAATAAAACACGTTTTACGAGAAGAGAACACTAACCGAAGATAAAAAAAATATCAAACAGATCAATATCTAAAAGAAAGATCACACTCAGAAATTAATCAAAATATAGACAATTTGATCTACAAGAGCCCCTTCCCTGATACAAAAGGCTATTTTGTATCGTGTTTATTTTCCCGGCGCTTACCAAACAGCATCTTGGCTTCCAAGCGCCTTCGGAGAGCTGCGTAATACGCTTTGAGAAATTCTGTATCCCTGTGAATTTTTCCTTGATGATTTTTCCAGTAATAATTTGATGAGCTAATATTTGGTTCAACCCAGCCAATCTTGGTTTTAATGCGCTGTGTGACTTCTTTAATGGTCTTTGGGGCAACGGCAGGTTTTCGCAAAAGCTCTTCGAGGGTTTGCAATTCATAAATCCCATAGGCATCAACCTGCTCATCAGTGAAGGCATAGCGTTCCGGTTGTTTCTGCTCTTTGCCCTTTATAAGAGATTCTCCTGTTATTTTCGTGCCACTTTCCTGTGCAATGTCACCCATCAACACAGTCTTTGGGATTTTCACCACCCAAGTTCCAGCAATCATATCGCCTGCGCGTAAGCGGTCTTTGTTAAAGAAGGGAATACAAACAAACAGCCCCACCCAGATAATCGTCAGTAAATCAGTAAACCCCTCACTGCCTGTGCCAAAGGGGGAAAAAAGGATGGAGATCGGTAA
Organism: uncultured Rhodospirillales bacterium; assembly: GCA_913060675.1. Classification (GTDB taxonomy): domain Bacteria; phylum Pseudomonadota; class Alphaproteobacteria; order Kiloniellales; family Kiloniellaceae; genus Kiloniella. Next base: position 12,667 of record CAJXUS010000017.1, read on the forward strand.
AAATAATTCCAGCTCCCGCATAAGATTGCGGGCAAAGACAGCGTCTGATCTCAACTGACCGCCATGACGATCCACGACCTTTATACCCAAGGCTCTTTTGCCCGGTGTTCGCCCCTGCCACTTAATTTCAAAGAAGGTGAAGTAAAAATTATACCAAAGAAAGAGCACAACATTACTCACGGCAAAGAGGATCTGAATGGACCCTTTATCGGTTTCAAGAGAGGTCCAAATGGCAGAAAACACAAAGGCAATGATCAGAACAACAGGTAATCCATAAACGATCATAAGATCGAGTAACAAGGCGGCGAAACGGTCTCCCCGAGAGGCCAATTCAAGCCGAACAGGAACACCTTCAGGCGTGATCACCCTGCGCCAAGCTCCTTCAGCTTTAGCTTTCTTCTTACTGGTCTTTGTTTTCTTACTGGCTTTTTTGCCCGGATCGTATTTAGGAGAAATTAATGCCTTTGACATATTTTCCTCCCCCAATATCCCAAATAACTAAGCCAGAAAACTAGCATCAGGCCACCGATTGTAAAACGGGTAGTTATGTCTGTTATCCATTGACGACCAAAGCTCTCTAGCAGTGCTGCAATAAGAAGCATTAAAACAGCCCCAATCACCACCTTTGCGGCCTGCTTGCCCTCACTTGCAAGGTTGGATAGGCGGGTTTTCTGCCCGGGTGATATTATTCCCTTTGCCACCCCCAAACCGGCAGCACCACAGAGTATGATCGCCAAGAGTTCCGTCGTTCCATGGATGGATAACCAAGCTGCGATATCTAGACCAAGCCCACGGCTGGCATAGAGCGCCACAAAAGATCCAAGTATCAACCCGTTGTAAAATATAAGAATAAACGTCGGCACACCCAAGGCAAAACCAAGGGCAAAAGAGAGCATGCCAACAGAAGAGTTATGCGAAAAAAGCCCTGACGCAAAATAATTCAGGTCATCTGCATCAAGTTCTCCGCCATCATAAAGCCCCTTGCGAAGATCTTCTGTCGCGCTGGCAGGGTTTCTTCCTCCTGCCATGCCCTCTCCCACCATCGTGTAGTACCACTCTTCATTTCCAATAGTAAGATAGTAAGCAATAAGAGCCCCAGCGAGCATAATAAGGGTCGTCAGTAAAACGCGCCAACGGGCATTCCAAACCGCGATCGGAAAATCTTCGAAGATAAACTTGAGGACAGTTCCGCCAAAACTCGCATGTACACCGTAAATACAATAATAGGCTCTGGTCGAAAGCAGCTCGAGATATTCCAGTAAATTACGATCAAGCGACACGCCCCTAGCCACTGATAACGAAGAGAGCGTGAAACGATAAAGATTGGGCAGACGTGTAAGCTCTTGAGCACTAAGGGCTTTAATACCTTTTTTCTCAATGGTCTCAACCAGAGACTGAAGCTCTTTCCATGACCCTTCTCGCTCTTTTCGAAATTGGGAACTCTTGAGGACGCCATCTGACATTTAATTAACACCCCTCATGATCAGATAAGCTCCTGATGTTTAATTTCGAGATATCGCTCAACTAATGCCGCACTCACAGACGCTGCTGGAGCTTGAATGCAATGAACCCCAAGTCGACGAAGCCTTTCAAAGACAACCTGCCGGTCTCTTAAGAAATCATCTGCGACCACTGACTTGGCAATATTATGAATGGAACTTGGCTTTTGGTCTGCGACGTCTGCCAGTTCGCGGTCTTCTAGAGTTACAAATATAATCAGATGCCGTTTGGCTAACCGCGTAACATTCTCAATCATCAACTCTGCGGTTACCGTATCTACAAAATCCGTATAGAGAACGATAAGCGAACGCCGTTGTAATCGACCCATGAGATTAGAAAGACCCAAAGTAAAATTGGTCTCATTATATTGGTAGTCGAGTTTGGCACAGTTTGACTGCAAGTGATTAAAAGCCTGATTACCGCCAAGGGGTTCTGCATGTATCCTGATTTTGGCATCAAATCCATAGAGGCCGACCCTATCGCCCCCCCGCAAGGCCATGAAGCCCAAAAGCAGCCCCGCATTGATCATATGGTCAAGCTGCGGAAGCCCATCCAGGGGGCGGGTCATGAGATGCCCGGTATCAAAAGCCAAAATCACATTGTGATTACGCTCGACCTGAAACTCTTTACAGACTAGTTTTCGATGTCGGGCCGAGTGTTTCCAGTCGATTGATCTCAAGTCAAAGCCCGGAACATACTCTTTGAGCGCATCAAACTCGGTGCCGTCTCCACGGTGTTTTTGTATTTTCGTCCCGTGGAATGCATCTCGGCTGTTAATCTGTAATGCAGCGGCTTTCACAGCATGAACATTTGGGAGAATAGATACTTTATGATCCAATGGCCATATGGTTTGTCTCTGGATAAGCCCCCAAGGGCTATACCATCTTACCCAAAGTCCCGAGATATGCGCAGATCCCCGTCGTTTCACAATAAGCGGAAAAGCAATTTCGCCCTCTTGTGAATTATCGAGGTGACGTATTTTAGCGACATCTGGCCTGACAAGATACTCATCCTCAACTTCTAACAAAGCCTCCAAACCATAAGCCTTGTGCCTGCTGCCAACCGACAAAGAAAAGTAAGCATAATCATCGTGGCCAGCATAAAGAAGCGGGGTAATATTCTGAGCCAGCGTAACTCGTGAGGGTGCCAAGGAGTTTAAAAAATCAACACCAATGAGTAAAAGAACCAGAAACAAGTAGACGATGCCAAACAGCCACAAACTCTCATCCCAGACAATCAGGACAAGACTTAGTGGTATCCCTAGGGATATGAGTAAGGCGGCACGCTGAGTGGGTCTCATTATCTTGGCGCGGCTGTCTGTTCTAGAATTTCACGAATAACACTGGTGGCCCGAATGCCCTCTATCTCAGCACTTGGGGATAGAACAACACGGTGGTGTAAACCGGGAATAGCAATAAACTTAACATCATCAGGAATTACATAATCCCGCCCTTGTAGAGCAGCATAAGCCCGTGATGCCGCAGCCAGCATGGTTGCGGAACGCGGTGATCCACCGAATTGAAGAGATGGGTGTTCCCGGGTCGCGCGGACAACCGAGACGATATAGTTTGTAATTTCCGGGCTCAGTTTAATACCACTGACAACCGTGCGCATTTCTTCCAGTTTGGCTAAATCAGCAACACTTCTAAGCCCAAAATCATCCAGCTTAGGCATAGAGGTTTGATGACCATGTCGGGTAACAATCGATCTTTCTTCCGCTTCACTTGGATACTCGAGAACATACTTGAACATAAAACGATCAAGCTGAGCTTCTGGTAGAGGATAAGTCCCTTGTTGTTCTATCGGGTTCTGGGTTGCGATGACCAAGAAACCCTCTCCCAGATCATGACTGGTGCCATCAATCGTCACCGTACGCTCGCTCATGGCTTCAAGCAGGGCAGATTGTGTTTTTGGTGGCGTTCGGTTGATCTCATCAGCCAGCAAAAGATCCGTAAATATCGGTCCTTTTGTTAAGGAGAATTCATTGGTTTGAAAGTTAAACAGGTTGGTTCCCAGTACATCCCCAGGCATAAGATCGGGTGTAAACTGGATACGGCCAAAATTCAGGCTCAAGGCCTTGGAAAAGGATCTCACTAAAAGAGTTTTACCTGTTCCAGGCACCCCTTCTAAAAGTAAGTGCCCTTTGCACAATAAGCTGACAAGCATCAGGTCCAAGGCGCCTTCTTGTCCAATGATTGTACGACGTACTTCTGCTTTCAAACCGTTACTAATGGTCCGGATATCATCCAGTTCCATGCAACATCTCCTGTTTCCAACGATGAATATCCTGAGCCGCCTTTATGGCCGCCAGAACATTAAATGAATTTGATGTATATTGTTGTTCGGCTTTGTGAACGGCCTCACTACCATTGATCCGTAATCCCCGAGCATGGCCGACACGATCAAGCCATTGGAGAAGTTCATACCCTTCAAGATCTTTAGGGGCGTGGAGGTTGGTCGCGACAGAATGTAGAGATCTTTCAACATAATGACGCAGCATCAAGGCGCCATGCCCTCCAAAAGCAAGTAACTCAGCCGTATTCCCGATTAAAAATTCTTTGCCTGCCTGATAGGACTTCTCTGTTTTTTCCGGTGCGCCAAATCGAGACATCGAACTCCACACAAGCAACAATACAGAACAGACAGCCAATAGAGTAACCACAGCAAAGGGAAATTCTAACATCTTCCGCCATAAGCTCGGCTCTGAAGCATAGCCATGGGAGGTTTCATCGACGATCACGCCGCCGACATTATTCAAGGTCAACTCATTGAGAACACTAACGATAAACTCTGCGTTGCCACCGTTATCCAGGCCATGATTAGACAGCACATCGGGATCGCTTAAAATCCATGTTCGATCAATATCATATAGAAAGCCCGGCTTAATAACTTCTGCCAACAAAATGCCGCTATCATTATAAACCAGAGGTCGAATAAGGTCGGAATCACCCGATATCAGTTGAGGCGCAGGCAGTGAAGGTTGCTGGCTTAACGAGAAAAAATCAGGATCCCATGAAAAATTTTCGGCCCGTAAATCAAGATCGCTACGAACAAGGGCAATATCATTCGAAACATAATCAATTATGTTTTCGACCTCTGTAGGACTTCGAAGTTCGAGGAGCTTTACCCATTTACGTTTTTTACGGTCTTGTTGAGCATTCCATTTAGGTAAAACGATTAAAGATCCGACACCGCTAAAACCAGACAAGGTGTCCGATAGACCCTTTTGGCTTTCAGGTTCAATAACAAGTTTCACATCAGAAAAATTAAAACCACCCTGGGCTTGCTGACTGATCCTTACCCGGTAATTTAACTTTTTAAGTAGTTTGGTGAAAGCCTTGTGGCCAATCGCCGATTCAGAATAGGAGTTTGCGCCATACGAGCTAATTTGAATGAGTTTATCTTGATATATCGAAGCAATGAAAGCACCGGCAAAAGACAGCGTTCCGATTAAAACCAACCAGAAAAGAGTCCGTTTGGAAAATATCCGATCATCCATCAGATTACCGCCCCCTCAACCGAGGTTGATGAGCGTCCCGGTTTTACAAAGACATGAAACGCATCCCTGCATACATTAAATTCATGTTCACCAGCTGATCGGCCCCCAAACTCGGTAAGCTCTTCAGCATCGACAATAACACTCATTTTCTGACGCACATCAGATGGTAACCAGTCAGCTTTTAATATCTCTCGATTTGTCAAAGCTGCAGGCAAAGCTGAGTGATAGCTTTCACGAACATGTTTCAAGCAACAAAACAATAAAGCCCTGATCGCGGCTTCAAACTGACCTTTTTGGGCCAGTTGATCTGCGTATTCCAAGGTCTCCTTGCTCAATGTCTCTGGCATATTGGTGACACGAGAATAAGAAGCTGGTTTATCTTCAAGAACAGTTTTGTTTTGAGGTCGCCGCTTCAAATCCTTGAGATAATTAAAAATCGCTTTGGCGATTAACACCGCAACTAAAGCCAAAAAGCCATAAACCAAAATTTTCCCCAAAAACCCTAAGGCAGAAAGGTCTAGTTTCTCAGAGTTTTCTTCTTTTTTCGGAGGCGGAATTTTTTTTTCAACCTTGGTTTCTTTTATTTCGAGCGGGAGCTCGCTTTGATAGCGATCATCTGAATACAAACTATCCATTGCTTCCTCTATTTCAGAAGAAGCAGCATAGGATGTGTCCAGCGATGCCAAATGACCGATGATCACAAGAGAGATAAAGCAAAAGAAAAAGCCTTTTCGAACGGATCGAAAGACTTTTGTCTGCTTATTTATTTTCCCAGATGACAACACTGGATTAAATAACCCCCAACACACCTTAATCAACAACACATTATTGGTGGTTAATAAAATTACTGCGTACAGCAACGCATCACCAAAACCTTTACGAGCATTGCCCGAACAATGACACAGCCATAGGAAATATGTCTAGAGGTTTTATACCAATTAAAACAACTAAGAAGCTTTAAATCGAATATTTCAGAATCACACCGGTTCAATCAATATCATAGTACAAACGCAACGTGACGCATATTGTAACATTAGGTAACTGGATGACGGCTTCATAGGCTCAAGCTAATTCTTGAGATATTAATTGGTCAAAAGTTGCCATCCCATCCAGGGAACGTGCAACTATGAGCCCGCCCTCAAGCAAAGCAAGAAGGCGTAAAGACTTTTGTCTCGCTTGTTCAATTGAAATGTTATCATCACTTTTTGAAAGATAAACTTGATCCAACCACAAAAGGTTTTTTACGAAAAACACTTTTGAAACGACAATCATATTCTCAGGTAGGGATGAAATTTCAGCTCCGAGCATGCCACACAAACACATCTGGTCACCTGAAGAATAAGAAGACCTGAAAGCAGCAATATATCGAGATATTTGCTCCTCAAAGGTGTACCTATCGGGAGGACCTAGGGCTTCGAGAAACTGTTCTGTGTAGCGCTCGGCCACGGCAGCACCGAGATCAGCTTTGGAAGGAAAATGATAATGAATACTGGCGGTTTTAATACCAACATCTGCAGCAATATCACGAAAGCTAAAAGCATTGTAACCTTTAGTTCGAATATAGCCTTCTGCCGCATCCATAATTTTCGTCGACGTGTCTGCTGTACTACTCATATAAACCTCTTATCTACTACTTGATAGATAACCTCTTGCAGAATAAATTTAAAGACCTAAGTATAAACACAGCAACCTACCTATTGATAGATTGAGCACTGGATTTACGTATGCGCATCAATGCCGATTTCAAGCAATTAGTTATCATCAAACCAGAAGACACAACCTGGACTCCCTCGCCTGCAATGGGTGTTGAACGGATCATGCTTGATCGCATTGGGGATGAAGTTGCAAGAGCGACAACGATTGTTCGCTTTGCAGAGGATAAATATTTCCCAGAGCACCAGCACGACGGTGGCGAAGAGTTTTTCGTATTAGAGGGCGTGTTTTCAGATCAGTACGGAGATTTCCCAGCAGGGACCTATGTACGTAACCCCGTGGGTACAAGTCACTCACCCCATACGGTTGAAGGCTGTACGATCTTTGTAAAACTATGGCAATTTGAACAACAAGATAATAAACAATTTTCCATAGATACTAACACTGCGCAATGGATCTCAGGTGATAATCAAGAGCAAGATATCCTCCCCCTTCATCAATACAAAGATGAAATCGTTCAACTTGAAAGATGGAATAAAGGTGCCGATATCGATCGTGTGGCGCCGAAAGGTGGCCTTGAAATATTAATTCTTGCAGGGACACTTCAAAATAACGGCGAACTCTATCCCCAAAGAACCTGGCTTCGTTATCCCGAAGCAGAAAGAATTAATTTCACTGTTTTTGAAAGTTGCACCCTGTTTTGTAAAACGGGCCACCTACTCAATCTCGATAGCCCTGATAAACAGCCTGAAAAAGAATAAAACAAGATACGGTATATTTTTTCTCATTATTTTTGGAAAAGGAGATCGTCATTCGATCTCCTTTTTTGCTAGAGTACTAAAACAAGACCTATTGATTAGAAACAAACCCATTTACCCAACAGGTTCCTCTATGCTTACAGAATTCAATCCTTCTGTCCCGCTTGCGTTTCTTCCGACACCGCTCCAACCTCTTAACCGACTTTCCAAGGCTCTCGGTGGGCCTTTGATTTATATGAAGCGCGATGATTGTACCGGTCTCGCAGGGGGCGGAAACAAAACCAGGAAGTTAGAATTCTTGATAGCTGACGCGCTTGAAAAAGGGGCCGACTGCGTCATTACTGCCGGTGGGTTACAATCTAATCACGTCCGGCAAACTGCCGCGGCAGCCGCACGATACGGATTGAAATGTCACTTGGTTCTTGTCCGAAATGTCGCCTGGGATGACGCCGCGTATCAAACCTCGGGAAACATTGTCCTTGATCACTTGCTCGGCGCTAAAATTTCAATCCATCCTGCCGGTGCTGATCGTGACCAGATAATGGAAGACCTGTCAGCGGAGCTAAGCGGAAAAGGAAAGACACCCTATATTATTCCGGTTGGGGGATCGAACGCGGTTGGAGCATTAGGTTATGCTTCCGCCGCTATTGAAATCCTAGAACAATGCCGCAATCTTAAAATATCTCCTTCAGCTCTGTACCACGCAACGTCCAGTGGCGGCACCCAAGCCGGATTAATTGCGGGTTTAATAACCGCAAAACGCCCCTTCCCGGTTATTGGTATAGAAGTCGACGGTAAAACTGGCCCCGTGACAGAAGCTATAGAGAGCATTGTTCCTTACACACTGGAAAAGCTCGGCCGTTTTGAAGTCTGGAACCCTGACCCAGATCTAAACGTCATTACGGGCTATGGTGGTGAGAACTACGGCATCCCGACATCATCAGGAAAAGAGGCCCTTGAACTTGTCGCCAGAATAGAAGGCATCCTGTTAGACCCAGTCTATTCAGGCAAAGGCTTTGCTGGTCTGATCGATCACATTCGTACTGGCAAGTTTTCTAAGGATGAAAGCGTAATTTTCCTTCACACAGGTGGCGCACAAGCCATTGGGGCTTATCCATCCGTTTTCTCTTGAAACACAAACAGGTACAATTGATATGAAACGGGTTTGTTTTATTGGCGCTTCCATTATGGAGGGTATGGGCGATGAAGCGAAATTGGGCATGCCGGGCCGCCTTGCGCTCCTTGAAGCTCAAAGCAAGACACCTTTTATTCACTATAATCTCGGCGTCCGCGGTCAGACCTTGCGTGAAATTTCTGTACGCGCGATCGACGAATGTAAATCACGTTTGCTAAACATAGAAAGCAACTTTATCGTTTTTGCAACGGGATCAAATGACTTTGCCATAACGGATACAGGTATCCCTCGAACCCCACGGCACCGGGCCATGAAACAATTTCGAGACCTTATTGTTCAGTTAGAGAACGTTGCTCCGCTATTGGTTTTGGGTCCAACACCTGTAGATGAAAATAAAATGCCTTTTCTTTCGGTCCAAAGTGGTATGAGCTTTGACTTTAAGAACAATGACTTGGTTGAGGGCGCTAATGAATATAAGGATATCTGCTCACAACAAGAGATCCCCTTCTTGAACTTGCATCAAGAGCTTGTCAAAGACCCCGATTATATGGAGGGCTTAAGAGTTAACGACGGTCTACATTCCATTGGGAGAGGCTATCAGGCAATGGCTCAAACCGTATACTCTTCACCTCAGTGGAAAATCCTTCTCTCTAAATAAATTGGTTCTGAAACATCCAGATTTAAATCGGTATTTCTAATCCGACCTTAACCTTGTCCATAACAACAGTTGTCTCAAATTCTTTTATGGCTGGTTTGTCAAAAAAGACTTTCCGGGTGAATTGTTCGTAAGCTTCCATATCTTTGGCCGTCACGATCAGAACAAAATCGAAAGCACCCGTCACATTGTAGCATTGCTGAACTTCAGGCAGGGCGATTAAGTCTCGCTTCAAGCGGTCAAGGATCTCTGCGCCACAACGCCCGATCACAAGTTGAACGATTAACGTAACAGGTCTGCCTGCAATTTCAGGATTTAGAACGGCGACCTCTTTTGTTATTGCTCCAGTATCTCTTAAACGCTTAATCCGACGCTGACAGGCCGTAGCTGATAGGCCCACCTGTTCAGCTATATATTCCGACTTAAAGCGCACGTTTTCTTGTAAACATCGCAAAATTGCTTTATCGAAATTATCTATCGTCATGGCGGGCTTTCTGACCTATTAATTTAATGTACTTTAGAAGTGTGGGTCGTTAATACGCATGTATTACTCTTTTATGCAGTTTTTATACGCATAAACCACTCATTTTGCAGCCGATCATTTTTTTATCCGCCTTAAGATGCTTCCAGTTAAGGAAGGATTTTCCTTTAGTATGATTGGTAGTTCAGGAACAAGTAATGTTAAATACGCTCAAAGCAGATCAAAACACACTGACCATGGGGATCGTCTACGGCCTTATGGCAGCTCTACTTTGGGGGGCTTGGCCTGTTGTTTCCAGCCTTGGGCTCAAGGAAAACACTCTTACACCTTATGATATTACCGCTTTGCGATTTGCCGTATCAGGTACCGTTTTGCTTCCCCTTATTTTAAGAAAGGGTGTAAAGGGAATTGGATGGCCTGGCGCCTTACTTTTTGCTTTTGGTGCTGGAGCACCATACATGCTCTTGACAGTAACCGGGCTTAATTTCGCCCCGGCCAGCCACATGGGGATTGTCGCCCCGAGCTGCATGATGACCATTTCAACAATTGGAAGCTGGTTTATTTTGGGAGATCGGCCCAATAAAAATCGTTTATTTGGATTGGCTGTTGTTATTCTCGGGGTGGCTATCTTGGGCTGGCAAGGGCTGACTTCTTCTGGTGAAAATCAGTGGATGGGACACCTCCTGTTTATTGCCGGGGGTGGCTGCTGGGCTTGCTATACCGTTGGAACGAAATACTTCCAAGCTGACCCTCTGCACGCAACGGCTCTCGTTGCCGTCTTATCGATGGTTTTCTACCTCCCCCTTTACTTCCTGTTTGGGGACCCTCAGATCTTTGACGCCCCTATAGAAGAAACGCTGTTTCAGGGAATTTTCCAAGGTTTTGGTTCTGCAATACTCGCCTTGTTATTTTACACCAAAGCCGTCGCCATACTTGGTGCGTCTCGTGGTGCCGTATTCGCTGCACTTGTCCCAGGGATAGCCGTCATTCTGGCGCTGCCTGTACTTGGAGAAGTTCCAACAATTGTTGAAATCATTGGCGTATGCGTTGTCACAATTGGTATGGTCGCAGCTCTTGGTTTGTTAAAGCTTAAGAAGACCTAGGACCCATTTTCCTTTTTGCGCCAAATGATTTCGTCGTTTTTAGTGAAGCAACATCTTGAGTAATTTGCTAGGTCTTTCGCTTTACAGGGAATTTTTAGGGAATACTGAGTAATGTTGTTAGGGATTGATACCGGAGGCACCTATACAGATGCCGTACTATTTAATGAAGAAGACGGTGTTCTTCGAACTGCAAAGTCCCTAACAACCAAGCACAATCTTTCACTTGGAATTTATGACGCGGTAAATACTATCCTGGACAACGAAGGCGACCAAATCCGAATGGTCTCCCTTTCGACTACTCTGGCGACCAATGCGATTGTTGAGGCGCATGGTAGTCCTGTTTGTCTCATCCTTATAGGTTACGATAAAGGGGCTCTACAGCGTTCTAATCTGGGCGATGCTGTCGGCAAGAACCCTTGTATTTTCATTCAAGGTGGACACACACCTATGGGTGACGAGCTCGCGCCTCTCGATATTAAAGCCGTGGAAGATGCCGTAAAAGAATATGCTCCATCGGTTTCATCTTTTGCCGTTGCAGGTTATTTTTCTGTAAGAAACGCATCGCACGAAGAAGCCGTCCGGGACATTGTTTTCAAAGAAACAAACCTTCCCGTCTCCTGTGCGCACGAACTTTCTTCCAGCCTCGATGCCCCGAGGAGAGCCCTAACAGCCCTCCTCAATGCTCAGCTAATTCCGCAATTACAGCAATTGGTTTTAGCCGTAGAAACCATGCTGGAACAAAAAGCCATCAGAGCACCTTTGATGGTGGTTAAAGGTGATGGTTCACTGATAACAGCAAAAACAGCACTTTCTCGCCCTGTCGAAACTATTCTTTCTGGCCCCGCAGCTTCGGTTGTTGGGGCCCATTATTTATCTGGGGAAGAAAACGTGTTTGTTGTCGATATGGGTGGCACGACAACTGACATTGCTGTCTTAAAAGATGGGGAGCCTCAATTGAATAAAGATGGCGCCATCGTTGGGGGTTGGCGAACCATGGTCGAGGCCGTAGCCGTTCATACTTTCGGGCTTGGCGGCGACAGTGAGATTGCCATCAATTCTTCGACAAAGTCCCTATCCATCGGCCCGCGCCGCGTTCAACCCATCAGTCTTTTGGCCCTGCAATATCCAGAAGTCCTCTCTGTCATGGAACAACAGCTCTTAAATGACAGAGTTTGGCCAAATGACGGGCGGTTTGCTTTGAAATTGCGGACACTTGATGCAGGACTATCAAGCCTTTCTCGGCTAGAGCAGGAAATATGGGGTGGCCTTCAGGCAGGCCCGGTGGCCTTGAACACCATACTGGAAAGGCCAGCTATGGCTAGCCCTCTGCAACGGTTAATTGATCGAGGTCTTGTTATTGTCTCTGGACTAACACCAAGTGATGCAAGCCACCTACTTGGCTTCCAAAATTCGTGGGATAAAGAGGGCGCAAATTTATCAGCTCAACTCTTCATACGACACGTCGAAAAAGAGAGCATACTCTTGGGCCTCACGCCTCAAATTTTAGCTGAAATGATTTACGAAAAAACCGTAACGGGCTCAGCCACAACCATTCTCGAAACAGCTTTATCAGAAATCAGCTATTCGCCACTCACTGATAATCAGAAATTGGGGCACGACCTCATCAATAATGCCCTAAGAGATAAAAGTAACGAAAGCCAACCCTCTGTCATTGATTTTTCAATCAACTTGGGAAGACCAATTGTTGCCACTGGTGCACCAGCAACAACTTACTACAAAGATGTCGCAAAACGATTAAACGCCTCACTAAACCTACCTGAACATGCCGAGGTATCCAATGCTGTCGGTGCCGTAGCGGGTGGTGTCGTTCAAAAAATATCCGTGTTGATTTCTTCGCCAGAAAAGGGACGCTACCGTGCCCATATCGGTAAAGATCAGATTGATTTCACCAACAGCGAAGAAGCTATTCAATATGTTCTGTCCTACGCCGGGAAAAAAGTAAGGCAGCTTGCACAGGAATGTGGAGCGGCAGAAATTACCGTCAAAACGGACCGCCAGGATAAAATCATTACCGATGCTGGCGGCGACAAACTCTTTATTGAGAGTCGGATATTTGCCACAGCAAAAGGCCGCCCAGTTTTGGCGGCCTAATGTAATATTAAGAGTCGACGGTATAAGAGAAAACTTAATTAAAAAAAGTTACCGAAGACGACCAAGGACGATCTTCTCCAACGTGTTAAAATCCCGATTTCCGATATTTATAAAACGGGCGCCTAACTTTCCACGTTCTTGGTCGGCTCTACGAATCTCAATAGCAATCGAAAACGGCTCGGCTTTTTCTAAGAGAATTTCTATGCTGATAACATCTCCAACCGAAAGTCCTAGCCCTTCAATATCAAGCTTTTCGTCGTCATCAAGAACAACATCCATATCAGCATAATCGTCAAGATCCGCCTCTTCACCAGAAATACCAACGCCGCCAGGACTAATATCTTTAATCGTGACATCTTTACCATTAATCCGCGCATCAAGACCGTTTAGCTTAGCAGCCAGACTTACCGCGCGTCGGTGATCACGTCTTCTATCTTTGTTATATACGGCAACAATCTTCGCCATAGATCCTGTAATCCTAATCTATTATTCACATCCCTACACATTATGAATAACATGAAAATACTCAGAAAGCATTTACAAAACCCATAGTTAAGCATTAAGGATACAAAAGATGTTTTCTCAACTATGGCGGCCCAATGCCTGATAAATCGTTCAATACTCTCGTTGAAATCAAGTGGAATAGTGTTTCTGTAAAAGAGTGGCGAGAGCTTATTCGTAAGGCAGAAAAATCAAATCTACTCCAGAGCTGGCCTTATGCTCAAACTGCGCTTGTAACTGAACGACTGGTTGGTAAATTTGCCACCATCCATTACAACAACCGCATCGTTGGAATTTGCCAAGTTCTTGAACAACGTATGATGAAGGTATTTCACAAAGTACGTCTTTACCGAGGCCCACTCTGGTTAGAAAAAGATATTCCAGAACACGTTCAAAATACCTTTTGGTTAGAAATTCGCAAAAAATATCCCAAACGACTTTGGCGCTTCACCTATTTCTTACCAGAAATTACAGATTCGGAAGAAAGCCGCTCTAGTCTTCAAAAATGTGGCTTCAATCGTATTGATACAGACGGTTATTCTTCTATTTGGCTTGACCTTCAAAAATCAGAAGCTGATCTTAGAGCTGGCTTAAAGTCCAACTGGCGAAATCAGCTCAACCAATCACTCAAAAAGGGGCTTTCTCTCGAAATCGATACTCAAGGAACTCATTTAAACTGGTTGTTAGCCCTAAATGAAATGGACAAGCTACTAAAAGAATTTAAAGGACCAAGCCCGGCCCTGGTATCAAATTTAAAACGCTTCACCAAAGATCGTAAAGATTTCTTATTATTAAGAGCTATCGAAAAAGGCACGCCCGTTGGCGCTGTTTTAATTATTATTCATGAAGCAAGTGCGACCTACCTCGTTGGTTGGAACAGCCAAGAGGGGCGAAAACTAAGGGCTCACAATTATCTCATATGGAATGCAATTATAGAACTCAAAAAACGTAATATTAAGTGGCTAGATCTTGGAGGAATAAACCCTCAAGAAGCTGCCGGTGTCACAGCTTTCAAACGTGGTATTGGCGGGAAGGAATTTACACTTACAGGAAACTACAACTAGCTTTACTCTCATAATTAGAGACGGATTTTTTTACGAATTCGAACACCAATAAAATTACCGGCAAGAGCAGTAAATAACCAAAGCCAGCCGTGAATACTGCCTGAAGCAACACCACTAAAAAATGCTCCAATATTGCACCCATAGGCGAGACGAGCCCCATAACCTAGCATTAGTCCGCCAATAAGAGCCGTGATAATCCCTTTCGCTGTCACATTTTGAGATTTTCCAAATTTTCCAGCCAGAAAAGAAGCGCTCATCGCTCCAGCAATAATACCGATATTCGTAGCTGAAGAATCGTGTCTGAAAATCGATCGATCCAAGGCCGCCATACTGCCTCTCCAATAGGGTATGTCCGAAAGATCTACGCCCAAAAGAGTAACCAGTTTCCCTCCCCACAAGGTAATACCAGAAGTTATCCCCCAAGGATGTCCCAGAGTTGCCAGCATCGCAAAATTCAATAAAGCCAACGCAACGGCACCAAGAACCAAAGGCCATGGCCCTTGGGTTAACCTGAAGAGATAGGACCTTTTAGGAGCTGCAAAAGTTTTAGAGGGTAGTTCTTTTATTTCAATTTTTTGAATGAAAAAATAAAGTAGCACGAAAACGACGAGGTGGAGAGCCAGAGCCAATTCCCACCCCCAAAGAGAGACCATTGATAAACGATCAAATTTAGGGAGGCTGTGCCAAAAGGGTAAATTAATCGTTGCGAGGACCGAGCCCAACATGAATGTCAGAAGCGTGACAGCCATGCGAATACTACCACCGCCAACGGTAAATAGTGTACCACTTGCACAGCCACCAGCTAGCTGCATTCCAATGCCAAAGATAAAAGCCCCCACTGCAACGCCTGTTCCAGCAGGATTAACAAACCCACCGACCCTGTGGCCAAAAATACCACCACTGTCCAGTACAGGAAAAAACAGGGTAACGACTATGGCCAGCATAATGATCTGGGCTTTAAGCCCCGCACCCCATCGATCTGTGAGAAACCGGCGCCAGGCAGAAGTAAACCCAAATGCTGCATGATAGAGACTTATACCAAGAGCCACCCCCAATCCTGTCGCAATGGCAGCGCGATCTCCGACAAATAGATAAAGATAGGTGACAAGACCCACAGATAGAATCAGGGGTAAAAACCTATTTAATGGTGTAGTCACTTCAGATTGAACGAGCATTAAAAGCCTCAATTTAAACGAATCTGTCATTATCTTAGGCCCGATTGCCGCTTACTTCCTTTCACAATTTTGTCAGATGGCTGTGTGCACTAATTTTATGTAAGGGAAAGGCTGCGCAAAAATCGTAACCTTTCCGCCATTCTCAAAAACAAACTCCGATCACAGTGATCACAACCCTCCAAATCAGTCAGGTTTGACATCTTTTGAGCACTGGAAACTAACGGTCATAACATGCCATATGAAGTTTAGTTCTTAATCATTGCTCATAATAACTGCTGGGAGGCATACCGTGTTGTTTGATTGTCGTGGACACGAAGTAACAGCATTAAATCAAAACGCCGTTGATCATTTCGACAACACTGTCTCTCTGTTTTTGGCTCATTCGAAAAAAACACCCGAAGCTCTAAGCCTTACGCTTGATACAGATCCTCAGATGGTAATCGCTCTTGTTGCCAAAGGCTTCTTTTATAAGATGCTCGCCAAAATAACTACGGACCCTATTGCCCTAGAAGCTGTTTTCAAGGCTAAATTAAGTGTCCGAGAACGCGGTGCAAATCATAGAGAAAGAGAACTCCTCCAAGCACTTGATGACTGGTGTTACGGTGATATGGATAAAGCCATCTCTCGCCTCGATAACCTATTGGATGTCTATCCACTCGATGCGCTTACTGTAAAACTTAATCACGCTTGTCAGTTTCTTCGTGGCAAAAATCATGGCATGCGGGCATCGACAACAAAAATTCTCTCTGCCTGGAATGAAGGTATACGGGATTACGGTTTTGTTCTTGGTTGTCATTGTTTCGGACTTGAAGAAACCGGGTCGTATGCAGAAGCAGAAAAAACAGGAAAATACGGTGTAGAGCTTGCCCCAAATGATGCGTGGGGTACGCACGCTGTAGGTCATGTTCTGGAGATGTCCAATAGGCCGACCGAGGGTCTTGCTTGGCTGAACCAGTATCAAGATGAATGGGAACAGTGTAATAACTTCTCCTATCACATGCACTGGCATAAGGCATTGTTTCACCTGGAACTTGGCCAAAAAGAAGACGTTTTAAAACTTTACGATTCATACATTAGAAAAGACCATACCGATGATTTCCGCGATATAAGCAACGGGGTTTCGCTGCTCTATCGCCTGGAACTCGAAGGTGTGGATGTTGGCAACCGCTGGGAGGAGATGGCAACCCTATCTGCGAACCACGTAAACGATCACAGTCTTGCTTTTGCTGATGCCCATTATCTCCTCGCAATTCTGAGTAGTGGTAATCGTAATGCTGCAGATGCCTTCATAGATACCATGCAACAAAAAAGCTTGGGTGAAGGCACTTCACAACAAGTATTCCGTGATTTCGGAATGCCACTCGCCAAAGCAATTCATGCCTGCAAAACAGGTGACGATGATAAGTGCGTTGACCATTTATTACCCGTATTTGATGATCTCCAACAAATCGGTGGCAGTCATGCTCAACGCGACGTATTCCACCGACTGTTAATCGATGCGACAATCCGTTCAGGCCGTCACTCAACCGCAAAAAACTTGCTTAGCCGTCGCCTAGAAGCCCGTCCAGATAATATATGGGCTTTACAACGTATGGACAAAATTTCAGGTGCAGGAGACGTTAGTTCTCGTGATAAAGTGGAAATGTCAGCTTAACTGAATATCGGCTTAAATACTGTGAAAACGCGGCTACTGATCAATTTAAGTCAGGCCGCGTTTTCTAAATCTATTGGTGTCCCGTCTTGAAAACGACTTAGTTTAAATCGTTTCAGATCATGTCCCGGTGGCCTACCAATCAATAGATCGGCCATAACCCGTCCAATAGCTGGCCCAATACCAAAACCATGACCACTCAATCCGGCAACGACATGGAACCCCGGAATAGTATCTATCTCAGAAATAATAGGCAGGACGTCAGGCGATGTTTCAATCATCCCCGCCCAAGTCTCAACAAAAGGGGTATTAGCAAGTTCCGGAACATATTTTTGAAGATGCTTGCGCATTTGAATCAACAATTTTGGATCTGGTAATGGGTTCAAGACGCGCGTTTTTTCAAAAGGCGTAATCTGATTTTCATTCCATCTACTTCTACGGCTGATATCTGAGAAAAATGATTGATCCAGTTTGAAAGAAACATCCTGAAAGGATTTTCTCATAAGCGGTACAAATTTTGGGAAATATCGAAAACTATTGGGAGAAATATTATGTGTGGTGTGATCTGCCAGAGCTATTGTATAGCCACCATCTTGCCTTTTACGAAAGGCAATTTTTTCTGAAACGGCATTACCCAGATAAAAGTTAGCTACTGGAGATGTTCTTGCAACACAGCCTTTAACCTTTAGCTGCGGGAGCGAAACATTATGGTGTCCTAGCAGTAGAGAAGACCATGCCCCAGTGGCAGAGACAACCCGACGCGCTCTTACTCTCCCCATCTCGGTAACGACACCCTTTAATTTTCCAGCTGATAGGTCAAGAGAGCGGACAGCACAGTTTTCAATAATTTTGACATCTAATCTTTGAGCCGCACGAGCCAATCTTGGAACCGCAATTCTCGGCTCAGCCCGGCCATCACTTGCTGTATAGATTGCACTTTTCCAATGACTATTGGTCTGGCCAAGGAGTTCATTGGTTTCTTTTGCATTTATGAGACGGGTATCAAGTTGATGTTGACGCGCAACATCAAGCCATTGTTCATTTTCTTTCTGCATCGCATTTGTTTCAGCCAGATAGAGACATCCGGCTTGCCGAAAACCAAGGTCCTCGCCAATCTCAGCAGAAAGACCTTTCCAGATATGAAGGCTTTCTTTCATTATCGGAAGTTCAGACGAATGCCTACCTTGTTGACGGACCCAACCCCAATTACGGCTAGACTGTTCTCCTGCAACACGGCCTTTTTCGCAAACGAGAACCGACACGCCCTGCTTACCTAGGAAATACGCAATAGAGATGCCTATAATGCCAGCCCCAATGACGACAACATCAACAGCTTCTGGCAATTTGTCCTTAAATGTAATTGGAGTTTTGTCACTTATTACCATTACTCAACTCAATAAACACACCGAATGAAGATAGGTTTATACAGGATTTTTTTCAAAAATGACAGTCTTTGATAAAAAGGGAATATAACAGTAACTGTATAAATTAGTTATGTTAGTATAAATTCAATAGGTTAACCTAGGATCAAGACCTAAGATCTTTACACAAAAATCACTCCACACATGCTATTACAATAGCTCTAAACGCACCAAGCATAAGGGTGTCGCGAACAAGGATCTCTGCCTCCTAAAAGGTGTTGTCGTTGCCTTTGAACTTTGGCAAGCTCGTATGAAATACGTACTTACAGGGGGTAGCGGTAAAAATGGCCGCAATTCATAATACAATTGGTTATGACTGAGCATTTTGATACCTCCTTCATCCCAGCACCACTAAAATCCCTTACCAAGAAGCGCGATCAATCCTATGAAATTAATTAGTTACAATATTCAATATGGTTTTGGAACTGATGGTTGTTATGACCTTGAACGCATTTCTCGTGTCATTGATGGTGCTGATATTATCGCCCTGCAAGAGGTAGAACGTCACTGGCACCGTACCGGATTTGACGACCAACCCGAAATACTCTCCCGCTTACTCCCTAATTACTACTGCGCCTACGGGCCTGCATTTGATATGGATGCGAGTACTTTTGAAAAGGGCCGTGTGATTAACCGCCGACGACAGTTCGGAACGATGATATTTTCGCGATTTCCTATTTTATGGTCACGACTTCACACACTGCCCATGCGAAGGACAATTGCGCCTCTAAACACCCAAAACGCAGCATTAGAATGTATGATCCGTACACCATACGGCCCTGTCCGAGTGTTTTCACTCCACCTTGCTCACATCGGCGTCGAAGAGCGCTTAGAACAAATCGAATATCTACTTGAACGCCACCAACGCACACCACTCGAAGGCGGTCCTTGGAGCGGTGCTGATGACGAAGCGCACCGCGACTGGACCCATGGAGAGAGCGAACCTGAATGCCCTCTCGACGCCATCTGGATGGGCGACTTTAATTCAGAACCTGGCAGCGCCGAATATAACCGTATTACCGGACAAACTCCGTATCATAAGGGAGCGACCTATTACAACGGGTTCACCGATGCTGCTATCGCTGCTGGGCTTAGTCCAAATGCCCTCCATACCCACGTAAAGAAAATTGGCGGTCAGATACAGTTGAGACAACTCGACCACTGTTTTGTCGGCTCCATGCTTGCCTCCCGAGTTAGATCTGTTCAAGTCGATAACAACGAGATTGCCTCTGATCATCATCCAATGCTGATCGACATCGACCTTGAAACTCCTTCGACATTATGAGGACTGTATTACGATACTTAATACTTAGGAAAACTGATCATGTATGGAAAGTTGTCCAATCTCATTTTGACCAACTCCTTAAAAAAACTTGATCAAAACTTGCATTCGTCATTTTTAACACTAGGCTTAATATCTGAAATACTTGTATTTTCTATAAAATAACCAACAAAAGACCTGCTCATGAAACCTTTCATACCACCAAAATTTGAATTCATACTCTTTGGTTTTCTTTTATCGGGCATGATGTCATGCATCGTGACTTTTATAGCAATCATACAGACTATGGGTTTTGTACCTGAGTTACTAATTACTTGGTTAGAAACGTGGCTCTCTTCCTGGTTGGTCGCGTTTCCTATCGTATTGGTCGTAGCACCTTTGGTTAGAAAAACCATACATAAGCTCGTGATTTCAACGAACTCGAATAACTGATCCAGAGCATATTAAGTCGTGTATTAATTCACGGGCTTGATCGTATTTCAAAATCATATATAATTTACCAATCGGTTTATTATATATAAACACTTCTGACTACAACCTACTTTCAGGACGGAAAATGAGTGAAATCGTTAACGTTAACTGGCTTGCAATAACTGTAGGTACCATTGTTTCATTCTTACTTGGATGGGCATGGTATAGTCCCAAACTCTTTGGTAAAAAATGGGCAGAGGGTTCTGGTATATCCCTTGATAGTACAGATAAAATGCCGGTTTTTGCGATGGCTACTCAGCTCATTGCTTTATTTTTTCTCGCTTGGATTATAGGAATAACTGCTACAAATAACGCGTTATTTACAGCAATTTTTACAATAATCGCAATCGCATCATTCGTAGCTTCCGCAGGAGGATTTGTAAAAAAATCAACCTATGCCATCGTGGTTGATTTTGGCTACATCGTTGCCGCAGGTGCCTGTATGATAATCATACAGGGTATATTCTGAGTTTGAATTCGTAAACTTAGATATCAATTTTAGATACGAGTTAACCCGGAGAGCAAAAAGAAGACTGCTCCCTCCTAGTAGTGATACCTTTTGACGAGGGAATTTTGGTAGCAGCGGACAATTGGCTATCCAGAAAAATAAGTGCTGGCTCTATTTCTTTCGACCATAATTTCCAGTCATGGTTTCCATCTGTAATCCTCAATTCTGCAGCTATCTTTTGACTTTTCAATTGTTGATAAAAGGCAAAAGTTCCGTCGTACAGGCCAAACCAATCATCATCTCCTACAGTTAAATAAGTTGCTGGCGGATTGGAAGCTGTCTGAACGAGAGTAAACACGTTCTTTTCATTGTATTTGGTCACTGAAAATGGGTCATCGAAAGCACCGGCAAAAAGTTTAATTTGCACAGGTTTAAATTCATCCTTGCTGATAACATTTGGGAAGATCGCTGGACTTAAAGCGGCCACTGAAGCAAAGCTTTCCGGAGATCTAAAAGCAAACCTTAACGCGCCATACCCTCCCATTGAAAGACCTGCAACAGCACGCCCTTCTCTCGTTTTTAAACTATATAGTTCTGCTTCTAGGTATTTCGGGAGATCGTGTAAAAGAGCCGTTTCGTACTTCCCATATTTGGATGAATTAACATACCAGGATTTCGACGCAGAAGGCATTACAACAAGGATAGGAGAAATGCGCCCCGCCGATATCAGTCGATCAAGAGTTTGGCCAACTTGCCCAGCCTTTAACCAGTCACGATGTGTACCTCCATAGCCATGAAGAAGATATAGAACCGGATAGGATAAACCGCTATCACAATACCCTTCTGGAAGGTATAAAGAATACGGCGTGGAGCTAGCCAACGAAGGTAAGTCAATGTGCCGATCAATAACTTTGCCGCCAGCAAAAGCACCGGACAAGGCGCTCAAATAAACAAAACTTATTGATATGAGAACCCCAATTCTCATCACTTATAACAGACTTCTATATTCAAGTTTATTATCTCCATATTATTATTCGGCAGGCTGAACCGCGTTATCCCCAATCCTCGTATGTGTTACGGGCTTTGGGACAGATTTATGTACGGGTTTCGTCCTCCATGGAGATGACTTGGTCCAAGACATAACATAAGCAAAGCCAATTAGAATAACAATTCCACTCACATTTATAATTGTAAGGCCAAGCGCTTCGCGGCCAATTTGATCAAGAATTATGCCCCCAATCCATGAAAGCGTCATACTCAAAAGGAAAACAGGTAACGCCTGTTGACCACACTTGATAATGGGATCGAAATAACGGTGTTTGAGTATTTGTTCACGCCCTTTGAGCAAAGTCACACAAATATAGGCCAAAGCAAGGAAATGTATCCAACGCAGAATTCCAAAGTTAGTTTTCTTGAAGCCATATATCAATTCAGACCTAAACTCTTTCAATACCGGGAACTCACGCATAATTGGCCAGTTACTAATGGGAACCAGTGCAAGGACAAAAATAATGCAGGCGAGTAATAAGTATCTGTTAGGTGGCGGGGCTTTTATCCAGCCGGCGGATATTGCAAAACCAGTAAAAAATAACAGCTGCCAAGCCAACGGGTTAAAAAACCAGGGTCGGTTAGAAAAAGGTTCAGCAGGAAATTGTAATTCCCAATACCAAGTTGCTATGTACAAACCAAGTGAGAACACAGGGACCATCAAAGGATGTATTCTTGCGAGTAAAATTACCACGGGGACAAGAGCCAAAACCCCTATGTACATGGGCATGATATCAAAGAAATTTGGTACATAGGTCAAAGTAAACAAGCCTGCTAAGGCTTCACCCGTATTATTAAAAAAATACGTCAGGTTTAATTTACCAATATAATTAAAGTCTATGAAATAGGCCGTTGCAACTGCACAAACAGTGGCAAGGACGAAAAATAGTCCCAGATGAGCCATATAGATCTGGACACAGCGGATGACAATACGCGCCGTTCCCATAAAGAATCCCGAACGTCGAAAAGTTCCACCAAAAGCAATCGCCGCAGCAAAGCCAGAACAGAAAACAAACATTTCCGCAGCATCACTCGGTCCAAATCGTGCGGGTATGAACTTCGCCCAATAGTTTCCAGGAACATGAGCGACAAAGATAATCAACATCGCCACCCCCCTGAAAAAATCCAAGCGGGGATCGCGTTCTCTCTTCACCGCAACTGCTGCTTGAGACAACTTTTGTTCGGGAGGGAGCGCTTTATCTATATTCATTTACTCATAACTCGGTTCATTTTTCAGGGTTGTCGCCTTCTCTATCTTTAAAATGATACCGGATCAATGCCCTATACAGTAAACCCTGTTCGCGAAGTTGTGATGAGGATTGTATATCCTCGCCCTAACAGAAAGATTACAAAAAACCAATCTAACATAGATACAAGTGAAAAACTTGGAGGAAGACAAATTACAAAAAAATGCAAAAAAAATGCAATGCCACAGAAATAACCCTTGAAAAGCCATTACATTTCAGCGACTTCCTCTGCAACATAGATTACATAGAATAAGAACTGATGAACCGTAGAGACTTTCTTCTAACAACAATATCTTTAGCTGGAGTAGGTTTTATACCTGGCGCAGTAGCGAAAGCAGCCACTGGCGCTTCCCTTACCAGTTATGATGATGTCATTTCAAAAGCTGAAAAACTCGCACAAAGAGTTTATTCCAAGCCGCAGAATGGCCTGAGTGATTTTTGGAAGACTATGTCGGTAGAACAGTTCTCTAAGATTTATTACAATCCACAAAAGCCGCTCTGGAAAGACAGCGGCCCCTTTCAACTTCAGTTCTTTCACCCGGGCGGCCCCTATTTTCACGATACCGTTGCCATCAACTTGCAAAACGACGGCAAAGAAGTCGAACAAACAATTCAACCCGGTATGTTTTGGTATGAAGGCGAGCAACCCACAGAAAAAGATTTGGATAACCTCCAATTCTCAGGGTTCAGAGTTCATCACCAACTGAACAGTGAATACTATGATGAGCTTATTTCATTCTTAGGGTCGAACTACTTTCGCGTACTTGGCATGAACCAGCAATATGGCCTTTCGATAAGAGGTCTTGCCATCGACACAGCCGAACCCACTGGAGAAGAGTTTCCCGTTTTCCAGGAATTTTGGATTGAGAAACCCGTCGCGAACTCTGCAGACGATGCCAATTCTGTTGTCATTATGGCTCTTCTTGATAGCCCGAGCATTACAGGGGCTTATCGGTTTATCATTCAACCTGGTGAAAACACTGTCATTGATGTTGAAGTATCCTTGTTTGCCCGAGAAGACATCCAAAAGCTTGGTCTGGCACCCCTCACAAGTATGTTCTTGTTTGGTGAGAATACCAAAGGGTTGGATGATTATCGATCTGAAGTACACGATTCAGATGGCCTAATGGTTGAAACCAGTACAGGGGAGTGGCTCTGGCGTCCCCTTACCCGTCGAAAAGATCTTACAATTTCGTCTTTTGTCGACAGCGGGACAAAAGGTTTTGGCCTTTCCCAACGCGATCGAAGCTTTATGCATTATGAAGATCTCGAATCTCGTTATCAAATCAGACCCAGCATTTGGATAGAGCCAAAAGAAGATTGGGGTCCGGGTCATGTTGAACTCGTTGAAATCCCATCTGATCTGGAGACGACTGATAACGTTGTTTCCTACTGGGTATCCGACACACCGCTCAAAGCAGGTACGTCACATCGTTATGGTTACCGCTTAACCAGCTACATCAAATCAGAACAATGGCCACCTACTGGTAAAACCTTTAGCACCAGAGAGGGACCAGCAAATCGAGCTGGGTTTGCCTATGGACATCCCTCTGATGCCCGCTTTTTTGTCGTCGAGTTCGACAGTCAAAAACTTAAATCTATTCCAGGAGGTAGCCCCGTAGAAGCAACATTCACCTGCCAAGCAGGTAAGATCTATGATGTAAAAGCTTTTAAAAACCCTGAAAACAATCTATGGCGAGCGGAATTCAACTTGAAACCAACCGACGATCGACCTTGTGATTTACGAGGTTTTCTCAGGTTAGGAGATGAAGCTCTGACCGAAACCTGGACTTATCTTTATACAACGAAATACGCTTAATGCAGGACACATTAATGAACAAACAATCAGATAAATCCTGCAAAACCGGTCTTTCGAAACTTCGGTACCGAAGAAGACTACTTCTTGTTTTGTTGCTATCATTGACCGTCGGCGCGCTTAGCACCAACCTTGCACTCAATTTATTTGAAAACGGGCTAAGCCTCCTCGAAGCGGCCTATGTATTTTTATCAACAATTGCTTTTCTTTGGATCAGCCAGTCGTTCTGGACCTCAGTTATAGGTTTTATCTTCCGGCTGATTTATTCAAACAAAGCAGCCTCTGTCGTTACGCCTCTAGCCCAGGATCTTGATCCAAATTCGACACCTAAAGGCCAAACAGCCATTGTAATGCCAGCGTACAATGAAGACCCAGATCTCGTATTTTTGGGGATGGAGCAAACCTTGCGCTCAGTCCTTGCTACGGGTCACGGTAACTCTTTTGATTTCTTTATTTTAAGTGACACAACTGATCTAGACATTGCAGCAAAAGAAGAAACTCTGTCACAAGAGCTCTATCATCGCTATGGCCTGCAAGGAAAGTTTCACTATCGACGCAGAGAAATAAATACCAATCGAAAAGTTGGTAATATTAAAGATTTTTGCGACCGTTGGGGCGATGATTATGACTATATGGTGGTGCTTGATGCCGATAGCATAATGTCTGGTGAAACAATTCTCAACATGACGAGAATGATGGACAACAACTCAGGCACAGGGCTCATCCAAGTTCTTCCTCGCGCCATGGGGCAGAAAACTCTCTTTGGCCGATTAACCCAATTCAACATCAGATTAACAGGTGAACTATTCGCCACAGGCTTGAGTTATTGGGCCATGAATGATGGCAATTACTGGGGTCACAATGCCATCCTGAGGTTAGCCCCCTTCATCAAACATTGTGATCTTCCCATATTATCTGGGAAGGGTCCTCTGTCCGGTGAAATCTTAAGTCACGATTTTGTTGAGGCCGCATTGTTGCGCCGTGCAGATCAAGATGTTTGGATCTATCCCGAAGGCAAAGGAAGTTATGAACAGGTTCCGACAAACATCCTAGATCACATTGTCAGGGATCAGAGATGGTGTCAGGGCAATTTTCAGCACATGCGTCTGATCGGCACAAAGGGATTAAAGAAAGTCAGTCGAATTCACATGTTGATGGGGGCCATGAGCTATGCCTCGTCTTACCTTTGGATGATGCTGTTACTCATGAGTGCTTTCCTGGTTACCGAGCGTACAATGCCAATTAGCCCGGTAATTCCGCTTCCGTACGAATGGTCGATGTTGACTCCTTATACCGCATCACCACTCAGCTTGTTTATCATTGTTATGAGTATGCTATTTGCCCCGAAAATACTCGCCTTAATACTGGCGTACAAAGAAACAAACTCCTACGGCGGCCCGATCAAACTTACCATAAGCTGCCTGATCGAGATGGTTTTCTCTGCGATAACGGCCCCGGTATTAATGATATTCCACGTAAAGATAATCACTGCTCTGTTACTTGGAAAAACCGTTAAATGGGATGCTCAAAGTCGTAATGGTCGAACTATCCCATGGGGTGAAGCTTTCAAACAACACAGAGCCCATTTAATCGCGGCATTGGTTCTGGGAGCGGTATATCTAAATCAAGCTCCAGAATTACTCCCATGGTTAGCACCCATACTCATTGGGTTAATTATGAGCGCACCATTGGCTGTTGCTTTTGGTCAGGAAAAAATTGGTCTGTTTCTCCAACGCCACGGTATTCTACTTATTCCTGAAGAAACAAAACCTCCAGAGGAGTTACCGTTAATTTTTACCAAGCTGATACAAGAGCCATCCGGTTTCAACGATAACGCTCTTTCCCACAAAGCAGCTGAATAAGGCCGTTACCGGGATCAATAACGCCTATCGCAGTTTATTGATCCCAGTTTCAAATTAAGACTCAGTATTATCAAGATAGGTTATTGGAGCGCGGCAAGTAGATAGTCGCGTTAAGCCCTTGAACAGGTTGATTTATCAAATCAACCGTACCCTGATGAGATTGAATGACACTGCTTACGATACTTAAGCCAAGTCCACTGCCACCAGTTTCTCTGTTACGGGACTTTTCTAGACGGTAAAAAGGCTTGAGGACATTTTCCATTTCATCTTCAGGAATACCCGGGCCTCTATCGATTACTTCTATTAACGCCCTGCTCGGCTCAATTGTTAAGCACACTTTGGCTTGAAATCCATACTTTACCGCATTTGCCACAAGGTTTGTGATCGCGCGTTTTAGGGCCCGTGGTCGCCCCTGCATCACTCCCTTTGTTAAACTATCCAAGGGCACTGACTTTTCTTGTGAACTAAAAACAGTGCCTGTAGTTCGCAGAGTTGGGTATTGAATTGGCAAAAAGGTTACAGGCATTCCAACATCAGAGAAATCATCGCAAATAGATTGCACCAAAGAAACAATTTCAAAATATTCCACTTCCTCTGTCTCTAGCCCACCTTTGAGAAAATCAATGGCATCTCGTGTCATCGCCAGCATGAGATCAAGATCAGCAAGGATCTTATTCTTTAGCTCTTCATCTTCAACAAATTCCGCCCGAAGCCTTAAGCGTGTGGCGGGCGTTCGAAGGTCGTGAGAAATCGCCGTCAACATACGGGTTCGTTCCTCTATCACTTCGGCTTTTTCTTCTTGTTCAAGGAAAAGACGCTCTGCTATTTCACGAGCTTCTTTAGGCCACGAAATATGAGAAAACACCTTTTCCCCAGATATAACGCCATCGCCAAGATAGCGAAATGGGCGTAATATTTTGCGTGTCCCCATTACATATAAAAGGGCCGTAAAAAGCATCCCAGAGATCATGATTAACAACCATTGAACCTCCGTGGTTCGGTCGCGCCAGTACTTTGGGCTAGAAACAATAAGCTCATCCCCGTTCGGCATAACCAATACGATGTTTGAAGATTGATCATGCCGCGCGACTGCAGAAACCAAAAATGTTAGTCTTGCTGTTAAATCTTCAGGAGGGTGGTTTGTTTTTAGTAGTCGTGAACGAGGTTTTCCACCAAAAACCGTCAGAGTTATTTTTGGTGTTCGCCATAAGGTCGAAGCATTCGTGACAACTTTCGAGTTCCCCACTAATGAGGTGCTATCTTGGTAATCTTGGTCTTCAGAATTAGCCAGTTTGAACTGAACGGCGTCCGCTCTGTTAAAATTTGCAGTGGCCAAAACGCGTCTTTCCTCTGGTACATGAGAAAGTTCTTCATATACCCTTGCGATAACTGGCCCAATCCATGTCGCCTCAGCAATCTCGGCCCGCCGACTTATGATCGCACCTACCCCAATTGCTGCAAACGACGTGGCTAGCATACCGCAACAAAACCCGAATATTAATATGCGTAACCGAACTTTTTCGGGGAACCACTTTTTTAAAATTGTGTTAATAACACTCACTTAAGACCGCCCTTTAACAGAGCTTTCGCCCACCTTCTCTGCAAAGATATAGCCCTGTCCTCTAACAGTTTTTATAAGCTTGGGCTTATCACAGTCACCTTCAAGTTTTTTACGCAATCTACTCACCTGAATATCGATACTGCGATCAAAAGCGATAGCCTCGACCCCTCGGGTGGCATTGATTAAATCATCCCGGGTTAAAATTTGTTGTGGTTGTTCGAGAAAGGCAACAATCAAAGCAAATTCACCAGATGAGAGATGCACAACAAATTTATCAGGAGAACGCAGTTCTCGTTTTCCCTCGTTTAAGATCCACCCACAAAATTTGAATAAGCGGTTGGCAACCTTGACGCCCTCATCTTCCTCATCTGTTGTTGTTCCCGATACACGACGAAAAATAGCTTTCATACGGGCAAGAAGTTCCCGAGGGTTAAAAGGTTTTTCCAAATAATCATCTGCTCCGACTTCTAAACCAACTATACGATCAGAATCCCCCGTAACTGCCGTGAGCATTATGATGGGCACATCCGACTTTTCTCTGACCGACTTACATAGGCTCAACCCATCTTCACCAGGTAACATTATGTCGAGTATGATGAGGTCTATAGACCAGCGTGCAAGCTCGCGACGCATCTCTTCGCCGCCCCCCGCGACAGAGACTCTAAATCCTCGTTGAGTTAAAAATCCCGTTAAAAGCTCTCTAATTTCTTCGTCGTCATCTACGATCAGAAGGTGTTTAGCCTTTTCCATACTTTTACCTGTAATATTTCGCGCCTGCGGCAACTGGCTGAAAATTATAAACTTATTATTCTTAATGTATCTGTTTGTAACAACCGGACCGGTCTGCAATCTTCTGTTACCTTAAAAGGATCGCAAATCTTGCCCGAAGGAGTTTTACTAAGCCTATCGAAACCAAAGTGCCCTGAACAGCTAACAATAATCTATGGGGCGCTCCTTGGTTCTTTGTCAACAATACACGGGGAGGAAATTGGGAATGAAAAAACTTACACATAAACTTGCGGTATCCACCGCTCTTGTCAGTTCACTTATTCTTGGCGCTGTAAATGTTCAAGCTCAACCGACTGCAGAAGTACTTCACTACTGGACATCTGGTGGCGAAGCTAAGGCTGTTAAAGCTCTAAAAGAAGATTTCGAAGCCAACGGTGGTAAATGGCTCGATGCTCCGGTAGCTGGCGGTGGCGGTGATGCTCAGGCTGCCGTCTTGCGCTCACGCGTACTTTCTGGCAACCCACCAGCAGCGGTTCAGATCAAAGGCCCAAACATCCAAGAATGGGCCGAAGCAGGTGCGCTTGGTGATCTGACAAAACTTGGTGAACAGGAAGGTTGGGATAACGTTCTGCCTCCATTGCTCCAGGATATCGTTAAACACGATGGTAAATACGTTGCTGTACCTGTTAACATTCACCGTGTTGACTGGATCTGGGTCAACCCTGAAGCACTTGCAAAAGTGGACGGCGAACCACCCCGTACATGGGACGAATTCAATGCACTTGCTGACAAACTACAAGCAGCAGGCATCATTCCATTAGCTCATGGTGGTCAACCTTGGCAGGATGCAACTGTATTTGAAACAGTTGCTCTTGGTCTCGGCGGAGCAGAATTTTTCAATAAAGCCTTTGTCGAACTCGACGCTGATACACTGAAATCAGACACCATGATCAAAGTGTTCGATCAGATGCGTAAAATGCGTGGTTACGTCGATGCCGACTTCCCTGGTCGTGACTGGAACTTGGCGACAAGTATGGTTATGCGCGGCGAAGCAGCCATGCAGATTATGGGCGATTGGGCAAAGGGTGAATTCATTGCTGCAGGTAAAGAGCCTGGCAAAGATTTCCTCTGTATCCCAACCCCTTCAAAAGGTGGATACATTCTGAACTCAGACAGCTTTGCTATGTTCAATGTAACAAACGATGATGACAAAGCCGGACAAGAACTACTCGCTCGCCTTATCCTTGGTGAAAAATTCCAGGAAACATTTAACCTTTATAAGGGTTCAATACCTGCTCGTATGGGTGTTTCCGCTGAGAAATTTGACGAATGTGCTGTTAAATCCATGGTCGACCTTCAGGCTTCTTCAGAAGCCGGATCTCTTGTCGGTTCTGTCGCGCATGAAATCGCTGCATCTGGTGCCGTCCGCGGTGCCGTACTTGATGTGGTAACTGAACACTTCAACTCTAATATGACTTCTGAAGCCGCTGTCGCGCGCCTTGCAGAATCTATTGAACTCGCCGAGTAATCCTCCCGGTGTTGGCGGTGCGTCTCCCAAGGAGCACCGCCTCTTTTTTTAGGAATGAGCACTTAAGAAATATTGCTCATAATTTAAAGCTTACCTTTTTGGAACAGTGTTCTAGTAAGCTTTAGTTTTTTTACTTAGAGCACCTGATATCCGTATGGATGTTTAGGTTTTAATGCTCTGTAATAGATGACGAGCCTCATGACTCAGAAATCCATACCCGCTAAACAACCGCTTTTAGATTGGTTGCGCCGGAACGTGGCAAAACTGGTAGTGGCACCGACTTTTGCATTGATGATATTCTTTGTTTATGGCTTCATCGCCTGGACAGGATACATCTCTCTTACAAAGTCAAAGATGCTTCCGAGCTACTCTTTCGAGGGTTTTTACCAGTATATCCGCCTCTGGAAAATGACCCCCTGGAATGTTGCCATGGAAAACCTGCTAATATTTGGCGGTCTTTTCATTCTAGTCTCCATCGTTTTAGGATGTCTCCTTGCAATTGCTCTGGACCAACGCGTTCGTGCCGAAGGTGTTTTACGCACAATATACCTTTATCCAATGGCCATATCCTTCATCATCACTGGTACAGCTTGGAAATGGATCTTAAATCCAGGCCTCGGCATTCAAAACACAGTGCGGTCCTGGGGATGGGAAAGTTTTTCTTTTGATTGGCTCATAAACAGTGAAATGGCGGTTTATACGCTTGTCATTGCAGCCGTTTGGCAATCGTCGGGCTTTGTCATGGCGCTATTTCTAGCCGCTCTACGCGGTGTAGATAGTGAGATCATAAAAGCTGCTTATCTAGACGGCGCCTCTCTATCACGCATTTATCTCGTCATCATCCTCCCCACTTTACGACCTGTGTTCCTAAGCTGTTTCTTTATCCTCACCCACTTGGCAGTAAAGAGCTTTGATCTAGTGGTGGCTTTGACCGGCGGTGGACCTGGATACAGTACAATATTGCCTGCGAATTTCATGTACGAAATGACGTTTAGACGTAATCAGATTGGACTGGGTGCAGCCTCTGCAATAATGATGTTGGCAACAGTTATGGCAATCGTAATCCCTTATCTCTATTCGGAACTAAGGGAGAAGAAGCATGACTGATATCACCGCTCTGCCCGGGGGTAAAAGTCCATGGCAATCTGCTGCACGCTTTGGCCTATACACTCTTCTATTAATTTTTGCCGCTTACTACATACTTCCTCTGATTGTTGTTCTTTCAACATCCATGAAAGATCTCGACGAAATCAGAAATGGTACTCTTTTGTCCCTACCAGCTGAAATAAACTTTGATGCATGGGGTTACGCCTGGAATGAAGCTTGTATTGGGGTAAGTTGCACCGGGTTGAAACCTTATTTCTGGAATTCAGTTGCGATGACAATTCCAGCGGTAACAATTTCGACCTTGCTGGGCGCTCTAACGGGTTTTTCGCTGACAAAATTCAAGTTTAAGGGTGCAAACTTAATTTTTGCAATGATCCTTTTTGGGTGCTTTATCCCATTTCAAGTTGTCCTGCTCCCCATGGCACAATCCCTTGGTTTCCTGGGAGTGGCCAATACTGTGCCTGGACTGGTATTGGTCCATATCGTTTACGGTCTTCCGTTCACAGTCCTGTTTTTCAGAAACTACTATGTCAATATTCCAGATGATCTCATCAAGGCAGCCACGATTGATGGCGCAGGATTTTTCATGATTTTCTGGCGGATCATGTTGCCTCTTTCCCCCCCCATTATCGTGGTGACAGTTATTTGGCAATTTACTCAGATCTGGAATGACTTTCTTTTCGGTGCATCGTTTACCACTGGTGGCGGACAACCTGTCACTGTTGCTTTGAACAATCTTGTAAACACGACGACTGGTGTCAAACAATACAACGTTGATATGGCTGCAGCCTTAATTACAGCCGCTCCAACACTGGCAGTATATGTGCTGGCAGGTCGTTACTTCGTACGCGGTTTAACCGCTGGCTCAGTTAAAGGGTAAGGAGAAATATCCTCATGGCATCCCTATCCATACAAAACGTCAAAAAATCATACGGTTCTGTCGAAGTCCTTAAGGGCATTGATCTCGACCTAGAGAATGGCGAATTCCTCGTGCTCCTCGGGCCTTCCGGTTGTGGTAAATCAACCCTGCTCAACATGATTGCAGGCTTGGATACGATTACCGATGGCGAAATCCTTATTGATCAAACCGTTGTAAACGACGTCCACCCAAAGGACCGTGATATTGCAATGGTTTTCCAAAGTTACGCCCTCTACCCTAATATGTCAGTGGCCAGAAACATTGGTTTTGGTCTCGAAATGCGCAAAGTGACCAAGGAAGAACGTGAGCGTCGTGTTGATGAAGCCGCTCGCATGCTTCAAATTGATCACCTAAGTGACCGTAAGCCTGCTCAGTTATCTGGTGGTCAGAGGCAACGTGTAGCCATGGGCCGTGCCCTTGTACGCGATCCAGAAATCTTTCTCTTCGATGAACCCCTTTCCAACCTGGATGCAAAACTCCGGGTAGAAATGCGCACAGAGATTAAAAAGCTCCACCAACGCCTTGGTACGACGATGGTCTATGTAACACATGACCAAATTGAAGCCATGACACTTGCCAGCCGTATTGCCATCCTCAAAGAGGGTGAAGTACAGCAATTCGCCAGCCCGCAGGAAGTTTATGAAAAGCCAGCAAACATGTACGTCGCAGGTTTTGTTGGTTCACCCCCTATGAATTTTGTCCCTGCAGCTGTTGTAAGCGAAAACGGAAAGCTCGGAGTTTCTATAGAGCGTACCGCAAATGGAAGCCGCGGCTCTGTGTTCCTTGCATTGCCCGAGGACCGTCAAGACATCAGCGAATGGGTCGGAAGAGATGTTATTCTAGGTATTCGCCCAGAAACGTTGACCCATTGTTCTGATTCTGAAATGTCCCTCAACAACAGATTACAAGCTTTTGATTGCCAAGTAGAAGTTTTGGAACCTACTGGCGCAGATACCCTAACTTATATTGAGCTTGGTGGACGAGAAGTTATCGCACGGGTAAACCCATACAATACTACTGAGCCAGGGGAAACTATGGCATTCATGGTAGATATGGGTAAAGCTAGCCTATTCGATCCAAAAACAGAATTACGAATATAGGTGGCAAATGGAACAGGGCTATACGATTAAAAAAGTTTGGGCGGGACCAGCTTTATTGGGGGAATCTCCGATTTGGGATCACCGAGAAGACTGCCTCTACTGGTTGGATATCGAAAATGCCCTGCTCTACCGGCAAAACGGAGATGGAACCAATATGGGCTTCATCTCCCTCCCGGCACCCACAGGATCGATCGCCCTTTGGCAAGACGGAGGCCTTATTGCTGCTCTCGGCCAAGGTCTTTCACATATCGATACTGAAAGCGGTATTGTAACGCCCCTCGCCCCCAGTCTTGGAGCTGAGGACTGCCTGATGAACGACGGCAAGGCTGACCGCTTTGGTAATTTTATCTTTGGTGCAAAACATCTTTTGGAAAGCAATGCAATTGCTGGCTTCTGGAGATACCAATCTGGAGAAATTATCCAAGAAAACCAAAAGTTTGTGGTTTTTAATGGTCCAGCATTCAACCCAGAAGGTGACCGTATTTATTTCGCGGACTCCCCCTCTCAAAAGATCATGACCGCCTCTTATAGTCCCGAATATGGCATAACCAGCAAACCAGAAATTTTTGTTCAACTCTCAGGAGACGATGGCTACCCTGATGGCATGACCGTTGATAGTGAAGGCTGTCTCTGGAATGCACAGTGGGATGGATGGGCGCTTACAAGATATCGCCCCAGCGGCACCATTGAGAGAAAAATCGATATGCCGGTTAGGCGACCGACATCACTTTGTTTTGGTGGAAAAGATCTTAAAACCCTTTTTGTAACTTCTGCATCAACAAGACTTACTCCAGAAGAACTCGCTCAAAATCCAGATGCAGGCGCTTTGTTCAAAATTGACCTCGATATCACTGGTATCGCCGAAAATATTATTAACTCACAAGATTAAAGATCTTAATTATGCTCTTGAATAATAAAATTATATTAGTGACAGGCTCCAGTAGTGGAATTGGTCGTGCAATCGCCGAACAAGCCCTCAAAGAAGGGGCGAAGGTATTCCTTCATGGCTTACGCGAACAACTGGTGGCCAAAGCGATCACTGAATTGAGCTCGAAATTTGGCGAAGAACGCGTTTCCGGCTTGGCAGGTAATATTGCCGAACCCGAATTTCCAAAACAGCTTGTTACTAAATGCGTTACGCACTTTGGCACCCTCCATGGGCTGGTAAACAATGCTGGTATTTCTCCTCGGCACAATATCGATAGCGCCTCTGCCGAAGATTTTGATCATGTCATGGCCATCAACTTGCGTGCTCCTATGCTCATGATACAGGCCGCAATGGAGAGTTTTCGACGTCAGGGATTTGGTAGTGTCGTCAATATTGGCTCAATCAATGCGCATTGTGGTCAACCAGATTTGTTGATTTATTCCACGACAAAGGGCGGATTACAAACCCTAACCCGTAATCTTGGTGATGCCCTTGGACCAGAAAAAATACGGGTAAACCAAGTCAATGTTGGCTGGACCCTCACGGAAAACGAACACAAATTGCAGCTTACAGAGGGTAACTCTGAAAACTGGTTAGAAAAGGTCTCCCCTCTTTCAGCGCCATCGGGAACAATCCTAAGGCCAGAACAGGTCGCGAACCACGTTATTTTCTGGGTGTCGGATAAATCCGCTCCCGTAAGTGGTACCGTATTTGAAGTAGAACAATACCCGTTAATTGGACGCAACCGGGTAACGGGCGGGCAAGATAACTAAAGTCAATTCAAGTCATGGAAAGAACAAAAAGCAGACTGAAAAAGTCGGGCAAGTAGGAATGAGATTAAAATGACGAACCAAAAACGCATAACACCGGAAGAACTTAGAAGTAAAAAATGGTTCGATGATGTAGATGACCCCGGCATGTCAGCACTCTATTTAGAACGATATCTAAATTTTGGTCTGACCCGAGAAGAATTGCAATCCGGTAAGCCCATCATTGGTATTGCACAGACTGGTTCTGATTTAACGCCCTGTAACAGGCACCACACTGATCTCGCGGTTCGCGTAAAAGAGGGCATTCGCGATGCTGGCGGGATCCCGCTAGAGTTTCCGGTTCACCCTATTCAAGAAACCGGTAAACGTCCAACAGCTGCGCTTGATAGAAATCTGGCATACCTTGGTCTTGTCGAAGTGCTCTATGGATACCCTCTGGATGGGGTTGTATTGACCACGGGTTGCGATAAAACCACTCCTGCATGCCTGATGGCCGCTGCAACCGTCAACATACCAGCCATTGTCCTTTCGGGTGGTCCGATGCTTGATGGTTATCACAATGGACGTGTCGTTGGGTCGGGAAGTATTATTTGGGAAGGGCGAGAACAACTCGCTGCAGGTGAGCTCGACTACGATGGTTTTATGGATTTAGCCGCCGCATCTGCGCCATCAATAGGCCACTGCAACACCATGGGAACGGCCCTTTCCATGAACTGTCTTGCAGAAGCCCTCGGCATGTCATTGCCGGGTTGCGCCTCAATCCCTGCGCCCTATCGTGAACGCGGTCAAATTTCCTATTACACTGGTAAACGTATCGTAGATATGGTTTGGGAAGACCTCAAACCCTCAATGATTCTCACCAGAGAAGCCTTTGAAAATGCGATTGTTCTTGCATCTTCCTTGGGCGCATCAACAAACTGCCCACCACACCTCATCGCGATTGCGCGCCATATGGGCGTAGAGTTGAATATGGATGATTGGCAAAGGATCGGTTACGACATCCCGATGATCGTTGATTGCCAACCGACGGGTCGCCACCTCGGTGAACGCTTCCATAAAGCTGGCGGTGTACCGGCCGTTATTGCTGAGCTGATTAAAGCGGATCTCTTCCACACAAATTGCCTAACCGTGAACAACAAGTCCATTGGTGAAAATTGTCGAAATAGTTTCACCCATGATCGAGACGTCATTCGAAGTACCGAAGACCCAATTTTAAAAGCAGCTGGTCTTATGGTTCTATCTGGTAATCTGTTTGACAATGCCGTCCTCAAAACTTCTGCCATTGATGAAGCCTTTAGCAAAAGATATTTACAAGACCCAGCACAACCCAATGTATTTATTGGTGATGCAATCGTTTTTGAAGGATCAGAGGATTACCACAAAAGAAGAAACGACCCAGATCTTGGGGTCACTGAGAACTCTATCCTCTTCATTCGTAACTGTGGCCCGATTGGATATCCCGGTTCAGCAGAAGTCGTGAATATGTTGCCGCCCGATAGCCTTGTTAAACAAGGGATTACCTCTTTACCTTGTGTTGGTGATGGTAGGCAAAGTGGAACGTCAGGAAGCCCCTCCATACTTAACGCCTCTCCAGAAGCAGCTGTGGGTGGCGGGCTCGCGCTTCTTAAAAACGGTGACAAAATTAGGATCGACCTGAACACCCGACAAGTAGATATGCTCATTGACGATCAAGAACTTGAAACAAGAAAAGCAAACTTGGTTTTACCTGAGCTGGATAACCAAACACCTTGGCAGGAAATCTATCGATCAATGGTCGGGCAACTTTCAACAGGCGCTTGTTTGGAACCAGCAACACTACATTTGAGGGTCGTTGATGAAAAAGGATTACCAAGACATTCACATTAGAGATCGACAATATCAATGTGTCCGATATAATGCTCATTAATTTATTATAATGAACATTATTCTGGCTAGCACGATCTGTTCTCTATAGAATAATGCCTTACTGCAATTTCATTTATCTTAGCCAGGGATTAGATCACTTGACCTCTATTGGAATCATCGGCGAGTGCATGATAGAGCTTTCACGTGCTGAAGGTCATGCAAACAATAGTGACCTCTATCAAAAACGTTACGGCGGCGATACTTACAACACTGCTTATTATATCGCCCAGTGCGCGAATTCGGATTTAAAGAAAGACATCGACGTTAATTACATCACAGCCTTGGGTGATGACGAAATTAGCGAAGACATGATAGCAACCTTTGCTAAAGCGGGTGTTCAAACAGAATTAATTGAGCGGGTTCCCGGGGCAGTTCCGGGTCTTTATGCCATTCAAACAGATGACCAAGGCGAACGCAGTTTCCTTTATTGGCGATCCCAAGCGCCTGCACGGCGTTTATTCCAAACAGATGGAACGGCTGACTTGACGTCTTCCCTCCTAAAACATGACTGGTTATATTTCTCAGGTATTACACTCGCCATTCTATATCCTGAAGGCCGTCGTAAACTTTTCGAGATTTGCAAAGAGTTTCGCGCCCAGGGTGGTAAAGTCGCTTTTGATATCAATTACCGCCCACGGCTATGGGATAATATTGAAGAAGCACGAGATGTTATCAACCAAGCCTATGATGTTTGCGATCTAGCTCTCCCCTCTTACGATGATGAAGTCCTGTTGTTCGAAGCCACCAATCCAACAGAAGCCATAAACCGTATTATTGATCACGGGGTAAAAGAGATTGTTCTCAAAAACGGATCCAAAGAGATAAGCATATATTTTGATGGAAAAGTTCAGGAACTTTCTGTAACGCCAGCAGAGTTAGTTAAAGACACTACCTCAGCTGGCGACAGCTTTAATGCAGGATATATTTACGCCAGGCTTATGGGAAAACCTGTTACGGAGGCCGTCGATATTGCGGGTCAGTTAGCGCGGCAGGTCATCGCACAAGTTGGAGCGATAGTCCCCATTACCCCGCCCACTCTTTAAGTAGAAAGCCGGAAATTCAGATCATGTCTTTAGATGAAAACTATCTGTACCTCAGTAATGCCTTGAAAAACGCAATTATCCTGCCTGTACTAGTCATTGAGAATGTCGAAGATGCTGTCCCACTGGCCGAATCACTACTCGAAGGAGGCTGCAGCTCAGTAGAAGTCACGCTGCGCACTGAAGCCGCCCTTCCGGCTATGGAAAGCATAGCTAAAGCCCTTCCAGAGCTATCCCTTGGTGCAGGTACTCTTTTGGAACCGGAACAGTTTTTACAGGTAAAGAATGCAGGTGCACATTACGCCCTTAGCCCCGGAACGACGAGGACCCTTGCCCAAGCTGCAATAGATTCACAAGTAGCTTATGTACCAGCTGCGGCAACGCCATCAGAAGTATTAGAACTACGCGAACTTGGTTTTAAAATACAAAAATTGTTTCCAGCAGGAGCCTCTGGTGGGATAGAAATGTTGAAATCTCTGGCCTCGCCCATTGCAGACGTGCGCTTTTGCCCAACAGGAGGCGTATCAACTTCCAACGTCAATGATTACTTAAAACAACCAAATGTAATCTGCGTTGGTGGTAGCTGGCTCGCCCCCAAGAACCTCGTAGCTGAAAAAAACTGGTCCGCAATAAGCAAAATAGTTCGCGAAAGTTTGTCAGACGTGAGTTAACGGCTGACCCCAGAGAACAACTAGTTGAAGAACGAGTAAAACTACACGTAATTAGCCAGCCATTAGGGACAGAGCTCTAGCTTCCGCTTTTTTCGCTTTATCCAACTGGCCAAGTCCTTTGTGTGCTCTGGCGACATACTGCCAATTTTGAACAGATGTCTTTTTCAAAGCGCAGCGTTCATTAGCCAACGCGAGGGCAACATTAAACCGCTTTGCGCGCAAAGCAGCTTCCAAAAGCGTCCACCCAATGATATCACGCTGAGCATGACTGCCACCCAGACGATGCGTACGATACCGTACAGCCAGTAGTCGATCGACACAGGTGCTGTATTCTTCGTTTTCGAAATCCTGTAGAGCCAAACAGAAAGGGAGACCGATTTCTCTGCTCATTGCTGTATTGGCATCAGTCGCATGATTAATATGCCGTTCGTTTGCACTGAGTAATGTCTTAGCTGCATCGGATCGACCGTCTGATACAAAGCTCATCATCGCGTGAACATCATTAAAAGCATAAAGAGTATCAGCCGCGCTCGGCTCCCACTTATCTGCAAGCGAAACCCACCGATCACCAACATCAACACCTAACAACTTTAAGCGCCACAACAACGCTGCAGCATCCAGTTCTTCATATTTATCAGCAGTTTGGTGAGCTGTTCTGAGACTGTTATCGTAAATATCAAATACACGGTCGACCTGACCAACATCCAGATGAAAAAGAGACAAGTGCCACCAGAGGTGGTTGGCAAAATGGCTTTTGGACCAACTGCCAGCTCTGTCCTTCATAAAGTTAATGCCACCAGCCTGACGCCCCTGCATTTCCATCACATGTGAAACCGAATGGACCGCATAAGGATTGTCTGATCGTATTGCCAAAGACATGCGCCCCATCTCTTCAGCCTGAAAATAATCTGCGTTTTCTTCCAAGCCAAAAGAATAGAAACCAAGAACAAATTCGTACCCTGGTGTATCTTCCCCCCAAAGAGCAAAAACACGGGCAACGCAATCTCGTTGGCCAGCAACATCCCCTAAAAGAACATCTGTGAGATGAATGAGCTGAAGAGCCAGGAGATCAAAAGGGTTTCTTGTCAGAACTTTTTCCCATTGCTGGACTGCCCCAAAAAAATCACCGTCTATCCAAGCACGAACGGCTCTGATGTGGCCTTGCTCTCGTTCATTTGCCTTGCTCCAAAGAGCTTCGGCACAATGAAGGGCCGAAACCATTTTGTCATAGATCCGCGTCTCTAGTGTCTGGGTCAGCCAGGCCGCTTTAAAGCAGTGCCCCATAACAAAATCAGGATGTTCTTCGAGAACTTTATCAATCATCCCCATCGGATCACCAAAAAAGTTCATCGTGCAGACATGCGCCTGCTCCATGGCTTCGATAGCCTTGTGACTGTTATAGGAAACAGGCACTCCCCGACAATCTTTTAGGGTCATTGCATTCTCTCCAGATAAAAAACTCTACACTGCTTTGCCAACATTTATTCCATTGATTTTCTGTCAAAGCGTTCTGCAGCCTTAGAAATCCAATGGTCGCTAATCCGGTAATGATCAAAAAGATCTATCAGATCACCACATTGCCCAAATGAATTCACGCCAAGTGGTGCAACCGCATGCCCCCGAACCCCACCCAACCAAGCCAAAGCCGCTGGATGACCATCAATTACCGTAACAATACGTGCATCAGGGGCCAAAGGTTTCAAAAGATCTTCGACGTGGGCAGATTTGCCACCGTCAGAACCGATTAATCGTGCGCGTTCAAGGTCTTGCCACTCATTATAGAGCCTATCTGTTGATGTCACTGATAAAAGTCCAATATCAGGAATTTTTGACTTCAGATTATCAAAAGCCTTTAAGGCCTCCGGTGCAATAGCTCCGCTAAACACAATTATTTTACTTGTTTGAGAAGCCGGCGGAACAAGCCAATAGCCGCCTCGTACAATATCTTCTTTGGTTTTGTCATCCAGAGTACGGTTCGGCTGATCTAGCTGGCGAGTAGACAGACGAAGATACACAGATCCCCCGTCGTCGTCGTCTTGCATATGTGCAAAACTCCAGCCCATAATAACAGGAACTTCATCGGCAAAAGCAGGCTCAAAAGAAGTAAGACCTGGCTGCCCCATACCAATTAGCGGCGTTGATATTGATTGATGCGCACCGCCTTCTGGTGCAAGTGTTATCCCAGATGGGGTAGCAACCAGCATAAACCGCGCATCTTGATAACAAGCGTAATTCAGAGCATCAAGACCCCGCGAAATGAAAGGATCGTAAAGCGTTCCAATCGGTAGCAAGCGCTCTCCAAAGAGACTGCCCGAAAGGCCGAGCGCAGCCAAATTCAAAAACAGATTGTTTTCTGCAATGCCAAGTTCAACATGCTGACCTTTGGGATGGCGATCCCATTTTTGCATGGAAGGAACTTTGTTCGCCCGAAAAGCATCATCTTTACGTTCACGCCCAAACAAGCCTTGATGATTAACCCATCCGCCTAGATTGGTTGAAACCGTCACATCAGGTGACGTAGTGACTATTCTATCAGCCAGATCACCCCCAGCTTTAGCCAAATCATTTAAGATGCGACCAAACGTTTCCTGGGTGGATGCTTTATCCGTCTGGGAGAACGGTAATTCTTGGGGTAAAACCACTTTTCGGGCTTGCTTATGACCTGCCCCATCGCTCATGACAGATGCATCTTCAATAATCTGCTTTATCTCTTCCAGATCACCTTTAAGACCTGCTAAGTGTGCCCACTCTTCACCTTCGGGAACATCACAGCTTTTTTGGAACTCTGCAAACTGCTGAGGGTTCATCAGTCCTGCGTGATTATCCTTGTGCCCTTGAAGCGGTAGACCATATCCCTTGACGGTATAGCAAACAAAGGTAGTCGGTTTATCATCGGGAACAGACTTAAAGGCTTCAAGAATAGTTTCCATGCAATGACCGCCAAGGTTGGTCATAAGCTTTTGAAGATCATCATCTTCATAACTATCGATCAGCTCTAAAAGAGCTATATTATCTGGCTGGTCTTCTTTTATTTTTTTACGCCAAGCAGCAGCACCCTGGAAGGTCAAAGCAGAATAAATATCATTCGGACAAGAGTTAATCCAACGACGGAGCGATGATCCGCCCGGCTTTGCAAAAGCTGCGCGTTGTAACTTACCATACTTGACGGTTATTACGTTCCAGCCAACCGCACGGAAAAACCGTCCTATGATACGAAAGAGATCCTCATTTACCGTACCATCCAGACTTTGACGATTATAATCAATGATCCACCAAACATTGCGAATATCGTGCTTCCAGGTATCCAGTAACGCCTCATAGATATTACCTTCATCCAGTTCTGCATCCCCTACCAAAGCAATCATCCGGCCGGGCTCTTTATCACTCGGAATGATATCTTTATGACGAAGATAATCCTGCGTGAGCGCAGCAAAGTTAGTTACCGCAGCACCAAGTCCCACGGACCCGGTTGAAAAATCGATCATGGCACCGTCTTTCGTACGCGACGGATAGGATTGAGCACCGCCAAAAGCACGAAAACCAGCCAATTTTTCCCTAGTTTGGTTCCCAAGAAGGTACTGAATAGCATGAAGAACAGGACTTGCATGAGGCTTCACGGCAACGCGATCTTCAGAACGAAGTTCGTGCATGTAAAGCGCTGTCATAATGGTCGTGATAGAAGCACAGCTTGCTTGGTGGCCGCCAACTTTCAGACCATCCCGACTTTCTCGAAGATGGTTCGCATGATGAATTGTCCAGGTCGCAAGCCAGCGGACCTTGTTTTCAATTTCCAATAGCGCATGCGTATGCTCGTTTTCACCATCCCACGCATTATCGTACGTTACGTTTCCCGCTAACTTTGCTTGCATTAACCCGTCCCCGTAAAAAAAACACTTTAGTTTTAGTTTTTCACCTGCCCTCAAAAACCTAACGACATGAGGGCAGGATATTTTTAATTATGCGCTTTTAGGCATCACTCTAATATTACTTCCACCGCCTGCAATATCCAAAGCCTGCTCAAGATCAGAAAGAATATCCTCTTCCTCTTCCAGACCAACGGAAAGGCGAACCAGGCTATCGGTGATATCGTATTTCGCACGCTCTTCTTCGGTGTAAGTTGAGTGTGTCATTGTTGCAGGATGTTGAATGAGAGTTTCTGCATCACCTAGGCTAACAGCGCGAACAATCATCTGACAGGCGTCAATAAAGTTACGCCCCATATCAAGACCACCCTTGAGTTCCAAAGCAATCATGCCACCAAAATCTGACATTTGCTTTTTGGCAACATCATAGTATTCAAAACTTTCGAGGCCAGGGTAGTACACTTTGCTAACCAAACTGTGGCTTTCAAGGTAACGCGCGACAGTCAAAGCAGATTTACAATGGCGGTCCATACGTAAGTTCAAGGTCTTTAGACCACGCAATATCAGGTTTGCGTCTTGTGCTGAAAGCACAGCTCCCGTCATATCCTTTAAACCAACGAGGCGAATATCGTGCATGATCTCTGCAGACCCGACAACAACACCTGCCATTAAATCGCCATGCCCACCGAGGTATTTGGTCGCAGAATGCACAACGAGATCGGCACCGAGTTCCAAAGGTCGCTGTAGATATGGGCTACAATAGGTATTATCAA
The DNA here is from genome assembly GCA_913060675.1 of uncultured Rhodospirillales bacterium. Lineage (GTDB taxonomy): Bacteria > Pseudomonadota > Alphaproteobacteria > Kiloniellales > Kiloniellaceae > Kiloniella. Next base: position 56,442 of record CAJXUS010000017.1, read on the forward strand.
CAACAACGGTTGCGCCTTTAGTGTGTGCAACTTCTGAAATCGCTGCGATATCCACTACACGCATGTTCGGATTTGCTGGAGTTTCGAAATATACGATACGGGTTTTATCGTTGATGGCTTCTGCCAATTTTGCAGGATCGGTAAGATCAACATGGCGAATTTTTACGCCAAAACGTTCCAGTCCATGGTTAAAGAAAGAGAAAGTGCAGCCATAGAGTGTCCGATCAACGATGATCTCGTCACCAGGATTAACAAGTGTCCAGAAAACGGAGGTTATAGCGCCCATACCTGAGGAGGTGACCAGTGCCGCTTCGCCACCCTCTAAAACTGTCATTCGTTCTTCGAGCAATGCAAGTGTTGGGTTTGAGATACGACTATAGATGTACCCACCTTCTTCTTCCTGAAAGCGGCGCCCGCCTTGTGCAGCAGTATCAAAGGCAAAAGTCGACGACATATATACTGGAGGGTTCAATGCCCCTTGATGATCCAGCGGATTATAAGCATGGTGAATTGCACGGGTTGCAAAGCCTTTTTTACCTGTGACGTCAGACATTTAAATATTCTCCCAGAATGAGCACTTTGTAATGTGTTATGTTTCACTTCTATATTAGCAACAGTTGTGCCAACTTAAATTTCTCATTTTTCTCAAACACTTAACTTAATCAGCGAAAATTTAATGTAAGAATTATCTTACGGCCACAGATATACACATACCTTTTACTATATTTATCATTGATTTCAGAGAAGTAACGTGATGTAAATATATTCTTACGTAAGGAATACTTTACAATGAGAGTTCAGCTTACTGGCGACAATCGTTTAGGAATCACCCAAGAAGTATTAACAGTGCTGGTAAAATCTGGCTTGGATATCCGAAACCTCGAAGTCACCACACACTATATTTACATGGATATTCCAGCGCTAAGAAAGCCAGGTTTAAAAGCCTTGGCAGAGGCGGTAAAATCAGTTCGAGGCATCCATGAGGTTATCGCCATAGATTTGCTCCCCACTGAGCGTCGTCGCTTACAATTACATGCTGTGCTCTCCAGCTTACCCGATCCTGTAATCGCCATAGATACCCAGGGCTTTATCACTCAAACCAACGAAGCCGTGCAAAAAATCACCAATAAAAGCGAAGCGAAGCTGCGGTGCTACCCCCTGGATAAACTATTAAACTCTCCAATTACGGCACTACTGCAACAAGCCGCATTTCAAATACCCGAAACGGAGATGGTGCTCGGCACAGAAACTTTCATGCTCCACGCAGAACCAATCACATCGCGTGACAAAAATGACACTGAAGTATCCGGAAGTGTTTTAATCTTTCAGCGCCCGACAAGAATAGGGCGCGCCTTTAGCGCACTCGACACACGGCAAGCGACAAGAGGTTTTAGTGCCATTCTTGGCGATACCGACGTAATGAAAAACATCAAAGCAAAAGCATTACGATTATCAAAAGTCGACGCTCCCTTACTCATTCTTGGTGAAACGGGAACAGGTAAAGAACTGTTTGCAAGAGCAGCTCACGAAGCCAGCAATAGAAACAAACAACCTTTTCTTGCCCTAAACTGTGCTGCTTTACCTGAAAATTTAGCAGAGAGTGAGCTCTTCGGTTATGCGCAAGGCGCATTCACATCAGCGGCAAAAGGCGGTAAGCCAGGACTACTGGAACTTGCTGATACGGGAACGGTATTCCTCGACGAAATTGGGGAGCTTTCACCATACTTACAGGCCAAACTCCTTAGATTTCTTCAAGATGGTACTTTTAGACGTGTGGGAGGCACTAAAGAAATTAGGGTCGATGTCAGGACCATCAGCGCAACCAACAGAGATCTCGAAAAGATGATTGCAACCAATAATTTTCGGGAAGATCTTTTCTACCGCCTCAACGTTCTTTCAATTACGATCCCCCCTTTGCGCAACCGGGTCGAAGACATCCCCTTACTTGCCAGGCACTTTATATCACGAGCTGCTCGACAAATTGGTTGCCAGAAGCCAAGTATCTCAAGTGACTTACTGGAGCTCCTCAACAGCTACCCCTGGCCGGGAAACATACGACAGATGGAAAATTTATTATTCCGCGCGGTTTCCCTTTGTGATGAAGAGTATCTGTTGCCAAAGGACTTAGATCTAAGAATAGAAGAGCTACAGGATACAAGGCAGTTAGAGATAAGGTCAGCTTTCCAGAACACTTCTAATAGCGCTCTACACCAAGATGGGTCTAACAAGCCAACTGTACCCAGCTACAAGGAGGCGCTCGAGATCTTTGAGAAGAACCTCTTCACGGAACTCTACCCTCGATACCCAAGTAGCCGTAAACTTGCACAAGCGCTCAAAGTATCCCACACAACAATCGCAGATAAACTAAGGAAATATAAGATCAAAGCTCCTTATCAAAGATAAGAACTCTTCAAATATTATTCCGCCGCGGCACTGGAGGGGTGAATAATTTCATTCGCCAGCTTCCCCGTAAGCTCAACCAGATGAGAAAACTCGGAACTAAATGTTCCGATCCCCTGCGTTTGTGACCTCAATTCTATGATTAAGTCACTCATCTCTGCCTGCGGTAAAAGCGCCGTTATCTCATCCCACCCTTTCCAACCGTCCTTGGCATCAAAGCCCAGAATTTGTCCTCGCCTACGTGAAATCAACGCCTGGCCATTGGAAGTAAACGGACTGGGAATAGAGATTTTTAACTCATAAATTGGCTCCAATAATGCAGGGCGACAACTGGAAAGCCCTTCCTTCATCGCCATAATTCCCGCTTTCCTAAACGCCAAGTCAGAACTATCGACCGCGTGATGTTGACCATCGAGAAGGGTCACGGCGATATCAACAACTTGAAAACCCAAAGGACCCGATACAATATATTCTTTCACACCTGCCTGAACGGCAGGAATATGTTTTTTAGGAACCGAACCCCCTGTTACAGAGCTCTCAAAAATAAACCCGCTACCACGTGACAAGGGCTGTATATTCAGATGCACATCCCCAAACTCACCATGGCCGCCACTTTGTTTTTTATGGCGCGCGTGTGCTACTGTCCCCTTCAAAATAGTTTCTTTATAGGCGACCTTAGGTCGACGTGCTTTGACCGATACGTTGTATTGACGCTCTAATTTACTGAGGGCTACTTTGAGATGGATCTCACCTTGGCCCCACAACAAAAGCTCATGTGTATCGGGATTACTTTTAAAAGAAAGAGAGGGGTCTTCTTCAGCTAATCGAGCCAATCCAGTAGATAACTTGACTTCATCTTCATGCTTGAGAGTTTCGATAGAGAGTGAATATACAGGAGGCTCTATATCAGGACAAAAATCTTGATCTTTTAACAATCCATCTTGGGTTAAGACTTGCCCCGAACGCACCTCTTCCATACGCCCTAGTGCTGCAATATCTCCCTCACAAACCTCTCTCACTTTTTCATTTTTTTGACCGAGAATAAAATTTAAACCACTAACTCTATGCTCCCCTAAATGATCCCCATCATGGATCTCCCCGCGCCAAATTCTTGCATAAGAGAGCTTGCCAATGTGAGGAACAAACTGGGTTTTGAATACTTGAATAAGCTGCTTGTGATCAGGAAATGCAAGACGTTCGCGTGTAATCTCAGGTTGAGGGCAATCGTGTCGTAGAGTTTTCCAAAGCCGATTAATACCATAGCCATGTTCAGCACCGCCGATAAGAACCGGCACGACGAGATCGTCGCTCAGATCCTTTGAAAATTGCTGATATATCTCTTCAGAAGAAGGCGCTTCATCCTCCAGTAATTGCTCCAAAAGCACATCGTCGAAATCTGCGAGCCCTTCTAGCATATCCTGCCTTGCATCGGCTTCGCGTTGTTTGATTACGTCTGGCATCTCGATGACATTAGAGCCGTCTTCGCCGTAGCGGTAAGCCTTTTCAGAAATCAGATCCACATACCCATTTATTTTACCCTCTTCCCGCAAGGGAACCTGCCGAAGAATGAGAGGTCGTTCCGACACATCCTGAAGCGCATCGAAAACTTCGGATACAGTGTGTGTTGAGGTATCAATTTTATTTATAAAAATAAGGTGCGGAATATCATTTGTATCGAGAAAGTGGAGTAATGGCGACAAAGCCAAAGCTTTTTCCGGGTTGGGTTCGCAAACAACGACAGCGATGTCAACCACAGATAAGGCAGCGACGGTATCTTGATGAAATTCAACAGATCCGGGAGTATCTATCAGGGTCCAATTGTCGCCGAGATACTTAGTACGTGCGAGGGATAATTCGACAGACATATGCCGATCACGAGACTCCGGCGACGTATCACCGACGGTATTTTTCTCTTTTACAGTACCACGCCGCTGGATTTCTCCAGACGCGCAGAGCAAGGCCTCCATCACAGATGTTTTACCACTGAGATATGGGCCAACTATGGCGGCACTACGGGCCGCCACGGATACAGATCCAGGCATAACGACCTCCTTTGTTAAATATTGGTCGTCCACCCCTGCTCCAGGGGCGGTCCCCCCTGATTGGTATGAATATATATGTTTTCATACCGACTGTAAGAAAGGCAACTAAAAAGTGAATTTTGATCTGATCATGGAGTACTATTTTCCGAACATTACTTGACTATTTAATCACGCCCCTCATCTTTGATACTCAAACCATTTCCCTCTAGTATTAGAGGTCCCTTTCACATTCGACATTTTTACGGGTTTCTCTCATGGATAGAATGCGCCTCATAATTGGTAACAAAAACTACTCTTCATGGTCGTTGCGTCCATGGCTTGCAATGAAAGTTGCTGGCCTTGATTTTGATGAGCAAGTTATTCCCCTCTACGAGAGTGATACAAAAGAAAAACTTCTTGAATACTCTCCTGTAGGAACGGTTCCTGTTCTCAAAGATGGAGATCTAACGATTAGTGATAGCTTTGCTATTCTTGAATACCTCGGAGAGAAATATCCCGATGCCAGACTTTTACCCGTCAACATAGCTGACCGTGCCAAATTGCGTTCTATTTGTTGTGAGATGCATTCTGGATTTTTCCCAATGCGTGGCACATTACATATGAATATGCGTAAAAACATCACAATAAAATTGCCCGAAGATGTAATTGCTAATGTTGAAAGAATTAAGGATGTCTGGCGCAATTGCAGAGAGGAATATGCCAGTAAGGGACCATTTCTTTTCGGCCATTTCACCATTGCCGACGCAATGTATGCACCAGTTGTCAGCCGGTTTAAAACCTATGGCATCAGTCTTGACGGTGCTTGTGAAGAATACAGCCGTACCATGCTTAATCTGCCTGAAATGAAAGCTTGGTATCTGGATGCTATAAAAGAAACCTGGATTATCAAAGAAGCTGAAATCGAATAACACCAGATCTTAGTCACCCTTAACAGAAAAAGGCTGCTCCGAAATGAGCAGCCTTTTTCTGTATTTAAGCGTTTTATCTTAAGAAATATGTTTCCTAGAGACCTTTTTGCGGCTGCATGTCAGAAGCATCAATGCCTGCAACTTCAACCGGTTTTGTCATGGCATCACGGCGGAAAGGCTCACCGAGCTCCTGATTAAGAATAACCTCAATAAAAGTGGTTACACCATCTTTTTGCGCAGCAGTCGCTTCTCTCAATGTAGCAGTTAACTCTGCTTGAGATTTAACAGTTACGCCTTTGAGGCCACAACCTTCAGCAACTTTGGCATAACTCAAATGCGGATCCAATTCGGTACCAACGAAGTTGTTGTCATACCAAAGAGTCGTATTACGTTTTTCAGCACCCCACTGGTAATTACGGAAAATGACCATCGTGATTGCTGGCCATTCATCACGGCCAACAGAAGTCATTTCGTTCATGCTAATACCAAAGGCACCATCGCCGGCAAAGCCAACAACAGGTACATCTGGGCAACCAATTTTAGCACCGATAATGGACGGGAACCCATAACCACAAGGACCAAACAGTCCCGGAGCCAGATATTTGCGCCCCTGTTCAAACGTTGGATAAGCATTACCAATGGCACAGTTATTTCCGATATCGCTGGAAATAATCGCGTCTTGAGGAAGGCCTTCTTGGATAGCACGCCATGCCATACGTGGAGACATACGGTCTGCATCACGGGTACGAGAATCTGCATTCCAAGATGTACCGGGATCATCATCTTCATGGTCCATGCTGCTAAGTGTCTGCAGCCAGGAAGATTTTGTGTGATGGATAAGTGCTTTACGCTCTTCGCGTCCAGCATCACCAGCAGTTGGGCTTAACTGTGACAAGATTTGCTGGGCAACTTGCTTTGCATCTCCACAAATACCGACGGTGACTTTCTTTGTCAGGCCAATACGGTCTGAGTTGATATCAACCTGAATAATGTTTGCATCTTTAGGCCAGTAATCAATGCCATAACCAGGCAGTGTAGAAAACGGGTTCAGACGGGTACCAAGAGCGAGAACAACATCTGCTTTGGCTATTAATTCCATCGCAGCTTTCGATCCGTTATAGCCCAAAGGACCAGCTGCAAGAGGATGACTTCCTGGGAAACTATCATTATGCTGGTAGCCACTGCACACCGCTGAGTCCAGACGTTCTGCCAAGGCCTGACAATCAGGAATCGCGCCGCCGATCACCACACCCGCACCGGACAGGATCACAGGGAACTTAGCATTGGAAAGCAATTCAGCTGCTTTAGAAATAGCAGCAGCCCCGCCAGCGGGAAGCTCGAGATCCACCATTTGCGGCAGTTCAATATCTATAATCTGAGTCCACATATCGCGTGGAACGTTAATTTGTGCAGGAGCAGAGCCGCGGATCGCTTTTTGAATAACCCGGTTAAGGACTTCAGCCATACGAGATGGATCACGGACTTCTTCCTGATAGCAAACCATATCCTTAAACAGAGCCATCTGTTCAACTTCCTGGAAGCCACCCTGCCCGATTGTCTTGTTCGCAGCTTGAGGGGTAACCAATAGCATTGGTGTATGGTTCCAATAGGCGGTTTTTACAGGCGTGACAAATCCTGTGATGCCCGGACCGTTTTGAGCAATACACATGGCGACTTTACCTGTGGTGCGGGTATAGCCATCACAAATCATCCCACCGTTGGTTTCGTGGGCAACATCCCAGAACTTAATTCCCGCTTTTGGAAACAAGTCCGAAATAGGCATAAAAGCTGAGCCGATAATTCCAAAACCATGTTCGATACCATGCATTTGCAGAACTTTTACGAAGGCTTCTTCTGTCGTCATTCTCATTTTAGTAATTCCTTATTTCAAAAATTATTCTCTGTTTTCAGAGAAAATTCTTAAACGCCCATATCAATATCTGGGTACAATTCCAGTTGTTCTTAAATTCGGCTTTTGCTTTTAAAGCTCTGACCGCTAACTCAAACACAAATGCTTGAGCATCGGTCAAAACGTGTGCTCATCCTGTGACTAGAAAAGCAACAAATCACGCCGTCTCATAGGTCCAGATCTATTCATCAATGATGCCAGTTTTATATAAAGAATTCACACACATATAAATTTTAATTTTCTTAACTGAATTTTACCCAGCAGTTCCAAAAATATGACTAACTAAGCCACTTAATTAACATAAAAAAACGGGCCTGCTCATTTAAGAACAGACCCGATAGTCACAGGAAGATATTGTACGAACCCTTATAGGTTCTTTTATTTATGCGCAGACTTTTGTGAGAGCGTTGTCGATGGCTGTAACAATTTCATCCAACTCCACTTTGGTACAGATCAATGCGGGGCTAAGACATATAGTATTATTAAACTCTTTAAAGCTCCGGTTTGTGGCCCCAATGATGACGCCTTGAGCCATACAATCCGCGACAACGGCTTGTGTTATACTTTCATGCACAGGTTCCTTGGTGGCTCTATCAACAACGAGTTCTAAACCACAGAACAATCCCTTACCTCTCACGTCACCAACAACCTGATGCTTTTCTTTAAGCTCATTTAGCCGATCCATAAGGTATTCGCCCATTCGGGTAACATTATCCAAGAGATTTTCATCTTCGATAATGCGAATATTTTCCAGGGCCGCGGCAGGTCCTGCGGTACATCCCCCAAAAGTAGAGATGTCGCGGAAGAAACTCATTGGATCAGATGGATCGTTTTTGAAATGATTAAAGACTTCTTCCGTTGTCACCGTACAGGAAATCGCAGCATAACCAGAGGCCACGCCCTTTGCCATTGTTACGATATCTGGCTTAATTCCGTAGTGCTGATACCCAAACCATTTACCTGTACGTCCAAGGCCGCAAACCACTTCATCAATATGAAGTAAAATGTCGTACTTTTTGCATATTTCCTGAACTTTTTCCCAATACCCTTCTGGCGGTGTAATCACCCCTCCACCAGCAGTTATCGGCTCAAGAACCAGTGCGCCAACCGTATCTGGCCCTTCACGAAGAATAACCTCTTCAATGGCAAGAGCTGCTTTTATACCGTAGTCATCACCTTCACCATACTGGGAGCGATACTCACAGCAATGAGGGACTTCAATGAACCCTGGTGTAAAGGGACCGTACTGATCTTTGCGTTGCGACTGTCCTGTAGAGCTCAAAGCAGTGATTGTTGTGCCGTGATAATCACGATCGCGATACAGAATTTTATATTTTTTGCCACCATACTTGTTATGGGCTATTTGGCGGACAATCTTGTATGCCTTTTCGTTAGCTTCGGATCCAGAGTTTGAATAATACACCCGGCTCATCCCAGGCATTTTATCAATCAGGCTTTTGGCAAAATTAGCACCTGGAATAGATCCAGCAGAGTTAGCAAAGTAATTTAACTTTACAAGCTGCTCACGGACGGCGTCAGCAATCGTCTCACGACCATAACCAACATTAACTGTCCAGACGCCACCAGACACAGCATCAAGATACTTTTTGCCCTTGGCATCCCATACATTCATCCCCTTACCTTCGATAATAACCATAGGATCTACGGTTTCATATCGTTTGTGTTGGCTTATATGGTGCCAAACGTGGGCGCGATCATTTTCGATGACTTCACTAAAGTCGTTTGTATGTTCTGTTAATGTCATGATTCACTTCCAACTACACAGGTCCCTGACTGCTTAAATTCACGATCGCAGTGGAAACCTAGCCAATATATTCATGGTAACTATGAGAAAGTGTCACACGGCTTTTTATAAAGCTGATAGTTCCAGTTCAGCCAAATTGATAAACCCACTTTGAGTCCACTGATTTTACATTCGCACCAGATAACCAGCAAACAAAAGGAATTAGCGAATTCCTGGCCCTATCTGCTCTCATAATTACGTTCAAAAAAGTCGCCAAGGTAAGTACTGTCTTCGAACCACAATTAACAATTTGGTGAGTCCAGTTTTTACACTCCGTGGTCGAGTGCACTCATACGTGATAAGATTGGATACTAATAAATATATGCCTTCCGATATATATCAGAGGCTTCTCTTTGATAGAGTTCACGAAAATTAAATCTGTTTATGAATAATCATATCGTCCAGAAAGAAATTTCTATCAGCCGAAATAAGGACGAGCGACTACAGAGGACGGGACCATGATGCCGACGACAGTACACAGTATCTCTAAATACACAGTTCAAATCCTCAATACTAAATCGACTCCTGACAATCCAAAAGCCCAGATTATTATCAGGCTTCTGAATGAAAAAGATAAAGATTGCGGTTTCGCTGTATTCAAGGATTATGGCGATAAAAATGCTCAAAATCCCCATGGTGACCATAAAAAAGGTACTGCAACTGCCTATTTCGATATCAAATATTACCAAGCATTTATCGAGGTCCTTAGGTTAGAAAAAGAACTGTTTTGGAAAATCGCCTGGAAACAGACCGGGCCAACAAAAACTGTTTCAGATGTTTCACTGGATACTAAAGAAGAAATTATTGGTGATCATTTTGGAAATGGTGGGGCATAACTTCTTCCTCTCCAATTAGGCCCAACCAAGAGTACTAAACACATACGAAAACGGCGGTAGAGATAATCTCTACCGCCGTTTTTTTTAATCCTGTTATCTGATAATCAGCTTAGACGGGTGCCATGGCTTTATCAGCGGCATGTGCGGCTCGTTTAGCTGCCTCAGCAGCAAGTTCATCTTTTCGAACCTCTCGACGTCGATAGATTTCATGGAACGTAACACCCACTAAGGTAATCCCAACAATTACAACAGCCAAAGCACTAAGAGAAGGATCTGTTCCTAACCGAGCTTTACTTGCCAATGCCGTTGTTAACGTTTTCCCCTCTGTCATGGTAAAGACTGTGGTGTTGTAGTTTTCAAAACTTGTTAAAAAAGCCAATACTGCTGCCGAGCCGATAGCTGGCTTTAAAAACGGTAACATTATTTTTTTGAAAACCTGAACATTCGATGCTCCTAAATCCAATGCCGCTTCTTCCAATGTTCGATCAAATCTTTGTAATCGTGACAAGAAAATCAGCATGCAATAGGCAGAAACGAAGGTGGATTGACCAACAATTGTTAGAAAGTAAGGATTATAGTAAAACGCATCAAAATCTTGGCCTTGGCTTGTGCCAATCTTGTCCCAAAAAACCAACGTAGAGATACCAATAATAACACCCGGCGTTAATAGAGGTGATACAACAATCGTATAGTAAATTGGTTGTACTTTTCTGTGGACCTGCGACATCAATAAGGCTGCTGCCAAACCAATGGGCACAGACAAACAAATAACGCCTATTCCAACTAATAAAGAATTTTGAAGCCCTTCAATGATCGTTTTATCATTTGCTAAAACGGTAAACCATTCGAGCGTACCTTCTTTAAAAGGAATAGCTGTTGGGAATTTTGGTGTATTAAATGCGGTAGTCCCCATTAATATTAACGGACCAAACAGGTACAAAAAGAACATCGCAATATAAAATCGCACCATGTATTTTTGAATAAGATCAGAAGTCATTTAGCTAACTCCCCTAAATTAACCTTGAAATACTTCATGACTGTGAGAACAAACACAATACACGATAACAAAAATAGGAATGCGTAGGCCGAGCCACGTGTCCAATCACCAAGGTTAAACCAGTTCGTTATAATTTGTGTAAACCACAAACTACTTGGTCCACCTAAAATTTGAGGTGCAGCCAATGCCCCAGCTGTAAGCATGAACACCATCGTACAGCCAGATGCTATTCCCGGTTTGGCATAAGGCATTACAACGCGATAATGTATACGTGACCATGAAGATCCAAGATCTCTCGCAGCCTCAATTTGATTGTGATCCAAGCTTTCAATTGCATTGTAGATCGGGAAGATCATCAGCAGAATATAAGCATAACTTAAACCTGCATACATCGCGATATCGGCTTTGATGAAATCAAATGGCTCATCCATTATGCCACTACCAATCAAGACAGAATTTATCACACCACTTGATCCAAATAAAATCCTGAACGCAAAGGCTCTAAGAATTTCGTTTACCCAAAAAGGTAATACCAAGCAGATTAGAAGTAACCGTACGGTACCGCCTTTAGCTGTCTGAGCCATGTAATAAGCAATCGGATAACAGAGTACAAAAGCGAGCAATGTAATACAAACTGATGCGATGATTGTTCTCAGAAAAACTTTAAGGTGCAGAACATTAAAGTAACTATCATCGCTACCACTGCCAAAAATCACATAGCTGTAATTGTTAAAGGTATAGGGCGTTTGTGAGTAATCATAGTTTACATCAGCAGCAACTGTGCCATCATGGAATGAAAGCTCAACCATAAAGAATTGCGGGGCAACAATCATCACGACGACCCACAGTGAAACGGCAATCACAATATAAGTTGAGACGACGATACCATTTCGTTCAATAAACTTTACTTGTTTTAGGTAATCCCAGGTAGCAGAAATACCTCTTTGAGTAGGTGCTAGCACCAATAGAGATGAAAGAACAGCTAGAAAAAACGTCAAAAAGATAGCGAAATATGGGAGATCCAAATTTTGCAATTGATCACTCATCAGCAAGGTCTCCTTCCGGTAGAACAATCGCTCGGTCTACATCAAAGCAAATCTTTGTCGTATCTCCTACCTGCAGTTTTGATCCAGTACCATCATTGCTAATTGAAAGAGCAATCTTTTTCGCAGTTTCACCTTCAAGATGAATGTGAATGGAATGACCCTCAAATTCTTCAGAGAGAATTGTACTTTCTATTACATTCTCAGATGGCTCATCGCCATGTACGAGGGAAAGAGCTTCTGGACGAACGAAAAGAATCGCGGAATCACCTTCACTTAAACCTTGTGTATTCCGCCCTCTGAGCAAACCGAATTTATTCTGAATTTGGGCATAGTTCTCATCAGCTTTAATAACTTTACCAAAGAACGGGTTGTTTTCCCCGACAAAGGAAGCCACAAAAGCCGTTTCTGGTTCGTTATAAATTGTGCTGCCGTCGCCGACTTGTTCGATTAGACCTGCAGACATAACCGCAATTCGATCGGACATGGTCAATGCTTCGCCCTGATCGTGGGTGATGTAAATAAAAGTAATACCAACACGCTGTTGAATGTTTCGAAGCTCACTGCGCATATGTTGTCGCAACTTCAAATCAAGTGCAGATAAAGGCTCATCAAGGAGCAGTACTTCAGGCTCTACCGCAAGCGCTCTCGCAATCGCTACACGCTGCTTCTGTCCACCAGAAAGCTCGGAAACCATTTTATCGCCCTGTCCCGACAGAGCGATCAGATCCAACAATTCCTCAGCACGACGGCGACGTTCCACGTACTTAATACCTTCAACCTCAAGCCCAAATGCGATGTTATCAGCGACAGACATCAAAGGAAAAAGGGCAAGGTTTTGAAAAATCAATGCCGTCGGCCTTTTATTTGGTCCGATCCCCTGCATATCATTCCCATTGATACGCACAGTTCCCTCAGTAGGCTCATTAAAGCCTGATACAGCACGTAATATTGTTGTCTTCCCGCAACCCGATGGTCCTAGGAAGCTAAAAAATTCACCTTTTTTTATCGACAAATTTGCATCGTCGACAGCGGTGAAATCTCCAAAACGAATTGTCACATGTTCTAAATCTACACCTGAGCTCATGACGACCCCACGACCACTCTCTCGGGTATACGAACTACCCGTTTTTATTATTTAAGGAAGAAGAGGAGCACAGACGATAGTCTGCGCTCCCATAATCGAGATCAACTACAGACTATGCAGCGACAAATTTATCCCGGAACTCAGTACGAAGCTGAGCATACCAAGTTGGTTCTGCTGGCCACGCAAAAAGATTATCCAAAGCATCACCAGGATAAGCTTCAGAAAAATTCTTCTTGGATGCTGCTGACAGGTGCGCATCTGCACCAATAACAGCAGAGTTGTATCCAGTCAGGTTAGCCGTCATGCCACCATTTTCAGGGCGATAAGAGAACTCAAGGAAGGCATAAATTTGATCAATGTTCTTCGCGCCTTTAGGCATTGCAAGACCATCAACCCAAGCCAGAGCACCTTCTTTAGGTGCTTGATATTGAACGGGATTACCTTCACCTTTAAGCGCAAGGATAGGTCCATCCCAAGTCTGGCCCATGATTACATCTTCTTGCATTAAGCCATTTTTCTGACCATCAGCATCATTCCAGAATTTTTTGACGTTGGCTTTGCGATCGATACAGAATTTGGTGATTTTTGACCAAACCTCTTTCATATCTTCTTCGCTTTTATAAGCACGTTTAACATCACCTGGTGCGAGTTCACCAATGGTTTCCATATAAAGGCCAGCACCCAGCATCATAGAGTGTGGACGCCCCATCATGGTATTTTCACCACCATCTTTCCAAAGGTCGCCATAGCTAGGGACCCCGCCTTCTGGTGTCCATTTGTCGGTACGCCAAGCAACAGCCTCTGTACCCCAAAGTTGAGGAAGCCAATGTGAGCCTTTGCCATCAAAGTTCCAGTCGGTTTCACCAACTTTAGCCATTGCAGGATTTACCCGATCAACATGGGCTTTATTTAAGTCAAATGGCTGCAACAAATTAAGCGGTTCCCACTGTTGCGCACGCATATTTGTTGGCGAGATAACATCAAAGCCACGGCCACGTGTAGCACGCAGTTTATTGATAATTTCTTCGTTAGATCCAATGCCAGTATGGTTGATAACAATACCGGTTTCTTTTTTGAACGCTTCTTTAAATTCTTCCGGTAGATAATCAGACCACATCATGACATTGAGTTCGCCTGATGAAGATAGAGCATTCTTGATAAAAGCTGGGGCTGCGAGTGTTGATGCTCCAGCGATAGCTGCGCCTTTAAGAACTTTACGGCGGCTAAGTGATGTTTTTTTAAGTATAGTCATATTAATTCTCCCAAACTCCTTCACCTGTTCAATGAGGAGTGTCCCTGTTCACAGTCCATTTTACAGTTTATCTGCAAGTAGGCTGTTTTTGATTTTTGCTTGATATTTAATGACGATATTTAGGACAAGTTGACTGAGACACCTCCCTGACTTGAAGTAATGATGAAACTGAACATTTCAGTACTTTTAAACGATCAGTTGCATTTACAAGTTACGCAAATTGGAATGGAAATAAATTTTCTAACACCCATTCCTACTTTAGTTACCTTTTACGGATAAACCAGGGAGCCATAGACCTCTGCTACACCTGTTATTTATCCGATTAATGACGATCCATTTGACTTCAAGTATTTATTTCTAAATTACAAATCAAAGCTTATACCTCGACAAACTTTGAAGTAATTTTTGAAACCTACAAGTTGCAAAATACATCATATTAAGCTTTTTTCCTAGTGCATTTAATATCGGCAAGGTAAAATTTAAAATTCATAAAAAATATCCTTAACCGTTACACAAAGAATTAGCTCACTTAGAAAAACAACATTGAATTAACGTTTTGTAACTTAATCCATACTAATTCAACACATTTCCCAGGTAGAATTTATTTAAGACAAATGACTTCATCTCCTTGGAATATACATCCGTATTTATACGGTAATAGAAATACAAATTGAATATAGTGCCAGCCAGAAAAACTCTATGAGTCCAAATTTCATTTAAAATCACATAGAAATCCTAACCAGTAGCTACATTTTTTACACCACTCAAGGCTGTATGATATTCTGTAGAATAGAAGCTTATTTACGAATTACGACCATGAAATCATCGACTTCTTGGGATAGTGCTTCGAGGTCGTTTGTAAGTTGGCTAGACGAAGACAAAACAACACTGGCAGCTTCGCCAGTTTCTTCAGATGCCTTCATAACATCCATAATATTCTGAGATACTTTACTGGTACCATCAGCAGCCAAGCGCACATTTCTGGACATTTCACCTGTAGCAGAGGATTGCTCTGTGACTGCAGCAGCGATACCCGCGGTAATCTCATCCATATTCCCTACGGCTTTGGTAACTTTCCTGATTGCTTCAGCCGCTTGTTGGACTGTATCTCGAATAGCAGACACCTGTTCAGAAATATCATCTGTGGCTGTCCCTGTTTGGGTAGCTAGGCTTTTCACTTCTGAGGCAACAACCGCAAACCCCTTACCTGCGTCACCTGCACGTGCAGCCTCAATAGTTGCGTTAAGGGCAAGGAGATTAGTTTGGTCTGCAATTTCACTGATAAGACCAACAACGGCACCAATTTTTTCTGCTGCAGCTGACAGGGTATCCACGGCTCTATTCGTTTCTTCTGCATCCGCACTAACTTCACGCGAAGCAGTCGCCGCCATAGATGTCTGCCGACTGATCTCTTCTATTGAAGCCGAAAGCTCTTCTGATGCAGCAGCAACAGATTCCACGTTGAGAGAGACATCAGAAGATGCCTCTGAGGCTTGCGAAGACTGATTTTGTGCCAGACTAGCTGATACGTTCATATTTTCAGCGGTGCCGCCCAAACCGGAGACTGATTCTTGTACGGTTGAAACAATCGCTTTAACTCTAAGGTTAAACCTGTCTCTTATACACATCTCCGAGCCCACGAGACCGAGGCTGATCTCGT